>JBBSST010000022.1:0-48761 GCA_038241735.1 Lysobacterales bacterium
GTCCTGACACCTCGCCGGGCCATCAGGAAATCACGGTGGATTTTTCATCCATCGTGATTTTCCAGACGCGGCAACGCCCCGTTTTCCGATCAACTTTCCTGCAATTGCGGCTTAGGCCTGTGCCGGATCAGCCAATCCGTATTGCCGCGCCAGACGCGCCAACGCGATGTTGTCCTGGATGGTGAGTTTCTCGAACAATCGCGACTTGTGCGTGTTGATCGTCTTCGCACTCAGGCTGAGTATTTTCGCGATGTCGTCCTGCCGCAATCCCTGCAGCAACAACATCACCACTTCCAGTTCGCGTGGCGACAATGCATCGAACGGCGTGCCGTTGCCGTCGATCCCGGACAGCGCCAGGTTCTGCGCCACGTTGCTGGCAAGGTAACGTTTGCCCAGCGCGACCGCGCGCACCGCCTGCAGCAACTCGCCCGCATCGCCAGCCTTGCCGACATAGCCCGACGCACCCGCCTCGATTACGCGTTTTGGAATCGGTCCATCCTCCAGCACCGACACCACGATCACGCGCGTCCCGTGGTCGCCCTTGATGATGCGTTCGGTCACCTCCAGGCCGCTGATGCCAGGCAGGTGCAGGTCGCACAGCACCACGTCCGGTTTTAGCTTGCGGATCTGCGGCAGCGCCGACTCGCCGCTCTCGGCCTCGCCGATCACGTCGATGTCGGTTTCACCCGACAGGATCATGCGCATCCCGGTTCGCACGAGTGCATGGTCGTCCACGAGGAATACCCGGATCGTCATCGTCAATGTCTCCTCGCCCGCAGGGGCGATATGCAATGCAGCGTAAGTGTGGCCCCGACAATCCTCAAGCGTGGTTTTGCCGTGATGCATTGTCAGAAAAACCCGAACGTGGGTTTGGGGCCTGCCGCACACAATCGCATCAATGATTCAGGCGAGCTTCTTTGGCACGGCATCCTGCGCGTTGCTGCTTCCGCGAATGGCGGACTGATCGAACGTGGCAATCGCCAAGGCTTGCGCCGCACGCCAGGCAATCGCCCACACGGCACCATGCGGCCTGGTGCACGGGCTTCATTGGCCTGCGCAGAAACTGGCGTAATCGATGTAGCCTGGAAATTCCGTTGCCGGCGCACATATCGGGCAATCCGGGTCAGCAGGCAGCCGCGTCTCGCGAAAGCGCATCGACAGCGCATCAAAATGCAGCAGGCGACCGGTCAACGGCTCGCCCAGGTGCAACAGCAACTTGATCGCCTCGGTGGCCTGCAGCATGCCGATCACGCCGGGCAGCACGCCGATCACGCCAGCTTCGCTGCAATTGGGTGCGGCTTCCGGCGGCGGCGGCTGCGGGAACAGGCAGCGATAGCACGGCGCGATGCCGCGCTGTCGGCCCGCATCAAACACGCTGACCTGGCCTTCGAAACGATGCACGGCGCCATACACCAGCGGCTTGCCGAGCTTCACGCAGGCGTCGTTGAGCAGGTAACGCACCGGGAAATTATCAGCGCCATCGATCACCACGTCGACATCATCGAGGAGCCGCTCGACGTTGTCCGACGTCACGCGCTCGGCGATGCCCTCGACCTGCGTGCGTGGATTGAGTGCAGACAACCGTGTTTCCGCCGAGTCGACCTTGGGCATGCCAAGGTCGGCATCGGTATGCAGGATCTGTCGCTGCAGGTTGCTGCGTTCAACCACGTCATCATCGGCGATGCGCAGGTGGCCGACGCCGGCCGCGGCAAGATAGAACGCGGCCGGTGAACCAAGTCCGCCCGCGCCAAGCAGCAGGATGCGCGATGCTTCCAGGCGTCTTTGCCCGCGCAGGCCAATTTCCGGCAACACCAGGTGCCGCGCATACCGATCGTGGAAATCGTGATCAACCTCGACCACAGGATGGCTGACCGGGAATCCGTCGAGGATCCAGCGGCCGGTGCCACCGCGCACCGAAGCGATGCGCGGATAGCCGAGCTGCTGCAACAATTGCGCCGCCAGCATCGAGCGGCCGCCGCTCTGGCAGATCAGGATCAACTCGCTGTCGCGATCGGGAACGTGAAAACCCGGATCCAGCTCCAGTTCGGCACGGGCAATGCCACGTGCACCCTCGGCCATGCCGTTTTCACGCTCGTGGTCTTCGCGCACATCGATCAGCACGGCGCCTTGCGAACAACGGGCGTGGGCTTCGCGTGGCGTGATTTCCTGGATCGTCATGGCGTGATCATCGCGCGTTTCTTCCTTTCATTTCCTGCTATGCACACGAGCAAGGACGGCCCCTGTTTTCGACGGTCACTGCGCTGTCTGCACCGTCGTCAATACAACAATACATCGACCACGCTTCCTGCCCGATAGTCACGCACGCCTTCATCGAGGACGATCAAGACATCCGAATCGGCCGCCGCGCGCATCCGGTGCGAACCGTCGGCGGGGTTGGGCTGGACCTGCAGGCTGCCATCGTCAAGCGCACGCAGGCGACCGCGCAGGAACTCCATGCGCTCATGGGTCTTGCACCACGGCATCGCCAATCGCGCGCGCCAGCGCCTGCCCAGGGTCGCGTTGCCCACCGCCCTGCCCTGCAATCCATCCAGCAGGCTGCGGCCAAGCGTGAGGTATGTGGCCAGCACCGAGACCGGGTTGCCGGGCAAGCACAAAAACAACGCATCACCCAGGCGTCCGCCGCTGGCAAACAGTAGCGGCATGCCGGGTTTCATCTGTACTTTCCAGAAATGCACCTGTCCCTGGGCCTGCAACAATGTCGGGATGTGGTCTTTCTCGCCCACCGACACGGCGCCGCACGTGATGACCAGGTCGAAGGCGTTGCCGGCATGGCGCAATGCGGATTCGACCTGCCCGGGGTCGTCGGGCAGCGTCGGCCACGCCACGGGCTCAAGCCCGTCGGCACGCAGCATGCCCATCAACTGTTCGCGATTGGAGTTGTAGATCTGCCCCGGTTCGAGCGGCAGGCCCGGTTCGACCAGTTCATCACCGGTAGTGAAAACCGCGACGGTTGGTCGTCGCGCCACCGACAGCTCAGCTAACCCTTGCGACGCAGCCAACGCAATGCGCGTGGGTGTCAGCGTTTCACCGGCCTGCAACAGCACGTCGCCCACCTGCGTGTCTTCACCCAGCCGGCGCACGTGCTGTCGTGGTGTTGGCGCGACCAGGATGCGCACGCGATCACCATCAACCTGTACGTTTTCTTTCATGACCACGGTGTCAGTGCCCTGCGGCAGCGGCGCGCCCGTGGTGATGCGCACGCACTGTGCTGCTGATACACGCAGGTCCACTGCATGCCCTGCAAACTGTTCGCCGACCAGTTGCAAGTCGGTGTCGCCATGGCCGTGCAGGTCGGCATGGCGCAGGGCGAACCCATCCATCGCCGAATTGTCGAAGGGTGGCTGCGCGATCTGCGCGACTACCTGCTGGGCGAGGATGCGTCCGTGCGCGCGCGACAACGCCACGCGTTCGGCGGGCATGCGCCGTTGCGCAGCCACATCGGCAATGATGGCACTGGCCTGATCATATGAAATACGGGTCGGGAACATGGTTGGGCTACTTGTTTGTGTCGTACTGCCAGTGCTCAACGCCGGCTGCGATGAGGTCGTCGGGCATATTGAGGTTGCCGAAGCGTACGCCGTCAAAGCGCACGCCTCCCATGCCCATGCGTGATTGCAGGGCGTGGATGGCGTAATTGCCATCGGTGATGGCGGTTGCCACGGCTGCGCGCAAGGCTTCGACTTTCCACAATGCCAGTAGCGGCTGCGAGCCGTCATCGTCTTGCGCATACGCGCCGTTTGCACCGGCAGCTTGCAGGCTGCGCAACAGGCCATCGTTCACGCAGATCGCATCCACTGGCACGCTGAGCAGCCACGGCGTGGTGCAGGCGCACGCAAGCGCATCAAGCGCTGCGATCGGCCCGATGTTGCAAACGCGATCGGCAACCACCACCAGCCCGTGCGCGGCATAACGCGCAAGGTCATGGTTGGCGCTGACAATCACCGCATCCACG
Organism: Lysobacterales bacterium; assembly: GCA_038241735.1. GTDB lineage: Bacteria > Pseudomonadota > Gammaproteobacteria > Xanthomonadales > Xanthomonadaceae > Luteimonas. The sequence goes on from JBBSST010000022.1 coordinate 3,974, forward strand.
TCATCACGCAATCGGCGTACCAGCCGCAGCACCTGCGGCTGCCCATCGCGCTGCAACCAGGCTTTGTCGAGGCCACCCAGGCGCGTGGCCCGCCCGCCGGCAAGGACGCCCAAGGTGGTGGCAAATGACGTGGACATGCCGGGATTGTAGGCCGGGACGGGATTTCCGTCGGCGGTGGTTCGAAAGTACCCTGGATGCAGCCACGACAGGCTGTCGACTACGCCCGGGGGATATCGCACCGAAGCGCGGGCGGGCGCGTCACTTGCCGCGCTTGACGTGGCGGATCAAGCGTTTTTTCTTGGCGATCTGGCGTTCGTTCAGGACGTTTTTCTTGTCCTTGTACGGATTGTCGCCTTCCTTGAACAAGAAGCGTATGGGCGTTCCGACCAGCTTGAAACGCTTGCGGAAAAAATTCTCCAGGTAACGGCGATACGAGTCGGACAAACTGCGCAGACGCGTGCCATGGACAACGAACGTCGGCGGATTGCCGCCACTGGGGTGGGCAAAACGCAGCTTCGGGACATGCCCGCGCACCACCGGCGGCGGGTTGGTCTCGTAGGCCACTTCCATCGCCTTGGTCACCTCGGAGGTGCCAAATTGACGCGTCGCCGATGCATGCGCGCGATGGATCGCGGCAAACAATTCACGCAGGCCAGAACCATGCTTGGCACTGATGCGCACGGTTTCGGCCCACGGCACGAAGGTCAGCTTGCGCGACAGCAGCGCTTCGACCTGTTCGCGCTGGTAGTCGCTGAGCCCGTCCCATTTGTTGACCGCAACCACCAGTGCGCGACCCGCGTCGAGCACGGCGCCGAGTACGCTGGCGTCCTGGTCGGTGACACCTTCGCTGGCATCGAGCATGATCACCGCGACCTGGCACTGCTCGATCGCCTGCAGGGTCTTGATGATCGAAAACGTCTCGACCGCGGCTTCGACCCGCGCCTTGCGGCGGATGCCAGCGGTGTCGACCAGGCGATACTTGCGGCCGTCACGTTCGAGGTCGGCCGAGATCGAATCGCGCGTCGTGCCCGCTATGTCCGACGCGATCATCCGCTCCTCGCCGAGGATACGGTTGACCAGGGTGGACTTGCCGACGTTGGGGCGCCCGACAAACGCCAGGCGTACGCGATCAGGATCGTTGTCGAGGGCCTCCGCGTCACCGGCTTGCGGCAGTTTCGCCAGCACCTTCTCCATCAATTCATCGATGCCATGGCGGTGCGCCGAGGAGATTGCCAGCACGTCGCTGAAACCGTATCGCGAGAAATCCGCGAGCGCGGCGCGGATATCAAGACCGTCCGTCTTGTTGACGATCAGGAATGTCGGGCGCGAGGTCTTGCGCAGCCAGCGCAGGATCTCGTCGTCGAGCGCCGAAGCGCCTTCGCGGCCATCGACCACGAACAGCACCAAATCCGCCTCCTCGGCGGCGGCTCGCGCCTGGCGCGCAGTGGCACCGGCCAACCCGCCACTTTCGAGATGGATGTTTTCGCCGGCAATGCCACCGGTATCGACCAGCACGAAGGGCCGTGTTTCGTCGAGCCGGCACACGCCGTAGTTGCGGTCGCGCGTAACGCCCGGCTCGTCATGCACCAGGGCGTCGCGCGTACGCGTCAAGGCATTGAACAAGGTCGACTTGCCAACGTTGGGACGACCGACCAGAGCGACCAGGGGGAGCATGTTGGCGGGTGGGGATGGGAAATCGGGCATGGAGAATCGATGGCGACTCCGTCAATGTTCCGATGACTGTATTCCCGTTCCTGATCCTTGGGGTTATGGCAAAAAAGAACCCGCGCACAGGCAGGTATAAGACCCTGGCAGGGACAAAAGCCCTGGCAGGTATGAAGCTAGCGCCAGAACGGGAGTGGCTTTCCGCGTGCCCACTCCCGATAACCGACTCCCGGCTTTACTGCCCGATACGGTATGCGCTCAGGCCGCCATCGGTGTCCTCGGCGATGAGGATGCCGTCGGCGACCACGGGCGCTGCGCGCAATGCATCGCGTCCGGTGCGGACGCGTGCGGCGATTTCGCCAGTGTCGAGCTTGAGCCAGTGCAGGTAACCCTCAAGGTCACCAACAACGGCGTAATCGCCCTGCACCACGGCCGACGTCAGGTTGCGACGCGCCAGCACCGGCTGCGACCACAGCGCGCCGCCACTGCTCTTGTCGAGTGCCCATACCGTTCCGGCATCATCGGACACCACCACGCGATCGCTGGCTACGCCGACGCGGCCGGAACCACCGCTGTCGCGTGCCCAGATCGGACGTCCACTGGGCGCATCAATCGCCATCGTCTGCTTCTTGAAGCTGCTGGCATACAAGGTGGTGCCATCGAGTACCGGGGTGCCATCGATGTCGGCCATCCGGTCAAGCTCGCTGCGACCATCAGGCTGGGCGACGACCTGGCTCCACACTTCGCGGCCATCGGCCACCGAAAGCGCCGCCACCGTACCGTCGTCGTTGCCGACAAACACATAGCCTGGGCCTAGTGTCGGGGCATCGTTGCCGCGCACCGTCAACGCCGGCAATTCATGGCTCCAGAACCAGCGGCGCTCGCCACTGGCCGCGTCGAAGGCGGTGATGCGGCCATCGTTGGAACGCACGAACACCATGCCCTGCCCGATTGCAGGTGCGGCGATGACTTCGTTGGTGACCTTGGCCTTCCACTTTTCCGCGCCGGTGGCGGCATCCAATGCGACGACGTCGCCCTTGAGGCTGCCAACGACGACCAGACCATCGCCAACACCGGGACCACCGGACAAAGCAAGGTCGGAATCGTACTTCCAGACCGACGCACCGGTCAGCAGGTCGAAGGCATGCACGCCGCCCTTGACCGCCGCGGCGTAAACGCGACCATCGGCCACCACCGGGCCCTGGCGGGCACCGAGGCGATCTTCGCCCTTGCCAGCCTTGGCCGTCCACAGTTTGTCGATCGTCGCCGTTGGCGTGATCTTGATCAATGCTGCCGGCTCATTGGCCTTTTTATCTTTGTCCTTGCCGCTAAACCAGCCTTTGACCGTGGTGCAGCCGGCCAGCGCAAAGACGCACAGGGCAAGGATGGCAAGCCGTTGGATGCCGGCGCCATGTGATGTCGATACGGACTTCATCAAGTCTTTGCCTCGGGTTTGACCGGCGAGCCGCCGACGTCGGTGAGTTTGAGTTCCAGCAGGCGCCGCTGCGGTGCGGCGACATCAAGCTTGGTCAGTGCGTCCGTGTAGGACTTGCGCGCATCGTCGCGCTTGCCCAGTGCCAGCTGTGCATCGCCGCGCGCTTCAAGGCTGGCGGGATCATCGGCCTTGGCCAGCAGTGCCAGTGCATCGGCGCCTTTGCCGGCATCGATCAACAACCGCGCCAGGCGCTGGTCGATGATCTGCCGCAGGCCGGGATTGGCGGTTTCAGCGCCCCGCAGCGTGGCGATGGCGGCATCGCGCTGGCCGGCATCGAGTTGTGCCTTGGCCATGTCCAGGGAGGCAAGTGCGGCATACGGGCTATTCTTGAGCTTGGCCATCCGCACCTGCGCTTGCTTGAGGTCCTTGGATTGGAGGCTCTTCAACGCGGATTGGTAGTCGTCACCGGCCTGCATCGCGCTTTCGCCCTGGTGGCCTTTCCACCATTGCCAGCCGAGGATCAGTCCCAGGCCCAGCACGACGCCGCCAATCAGGCCGGCACCATTGCTGCGTAACCAGGCCAGGAGGCGTTCGCTTTGTTCGTGTTCGTCAAGCAGGTCGTCAATTGCCATGTGGTGAATGCTGCCGTGCTGTATCCAGCCCGGCATGCAGCACGGACCGTAGGGGAATGGGAGGCCCGAGGGAGGCCGACACTATCAGACCGGCGGCACGCATGGCGTGGGCCGGCCTGATGGGATTCACGCTCCGTTGCCGGAATGCAGGAACCTCGCTGGACCCGCGTGCGGGTCAGTCGGCGACCGGCGCGAGGGAACCGTCAGAGGATACCGTAAAGCGCGCCACGTTCGCGCGCATGTAAGGCGACAGGTCCCGTGATTGGCCGCTGCTGCGCAGCTGCACCGAGCTGGCATTGCCCAGAACCATGTGGCCTACCTCGCCCATGGAATAACTGCGTGTTGCGCCTGCCTTGAGCAGGGCTTTCTCGATGTCATGGCCATCGGGCGCCACGATCTGTACCCAGCTGTCACTGCTGAAGTGGAGGGTCAATGCAGGCGCGACACCTTGACGCGCCGGCAGCGATGCCATCGACGCCACCACGGTCGAGGGGTCCCGGGCGACAGGTGACGCCGGCTGGACCGTGTGATTGGCTGCCAGCTTGCCTGCGGGCAGGTCGAGCTGCGCGGCATCCTGGGGATTATCGATATGCGAGCGCGTCGCCACCCAAACCGGCAGGATCAACAGTGCGGTAATCACCACGTAGACCAATCGTCCACCGACCTGGTCGGCGACCCGCTGCATGCGTGGTGTCTGTGTGCGTGGGATCAGCCGGGTGGGCTCGATCGGCGCGGAAGCCGACGCCATCTGCACGGGATCCATCGGCAAGCCCAGCAGGCGCGAGTAGCTGCGTAGCTGGCCGCGCACGAAAACAGGCGCACCCAGGCGCGCCCAATCCTCCGATTCGATCGCCTCGACGATGCGCACCGGCATTTTCAGCGCGGTGGCAACATCCGCCACGCTCAGGCCGGCGGCCTCGCGTGCGGCGCGGAGTCGTTTACCGCAGCTGGTCTCCACGTTTGTGTGGTTGGACGGTGTCATGGTTGACTACTTTCCCCGGGATTGGCGGTCCCCGCGTGCGGAAATTCCGTTCGCAAGCGTTGAACATAACGAGCGGCGGCAGCCCTGTCGCCAAGTTTGTCTTCGATTTGTGACGCAAGTAGGAGCACGGAAGGCGTGGCAGGTGCTGAAGCCAGGCGTCTTTCCGAAAATGCGCGCGCGTCCATGTAGCGTGCGCTGCGAAATAAATAATCGGCCATTGCTGCGAGCGCGGTGGCATTGCCTGGATCCAGCGACAATGCTTCGCGCAGGTCACCCTCGATGCGGCCGGTTTGTCCGGCCTTCAATGCGCAGGCACCGGCATTGGCGAGTGCCGAAGCACGCCGCTGGTAGGCGGCATCGGTCAGTGCGCGATCAAACCAGGCCAGTGATTCAGCGGCACGGCCATTGCCACAGAGCCAGGCGCCGTAATTGTTGAGCTCTGCGCCTTGTTGCGGTGCCAACTCGGCTGCCTTGGCGTAATACCCCCCCGCCTGGGCCGCACGGCCGCTTTGATCGGCGATGACCGCCAGCAGGGTGTGCGCATCCGCCGATTTCGAGTCGATCTTCAATGCTGCATTGGCTTCTCTTTCGGCCGTCTCGGTTTGCCCGGCCTGCAGGGCAGTGCCGGCGCGCGCCAGGTGGCTTTTGAGCGCCGCGCGCTGCTTGGTGCCAGGGTCATCGCGAAAGGAATAGCTTGGCGCGATGCGCTCGTACTTCCCGGGGCTGGCATTGGGACGGATAAAGGTCAGGCGCGAGCAAGCCGAGGCCAGCATCGACAAGGCGATGGCGAAAACGAGGGTCGATACGATGCCCCGGAGCGTGGTGCTGGTCGGTGCGACACGATCATGTAGTCGCATCGATGCCTCCGTTGCCGTCGCTGGCCAGCGAATCCAGCCGCTTTTGGTGTTCGGCCTGGCGACGGGTGCGATCGACCACCTGCCCCTTCAACTGGCCACACGCGGCATCGATGTCATCGCCGCGCGTGCGCCGCACCATCGTCAGCACCTGCGCATCGAGCAGGGATTTCTGGAACGCCCGGATGTCGCTCTCCGTGGAGCGCTCGAATCGCGTGCCAGGGAAGGGGTTGAACGGGATCAGGTTGACCTTGCCCGCATCCTTCATCTGCACGGCGTTGTCGAACTGCCGCATCAGCTTGGCCAGCTGCCGTGCATGCACGGGCTGGTCGTTGACACCCTTCATCAATGTATATTCAAACGTGATCGATGCGCGCGGCTTGCGTTTGACGTAACGCTCGCAAGCGGCCATCAATTCGGCGATCGGATACTTCTTGTTGAGCGGCACCAGCTCGGTGCGCAACTCGTCGTTGGCTGCGTGCAGTGATACCGCCAGCGACACGTCACTCTCTTCGCCGAGGCGGTCGATCATCGGCACCATGCCGGCGGTTGAAAGCGTCACGCGCTTGTTGGCAAGGCCATAACCCAGGTCGTCGCGCATCACGCTCATCGCGCGCACGACGTTGTCGAAGTTCATCAGCGGCTCGCCCATGCCCATCATCACGACATTGGTGAGCTTGCGCTGCTTGTGCGGGATATTGCCCAGGTGCTTCGCGGCAATCCACACCTGGCCGATGATCTCGGCGGTGGACAAGTTGCGGTTGAAGCCCTGCGTTGCTGTCGAGCAGAACTGGCAATTCAGCGCGCAGCCCACCTGCGACGACACGCATAACGTGCCGCGCCCCTTGTCGGGGATAAACACCGCTTCGATGGCGTTCTTGCCATCCATGCCGAGCAGCCACTTGTGCGTGCCGTCGGTGGATGGCTTCTCGAAATGCACCTGCGGCACGCGTACGTCGGCATGCGCCTGGAGCTTCGCCCGCAACACTTTGCCGAGATCGGTCATCTCGTCGAAGTCGGTGACGTGGCGATGGTGGATCCACTTCATTACCTGGTGGGCGCGGTAGCGCTTTTCGCCGAGGGTGTCGGCGAAAAAGCACTCCAGGCCCTCGCGATCGAGGTCGAGCAGATTCTGTTTTGTGCTGGCCTGGATCATTGCGACATCAGCGTGCGAACACATCCGTTGACGGGAAGAAATACGCGATTTCAACAGCCGCTGTTTCGGCAGCATCGGAACCGTGCACCGCATTTGCGTCGATCGAATCGGCGAAGTCCGCGCGGATCGTGCCCGGCGCGGCATCCTTGGGGTTGGTGGCGCCCATCAGGTCGCGGTGCTTGGCGATGGCGTTGTCGCCTTCCAGCGCCTGGATCATCACCGGGCCACTGATCATGAACTCGACCAATGCGTTGAAGAATGGACGTTCGCGGTGCACGGCGTAGAAGCCTTCGGCTTCCTTGCGTGAAAGGTGTTTCATTTTTGCGGCCGCGATCTTGAGGCCGGCTTTTTCAAAACGCGCATAGATCTCGCCGATGACGTTTTTAGCAACGGCATCGGGCTTGATGATCGACAAGGTGCGTTCCAGCGCCATTGGATGTTCTCCTAAAAGGGCGGGCCGCAGTGCGGGAGCGGCCCACGATAACATGGAAAACCCGTGTCAGGACACGGGTTTAGCCGACTTGGCTACGGACAATTCTAACCTACCGCAGGACCTTCCGCACTTTTTTCGGGATCGAATTTGACGTCACCGAGGCTTGCGGACTACGATCAAACAAGCGTTTGATTCATGCCGACCCGAGGTTACAACCATCACCCAGTTCTCCACCAAGGACCGCATCCTCGGCGCCGCCGAGGAATTATTCGCCCAGCATGGCTTTGGCGGCACGTCATTGCGCCAGGTGACCAGCCGTGCCGATGTCAACATCGCAGCGGTCAACTATCACTTCGGCAGCAAGGAAAACCTCGTCAACGAAGTCTTCCGCCGACGCATGGACGAGATGAGTGCGCAGCGCCTGGCATGCCTGAAATCCGCGCGCGAGCAACATCCGGGACAATTGCAGCCGATCCTGGCGGCCTTCGTCGAGCCAGCGCTGGCGCTGGCGCAGGATCGCCAGGGCGGCGTGGCTTTCATCCGCGTCATCGCACGCGCCTACGCCGAGAAGAACGACAGCCTGCGCAAGTTCCTGTCGGAACAATATGGCCATGTGTTGCGCGACTTCGCCAAGGCGATCGCGCCATGCGTGCCCGAATTGAGCAAGGAACAGCTGTACTGGCGCCTGGATTTCCTTGCCGGCGCCCTGACCTACGCGATGGCCGATTTCGGCCTGATCAAGCGCCCAACCGGGACCAGCGAAGCCAGCCACCGCCAGCGCGCGGCCCAGGAACTCATCCGCTTTGCAGCGGCCGGATTCGAGAGTTGAGCGTTTCCGTGTCATGCGGGACAACGCTCCCAGCGCAGCCTGGCTATCACGGACCTGATGCGTCGCGTGGATCGATCCACACAAATGAGCAGAGCAAATTCATTTTATTTCAAGGAGTTGCATCCAATGTCTGAAAAACTACTTGTCCGTCGTGCCGCCGTCCTCGGCGCCGGCGTCATGGGGGCGCAAATCGCCGCCCACCTCACCAACGCCGGGGTCGATACCGTGCTGTTCGACCTGCCGGCGACGGAGGGCGACCCCAACGGGATCGTGCTCAAGGCCATTGGCAACCTGGGCAAACTCAGTCCTGCGCCGCTGGCGAGCAAGTCGCTGGCCGAAGCGATCGTCCCGGCCAATTACGAAATCGGCTTGCAGAAGCTCAAGGATTGCGACCTGATCATCGAGGCGATCGCCGAGCGCATGGACTGGAAGCAGGCCCTGTACGAGAAGATCGCGCCGTTTGTTGCCGACCATGCCGTACTGGCCAGCAACACCTCGGGATTGGGCATCAACACGCTGGCCGAAGTATTGCCCGAGCAGTTGCGCCATCGATTCTGCGGGGTGCATTTCTTCAACCCGCCGCGCTACATGCACCTGGCCGAGCTGATTCCGGCACGCAGTACCGACAAGGCCGTGCTGGAGGGCCTCGAAACCTTCCTCACCACCACCCTGGGCAAGGGCGTGGTGCATGCCAAGGACACACCGAATTTCATCGGCAACCGTATCGGCGTGTTCTCGATCCTGGCCACCATCCACCACACCGCCCAACACAAACTCGGTTTCGACGAAGTCGATGCCCTCACCGGCCCGCTGATCGGCCGGCCCAAGTCCGCGACCTATCGCACATCCGACGTGGTCGGACTTGACACCATGGCGCACGTCATCAAGACCATGGCCGATACCCTGCCGGACGATCCCTGGCACAAATATTTCAAGTCGCCGAAATGGCTGGATGCGTTGATCGCCAAGGGCGCGCTGGGCCAGAAAACCGGCGCCGGCATCTTCCGCAAGGCCGGCAAGGACATCTTGGTGCTGGACCTGGAGGCGCAGGATTACAGGCCAGCCGTGGGTGTTGCGGCGCCCGAAGTGATCGAGATCCTCAGGATCAGGAATCCTGCCGAGAAATTCGCCAAGCTGCGCGAAAGCGCGCATCCGCAAGCGCAATTCCTGTGGGCGACGTTCCGCGATTTGTTCCATTACAGCGCCTTCCACCTGGCCGACATCGCCGAGACCGCGCGCGACGTCGACCTCGCCATCCGCTGGGGCTATGGCTGGTCGCTGGGGCCGTTCGAGACCTGGCAGGCGGCGGGCTGGAAACAAGTCGCGCAATGGATCGCCGATGACATCGTTGCCGGCAAGGCCATGAGCGATGCGCCGTTGCCCGACTGGGTGTTCGACGGTCGTGAAGGCGTGCATGCCGCCGAGGGCAGCTACAGCCCGGGCAAGAACGCCAAGCTCCCACGCTCCGCCCTGCCCGTCTACCAGCGCCAGCGATTCCCCGATCCGCTGCTTGGCGAAACCTTTGCGCAAGGCGACACCGTGTTCGAGAACGACGGCCTGCGCATGTGGACCGACAACGATGGCGTCGGGGTGGTCTCGTTCAAGACCAAGCTGCACACCGTGTCCGACCAGGTGCTCGATGGCTTGCAGGAGGCTGTCGGCCGCGCCGAGCGCGATTTCAAGGCGATGGTGATCTGGCAACCAAAGGAACCGTTTTCCGCCGGTGCCGACCTCGCCGGCGCGCTGGGCCTGCTGCAGGGCGCAGACGGACAGACTCCCAACATCGCGGGCTTCGAGGCGATGGTCGCCAACTTCCAGGCCACCAGTCAGCGCATCAAGTATTCGCTGGTGCCGGTGGTGTCGGCGGTGCGCGGACTGGCGCTGGGCGGCGGCTGCGAATTCCAGATGCACAGCGCCAAAACCGTGGCCGGGCTTGAAAGCTACATCGGCCTGGTCGAAGCGGGTGTCGGCCTGTTGCCCGCGGGTGGAGGCCTGAAGGAAATTGCGGTGCGCGCGTCGCAGGCCGCCGGTCCGGGCGGCGACGTGTTCGCCGAACTCAAGCGTTACTTCGAAACCATTGCGATGGGCAAGGTCTCGGCATCGGCGTTCGAGGCGAAAGAACTGGGCCTGCTGCGAAGCAGCGACCAGGTCGTGTTCAATGCGTTTGAACTGTTGCATGTGGCCCGGCAACAGGCACTTGCACTGGCCGAAAGCGGTTATCGCCCGCCACTGCCTGCGCGTCGCATCGCGGTGGCCGGCGACGTCGGCATCGCCACGTTCAAGATGATGCTGGTGAACATGCTCGAAGGCCGATTCATCAGCGAGTACGACTATGAAATCGCGACCCGCATCGCCACCGTGCTGTGCGGCGGCGAGGTCGATCGCGGCGCGCTGGTCGACGAGCACTGGTTGCTGAAGCTCGAACGCAAGCATTTCGTCGAACTCGCACAGCAGCCCAAGACCCAGGAGCGCATCGCGCACATGCTCAAGACAGGCAAGCCGCTGAGGAACTGAGCAAGGAAGTGGAAGGCAGGGATTTGTGAGTTAGCCGCGCACTGCCCTGCTTCTCCACTCATTGTTCCTGATTCCCTGTTCCTGATTCCGTATATCTGAAATCCGCCGTCCATTTCCTATTTTCCACTCCCGTTTTTGGAGTTCCAGCAATGAGCAAGCAAATCCAGGACGCCTACATCGTCGCCGCCACCCGCACACCGGTCGGCAAGGCGCCCAAAGGCATGTTCCGCAACACCCGCCCGGACGACATGCTGGCGCACGTACTGCGCAGCGTCGTCGCGCAGGCTCCGGGCATCGACCTGAGCCGCATCGACGACGCCATCATCGGCTGCGCCATGCCCGAAGGCGAGCAAGGCATGAACGTCGCGCGCATCGCCGTGCTGCTGGCCGGCCTGCCCAATACCATCGCCGCGCAGACCATCAACCGGTTTTGCTCATCGGGCCTGCAGGCCGTCGCACTGGCGGCTGACCAGATCCGCCTGGGCAATGCCGACCTCGTCCTGGCAGGCGGCACCGAGAGCATGAGCATGGTGCCGATGATGGGTAACAAAGTCGCGCTGTCGCCCAGCGTGTTCAAGGACGACCACGTCGCGATCGCCTATGGCATGGGCATCACCGCTGAGAAGGTGGCCGAGGAATGGAAGGTGTCGCGCGAAGCCCAGGATGCGTTCGCCCTGGCGTCGCACCAGAAGGCCATCGCCGCGATCCAGTCGGGAGAATTCCGCCAGGAAATCACGCCCTACGAGATCATCTCGCATCAACCCGACCTGGGCGGCAATACCATCCGGCTGAAAAGACTGCTGGCCGAAAACGACGAAGGTCCGCGACTGGACAGTTCCGCCGAAGGACTGGCGAAGCTGCGCCCGGTATTCCGCAATGGTCAGTTCGGCGGCACGGTTACTGCCGGAAATTCCTCGCAGATGAGCGACGGCGCAGCGGGCGTGCTGCTGGCCTCGGAACAGGCGATCAAGGATTACGGGCTGACCCCGCTGGCACGCTTCGTGTCCTTCTCGGTGGCCGGGGTGCGTCCGGAAGTGATGGGCATCGGCCCAATCGCGGCGATCCCGAAGGCGTTGAAACAAGCCGGGCTGACCCGTGACCAGCTCGACTGGATCGAACTCAACGAAGCCTTTGCCGCGCAATCATTGGCGGTGATCCACGATTGCGAACTCGACCCGTCCAAGGTCAACCCACTGGGCGGCGCCATTGCACTGGGCCATCCGCTCGGCGCCACCGGCGCGATTCGCACCGCGACCATTGTCCATGGCATGCGTCGCCGCAACTACAAGTACGGCATGGTGACGATGTGCATCGGCACCGGCATGGGCGCGGCGGGGATTTTCGAGTCACTCTGAAAGACAGCCCGCACCCAACGGGCATGACGCGGGATCACCCCATCGATGCCATGTCAAAACATCGACGGTCGTGATCCCGACGCCGCGTCAACGTGTCAGGAGCCTGGCCCCTGCCCGCTGCGGAGCAACACAATCAACCCTGGTCTTCCACGCCAAGTTCGTGCAGGGCTTCCTGCATGCTGATGCGCGCACGGTCACTCAATGTCTCGTGGTCCAGTGCGAAGCGGATCGTCGCCTCGACCAGACCAATATGCGTGCCGCAATCAAAACGCGTGCCCTGGAAACGGTACGCGTCAACCGGCGACACCTTGATCAACCTGGCAATCGCGTCGGTCAACTGGATTTCACCGCCCGTACCAGCTTCGATGTTTTCAAGATGGTCGAAGATTTCAGGCGGTAACACGTAGCGCCCCACGACGGCCAAGGTGCTGGGCGCGTCGGCGGGTTCGGGTTTTTCGACGATCGCATTGATCGCACCGTGGCGGGCTGTGAATTCGTCCGTCGCGACGATGCCGTAACTGGCCGTCTGCGAGCGAGGCACGTTCTGCACGGCCACCACGCCGGCGCCGGAGGCTTGGGCATGGTCGGCCATTTGCTTCAAGGCACCGTCCGCACCCTTGTTCCAGATCAGGTCGTCCGGCAACACGATCGCAAAGGGTTCGTCGCCGATGACCGGCTTGGCACACAGCACGGCGTGACCCAGGCCAAGTGCTTCGGTCTGGGTCACGAAGACGGCACGCACGCCGTCGGGCAAGACGTGGCGCACTAACCCCAGCAGCTCATGCTTGCCGGCCTTCTCCAGCTTTTGTTCGAGCTCGTAGGCCTTGTCGAAATAGTCCGCGACCGCATGCTTGTAGCGGTTGGTGACGAAAATCAGCGTGTCGCATCCGGCCTCGATGGCCTCATCGACCGCGTACTGGATCAATGGCCGGTCGACGATCGGCAGCATTTCCTTGGGAACGGTCTTGGTGGCGGGCAGGAAACGCGTGCCCAAGCCTGCCACCGGGAAAACAGCCTTGCGAATGCGTTTGTTCATGTCTTGCGCGATGCTCTAGAGGGAAACGCCACGATCGTCGCGGCTTTTTGCGGGGCCGCGATTACATCGGCCGGCTTGAATTCGGGGACGGCTTCGCGCAGCAACAGCGCCAACGCGTCGACGTCATATTCGCCAACCGCCTTGCGCAAACGCGGGCGCAGGCCATTGATGCGTTCGGCCGAAATCCCGCGCGCGTCAGCTTGCAGGATCTTCGGATGCGCGGTCGGGCGATAGCACTCGTCGGCATGGAACAGGGTTTCATGCAGTTTTTCGCCAGGACGCAGGCCGGTATAGATGATCGCGATGTCGCGCTTGGGTTGTTTGCCGGCCAGCCGGATCATCTGTTCGGCAAGCAGGCGGATCGGCACGGGCTCGCCCATGTCCAGGGTATAGATGGCCTGCTGGGTGCCGATCGCCGAAGCCTGCAGGATCAATTGGCAGGCTTCCTGGATGGTCATGAAATAGCGCGTAACCTCGATATCGGTCACTGTCACCGGCCCGCCATTGCGGATCTGTTCGCGGAACAACGGCACGACACTGCCGGCCGAATCGAGGACGTTGCCGAACCGTACCGTCACAAGGCGCGTGGTGAGCGGGTCGGCCATTGCCTGGCACACCATTTCCGCGAGGCGCTTGCTGGCACCCAGCACGTTGGCCGGATCAACGGCTTTGTCGGTGGAAATCAACACAAACGTACCGACGCCTGCGTTCAAGCTTTCCTGGGCCACGGTTTCGGTGGCAAGCACGTTGTTGCGCACGGCTTCGCGCAGCTGCGTCTCAAGCACGGGCACGTGCTTGTAAGCGGCAGCATGGAAAACCGCATCAGGGCTGGATTTCGCCAGCGCATGGCGCATTACGGCGGGGTCGCCACAATCACCAAGGATCGGCACGTACTGGATTTGCGGGAAATCGCGGCGCAGTTCCGCTTCCGCCGTGACCAGGGCCAACTCGTCGATCTCGAGCAATGCGATCTGGCGTGCGCCGTGCTTTGCGCACTGCCGGCACAGCTCGGAGCCAATCGAGCCACCGGCGCCGGTGACCAGCACGCTGCGACCGCCAAGCCAACCGCGGATTGCCTTCCAGTCCGGGGTGATCGGCTGTCGTCCCAGCAGGTCTTCGATCGCCACTTCCTTGAGTTCGCCGGGCAACGAGCGCCCTTCGAGCAACTCATCAAGCCGAGGCACCGTGCGGAATGGCAGGCCAGTACCTTCGCAGGCTTCCACGACGCGACGCATCGCGGCGGCATCGATCGAAGGCATGGCGATTACCAGCAACTTGACCGCGGTCTCGCGCGAGATCCTGGTGACATCCTCGACCCGCCCGAGCACCGGCAAGCCTTGCAGGTAGCTTCCGCGCAATTTCGCGGCGTCGTCGAGAAAACCCACCGGCTGATAGGCGCCCGCGCGGCGCAGGTCGCGCACCAGGGCCTCGCCAGCCTGTCCCGCGCCGAGGATGAGCACGCGCCTGGCTGCCTTGTCGGTCCGCGTCAGGCCGTGGTCTTTCCACGTCCGGTAAAGCAGCCGCGGCATGCCCAGCAGCGCGGTCAGCACGACCGGATACAGCACCAGCACCGAGCGCGGCACCAGGTTCAAGCGATTGTAGAGAAACAGCGCCAGCACGATGGCCAGCAAGCCGGCGACGCTGGCCTTCAGGATGTTCACCAGGTCTGGCAGGCTGGCAAAGCGCCACACGCCGCGATACAGGCCGACCTTCCAGAACACCAATCCTTGCGCAAGCAGGATGAGCAATACTTCAGACGAGAAGAAAGGCAGGTCGAGTGAAACGATCTCCATCGAATACCGGAACTCGTTGAGCCCCATCCAGCACAGCCAGACCATGAACAGATCGTGCGCGACGATCGCCGCCCTGGGCAGCGCAGCAGCCGCACGTGATTTCCAAACGGTCATTCGCTTATTTCCCTGGCAAACGATGCGCGCAGCGCGACTGAAACCACAGCCATGGGATCCCTCCCCCCAGGAACCACGCGATGCCGGACATGACTACAAATTTAACGGAATGATGCTGAATGGATAACGCCAGCGTACTGGCGGCCAACGCCCAGATCGTATAGGCGAGCGTGACGGGCCAATGTCGACCGGCCAGTCTTGCCCAACGCTGGTAAGCATGCCCGACATGGGCCGTCCACCAGTGCTCGCCTCTCAGGATGCGTGAAACCAGTGTCAAGGACGCGTCAAGCAGGAACGCCGAGGGCGGAAGGAGCAGCACGATCCAGGCCGACGGGGACATCGATCCAGCATTGGCGACCATCAACACCATCACCGCGGCAATGGCGTAACCCAATGCCCCGCTGCCCACGTCTCCGAGAAAGATGCGCGCGTTCACCAGGTTGAATGGCAAAAATCCCAGGCATGCAGCGGCCAGCGCCAGTGACATCCAGCGCGCGAGCGGGTCAACGGCGAGCGCAGCACAGGCGCAGGCGACGACCACCGCCTGCGTGGTCGCGATGCCGTCGATACCGTCCATGAAATTCCAGATATTGACCAGCACCATCGCCAGCGCGAATGCAATCAACGCGGTGTGCCACTGGCCCGTGCCGGAATAGGCCACGGCGGCCAGCAACGCCGATGCAAGCGCATGCACGGCCAATCGCGACCACGGCGTCAACGGTCGGTGGTCGTCGAACCAGCCGATGCCGGCCACGAGCAGCAAGCCTGCGGCGATGGCCAGCATCACCCCGACTTGCGCGGGATATCGCCAGGCCCCCACCCACAGGGCCACCAACAGCGCCAACGCGATGCCGATGCCACCCCCGCGCGGTGTTGCAACGACATGGCTGCGACGCTCACCGGGATGATCCATCAAGTCGCGCCAGATCGCATAGCGCTGCGCGAAGACAGTGCCAAGCACGCTCATTCCAAACAACAGCAGCAACCAAGCCATTGCGCCGGGAAACTGCGCCATCATCAAACGACCGCGTAATTCAACAGCGGTTTGATCGTGCCCCACTCCTTGCAGCTCGGGCATTGCCAATGGTGGCTGCGTGCGCCAAAACCGCAGCGGTTGCAGCGATAGCTCGGATTGCGCGCGAGCAGTTGGTCGTTGATGTGCTTGAGGTCATGCAGCGTCGCCAGCGGGTCGGCGCCGGCCGCGATGGTCAGGTCGATCAACGCAGCCTCGCCACGCACCGACGGTCGATCCTTCAACTGGTCGGCCAGGAATGCGCAGGCCTGCGCGGCGCCATGTTCGGCCTCCACCAGTCTGGTCAGTGCCAGCACCGGCGCGACGCCGCGATAGTGTTCGCTCATTTCCGACAGGAACGTCCGCGCACCGGACATGTCGCCGACGCGCTCATAGGCCGCGAGCAGCGCTGGCAGGACCTCCGGCAGATAGTCGGCATCGTGGCGCGCGGCGCGCTCGAAGGCGCGGATCGCAGCCGCGTCGTTACCGGCTTCACCCTCGATCCTGCCTTCCAGGATACCGGCGCGAACGGAGTTGGAATCGGCGGCATAGGCGCGGGCGATGGCAGCGCGGGCGCCTGCGATATCGCCCGACGAGCGTTGGCGGTCGGCGAGTTCGCATTCGAACTGTCCGATCAACTTGCCCATTGGCTCGCCGGTCGCGGCTTCAAAGCGCGACGCGTTCTCGATTGCCTTGGGCCAGTCGCGCTCTGACTGGTAGATGCCGATCAGGTGTTTCAGGGCCTGTGGCGCGCGTTGGTCGATCTTGGCCAGGTCGGTGAACACGGTTTCCGCGCGATCGAGCAAACCCGAACGCATGTAGTCCTCGCCCAGCGCAAGCAGTGCCTGCACTTTCTGCGCATCGCTCAGGTCCGGTCGTTGCACGAGCCCTTGATGCAGGCGGATCGCGCGATCCACCTCGCCGCGCCGACGGAACAGGTGGCCCAATGCGACCTGGGTCTCGAACGTGTCCTTGTCGAGTTCGGCGATGTGCAGGAACAGCTCGATCGCCTTGTCGGGCTGCTCGTTGAGCAGGTAGTTGAGGCCGCGGAAATACGTGGTGGACAATCGGCTGACCTGGGTATCGCTATGGCGTTCACCGCCACGACGGCCGATCACCCACCCGCTCAACGCCGCGACGGGCAGCAGCAGGAATAGCCAAAACCATTGCGTGATGAAGTCCATCGTCATGGCTCGCCGGAAGGTGGGGCAGGCGCAGCATCGATGCGCGGGCTGCGGGCGCGCCGCAGTTGTTGCCGCATCGGCAGGATCACCGAGGCCGCCAGCATCAGTCCGCCTGCGACCGCGCCGAGCAGCAAGGCCACCAGCAACGAAACGCCCAGCGTGCCACGCAACACCGCAATGCCAAGGTCGAGCTCGACCGGCTGCGGGTTGAGCGCACCGACGACAACGCCGACGGCGATGCACAACAAGGCAATGAGAGCGCGGATCAGTCGCATGCGGCTAGCTTAACGGACGCACGAAGTGCGGTCAGCCTGCAGATCAGTCTTCGTCCAGCGGCAACGGCATCACGGCGCTGACGCGCTCGCGCAGTTCCTTGCCGGGCTTGAAATGGGGGACATGCTTGCCGGGCAGCGCGACAGCGTCGCCGGTCTTGGGGTTGCGGCCCGTGCGCGGTGGGCGGTAATGCAGGGAAAAACTGCCGAATCCACGGATCTCGATGCGCTCGCCCTGGGCGAGCGAACCTCCCATCATCTCGAGTACCGATTTCACGGCCATGTCGACATCCTCGGCCTTCAGGTGATCCTGGCGCTGGGTGAGGATTTCGATCAGTTCCGATTTGGTCATGGGCGCAGTCATGGTGATGGCAGCAGAGCCGGTGGCCCGGTCGAAACCGGGCCACCGGGAACCACTTACTCGGACTTGTTCTCGAGCTGTTCACGCAACAACGCGCCCAGCTTGGTGGTGCCGCTGGAGGCATCGGATGACGCGGACGAGGACGAGGACGACTTGCTGTACTCGGCCAGGGTCTCGGCTGTTTCGGCTTCGTCCTTGGCCTTGATCGACAGCTGCAACGTACGACCCTTGCGATCCATGCCGGTGAACTTGGCTTCGATCGTGTCGCCGACCTTCAGGTGCTGGCTGGCGTCGTCGATGCGCTCCTCGGAGATATCGCGCGCGGCGACATAACCTTCGACACCGTCGGCCAGTTCGATCGTCGCACCCTTGGCGTCAACTTCCTTGACCGTGCCGGTGACCTTGGTGCCACGCGGATTGGCCGCCATGAACTGACCAAACGGATCCTGCTCAAGCTGCTTGACGCCCAGGCTGATGCGCTCGCGTTCCGGATCGACCGCCAACACCACCGCTTCCAGCGTGTCGCCCTTCTTGAGGTTGCGCGCCTCTTCTTCGCCGGTGGAGTTCCAGCTCATGTCGGACAGGTGGATCAAGCCGTCGATGCCGCCGTCCAGGCCGATGAAGATGCCGAAGTCGGTGATCGACTTGATCTGGCCGTCGACCTTGTCGCCCTTCTTGTAGATGGCCGCAAAGGTTTCCCACGGATTCGAGGTGACCTGCTTGATGCCCAGCGAAATGCGGCGACGCTCCTCGTCGACGTCCAGCACCATGACTTCCATCTCGTCGCCGACCTGCACGACCTTGGACGGGTTGACGTTCTTGTTGGTCCAGTCCATTTCGGACACGTGGACCAGGCCTTCGACGCCCGGCTCGATCTCGACGAACGCGCCGTAATCGGTGACGTTGCTGACCTTGCCAAACACGCGGGTGTTGGACGGGTAGCGACGCGCGATGTTGTCCCAGGGATCTTCGCCCAGCTGCTTGAGGCCAAGGCTGACGCGATTGCGTTCCTTGTCGTACTTGAGCACGCGCACGTCGAGCTCCGCACCCACTTCGACGACTTCGGACGGATGGCGAACGCGCTTCCAGGCCATGTCGGTGATGTGCAGCAGGCCGTCGATGCCACCGAGGTCGACGAACGCGCCGTAATCGGTGAGGTTCTTGACCACGCCCTTGAGCACGGCGCCTTCGACCAGCTTCTCGAGCAGCTGCTCGCGCTCTTCCGAATGCTCGCTCTCGACCACCGCGCGGCGCGAAACCACCACGTTGTTGCGCTTGCGGTCGAGCTTGATGAGCTTGAATTCCAGCTCCTTGCCTTCCAGGTACACCGGGTCGCGCACGGGACGCACGTCAACCAGCGAGCCGGGCAGGAACGCGCGGACGTCCTTGATGTCGACGGTGAAACCACCCTTGACCTTGCCGCTGATGCGGCCGGTGATGGTGGCGTTGGCTTCGAGGGCTTCCTCGAGCTCGTCCCACACCATGGCGCGCTTGGCTTTCTCGCGCGACAGCACGGTTTCGCCGAAACCGTTTTCGAGGGAGTCCAGCGCCACCTTGACGATGTCGCCTTCGGCGACGTCGATCTCGCCGTCATCGTTACGGAACTGTTCGATCGGCACGATGCCTTCGGACTTGAGGCCGGCGTTGATCACCACCACGTCGGTCCGGACCTGGACCACGACGCCGGTGACGATGGAGCCCGGCTTCAGTTTTGCCAGGTTGGTCTGGCTTTGCTCAAACAGTTCTGCGAATGATTCGGTCATTGGAAAATATCTCTGTTGATGACACAGACCGGGGCGCGGATGCGCACATCGATCCACCCGTTATTGGCCTGCAGGCTTGCGTATGGCCGTGAGTGTTGTGGTGGTAAACCCGACGGAAGATTCCGGCGGGAGCGTTTTGTTGCATGACACGTTTCAAGCTGGCTGGAAACCTACCGAGACCCTGCCCTTCCAATGGACACCCCGTCATCGCGATGGAGCCACGATTTCATCTGCGTGGTTTATCCGTACGACCACACCTGTACGACTACATCTGCCACATCTGCCTTGCTACACGCTCGACTACGCCTGGACGATCGCCAATACGCGTTTGACCACGACCTCGATGCCAAGACCGGTGGTGTCGATGCGGACGGCGTCTTCGGCCGGTCGCAAGGGTGCCACCGCGCGATTCGCATCACGGGCGTCGCGGGCAAGAATCTCGCGCAACAGACCGTCCAATGTAACGGAAACTCCCTTGTCCTTCAACTGCTTATAACGCCTTTCGGCCCTTTCGTCGGCACTTGCGGTAAGGAAGACCTTGAACGCCGCCGAGGGGAAGATCACCGTCCCCATGTCGCGACCATCGGCCACCAGGCCAGGCGCGCGGCGAAACGCACGCTGGCGATCCTTGAGTGCGGTGCGGACTTCCGGGATCGCGGCGATCGCAGAAGCGGCGGCACCGGCGGTTTCGGTGCGCAGCTCGTCGGTGGCATCGTGGCCGTTGACCAATACCCGCAGCTCGCCGTGTACGTCGTCGCGGAAGCCGATCTGCGTATCGAAGGTGCAGCGCACCAGTGCGCCGGCGTCGTCGAGATCCAGGTCGGCCCAACCGGCGGCTACGCCAACTGCCCGGTAAAGTGCCCCGGAATCCAGGTAATGCCAGCCCAGCCGCTGTGCCACGGCACGGCTGATCGTGCCCTTGCCAGAGCCCGAAGGTCCGTCGATGGTCAAGACCGGGATATCGCCTGCAGCCATCGCTGTATTCATTACCGACCTCGTATTTGTTTGCGGCATTCTAGGGAAAACCCTGAACAGACCCTATTGTCCTGCCGGACGCGCATCTGCGGATCGCACGCAAGCGCTTGAATGCCGGTGGAATTAGCCGCTAGAATAGACGGCTTGTTTGTCCCAACCCGTCTTAGAGGTATGTCATGAAGGTCCTGTCCTCCCTGAAATCGGCGAAGTCCCGTCACCGCGACTGCAAAGTCGTTCGTCGCCGTGGCAAGGTCTTCGTGATCTGCAAGACCAACCCGCGCTTCAAGGCGCGCCAGCGCTAATACGCAGGTCGTCAGCCCGCAGCGTTCGCCCGGCATTGGGCAGGCGCCTACGGGGAAACGCACGAAGGGCCGCAGCGATGCGGCCTTTCGCGTTGTTGTCGTGACAACCGGCCCAATACGATCCCTGTCACAGCGCGTATCGGCCGCAATCTGCTACAACGCAGCGGTTGCATCCACTCAAAGCCATTGGGGAATTCCGTCATGCCGCGTCTTCTGATCAGTTCGCTGTCCATCCTTGCCTTGCTGGCCTTCGCTGGCGCCGCCTGCGCTGAAACCCTGCTGGTCGACCGCGTGCAGCACGAGGCCACGACGCAGATGCCGGCCCGCGGCATGAGCATGTCGCAAGTCGAGGCGCGCTTTGGCGCCCCGGGTGAAAAACTCGATGCGCGCGGCGGCCAGAAGCGCCAGTGGCCGACCATAAACCGTTGGGTCTACCCGGGCTTTACCGTTTATTTCGAAAAAAACCGCGTCGTTGACGCAGTCGCCAACAGGGCCGCGCCCAACGAGATCGGGCCGAAGCCCGCCATCCGTTGACGCCAACACCTCGAAAAAACGCGCACCTGCGTGTGCGCCGATCTCAATAAAGGTTCCAATAAAGGTTCCCATGCCCCAGACCAGGTTGCGCTTTCCCGCCGAATGGGAACCCCAGTCCGCGATCCTGATGGCCTGGCCGCACGCGGGCACCGACTGGGCGGAGCGCCTGGGTGACGTCGAAGACACCTACATCGCACTGATCGCGGCGATCACCCGCTTCCAGCGCGTGCTGGTGTGCGTGGCCGATGACGATATCGAGGCTTACGCCGATGCGCGGCTGCGCTCCAACCGGGTCGACATGGACCAGGTGCAGTTCATCACCGTTGCCTACGACGACACCTGGCTGCGCGATTCGGGCCCGATCGTATTGCGCGAGGGTGACGGCTTCCGCCTGCTGGACTTCCGCTTCACCGGCTGGGGCGGCAAGTTTGATGGCAGCCAGGATGACCTGTTGGTTGAGCGCCTGAATGACTTGAATATTTTCTTCAACAGTTCACGGCAGGCTATTGATTTTGCACTGGAAGGTGGAGCTGTCGAAACCGATGGTGCCGGCTCCCTGCTGTCTACCTGGCAGTGCCTGCACGAGCGCCACCCATCGATCCCACGCGCCGAACTGTCCTCAAGACTGGCGGGCTGGCTGGGCCAGGATCGGATCCTGTGGCTCGATCACGGCGCCCTGGAAGGCGATGACACCGACGCCCATATCGACACCCTCGCCCGCTTCGCCGCCACTGATGCCATCGTGTTCCAGGCGTGCGACGACCCGGCCGATTCGCACTATTCCGGGCTCAAGGCGATGGCCGATGAAATCGCCGCGTTGCGCACCTGCGATGGACATCCTTACCGACTGTTTCCATTGCCATGGGCAAAACCAATCCTCGATGGGGGCCGTCGTCTTGCCGCCAGCTACGCCAACTTCCTGATCATCAATGGAGCGGTATTGATGCCTGCCTATGGCGACGAGGCCGACATCGCGGCAGCGGCCGTGCTTGAACAGGCCTTCCCTGGCCGCGAAATCGTATCCGTGCCCTGCCGTCCACTGATCTGGCAGAACGGAAGCCTGCATTGCCTCACCATGCAACTGCCGCGCGGGCTGGTGTAGGCCAACGCCGAGCGCGATGCTCTTTTCCCTGATGCCGGCAATCGCGTATCGGCCCTGGCATGACGCATATTGTTGATGTTCGATCGACGCGGACGAGTCGCCGCGCGCCAGCTTGCTACGTTGTCTTGACTCGCCGTTTCGACCGTTGCCAGTACCATGTTTTCGGGCGCGCAGATCCACCCGACCTCTCGCATCTCCCGGAGCCGCATTGGCCATGAAGAAGACCACTCTCCCCGTCGCCCTGGTGCAGGACATCAACCATGGCAATGCCGAAGCCAACCTCGCGGTCATCGGCCAACGCGTGGCCGAAGCCGCGCAACACGGCGCAAAACTTGTGCTGCTGCAGGAATTGCACAACGGCGCCTACTTCTGCCAGCAGGAATGCGTGGACACCTTCGACCTGGCCGAGCCCATTCCCGGCCCCAGCACGGACTATCTGTCCAAGCTGGCCAAGCAGCACGGGGTGGTGCTGGTGAGTTCGCTGTTCGAACGCCGCGCCGCCGGCCTGTACCACAACACCGCCGTGGTCTTCGAGGCCGACGGCAGCATCGCCGGCAAATATCGAAAGATGCACATCCCCGATGACCCCGGCTTTTACGAAAAGTTCTACTTCACTCCCGGTGACCTGGGCTTCGAGCCGATCGATACCAGCGTCGGTCGCCTTGGTGTGTTGGTGTGCTGGGACCAGTGGTACCCGGAAGCGGCCCGACTGATGGCGCTGGCCGGCGCCGAACTGCTGCTCTACCCCACCGCTATTGGATGGGATCCCAGCGATACGCAGGACGAACAGGATCGCCAGCGCGACGCGTGGGTACTCAGCCACCGCGGCCACGCGGTCGCCAACGGCCTGCCGGTGCTGTCGTGCAATCGCGTCGGCCACGAGCCCTCGCCCAGTGCCTCTGAAAAACTCGCGGGTTCGTCCGGGATCACGTTCTGGGGTAACAGCCACGTCCTTGGCCCGCAAGGCGAATTCATCGCCGAAGCCGGCGCCGATCCCGCCGTATTGGTTTGTGATGTCGACCTGCGCCGCAGCGAGGATGTGCGCCGCATCTGGCCGTTCCTGCGCGACCGCCGCATCGATGCCTACGGCGATCTGCTCAGGCGCTATCGCGACTGATTGCCGTCGGCGTCCAAGTCATGGCCGCGGCGCCAATCCAAAGCAGAAAACTGCCGACGAACGGTTACTGAATTACGAACGATCGTGCTATTTTTGTGCGATGTCCAACTTGACCGCCACCAGCAAGGGCCTCGCGACGCGCGAAACCATCCTTGACCAGGCTTACGAAACGGCCTGCGCCAATGGTTTGGAGGGCCTGTCGATCGCACCGCTGGCGCAGGCGGTGGGCATGTCCAAAAGCGGTGTGTTTGCCCATTTTGGTTCGCGCGAGGGTCTGCAGCTGGCCGTCCTGGACAATGCCGCCGAGCGTTTTGGCCGGGCGGTGCTGATCCCGGCGCTTTCCCAGCCTCGTGGCCTGCCACGGCTACGGGCCATCTTGCACAACTGGTTCGAGTGGGTACGCCATACCGCAGGCGGCTGCGTCCTGCTCGGCGCCGCCAGCGAATACGACGACCGCCATGGCCCGCTGCGTGACCAGGTGTTGCGCAACGACCAACGATGGCGCGCCGAGTTGCAACGCGCCATCCAGCAAGCCGTCGATATCGGCGAGCTGCCTGCCGGAGATACCGGCCAATACGTGTTCGAGCTGTATGCGGTCGCGCTGGCCGTGCATCACGACGCCGGGTTGTATGGCTATCAGGCCGCGCTGCGCCGCGGTGACCAGGCTGTCCAGCGCTGGCTTACTGCCCTGGCATCCCAGCCGCCCTCCCCCTGAGTCGCAACGAGCCGTGAAATGAACGCATCACTCACAAAATTTAGCACGACCGTTCGTTCATATGCTGTGCGTAGCTGGCTTCGTGCAAGCTTCGGTCTCGGCAGCGTGTTCCTGCCCCGGCAAACCGTGCAGCGCGCCGGTCGGCTCTTCAGCACCCCGCTGCCGGGTTCGCGCCGACGTGCGCTGCTGGTCGCGACCAGACACGCCGTGGAAACCTCCCTGCCATTCGCCGGCGAGCATATCCACACCTACGTGTGGGGCGACCCGTCGGCGCAACCTTACGTGCTGCTTGCGCATGGCTGGTCCAGTCACGGCACCCGCTTCCTGCCCTGGGTGGATCGCTTGCGCAAGGCCGGTTATGCCGTCGTCGCCTTCGACCAGCCCGGACACGGCCGCAGCAGCGGGCAACGCGTCACCCT
This sequence comes from Lysobacterales bacterium, assembly GCA_038241735.1. Classification (GTDB taxonomy): domain Bacteria; phylum Pseudomonadota; class Gammaproteobacteria; order Xanthomonadales; family Xanthomonadaceae; genus Luteimonas. The sequence continues at coordinate 28,528 of JBBSST010000022.1, forward strand.
GGCCGATTTCAGCGACACCTTGCTCATGGTGGGCGCACGGTTCGGCCCGGCTGCGGCGGTGATCGGCCATTCGCTCGGCGGCGCGGCGGCGGCGAGCGCCATGGCGAATGGGCTGGTCGCCAACCGCGTCGTGCTGATCGCCCCGGCGGCCGATCCAGTTGCCGCCACCATCCGCTTCGCCCATGTCATTGGCCTGCCCGGGTGGTTGCGCCGGCGCATGGTCACGATGTTCGAGGGTGTGGTCGGCGTGCCGTTCGCCCAGTTCCAGGCCCAGCACAATGCACCGCACATCGGCCGACCGGCCTTGATCGTGCATGACCTCCACGACCTCGACGTCCCCTGGGCCGAAGGCGAATGCTATGCGCGCTTCTGGCCGGACTCGCGCCTGCTGAGCACGCAGGGCCTTGGCCATAACCGCATCGTCCACGACGATCGCGTGATCGCCGCCGCCCTGCGCTTCCTGCACGGTGAGACGGTCGGCGAGCGCGTGGTCTCCACCCCGGACCTGCCTTACGGCATTGCCTGAACCTTCTGGCTGGCGTTTTGCGGACAATGTCGGCGAGCGTCTATGCTGCGCGGTCGCCGGGCCTCGCCACGGCGACCCCGGACCCATGACACCCTGATGACCCTCGACCAAACCCTGCCGCCGCCCGCCGATCCCATCGCCAGCCAGCCACATGCCATCGTCGAACGCGACGGCGTGCGCTACACCTTGCTGGGCACCGCCCACGTCTCCAAAGACAGCGTCACAGCCGTGCGCGCCGCGATTGCCACCGACGCGTTCGACGCAGTCTCCATCGAGCTCGATGCCCAACGCCTGCAGGCACTGAGCGATCCGGACGCATTGGCGAAACTTGACCTGGTCAAGGTGATCCGCGAGGGCAAGACCGCGCTATTTGCAGCCAACCTGGGGTTGGCCGCGTACCAGCGTCGTCTCGCCGAGCAGCTCGGGATCGAACCGGGTGCCGAATTGAAGGCCGCCGCCGACGATGCCCGCGCACGTGACCTGCCGGTGCACCTGATCGACCGCGAAGTCGGCGTCACCTTCAGGCGCATCTCGGCGAAACTTGGGTTTTTCGGCCGGATCCGGCTGCTCAGCGGATTGCTGGCTGGGCTGTTTGTCGACGATGAGGTTGGCGAAACCGAAATCGAGAACCTCAAGCAGGGCGACATGCTGGAAGCCAGCTTTGGCGAATTCGCCAAGCAAAGCCCGGCGCTTTACGAGACGCTGATTGACGAGCGCGACCGGTACATGGCGGCACGCCTGCGCGAAACCTCCGGCGATGCGCGCAACGTGCTGGCCGTGGTCGGCGCCGGACACCTGCAAGGGCTGGCACGTTACCTGCGCGATGAAACCCGCGAGCCGCGCGAGGTGTGCGACGCACTGGATTTTGTCCGCAAGAAATCCAGGGTGCCGTGGTTCACCCTGGTGCTCACCACACTGGTGGCATGCGGGATCGGCTGGGGCTTCTGGCACGGCGGATATGCGCTCGGCGCCGACCTGCTCAAGCAATGGGTGCTGTTCACGGCGGGATTGGCCGCGCTGGGCTGCCTGTTGGCAGGTGGCCATCCACTGAGCATCCTGGCCGGCGCGATTGCCGCGCCGCTGAAGCCGTTCCGGCCCGGCATTCCATCGGGCACGTTCAGCGCACTGGTCGAGTTGCGCATGCGTAAACCGGCCTATGGTGATTTCCTTGCGCTGCGCGATGACGCGCAGACACTGGGCGGCTGGTATCGCAACCGGGTCGCGCGCGTCGTGCTTACTTTCATCCTCACCAACCTTGGCACCGGCATCGGCGTATGGCTGGCGGGTGCACGGATCGTGGGCAAACTGATCCACTGACGGGTCGGTGATGTACGGCCCGCACGCTGATCAGCTTGCGGGCTGGTGAGATCGCGTCACGCGTGTGGCCAGCAGCGCGGTGCCAGGTTTATTTCTGCGACGCGATCCACGCATCCATGTGTTTTTCAAGCACCGCAAGCGGTACCGAGCCGGTCTCCAGTATTGCGTCGTTGAAGGCGCGCAGGTCGAACTTCGCACCCAGTTTGCGTGAGGCCCTGTCGCGCAGTTGCGAGATCTTCAACTGGCCGATCTTGTAGGCCAGCGCCTGCCCCGGCCAGTCGATGTAGCGGTCGATTTCGTTGACCACATCCTGGCGGGTCTTGGGCGAGTTGTCCATGAAATAGGCGATCGCGCGATCGCGGCTCCAGCCCTTGCCGTGCATGCCGGTGTCCACCACCAACCGCACCGCGCGCCACATGTCATAGGCCAGTTGGCCCATGCGGTCGTAGGGATCGTCATACAGGCCCATGTCGTAACCAAGACGCTCGGCATACAGGCCCCAGCCTTCGCCATACGCGACGAAATAAGCGGTACGACGGAACATCGGCGCGTCCGGCAACTCCAGCGCGCGCGCAAACTGGAAATGATGGCCAGGCACGGACTCATGCAGGGTCAGCGGGATCATTTCCCAGGTCGGCCGGGTCTCGGGCTTGTACAGGTTGACGTAGTAATAACCGGGGCGGGTGCCGTCGGCTGCGCCGGGCTGGTAGTAAGCCGTGGTGGTGTCGGGCGCGATGTTGTCGGGGATCGGACGCACGCCGTAGGGCAGGCGCGGAATGGTCTTGAACACCTTCACCAGTTCCGGGTCCACGCGCTTGGCCACTGCGCGATAACGCTCCAGCAAAGCCTCGGGCGTCTTTTCGAAGAATTTAGGGTCGCTGCGCAGATAGGTGAAAAACGCCGCCAGTGATCCCTTGAAGCCGGTCTCGGCCTTTACCTTTTCCATCTCGGCGCGGATGCGCGCGACTTCCTTGAGGCCGATGTCGTGGATCTGCGCGGGCTTGAGGTCGGTGGTGGTGTAGTAATCGGCAAGGAAGGCGTAGTACTCGGAGCCTTCGGGCAAGGCCGTCACCGCGATGCTGTCCCGGGCGTGCGCCAGGTAGTGGTCGTTGAAATACACCTGCAACGTGCGATATGCCGGCACGACGCTGTCACGGATCGTGCGCTGTGCATCGGCGGCAAGCACCTTGCGATCGGCAACGGGAATTGAATCCTGGAACTTCAAGAAAGGCCGGTAAAACGGGCTTTTGACCGGATCGTCGACAATTTGCGCGGCGATTTGCGCCGGCACGCGCTGCATCAATATCTTCGGCGGCACGTTGCCGGTTTCCACACCTTGCTTCATCAATGCGATGGCCTGGTCGACCTGCACGGGCATCGCCGCCATTCGTGCCAACCAGTTGCGGTAATCAGCCGTGGTGCGGAACGGCATGACCTCGGCGATCCCGTCGGCGGTCTGGATGCCGCCCTGGTGGCTGATCGGCTGCAGGTAGGCGTTGAATTGCTGGCGTGCGATGGCGTGCTGCAATTGCCACTGGAAGATGTCGTAATTGAGTTGGTCTGCGGGCGCCAGCGCAGCACGATCGATCGCACGCAGCGTTTCCATGGCGGCGCGATCCTCGGCCTCAAAGCGTGCGATCGCGGCCAGGCTGCGATCACTCCAACGGTCGTTGAAGCGGTTATCGCCGTTATAAGTGGCATTTTCCGGGCTTTCGCGCAGGCCACGCTCCCACTCGCTGGCGAAGAACGCGTCCAGCGTCTGCTTGGCGCGACTGTCCGCGGAAGCGGGGGTCGTCGCCTCCCGCGCATGCACCGGCAAGATGGACATGGCCGCGACAGTCGTGGCCAGCAGGAGGGTCTTGAGCATGGTAGTCATCCGGAAACTTGATGGCTGAGTCTAGCCTGCGGTGCCAAGCATGCCGACGTGTCGAAAGGTTAGCCTGGAAGCGCGGCTGCTGGAGATTGGCCTGTCGTAGGAGCGGCTTCAGCCGCGAGCCTGGTCGCTCTGTCGTTGTGGGGGCGATGGAAGCGATGGAAGCCGCGATCGCGTTGGCGGGAAGACCTGCCGACATCCTTCACTCGCACGGGCTTGCGGTTGTCGCAGGAGCTCGCGGCTAAAGCCGCTCCTACACGAAGCCGCTCCTGCAACGAGCCGCAGGGCAAGTCGCCCTGCAGGTGTGCCCTCAACGGGGATCAGGCGGCCTTGTCGGCATCCGTGGTGAAGCTCTCACCGCAGCCGCATTCGGCCGACATGTTGGGATTGCGGAACACGAACTGCTCGTTCAGGCCCTGCTTGAGGAAATCGATCTCGGTGCCATCCACCAGCGCCAGGCTGTCGGCATCGACCAGGATGCGCACGCCGTCCTGTTCGCAGACGTTGTCGTCGTCGCGCTGTTCGCGGGCCAGGTCGACCTGGTAACCCCAGCCGGAACAGCCGGTGCGCTTCACCCCGAACCGCAGGCCAATGGCTTCGGGTGCGGCGGCAAGGTAACCGTGGACACGCTCAAGCGCGGCAGGGGCAATCGTGATCTTCATGTGCGGGAACTCCGGTCGTGGGTGGGCCGGTTGTGCAGCCGGGATCTCGGTTTCCATTCTACCGTGGGCTGCTCCGGTAAACTCCATGACTTCATATCGGCTCGATCACGCAGGGATTCAAGGCATGACCACGGTGAGTGTTGCGCAAGCATTGGCAGGCAAGGTGGCCGAAGGTGGCGAAGTCACGGTTCGCGGTTGGGTGCGCACGCGGCGGGATTCCAAGGCTGGCCTGAGTTTCGTCAACGTCAGCGATGGTTCGTGCTTCGCGCCCATCCAGGTGGTGTCCCCCAGCACGCTGGCCAACTACGACAGCGAGATCAAGCGGCTCAGCGCCGGCTGCTCGGTGATCGCCACCGGCATCCTGGTGCCCTCGCAGGGACAGGGCCAGAGTTTTGAAATCCAGGCCGAACACGTCGAGGTCGTCGGCTGGGTGGATGACCCGGAAACCTACCCGATCCAGCCCAAGGCGCATTCGCTGGAATTCCTGCGCGAGGTTGCCCACCTGCGTCCGCGCACCAACCTGTTTGGTGCGGTCACCCGAATCCGCGACTGCCTGGCCAAGGCGGCGCATCGTTATTTCCACGAGAACGGTTTTTACTGGATCAACACGCCCATCGTCACCACGTCCGATGCCGAGGGCGCCGGGCAGATGTTCCGCGTGTCCACGCTCGACATGGCCAACGTGCCACGTGATGCCAAGGGCGCGGTGGATTTCTCGCGTGACTTTTTCGGCAAGGAAACCTTCCTGACCGTATCGGGCCAGCTCAATGTCGAAGGCTATTGCCTGGCCTTGAGCAAGGTCTACACCTTCGGACCCACGTTTCGTGCCGAGAATTCCAACACCACGCGTCATCTTGCCGAATTCTGGATGATCGAACCTGAAATCGCCTTCGCCGACCTGGATGAAGATGCGCGCGTGGCCGAGGACTTCCTCAAATACATGTTTCGCGCGGTGCTGGCCGAGCGCAGCGACGACATGGCCTTTATCGCCGAGCGCGTGCAGAAGGACGCGATCACGCGACTGGAAGCCTTCGTCAATGCGCCGTTCGAGCGCATCGAATACACCGACGCGGTGTCGCTACTGCAAAAATCGGGGCACACGTTCGATTTCCCGGTCGAATGGGGCCTGGACCTGCAGACCGAACACGAGCGTTGGCTGACCGAACAGCACGTCGGCCGACCGGTGGTGGTCACCAATTATCCCGAGCACATCAAGGCGTTCTACATGCGCCTCAACGACGACGGCAAGACCGTCGCGGCGATGGATGTGCTGGCGCCGGGCATCGGCGAGATCATCGGCGGCTCGCAGCGCGAGGAGCGCCTGGACGTGCTCGACAAGCGCATGGCGCAATTCGGCCTTGATCCCGCGCACTACGACTGGTATCGCGACTACCGTCGCTATGGCACCGTGCCACATGCCGGCTTCGGCCTGGGCTTCGAGCGCCTGGTGGTGTACGTCTGCGGACTGGCCAACATCCGCGACGCGATTCCGTATCCGCGTGCGCCCGGCACCGCCGAGTTCTGATTCCCGTCTGCCGGCCGCGGCCGGATGGCGTCCAACCCACAAGAGGCTGACCCACTCGTGATCCTGTTTTTTGCCCTGCTCTTCGTCGCCGCCGCAATCGCCGGCGCCACTGCGTTCGTGATCTTCTGGCCGCTGTCACTGGTGCACCTGCGCGACCGCCATCCGGACGTCAAGGCGCGGCTGGGCGAAGGTGCCTTCATCAAGCCGGAGGCCTTGTGGTGGCTGTTCAGCGGTCGTTACCGCGAAATCCGCGATCCGCAGTTCACAGGGCTGGCGACACCGGCGCGCGTGGCGTTGACCGTGATTGTGGTGGCCTTGATCTGCGCCGGCTGCCTGTGGCTGCTGTCGCTGGCGATGGTTGCATGAGCGACGATGCGATCCAGTACGTGGCAGAGCAATGGTGGCTTGCAACGCTCGGCCGGACCATCGTCTGGGCACGCCTGCGCGTGCGCGAAGCCGGCACTGCCGAGGTCTTTGACAGTGACGGCAACACCCTGGGTTACGACAGCGAAGACACCGCACGCGCTGCGCTGATGGATGCGGAATTCGTGTCGTTCGACGGCCTCGACCAGGAGGATGCACTGCATCGGGGCTTCAGCCTCGACGAAGTCTCGCCGCCGCACGCAAGCCACGACGGCGAGCTGCACGCGCGGATGATCCAGAAGCTCGGCCATCGCGCCTGAGCCGGCCGCGCCCCTCGCATCGGACATGAGCACGGACCTATGAGCATGTATCTCTGAGCGTGCACCTATGAGCATGTACACGCCGCGGGCTTTCGTTGAGACGGATCTTGCGCAGCTGGATGCATTGCTCGCGTGCTATCCGTTCGTCACCCTGGTGACGGTCACCGGCGACGCTGAGCCCGCAGTCACCCACCTGCCCGTGCTGTATCAACGCGAAGGCGATCGCGTCCTGGTCGAAGGCCATTGGGCAAAACCCAATCCGCAAGCAACCCAAAGCGGCAAAGCCTTGATGATCGTGCAGGGTCCGCACGCCTACGTGTCCCCAAGCTGGTACCCCGACAAGGAAGCCGAATCCCGCGTGCCGACCTGGAACTATGCCGTCGCCCATCTGCACGGAACGCTCGCGTGCTACCACGACGAAGCTGGCCTGTCGGACCTGGTAGCACGAATGAGCGACCATTTCGAGGCGCGGGCCGGCAGCGATTGGGCATTCGAACCCGAACGCGACGACCACCGCCTGCAACTGCGCGGCATCATCGGTTTCCGTTTCGTGCCGCAGCGCATCGAGATCAAGCTCAAACTCAACCAGAACCATCCCGAAGCCAACCGCCGCGCCGTCGCCGTCGGCCTGCGCGGGCAGCACGACGCAAATGCCGACGCGATCGCCGACCTGATGCAGGCGCGAGACGCATGATGCGAAACCCATGAAGCAAAACGCATGACGTGACACCCATGACGCGACAACACACGCCACCACAGGACACCCGATGGACCTGAATCTCAGCGGCAAACATGCGCTCGTCTGCGGCGCTTCGGAAGGCATCGGACGCGCCACCGCGCATGAGCTGGCCTTGCTGGGTGCCAACGTCACCGTGCTGGCGCGCCGCGCCGACGCGCTGCAGGACGTGGTTGCAGCCCTGCCCCGCAACGACGCACAGGTCCACGGCTGGATCGTCGCCGACGTGTCGAAGACCGACGACCTGCGCACCCAGGTGCAGGCGTTGGCCGCCAACAACACCGTGCATATCCTCGTCAACAACACCGGCGGGCCACCCGGTGGGCCCGCGCAGACCGCCGAGATCGCCGCCTTCCTCGATGCATTCAACAAGCACCTGGTCGCCAACCACACCCTGGTGCAGGCGGTCTTGCCGGGAATGCAGGCCGCCCGCTGGGGCCGCATCGTCAACGTGGTGTCGACTTCGGTGAAGGAACCCATCGCCGGGCTCGGCGTCTCCAACACCGTGCGCGGCGCGGTCGCCAGCTGGGCCAAGACGCTGTCGCGCGAACTTGCCCGCGACGGCATCACCGTCAACAACGTGCTGCCCGGCTTCACCGAAACCGGGCGCATCGAACAGATCGTGCGCGGCAAGGTCACCGCTGAAGGAAAATCGGAAGACGACGTGCGCGCCGCGATGCGCGCCGGCGTGCCGGCTGGACGCTTCGCGACCCCCGAGGAAACCGGCGGCGTGATCGCATTCCTCTGCTCGCCGGCCGCGGCCTACGTCAACGGAGTCAGCTTGGCCGTGGACGGCGGACGGATGGCATCGATCTGACGCGACGACGCCATCGTGGCCGCCGCGACGGCTGGCCGAGTGCGCCTCAGCTGGTCGGGATGAGGCAGCCGCTCACCGCGTAGCGGGCATTGGTCGACGTAGTGGTTCCGGTGCCGCGATAGGCACGCACGAGCAACGGTGATCCCGCATCGCCGTAGATCTCGATCGCCTGGCTGGCCTGGCGATCGTAGACGTTGTAGCCCGACTGCACGGGCAGCGCATACGCCGCGTACTGGCCGTTGGCATAGCTGCCCACTTCGAACGCGGCGCGGCCACCGGGCATCAAGGTCAAGGACACCGACACGTAGCTCAGCTTGAGCCGGAAGCCGGCAGGCACGTAGATCGATGCGGTGTTGCCGGAGTAGCCAACCGGCAGTGCGATCGCGCCTGAGCGCTGGAACGGCTGGCTGCACTCGAAAGCCGCTTGCGCCTGCGTACCGGCACAGGCAGCGGCGAAGATCGACGCGAAAAGAATGGATTTGCACATGTTCATGGACTGCTCCGTGGAGGGGCCGCCAATCGGCCCTGTCATGTGAATCGCAATACGGGGGCGCCGACTGCCACGCCGCTCACGACAACGCAACACATCGGCTGGTGAAATCCGCTGATGCCAGAAGGTCCCGAGATACGCCGTGCCGCCGACCGCCTCGCCGAAGCCGTCGTGGGTGGCGTGCTCACATCGGCGTGGTTCGCGTTCCCGAAGCTCAAGCGTTTCCACACGTCGCTGGTCGGCCGGCGCATCGAATCGATCGCGCCGCACGGAAAGGCCCTGCTCACCCAATTCGACAACGGCTGGACCCTGTACAGCCACAACCAGCTCTACGGGGTGTGGAAGATCGTCGACCCCGGCGAACGGCCGGCCACGACGCGCTCGCTGCGCGTTGCGCTTGAGACCGACAGGCGCGCGATCCTGCTTTACTCCGCCTCCGACGTGGAGATGTGGAAGACCGATCAGATCGCCGCGCATCCATTCCTCGTCAAGCTGGGCCCGGATGTCCTCGATCCGAACCTAAACGAGAAGACCGTCGCGGCGCGGCTGGGCGAGGCGCGCTTCCGCGGCCGCGCGCTGGGTGCGCTGCTGCTCGACCAGGCATTCCTTGCCGGCATGGGCAACTACCTGCGCTCCGAGGTGCTATTCGCCGCAGGCGTGCTGCCCGGGCGACGTCCGCAGGACCTTGTGGCCAGGGAAACCCGGGCACTCGCCAAACACCTGCTGGCCATACCGCGCGACAGCTACGCCACGCGCGGCATCCAACCGACACGCGGAATGCGCGCCGACTACCTGACCGATACCCCGGCGGGCTTCCGCTTTCGCGTGTTCGATCGCGCGGGCGAGCCCTGCCCCACCTGCGGCACGCAAATCGAACGCCTCCAAAGCGGATCGCGACGGCTCTACCTGTGCCCGCAATGCCAGCACTGATGCCCGGCGGCGGCGCGACGCCACTTCGACCGCGACCGCGCAACAGTTAAGCTACGCGGATGCAACAGTTCGTCCACTGGATCGACGGCAAGGCCCGTGAGGCGTCCTCGCGACGCTGGATCGATGTGTCGGATCCCGCCAGCGGCCAGCCCTTCGCCCAGGTCGCCAGCGGCGACGCCGACGACGTCGACGTTGCGGTGCTCGCGGCACAAGCCGCCCTGCCCGCCTGGTCATCATTGCCAGCTTCGCAGCGTTCGCGCTGGCTCGAGACACTTGCCGATGCCATCGAGGCGCGGCTCGACGATTTCGCCCACGCCGAAGCGCGCGACGGCGGCAAGCCGTTCAAGCTGGCGCGCGACGTCGAGATCCCGCGCGCGGTGTCGAACCTTCGCTTTTTCGCCCACGCCGCCACCCAGTTCGCCAGCGAATCGCACCACGGCGAGGCCGGCCTGAACTACACCCTGCGCCAGCCGCTCGGCGTGGTCGCGACGATCTCGCCGTGGAACCTGCCGCTGTACCTGTTCACCTGGAAAATCGCGCCCGCGCTGGCCGCCGGCAACACCGTGGTCGCCAAACCCTCCGAGGTGACGCCGGCGACCGCGACCATGCTGGGCGAAGTGGCTGCGGCGATCGGGTTCCCGGACGGCGTGCTCAACATCGTGCACGGCCTGGGCCCGGAGGTCGGCGAAGCGATGGTCCGGCACCCGCAGGTCAAGGCGGTGTCCTTCACCGGCAGCACCGCCGTGGGCCGACATATCGCCGGGATCGCCGGGCCCATGCTCAAGAAGGTATCGCTGGAGCTTGGCGGCAAGAACCCGACGCTGGTGTTCGCCGACAGCGACTGGCGCGACAAGCTCGACACCATCGTCCGCTCGGCGTTCCAGAACTCGGGCCAGATCTGCCTGTGCGGCTCGCGCATCCTGGTCGAGCGCACGATCCTGGTCGAATTCCGCGATGCACTGGTCGAGCGCGCGCTGACCCTGCGCGTGGGTGATCCCATGGACCCGGACACACAGATGGGGCCGCTGGTCTCCAAGGCGCACTTCGACAAGGTCGTCGCGGCCATCCAGCGTGCCCGTGACGAAGGCGGCCACGTGCTCTGCGGCGGCACCGCACTCGACCGACCCGGCTGGTTCGTGGCGCCGACGGTGATCGAAGGGCTGGGGCCGGAGTGCGCCACCAACCGCGAAGAGATCTTCGGGCCGGTGGTGACCGTGCAGGCATTCGACGACGACGACCAGGCGCTGGCGCTGGCCAACGCCGGCGACTACGGCCTCGCGGCATCGATCTGGACGCGCGACCTCAAACGCGCCCACCGCCTTGCCGCCAACATCCAGGCCGGCATCGTCTGGATCAACTGCTGGCTGATGCGCGACCTGCGCACGCCCTTTGGCGGCATGGGCCAGTCCGGACTGGGCCGCGAAGGCGGGCTGGAAGCCATGCGTTTCTTCACCGAACCCCGCAACGTCGGAATCTGCCTGGAATGAAACAAACCCTCGAAAAGCTGCTCCGCAACAACCGTGCCTGGGCCGACGGCGTGCGCCGCGAAGACCCGGAGTTCTTCGAGCGCCTGTCGCAACTGCAGGCACCCAAGTACCTGTGGATCGGCTGCTCGGACTCACGCGTACCCGCCAACCAGCTCATGGGCCTGGCGCCCGGCGAGGTCTTCGTCCACCGCAACATCGCCAACGTGATGGTGCACACCGACCTCAACTGCATGTCGGTGATCCAGTTCGCGGTCGACGTGCTCAAGGTGGAGCACATCCTGGTGGTCGGCCACTACGGCTGCGGCGGCGTCAACGCCGCGCTCAACGGCCTGCGCATCGGCCTGTCCGACAACTGGATCCGCCACGTGGGCGACGTTGCCCAGAAGCACGCCGCGCTGCTGGAGGACATCCCGCCGGCATACCGACCCGACCGCCTGTGCGAACTCAATGCAATCGAGCAGGCGGAAAACGTCTGCCTGTCGACCGTGGTGCAGGACGCCTGGGGGCGCGGGCAGAAGCTTTCGGTACACGGCTGGGTGTACAGCCTGCACGACGGCCGCGTGCGCGAGCTCGGCATGGACGTGGATTGCGCCGCGTCGCTGACGCCGGTCTATCGCGGCGCGCTCGACCAGCTGCGCGGACGCAAGGGCGAGGCGCCGTGAGCGCGGGCATCGAGGCCAGCGCCGCGCCGCGCCCGGTTGGCAGCTATCCGCACGCGCGCCGCGTGGGCAACCTGCTGCTGCTGTCGGGCATCGGCCCGCGCGACCCTGCCAGCAACTCCATCGCCGGCAACGAATACTTCGCCGATGGACGCGTGCGCAGCTACGACATCGACGCGCAGGTGCGCACGGTATTCGCCAACGTACGTGCGGTGCTGCAAGCCAGTGGCGCGCGCTGGGAGGACCTGGTCGACATCACCGTCTACCTGACCGACATGGCACGCGATTTCGTCGCGTACAACGCCGTCTGGGCCGAGTTTTTCCCCGACCCGGCCACGGCGCCGTGCCGCACCACGCTCGGCATCACCGCGTTGCCGACACCAATCGCCATCGAGCTGAAATGCATCGCGGCGATTCCGTCGCCCACTGCGCGCGAAGCCTGACACCTTCATCCGACCGCGCATGCCACCCATGCCCCCGGCCATGCCCGCGGGATACCAGGAGACTCCAAGATGCTGCCCAATCCACTCAACCTGCATGCCTGGATCGACGAACACCGCCACCTGCTCAAGCCACCGGTTGGCAACAAGGTCATTCACGACGGCGATTTCATCGTGATGGTGGTCGGCGGACCCAACGCGCGCACCGATTACCACTGGGATGAAGGTCCGGAATGGTTCTACCAGCTCGAGGGCGAAATGGTGCTGCGCATCCAGGAGCAAGCCGAAGGGGAGCCGTGCAAGCCGCGCGACATCCCGCTTCGCGCCGGCGAGATCTTCCTGCTGCCGCCGCGAGTGCCGCATTCGCCGCAGCGCATGGCCGGTTCGATCGGCCTGGTGATCGAGCGCAAGCGCCTGCCACACGAGAACGATGGCCTGCTGTGGTTTTGCGAACAATGCAACCACAAATTGTACGAAGAATATTTTTTCCTGCATGACATCGAAAAAGATTTCCCGCCGGTATTCGAGCACTTCTATTCTTCGCGCGAACATCGGACCTGCAAGCAATGTGGACACCTGAATCCGGCGCCGACACAGTACGAATTCCCGGATACGTGACCGCCCATTGACGATGGCCATCACGTGATCACATCGAGACCTCCGTGCTGCGCTCACTGATCCAGCTCAAGCCGCGCGACGTCCCGTTTCGCGTGGCGTTGCGCAACACCCTCGCGGTGATGGCACCGCTCGCAGTCGGGCTCGCCATCGGCCAGGTACCGGCCGGATTGGCGATGACCACCGGCGCGATCACCACGATGTTCACCGACCAGCCGGGGCCGTATCGGCAACGCATGCGCCACATGCTGATGGCGGCCACCGCAGGCGGGCTGTCGGCGCTGGTCGGCATCCTGGTCGGCGGTCACATCTGGCTGTTCGTCATGGCCGCCGCGCTCGCCGGCCTGCTGGGCGGCATGCTGGTGGCGTTGGGGCCGGTCACCGCGCGCGTGGGCATGACCAGCATGATCGTGATGATCATCACCGCCGACATGCATGTACCGATCGTGCATGCGCCAGGTGTCGCAACGCTGATCTTCGCAGGCGGCCTGCTGCAGATGCTGATGGCGCTGGCGGCATGGCCGCTGCAGCGTTATCGACCCGAGCGCTTCGCACTGGCGACCGTCCTGCGGCAGCTGGCCGAGGTCGCTCGCAACCGTCCGGATGCCGCGCAGCCGCCGCCGGTATCGATGGCGGCCATGGAGGCGCTGCAAACCCTGCACGGCGACTACCGCTCACGCGGCCGAGCGATGCAGTCGTTCCGGGTCATCGCCGAACTTTGCGAGCGCGTGCGCATTGAACTTCTGTCGCTGGGCGACCTGTTCGTGCGCATCGAAGACGCCGGTGCACGTGCGCGGATCGGCGCCGTGCTTGACGGGGCCGACATCCTGCTTGGGCACCTCTCCGACGCGATGCAGGCCGCCGAGAAGCCGCTTCGCGCGGAACAGGACATGGCCGCGTTCGGCGCGCGCGTCGACGCAGTCCTGCAGTCCGCCGACGCGATCGACGACACCCGCGACCGGCGCCTCCTGCGTATCGCCGACGCCCGCGCGCAGGGTTTGTCGGGCCAGCTGCGTGCGCTCGTGCGCAACAGCGACTGGGCAAGCAGCCGTGGCGAAATCCGCGCCGAACTTGCCGAAACGCGCCTCCCCGCCGCGCTGCGCGCAGGCAATCCGGTGCAGACGCTGCGCGCCAACATCGCGCTGTCGTCGGTGGCGATGCGCCACGCGATCCGCTGCGCAGTCTGCCTGGGCATCGCGGTGGCCAGCGAACGCTTGCTGCAGGTGCCACACGGTGCGTGGATCCCGATGACGGCCGCCATCGTGCTGCGGCCCGATTTCGGCGGCACCCTGCGCTTTGGCCTGCTGCGCGTCGCCGGCACCTTCGGCGGCCTGCTGCTGACCTCGCTGCTGGTCCACCTGGTGGTCGGCAGCGTGCCGCTGACGCTCCTGCTGATGGCCGTACTGTGCATGGCGTTCCGCCTGCTGGCGACGGTCAACTACGGCATCGGCGTGGCCATGCTGACCGGCATGCTGGTGCTGCTGCTGGCCTTCGAAGGCCTGCCCGCCGCCGATGCGATCCACGCCCGCGTCCTGTGCACCACCCTGGGCAGTGCGCTGGCGCTGGCCGCTTACCTGCTATGGCCGACCTGGGAAGGCCAGCGCGCCAACCTCGCGCGGGGCAAGCTGGTGGAGACCTACCGCGCGCATATCCGCGCCGTGCTCGGCAACGACATCACCGCGCTGCACGAGACACGCACCGCGGCCCGCGCCGCCCGCACCAGCGTGATGGCCTCCCTCGACCGCATGCGCTCGGAGCCGGGACGCACGCGCGCACAGGAGCTGGCCGCCAACGAATCCTTCCTCGCCAACGCCCACCGCCTGATCCGGACCTCGCTGTCCCTGGAGGCGGTGCTGCGCGACGAGGGCGCCCTGCCCGACTTGCCTGAGCTGGCGACCTTTGCCGCTGAGGTCGACCAAGCGCTTGCGGCCATTGCCCAGTCCCTGCGCGATGGCACCCGGCCACCGCAGGTGTCGCTGCGCCGCGCCGAACGCCAGCTTGCGAGCGCCTTGGCCGCCGACGAGCCCTTGGCCGCAACGCCGGCCGGCATGGCCCTGGCCGACAGCTGCGACCGCATCGCGGACAGCGTCGACACCCTCTCGCACCTGTTGCGCCAGGCGCGCCCGGGCGCCACCGCCGCCATCGCGACGGTGGCCGGTTAAACTCACCCGTATGCTGAAAATCGACATCCACGCCCATTACCTTCCGCGCGACTGGCCTGACCTTGCGAAGAAGTACGGCGACGAACGCTTCCCGGTCATCCACCACACCGACGACGGTCGCCATCGCATCTACAAGGACGGCAAGTTCTTCCGCGAAATCTGGTCGAATACCTGGGACGCGCAGGAACGCATCGACGATTACGATCGCTTTGGCGTGCAGGTGCAGGTGATCAGCACCGTGCCGGTGATGTTCAGCTACTGGGCCAAGCCGCACCACGCGCTGGAACTGCACGTCGCGCTCAACGACCACATGGCCGAAACCTGCCGCACGCACCCACGCCACTACGCCGGCATCGGCACCGTGCCGATGCAATCGCCGCGGCTGGCGGTGCAGGAACTGGAGCGCTGCATCGACCAGCTCGGCCTGCAGGGCGTGCAGATCGGTTCGCATATCGGCGCATGGAACCTCGATGCACCGGAATTGTTCGAGTTCTTCGAAGCGGCCAGCGAACTTGGCGCGGCGATCCTGGTGCATCCATGGGACATGATGGGCGCCGAATCGATGCCGAAATACTGGCTGCCGTGGCTGGTCGGCATGCCCGCCGAGCAATCGCGCGCGGCGTGTTGCCTGGTCTTCGGCGGCATCCTCGAACGGCTGCCGAAACTCAAGGTATGCCTCGCCCACGGCGGCGGCAGTTTCCCGTACACCATCGGCCGCATCGAACACGGTTTCAACATGCGCCCGGACCTGGTTGCCACCGACAACCCGCGCAACCCGCGCGAGTACCTTGATCGCCTGTATTTCGATTCATGGGTTGCCGATCCACGCGCGTTGCAGTACCTGCTCGATACCTGCGGCGTGCAGCGGGTGATGCTTGGCACCGATTACCCGTTCCCGCTGGGCGAACAAACCCCCGGCGCCGGCATCGATGCACTCGACCTGGACCCCGCCGGCAAGGCGCGCCTGTTCCACGGCACGGCGCTGGAATGGCTGGGCCTGCCGATATCGCGTTTCTCATGACCTCCGCACGGACGCACGCAATTTACGATCGCGGCCAGCGGGCACTCCCGCACACTCTTGCATGGCTGACATGACCGATCTTTTCTCCGATAGCCACGCGCATGCGCAGGACGCGGCTGATCCGCTGCGCACGTTCCGCGATCAATTCCTGATTCCGCAACACGCAGGCCACGACCAGGCCTATTTCTGCGGCAACTCGCTCGGCCTGCAGCCAAGGTCGGCACGTGTGCATGTCGAGCAGGTGCTGGACAAGTGGGCGACCGAGGCGGTGGAGGGCCACTTCACCGGCCAGGCGCAGTGGATGCCGTACCACGAACTGGTTCGAGCGCCACTGGCCAATGTCGTGGGCGCGCAGCCAGCCGAAGTGGTGGCGATGAACTCGCTCACCACCAACCTGCACCTGATGATGGTCAGTTTCTATCGGCCGACGCGCGCGCGCCCGGCGATCCTGATGGAAGCCGGTGCGTTTCCATCCGATCGCTATGCGCTGGAATCGCAGGTGCGCTTCCACGGCTTCGATCCGGCCACCGACCTGATCGAACTGCAGCCCGATGAAGCCAACGGCACGTTCTCGATGCAGGCCATCGAACGAGCCATCGCCGAGCATGGCCCGCGCCTGGCCTTGATCGTCTGGCCGGGCGTGCAATACCGCAGCGGGCAGGCCTTCGACCTCAAGGAGATCACCCGTCTTGGCCATGCGGCGGGCGCGCTGGTGGGGTTTGACCTCGCCCACGCCGCCGGCAACCTGCCCTTGCAGCTGCACGACGACGACGCGGATTTCGCGGTCTGGTGCCATTACAAATACATCAATGCCGGCCCCGGTGCGGTTGCAGGTTGCTTCGTCCACGATCGCCACGCGCACAGTGACCGTCCGCGTTTTGCCGGTTGGTGGGGCCAGCAACAAGCCACGCGCTTCCAGATGGCTCCGCAATTCGTGCCCACGCCCGGCGCCGACGGCTGGCAACTGAGCAATCCGCCGATCCTGGGGCTTGCGCCATTGCGTGGTTCGCTGGAGCTGTTCGAGCAAGCGGGCATGGCCGCGCTACGCGAGAAATCGGAACGCCTGACCGGTTACCTTGAAACCCTGATCCGCACGCAACTGTCCGACACCCTGCAGATCGCGACGCCGAGCGAACCGCGACGTCGCGGCGCGCAGCTGTCGTTGCGCGTGTTGCAGGGACGTGGCCTGACTGGCCGCGATGCCGGGCGCTCGCTGTTTGATTTCATCGCCACCCAGGGCGTCCTTGGCGACTGGCGCGAGCCCGATGTCATCCGCATCTCGCCAGCGCCGATGTACAACACGCATGGCGACGTGTTGCGCGTCGTGCGCGCGGTGCAGGCATGGCGAAACACATGACCACACCAGCCGGCAATCCCGGATCGATCACCATCATCGGCGCCGGCCTGGCGGGCGCACTGCTGGCCACCCTGCTGGCGCGCCGCGGCTGGCAGGTGGACGTGTTCGAACGACGCGGCGATCCGCGCCTGTACGGCTATGCCGGTGGTCGCTCGATCAACCTCGCCCTGGCCGAACGCGGCCTGCACGCGCTGCGCGCTGCGCAAGCCGACGACGCCGTCCTCAAGCAGGCCGTGATGATGCGCGGGCGCATGGTGCATCCGCTGCACGGCGAACCGCAGCTGCAGCGCTATGGTCGCGACGACAGCGAGGTGATCTGGTCGGTCAGTCGCGGCGAACTCAATATCACCTTGATCGATGCCGCCGAAACAGCGGGCGCCACCCTGCACTTCGATCGTAGCCTGGAACACGTCGACTTCGACGCGCGCATCGCCACCTATCGCGGCGATCGCAAGCTGCACACGCATCCGTTCAACGCCCTGCTGGGCTGCGATGGCGCCGGCTCCACGCTGCGCACGCAGATGTCCGCGCACAGCGATCTCGGCGAGCACAGCCAATGGCTGGAGCATGGCTACAAGGAGCTGGAAATCCCGCCCGCGCGCGATGGAGGTTTCCGCATCGAACCCAACGCGTTGCACATCTGGCCGCGCGGTCGCTACATGTGCATCGCCCTGCCCAACGACGAGCGCACCTTTACCGTCACCTTGTTCATGGCGCTGCACGGCGACGGCAGCAACGACGATCCGGATTTCGACTCGGTTACCACCGCCAGCGACGCACGCGCACTGTTCGAACGCGATTTCGCCGACACCCTGTCGCTGATTCCGGAACTGGAGCGCGACTTCGAGGCCAACCCGATCGGCTCGCTCGGCACGCTGCGCCTGGACCGCTGGCACATCGGTGGCGACGCAGTGCTGCTGGGAGACGCCGCGCACGCGATGGTGCCGTTCCACGGACAGGGAATGAACTGCGCATTCGAGGACTGCGTTGCGTTGGCAGACTGCATCGAATCGCATCAAGGCCTGGCCGAGGCCTTTGCCGCCTTCGAGGCCGAGCGCAAGCCCAACGCCGCGGCGATCCAGGACATGGCGCTGCAGAACTACATCGAGATGCGCGACCTGGTCGACGACCGCGACTTCCTGCTGCAACAGGCGCTGGAGCGCACGCTGCAGGAGCGCCATCCCGGCCGCTTCATCCCGCACTACGCCATGGTCACGTTCATGCGAATTCCCTATGCGCTGGCCCTTGAGCGCAGCGAGATCCAGCGCGTGATCCTGGTGGCCGCCACGCGTGGCCACGATTCCCTTGATGGCATCGACTGGGATGTGCTCGACGCCAAGGTGCTTGCCCGCCTGGCGCCGTTGCAGGATGCAATGTGATGTCGGCCAGTTTCATGTTCTACGACCTGGAAACCTTCGGTACCGATCCGCGCCGCACGCGCATTGCGCAATTTGCAGCAATCCGCACCGATGTCGACTTGAACGAGATCGACGCGCCCATCGATCTTTTCGTGCAGCCCGCCGACGACCTGCTGCCCTCGCCCATGGCCACCCTGGTCACCGGCATCACGCCGCAGGATGCGCATCGCAATGGCCTCAACGAGGCCGAGGCGCTGGCCCGCATCTTCGAGGAAATGTCGCGCCCGGAAACCTGCTCACTGGGCTACAACTCCCTGCGTTTCGACGACGAGTTCATCCGCCATGGCCTGTTCCGCAATTTCTACGACCCCTATGAGCGCGAATGGCGCGGCGGCAACTCGCGCTGGGACCTGCTTGACGTGATGCGCCTGGCGCACGCCTTGCGTCCCGATGGCATCGTCTGGCCAAAACGCGAGGACGGCGTCACCTCGTTCAAGCTCGAACACCTTGCAACGGCCAACAACGTGCGCACCGGCGACGCACACGAGGCGCTATCGGACGTTCGCGCGCTGATCGGGATGGCGCGCAAGCTCAAGGCCGCGCAGCCGCGACTGTGGGAACACGCGTTGCAACTGCGCAACAAGCGCCACGCGGCCACGCTGCTCGACACGATCGCCATGACACCGGTGCTGCATGTCTCGCAGCGCTATCCGGCCGCACGCCTGTGTGCGGCCGCGGTGTTGCCACTGGCGCGACATCCGCGCATCGACAGTCGAGTGATCGTGTTCGACCTCGACAGCGAACCGGACGCATTGCTGGACCTGGATGCCGATGCCATCGCCGACCGCTTGTACGTGCGCGCGGTGGATTTGCCAGAGGGTGAGTCACGCGTGCCGTTGAAAGAAGTCCATCTCAATCGCTGCCCGGCCTTGATCGAATGGGCACATTTGCGAGAAGCGGATTTCCAGCGCCTGGGCATCGATCCGGCCATTGTCGAGCATCGCGCTGCGCGCCTGCGCCAAGCCGGGCCGGCGCTGGCCGAGAAGGCGCGACAGGTATTCGCCGGTGTCCAGGAACGCGATGCGTCCGACGCCGATGCCTCGATCTACGATGGTTTCATCGGCGAAGGCGACAAGCGCCGCTGCGCCAACGTGCACGCCACGCCCCCGGCAATGCTGGGGACCCGTGATTTCGGTTTCCAGGATGCGCGCCTGCCGGAGCTGCTGTTGCGCTATCGGGCGCGCAATTGGCCCGACAGCCTGACGGCGGACGAACACGCGCGCTGGAATGCATACCGGCGCCACCGGCTGGTCGACGATTCAGGCCTGTCGGAACTGACGTTCACGCAGTACGCCGAACAGATCGCGGACTTGCGCGGCGTGCACGCCGACGACGGCGGCAAGCAGGTGCTGCTGGATCGGCTTGAAGCATGGGGCGCGCAGCTGCACGCATCGCTGGCATGACGGCGCACACCGGTCAGTGTGTAGGAGCGCCCCAAGGGGGAGATGGAGCGTGTCCGGCCAGCGATCTCGCCCATGGGGGGCGCCATACGCAATCAAAGGGACTTCACCCATGA
>JBBSST010000023.1:0-48686 GCA_038241735.1 Lysobacterales bacterium
AGACCTCGGCATTGCCCGGTTCGGCCAGTATCTGGACGATGCCCTCGTGGTCGCGCAGGTCGATGAAACACAGTCCGCCGAGGTTGCGGGCAACGTCGGCCCAGCCGCAGAGAGTGACGGTCTGGCCGATCAACGAGGCATCGATCAAACCGCAAAAATGGGTACGCATGGCAACTCCAGGAAGACAGGCCGGCGGCGGCAGGCCGGAAACACGTTATTTTAACGGCTCCCGCGTCCTACTGTTCCGGTCGCGGAGCCGCCGCGGCCATCGACCACCGCAAGACTCCACATCGCAAGGGGAAATCCATGAACCGCCTGTTGTCCTCCGCACTGTTGGCCCTGGCCTTTACCGTGGCCATCCCCACCCTCGCGCAGGCGGCGCCGCCGATGGCGCGTGCCTATGCCCCCGAGAACCTGCGCACCCTGTCACGCGATGACCAGGCTCGCGTGATCGGCATTGAATATTCCGAACAATCCAACGGCCGCGCCATCCCCGATGACCAGCTGCGTTTCTACCTTGACCAGGTCAATCGCTCCAACTGGAATTTCAGCCGCGTCAAACAGGACATCGCCAAGTCCCTGGACAACAATGACAGCGGCGGCAATTACCCGCAGCCGCCCATTGGCAATGGCAACACCATCCGCTGCGACAGCAACAGCAACGACGCGCGCACCTGCCGCACGCCATGGCGGGGGTCATCGCGACTGGTGCGGCAAGTTTCCAGCAGCGCATGCGTGGAAGGCCGCAGCTGGAATTCGCAGAACGGCGAGATCACGGTATGGAGCGGCTGCCGCGGTGAATTCGCACCCCGCGCGCAGATCCAGCCTCCGATCGGCGGCGACAATGTCATGCGTTGCGAAAGCACCGACAACCGCTCGCGCACCTGCCGCACACCATGGCAGGGCGGCTCGCGATTGAACCGGCAGCTGTCAAAGACCGCGTGCGTCCAGGGCCGTACCTGGCAATCGCAAAATGGGCAGGTGTCCGTCAGCGGCGGTTGCCGTGGCGAATTCACGCCTGACCGCTATGGACCGCCCAATTACCCGCAGACGTCCTACCCCGGCCAGTGGAACGGCAACAATCCGGGGAACGGCTATAGCGTGACGTGTTCCAGCACCGGCAAGCACCCGCAATCGTGCGCCTGGAACGGCAGCCAGGGTCGGCCTGTGGTGCAGAAGCAGATTTCCACCTCACGCTGTCGCGAGAACGACACCTGGTGGTATGACGGCAGCGCGATCTGGGTCAAGAATGGCTGCCGCGCGCTGTTTGGAACGCGCTGATTTGAAGCTGTAGAGCCGGACCTTCCTGGTCGCCGGCTCGCTGCCGGGATAGTCCAAGTGTGGGACTTCCGGCAAGTCCCACTGCCGCCCGGGCTCTATTGCGGTGCGGGCGGCGCGTAGCAGCGCCCCAAGGACGCGATGGGATCTGTCGAAAAAGCCCGTTCGCGCCCGTGGGGCGCTCCGGCGGGATCATGCGATTTGCAGTTCAAGTGTCGCTGGACGCCGGCTTGGGCGTCGGCTTGGCTTCAGTCTTGGCCGCTGGCTTGGTTTCGGTCTTGGCCACTGTCGCTGCGGGCTTGTCCGCAGGCTTGGACGCATCCGCAGCCGGTTTGGCTTCGGATTTTCCCGCACCTTCGCTGGCTTCGGCCAGGTTGCGTTTCTTGTCGCCGTCTTTCTTGAAATCCGTCTCGTACCAGCCGCTGCCGGCAAGGCGGAACGACGGCGCGCTGAGTTGGCGCTTGAGCGTGTGCGCGCCGCATTCGGGGCAGACCTCGGGGTCGGGGTCGGACAATTTTTGCAGCCGGTCGTAGCTGTGTTGGCAGGTGGAGCACTGGAACGCGTAGATGGGCATGTCGAGATGGACCAGGAATCGGGAAAAATCAGGGAGTCTTTGTGCAGGCGCTGGCTGCATGCGCCAGCCGGCGTGCTGCAGACACTGGCATGTCACAGGATTTGGGGCAGGCAACGCTTGAATCAAGCATCCGCCATGCATCCGCCATGCATCCGCCATGGATGGATCCGCCATGCATGCATCCGTCATGCATGGATATGCCACGAATAATCAGCCGTCCGCGCGAGGCATCGGATCGAGCGCCGGCGCGGCGGCGTCCGCGCCCCACGGTGCGGGCGGCAGGGCAATCGGCCGGGTGATATCGAATTCAACCCGGAACAAGCGGCCATCCGGGCGCGCAAGTTCATACACGAACCGACGGCCGCCATCGATCTCCATGGCCCAAGTGTTGCGCACGGATGCTTGCAGGCCTTCGCGCTGGAACATCGCCACCGACGACGCATCCACCGGGAATTCCTGGCGCAGCGCAGTGCCGGGCGCGTGGGTGTCGCCGCCGTACAGCGTCACCGCGTCATCACTGCCATCGGCATGGCGATGATCGTGTTTCAGGCGCAGGCCTTGGCCGGTGCGGGTCAAGATCCAGGTGCGCGAGTGGTCATCGCCAACATGGAACGGGATGCGCAGGGTATCGGCGCTACATTCGCGCACGTGCATCACCAGCGGCTGGTCGTCGAAGGGCGACGGTGCCTGCGCGGGGCGATCCACCACCACGCGCCCGGCAAATGCCTGACCGCACAAGCCGGCGATGCTGGAATAGAAGCTGTCAGCGGGTGCGTGGCCGGCGACCGCGGTGGATGCCGATGGCGAACTGGCGCATCCGCCAAGCAGCAGGCCCAGCAAGGCGCTGGCGCCGACGTTGAAGATAGTCATGCAGGCACCATAGCAGCGATGCCCGGACTCACTGGTCGCCGACCGGGGTGACACTGCGTGACGGAGCGCCGGGCGCGGCAATCGGCGGCGCATGGTGCGCAGCGACCGCGCGATCTTCCGGGTGCGCGAATGCGCCATCCGCCGGATCGACATCGAACGGTGCACGCAGCACCAGCGACGGCAGCAGGGTGTTCAGCGTGGTGTAGAGGATCAATGCGCCGAACAGGGCATCGGGAATGTGGAAGCGGCTGTGCAGGATCGCCGCCAGCACCAGCGTGAACACCAGCGTGGGTGCCAGCGCCACGGACACCCGCAGCGTGCTGCGCTTGCGTTCGCGGAACAACAACCGCCGCTGCAACCAGACCGTGGCCACCCGCAGCGGCAACACCATCGCAGTGATTACCAGGCCCAGGCCGAGGGCTTCCAGGCTCAATGCCTCGCGTGAGATCTCGGTGCCGGCGTGGAAGAAATAAAACGGCACGAAGAACGAGGCGAACAACCTCACCGCGTGCAGGTTCTCGCTGGATGCCAGCCGCGGCATCCGGATCTGCAGGCGACGCGCGACGAGACCGGCGATGAACGCGCCCACCAGGTAGTACACGCCCAGCGTATAGGTGATGAAGGCGGCCAGCAGCCCGACCATCACCAGCAGCGAGAATTCCGAACCAGGCGCATGCGGCACCACCCAGCGGCCCAGCGCGATGAACAACAATGGCACGCCCAGCAGCATCGCCAGCATCGCCAGCGACGACAGGCCCAGCTGCATCGGGTCGCCGGCTTGCAGCACCACGAACAAGGCCGCCAGCGCCAGCAGTTCACCGGCAATCGCCTTGCTGGTGACCCAGAAGCGCTCCTCTTCATCCAGGCCCAGGCGCTCGAGGGTGTCGAGGATGAATCCGGTGGACGGCGTCAGCAGCGCCAGCGCCAGCAGGCCTGCGGGCTGCCAGGCCAGGTCGAGGAAACGCCACGCCAGCCAGGCCACCAGCAGCAGGGTCACGATGCGAATCAGCAGGTGCGCCAGCAGCGGCCACAGTCCGCGCCGCAAGGCACGCAGGTCGACCTCAAGCCCGGCGAACAGGAACAGCGAGGAGATGCCCAGGGTGGACAGCAATGCGATCACGGCGTCGTGGCTGCTGTCACCCCAGCCCAGCATCGCGATGATGCCGAGCAACAGGCAGGTGATCGGCGCCGGAATCTTGAACCGTTGCAGCGCACGCGGAACCACCAGCAGGCCGAAGATCAGCAGCAGGTAGACCAGTTCGCGACTCACGCGCCGCCCGCCTGCGTTTTCGCCTCACGCCGCGCGATGCCGACATCCACAGAAAAAGACCCACCGACGCGCGCCAGCGTCACTGGGGAATCAGGCGGCATGGGCATCGTACAAGGCCAGCAGCTGCGTTTCGGCGTCTTCCAGCTGCCTGCGCAGGTCGGCCTGGCGTTGTGCCAGCTCCGTGGCGCGCTTGCCGGCGTCGGCATACAGCCCGGGATCGGCCAGCTGCGTGTCGATCGCGCCCAGCCGCGCCTCCAGGTCGGCGACCTGCGATTCGGCCTTGGCCAGCTTGTGCGGATTGACCTTGGCCGGCTTCGCGGCCTTTGTCGGCGGCGCGACGGGATCGATCCTGGCGCTGGAAACAACGGGTTTTGCGTCACTACCGCCGGCGCGCGTGCGCAGCCATGCGGCGTATTCGTCGAGGTCGCCGTCGAACGGCTTGACCTCGCCCTCGGCGACGCGCCAGAAGGTATCGCTGACCAGTCCGATGAGGTGGCGATCATGCGAGACCAGCACGATCGCGCCGGCAAAATCGCTGAGCGCTTCGGCCAGCGCCTCGCGCATTTCAAGGTCGAGATGGTTGGTGGGTTCGTCGAGCAGCAGTACGTTGGGCTGCAGCCATGCGGTCAGCGCAAGCGCCAGTCGCGCGCGCTCGCCGCCGCTGAACCCGTTGATGTTCTCGAATGCGCGGTCGCCGGGGAAACTCCACTTGCCGAGGAAGTTGCGCAGTTCCTGGATCGCGACGTTGGGCGACAGTTCGCGCAGGTGGTCGATCGGCGAGGTGCCGGCGACCAATGACTCCACCGTGTGCTGGGCGAAGTAGCCGATACGCAAATCCGGATGCGCGTAACGCTCGCCGGCAAGCAGGGGCAATTCGCCCACCAGGGTCTTGACCAGGGTCGACTTGCCGGCGCCATTGGGGCCGAGCAGACCGATGCGGTCACCGGCTTCAAGGCCGAAGCCGACATTGTGGAGAATGACGAGCGCCTCTTTCTTTCCCGTGCCCTCGTCCTGGCCGCTGCGTGCATCGCCCTCTCCCGCAGCTGCGGCAGGGGCTGAGGCGGCATACCCGCAATCGGCATGGTTCAGCCGCATCAATGCATGCGGCAGCTTCTGCGGTTGCGGGAAGTCGATACGCACCTCGCGCTCGGCCCGCACCGCTTCGGTGCCCGCCATCTTCGCCAGTCGCTTGACCCGCGATTGCGCCTGCTTGGCCTTGGCGGCGCTGGCGCTGAAGCGGTCGATGAAGCTTTGCAGGTGCGCGCGCTCGGCCTGCGCCTTTTCGTGGGTGATCTGCTGCAGGCGCAACTGCTCGGAGCGCTGGCGCTCGAACGCGGTGTAGTCGCCGGTATACAGTTTTGCCTTGCCGCCATGCAGGTGCAGCGTGTGGGTGGTGACGTTGTCGAGGAACTCGCGATCGTGCGAGATCAGCAGCAGCGTGCCGGGATATTTGAGCAGCCATTGCTCCAGCCACAGCACCGCATCCAGATCCAGGTGGTTGGTGGGCTCGTCGAGCAGCAGCAGGTCCGACGGCGTCATCAGCGCGCGCGCCAGGTTCAGGCGAACGCGCCAGCCGCCGGAGAACGTCGACACCGCGCGCTGGTGGGTGTCTGCCGGGAATCCCAGTCCGTGCAGCAGCTTGCCGGCGCGCGCGGCGCCGTCGTAACCGCCCACCTCTTCCAGCCGATGGTGGGCCACGGCCACGGCCTCCCAATCCTCGTTGGCGAAGGCGTTCGCTTCGGCCTGCAACGCCGCATGCACGGGCGCATCGCCGCTGAGCACGAAGTCGATCGCCGGGTCCGGCAGCGACGGCATTTCCTGGGCGATGCTGGCCACGCGGACGCGGTTGGGAACGTCGAGATCGCCGCGATCGGCCTCGACCTCGCCACGCACGGCCGCAAACAGCGACGACTTTCCAGTGCCGTTGCGACCCACCACGCCAACCCGCCAGCCGGCGTGCAGGGTGAGGTCGACATCGGACAGCAGCAGGCGTTCGCCGCGCCGCAGGGCGAAATTCTTGAAGGAGATCATGGGCGCGGATTCTACCGAATGACGACATCCATGCTCGTGCTTTGGGGTGATTGTTCCGGAATTGGGGCCATTGACGAGCCAAAATCGCCATTGACCCAGTTGTTATCGCCGTGTTAAACCGAAACCGCATTCATATTTTGCATCGCAACAGGAGCTCGGCATGACCCGTCACCCCCTCGCTTTTGCGCTGTTGGTCGCATTGACCAGCAGCCCCGTATTGGCCCAGTCCGAGACTGCGGACAAGGCCGGCGCCCGCACGCTCGACACCGTCGTGGTCACCGGCACCCGCGTGGCCGATCGCACGGTCGCCGAATCGGCGTCGCCAATCGACATCATCACCCCCGAAACCCTGGAAGCCACCGGTACCACCGAGTTGGCCACGGCATTGGCGCGCGCCCTGCCCTCGCTGAACTTCCCGCGGCCGGCCCTGGTGGACGGCACCGATGCCGTGCGCCCGGCGCAGCTGCGTGGCCTGTCGCCCGACCAGGTACTGGTCCTGGTCAACGGCAAGCGCCGCCACTCCACCGCGCTGGTCAACCTCAACGGCAGCCAGGGCCGAGGCTCGTCGCCGGTCGACCTCAACGCCATCCCGATCGCCGCCATCGCCCGTGTCGAAGTGCTGCGCGACGGCGCCTCGGCGCAGTACGGCTCCGACGCGATTGCCGGCGTCATCAACGTGGTGCTCAAGGGCAGCGGCGAAGGCGGCGGCATCGCGGCACGCTACGGCCAGTTCAGCGCCGGCGACGGCCAGCAGTACCAGCTGTCCGGCGACGTTGGCTTGAAACTCGGCGACCGCGGCGCCCTGCACCTGGCTGCGCAGGCCGGGCACCAGGACATGACCGACCGCGCCCGCCCGTATCTCGGAACGGTGACGCCGACCTCGGCGCCGGCCGGTCGCGTCGTGCAGCGTTTTGGCGACCCCGATGTCGACCAGGGTGCGGTCTCGTTCAACGGCGAGTTCAAGCTGGCCGAAGGCCTGAGCTTTTATTCGTTCGGCACCGCGAGCAAACGCGACGTGATCTCGACCGGCTTCTTCCGCCCGGCGGGCGACGCCCGCAACGTGCCTTCGATCTATCCCGATGGTTACCTGCCGCAGATCCTCAACACCGCCGAGGATCGCGCCTTCGTGGCCGGCATCAAGGGCTACACCGCCGGCGGCCTCAACATTGATTTCAGCTACAACTACGGCAACAGTGAGCTGGATTTCAACGTCGCCAACAGCCTCAACCGGTCGATAGGCGCGAGCTCGCCAACCCGCTTCCGCGCCGGCTCACTGGCAGTCGACCAGCACGTGCTGAACCTGGATTTCAGCAAGCCGCTGGAGATCGGCCTGGCCTATCCGCTGGCGCTGGCCTTCGGCGCCGAGTGGCGTGGCGAGAGCTTCAGGCAGCGCGCCGGCGAGCCCGCGTCGTACATCAACGGCGGCGTGCTGTATCCCAACAACTCACCGACGCCGTCGGGCTCGCAGGTGTTCCCCGGCTTCCAGCCAGGTGACGCGGGTGCCTATGACCGCAACAGCCTGTCGTACTACATCGACCTGGAGGCCGACCTGAGCGACAAGTTCTCGCTGGCCCTGGCCGGTCGCCATGAAAATTACAGCGATTTCGGCGACACCACCTCGGGCAAGCTGTCGGCGCGCTATGCCTTCACCGACCGCGTCGCCCTGCGCGGCACCGTGTCCAGCGGCTTCCGTGCGCCGTCGCTGCAACAGCAGTTCTACCAGTCCACGTCCAACAGCTTCATCGGCGGCATTCCGTTCGACCTGCGCACGTTCCGGGTCAATGATCCGGCGGCCATCGCACTGGGTGCCGAATCGCTGCGCGCCGAGGAGTCGCTGAACTATGGCCTGGGCCTGGTCCTGCAGCCGATCGACAACCTGTATGTCACCGTCGATGCCTACCGCATCCGCATCGACAACCGCATCGTGCTGTCGGAAAACCTCAACAGCACCCTGGTGCGCAACTACCTCAACAGCAATGGTTATCCCAACATCAGCGGCGGGCGTTATTTCAGCAACGCCATCGACACCACCACCACCGGCATCGACGTGGTCGGCTCCTATCGCTGGGCGCTGGACAACGGCAGCGTCGACCTGACCGCCGGCTACAACCACAACAAGACCGTGATCGACACCATTGCGCCCAACCCGGCCTCGCTGGCGGCGATCGATCCGGCCGCGGTGCGCATCGGCCGCACCGAAATCGGCCGCATCACCACCGGCGCCCCGCGCGACAAGTTCTTCGTCGGCGGCCTGTGGACCGCCGGCAACTGGGGCATCAACGCCAACGCCACGCGCTACGGCGAGTTCACGGTGTTCAACAACAACCCGGTGCAAGACCAGACCTTCGGCGCCAAGTGGACCCTCGACCTCGCAGCGACCTACAAACTCGACCGCTGGGAGTTCACCCTGGGCGGCGATAACGTGCTCAACGCCTATCCGGACACGGTGATCTATGCCAACTCCAGTGCCGGACAACTGCCCTACAGCTCATCGTCGCCATTCGGCTTCAACGGTGCCTTCATGTACGCCAAGGTCGGCTACAAATGGTGATCGGCTGACGCGCCGGTAGTTTGGATCCAGATCATTCAAGAGCCCCGCAATGCGGGGCTTTTGTTTGGCGGAAAAAGTCCCTGCCCGCAAGCGGCAAACCGCCATCACCCGGCGACGGCCCTGGCAGCCGTCGCCATGGTCTTTTGGAGGCGTGGAACCGGCCAAATCCCGCCATTTTCAGCGGCCGCCGGATTTGCATCGAACTCCCGTGGCAGTCACTATCGCGTGCCATCGGCGACAGGAACATCCATGCCGCACCACACCTCGCTGATCGCGATCCTGTGCATGGGCTTTGTCCTGGCGTTGGTGTTCGGCCTGTTGGCACAGCGCCTGCGGCTGTCGCCGCTGGTGGGCTACCTGGTGGCAGGCGTCGTCGCCGGCCCGTTCACGCCCGGCTTCGTTGGCGACCCGTCGCTGGCCCCGCAGTTGGCCGAAATCGGCGTGATCCTGCTGATGTTCGGGGTCGGCCTGCATTTCTCGATCAAGGACCTGATGGCCGTCAGGTCGATCGCGATCCCCGGCGCGATCGTGCAGATCACCGTTGCCACGCTGCTCGGCTGGGGCCTGGCGACACTGCTCGGCTGGCCGAACCTGCAGGGCATCATCTTCGGTTTTTCGCTGGCCACGGCCAGCACGGTGGTGCTGTTGCGCGCGATGGAGGAACGGCGCCTGATCGAAAGCCGGCGCGGTCGCATCGCGGTGGGCTGGCTGATCGTCGAAGACCTGGCATGCGTGCTGGCGCTGGTGCTGATGCCGGTGCTGGCAAGCATCGTCAATGTCGATGGTGGCGAGCCGATCAGCTTTGGCCAGGTCGTGGTCAAGATCGGCATCACCCTGATCCAGCTGACGTTATTCGTGGCGGTAATGCTGGTGGTCGGGCGACGCGTCGTGCCGTGGCTGCTCAGGCGCACCGCCGGCACCGGTTCGCGCGAGTTGTTCACGCTGTCGGTGCTGGCCATCGCGTTGGGCGTGGCGTTTGGTTCGGCCGAACTGTTCGGCGTGTCGTTCGCGCTTGGTGCGTTCTTCGCCGGCATGCTGCTCAACGAGTCCGAACTCAGCCACAAGGCGGCGCAGGATTCGCTGCCGATGCGCGATGCGTTCGCGGTGCTGTTTTTTGTTTCGGTCGGCATGTTGTTCGACCCCCACATCCTGGTCGAGCAGCCGCTGCACGTGCTGGGCACCGCCTTCATCATCATCTTCGGCAAGTCCGCTGCCGCCTACGTCATCGTCCGCGCGTTCGGGCATCCCAACGCCACGGCGCTGACCATTTCGGCAAGCCTGGCGCAGATCGGCGAATTCGCCTTCATCATCGCCGGCCTCGGCGTGAGCCTGAAGCTCATTCCTTCCGAGGCGCAGGACCTGGTGCTGGCAGGCGCGCTGATCTCGATCATGCTCAACCCGGTGATCTTCAGCCTGCTCGACAAGTGGCAGGCCAAGCAGAATGCGCAAAAGGATGCGCAGGATGCGCGTGACGTCGCCACCGCGCTGGCCGAGGATGCACAAAACAACCGCGTGCCCGACGACCTGCGCGATCACGCCATCATCGTCGGCTATGGCCGCGTGGGCAGCCAGCTCGCGGGCCTGCTGCAGGCGCGCGGCGTGCAGGTGGTGGTGATCGAGGACGACAGCGACGCCGTCATCCGGTCACGCGAGGCCGGCTTTCCGACGGTGCGCGGCAACGCAGCGTCGACCCGGGTCATGCGCGAAGCCGCGCCGGAACGCGCCAAGCTGGCGGTGTTCGCAATGCAAAATCCGCTCGAAGCCGGTGAAACCATCACCCGCCTCAAGGCGCTCAACCCCGAAATCACCGTGCTTGCGCGCGCGCACAGCGATGCGCAGGTCAAACACCTGCTTGCACACGGTGCCGATGGCACGGTGCTCGCCGAACGCGAGCTGGCGTATTCGTTGGCGGAGATGGTCATGGCGACGCCGCCCTATCGTGCCCTGCGCACGGTTGCGACAACCGCGGCGTGATGCGTGGAGAGTTGCATGAAATATCCGTCTTCGTGATCCGTGTGGCCCGACGACGTTGCGTAGCCTGTCCTCGCCCGTCGCCTTATTTCATCGGCGCCGCGGCGCTGCGCACCGGCACGAAGATATCCGTGCGCAGCATCGCCTCGGGCACTTCGTCGGGATCATCCAGGTAGGCGTAATGGATCGGAGCATCGCGCAATGCATGGCCGCTCGCGGGTAGCCAGTCGACAAGCATCGCGTCGGTGACATCCTCCAGCTGCATGAAACTGCCGACATGGCGGACGCGCGCGTACGACCCGCCGCTTACCGTCAATATCCGCATTGGCGAGGGCGGCGACATGCGGGTCGAGAACGCCAGCGCGCAATCAAACTGCATGTCCCGCGATGGTGTATCGCGATGATCATCTACCGGGATGCCGTACAGGCCACACAGGCTGTCGACGATGCCGGCATCGGTCGCCCAGGCAAACAATTTCCCGTACGCCTGGTCAAGGTCGGCGTAATCGCCACGGTTGCGCAGCGCCACCACCTCGAACGGTTCGACCGACACCACGTCGACGCGCAGCGGCGGCAAACTGCCCGCCAGTGGGCAGGGTGGCCGACTCAGTCGTTCGCGTTCCCGCGCCATGCGGTCGGGCTGCTGGCGCAATTCGGTGGGGCTGGCACCGAAGCTCTCACGGAAGACGCGCGCGAATGCCTGCGGGGTTTCGTAGCCAACGCCGAGCGCGACTGCCGTAACACTTGTGCTGCCATCGGCCAACAAATGCAGGGCCCGCAGCAGCCGCAGGCGCAGCAGCGTGCGGCCGATGGTCTCGCTGGTCAGCGCGCGATAGACGCGGTGGAAATGGAATGCGGACATCTGCGCGACGGCCGCAAGCTCGGCAAGGTCCGGCACTTCGCCGCCATCGACCACCACCTGCTGCAGGCGCGCGACGATGCGGTCGACGCGTGCGGCATGGACGTTACGTGTGAGAGGTTTCATGGCGCGCTCCGTTGCGGGTGGCCACGAGTATCGCGTGCCCGAATCGCAGCTGCGGTTCCGATCTTGCGCATTTCAACCCAACGCCCGGAATTCGGCATCGCCCACTTTCCAAAGCGGGCAACCCAAGTCGTGGCGACCGATGCGTTGCCGCGGACATCAGGCCTGCGCCCCGCCCTGCCGCGAGAACACACGGCATCCACGTGCGTCGAATGGCACGTGCACCCAACAGGCAGCCCTGTCTTTCAAGTCAGGCAGCTGATGGACGCTCAGCCTTTCGCGAATACCAGTTTTCCGCCCTCGACATCGACGCGCACGGTGTCGCCCGTGCCGAATTGCCCGGAGAGAATCATCGTCGCCAGCGGATTTTCCAGCTGTTGCTGGATCGCCCGCTTCAGCGGGCGCGCGCCGTACACCGGATCGAAACCGGCAACGCCGAGCAATTCGAATGCCGGCTCGGATACCTCGATGCGGATACCGCGTTCACCGAGGCGTTTTTCCAGGCCACGCATCTGGATGCGCGCGATCGCCTTGATCTGCGCCTTGTCGAGTGGATGGAACACCACGATGTCATCCAGGCGATTGATGAACTCCGGGCGGAAATGCGATTGCACCACGCCCATCACCGCCGCCTTCATCTGCGTATAGGCCTCGGCGGAATCATCGCTGTCGAGTTCCTGGATCATCTGCGAACCGAGGTTGGACGTCATCGCGATCACGGTGTTGCGAAAATCCACCGTACGGCCCTGGCCATCAGTGAGGCGACCGTCGTCGAGCACCTGCAGCAGGATGTTGAACACGTCCGGGTGCGCTTTCTCGACCTCATCGAGCAGGATCACGCTGTAGGGCCGGCGCCGCACCGCTTCGGTGAGGTAACCGCCCTCCTCGTAACCCACGTAACCCGGCGGCGCTCCGATCAACCGGGCGACCGAATGTTTTTCCATGAACTCACTCATGTCGATGCGGATCATCGCGTCGCTGGAATCAAACAGGAATTCCGCCAGCGCCTTGCACAGTTCGGTCTTGCCCACGCCGGTCGGCCCCAGGAACAGGAACGAGCCGCTGGGCCGGGCGGGATCGCTCAAGCCTGCGCGTGAGCGCCGGACCGCATCGGACACCACTTTTATTGCCTCGTCCTGGCCGACCACGCGCGCATGCAATGCGTCCTCCATGTTCAACAATTTTTCACGCTCGCCTTCCAGCATCTTGCTGACCGGGATACCGGTCCAGCGCGACACGACTTCGGCGATTTCCTCGGCGGTCACCTTGTCCTGCAGCAGGGTGAAGCCCTGCGTTTCGGCTTCCTGCGCGGCCTTGAGCTGCTTGTCGAGTTCCGGCAGCGTGCCGTACTGCAATTCGCTCATGCGCGCGTAGTCCTGCTTGCGCTGTGCGGCTTCGAGCTCAAGCTTGGCGCCCTCGATCTGCTCCTTGACCCTGGTCGCCGCCTGCAGCGTGGCCTTCTCGGCCTTCCACACCTCTTCCAGGTCGTTGAACTCGCGTTCCAGCGTGCCGATCTCGGCCTGCAGGTCCGCCAGTCGCTGCCTGGACTCGGCATCTTTCTCTTTTTTCAGCGCCTCGCGCTGGATCTTGAGCTGGATCAGGCGGCGTTCCTTGCGGTCGAGCTCTTCGGGCTTGGAATCGATCTCCATACGGATGCGCGAGGCGGCCTCGTCCATCAGGTCGATGGCCTTGTCGGGCAGCTGCCGGTCAGCGATGTAGCGGTGCGACAAGGTCGCTGCCGCGACGATTGCCGGATCGGTGATCTCCACGCCATGGTGGACGGCATACTTTTCCTTCAGGCCGCGCAGGATCGCGATGGTGTCCTCGACGCTTGGCTCGCCGACAAACACCTTCTGGAACCGCCGCTCGAGCGCCGCATCCTTCTCGACATACTTGCGGTATTCGTCGAGCGTGGTCGCTCCGATGCAGTGCAGTTCGCCGCGCGCCAGCGCCGGCTTGAGCATGTTGCCGGCGTCCATCGAACCTTCGGCCTTGCCGGCGCCAACCATGGTGTGCAACTCATCGATGAACAGGATGATCTGGCCTTCGTTCTTCGACAAATCGCTCAGCACCGCCTTCAGGCGCTCTTCGAATTCGCCACGGAACTTGGCGCCGGCGATCAGCGCGCCCATGTCCAGCGACAGCACGCGCTTGCCGCGAATTCCCTCGGGCACCTCATTGTTGACGATACGCTGCGCCAGGCCTTCGACAATCGCGGTCTTGCCAACGCCCGGCGCACCGATCAGCACCGGATTGTTCTTGGTGCGTCGCTGCAGGACCTGGATGGTGCGGCGGATTTCCTCGTCGCGGCCGACCACCGGGTCGAGCTTCCCCGATTCCGCCAGCGCGGTCAGGTCGATCGTGTATTTCTCCAGCGCCTGGCGCTGTTCTTCCGCATTCTCGTCCTGCACTTTTTCGCCTCCCCGCATGGCGTCGATCGCCGCTTCAAGTTTCTGTCGGTTCGCCCCGGCGGCCTTGAGCGCCTTGCCTGCGGCGCCGTTGTCGTCGCGTGCCGCCAGCACGAACAGCTCAGAGGCGATGAAGTCATCGCCGCGCTGCTGCGCCAGCTTGTCGCAGACATTGAGCAATCGGCCAAGGTCGTTGCCAACCGACACGTTGCCGGCCTGGCCCGACACCTTCGGCAACGCGTCCAGCGCCTCGACCAGGCGCTCGCGCAGCACCGGCACGTTGACGCCGCCCTGTGCCAGCAATGGTCGCGTGCCGCCGCCGGACTGGTCGAACAATGCCAGCAACAGGTGCGCCGGCTCGATCAGGTTATGGTCGCGACCAACTGCCAGCGATTGTGCGTCGCCCAGCGCTTGCTGGAAACGCGAGGTAAGTTTGTCCATGCGCATGGGAATGCCTCGAATCAAGCGCCGGCGACTGCCGGCATACCAACGAAATGCGGCTCATGCGGCAGCTTTCAAGCTTCACAATGGCAGCCATGGCAGGTCATCCATCCAGCGCCAGCGGCTGGATCAGTTCAATCCAATAGCCATCGGGGTCGGTGATGAACGCGATGTCGCGCATGCTGCCGTCGCTCAATTTCTTCTGGAACGCTACGCCCAATGCCTCCAGCCGCAGGCAGGCGGCGCGCAGGTCGGGAACGCTGACGCAGATGTGGCCGAAGCCGCGCGGCTCACTGTTGCCGTCGTGGTACACCTTGCCCGGTTTTGATTCGCTGCCGTGGTTGTGGGTGAGCTCAAGCACGCCGCGCTGGCGTGCGAGCCATTCCCGGCGCGCCTGGTCGCTATCGGGCATATCGCTGGTGTCATCGGCCAGAATCAGAAAGTACAGCGAAAATCCCGCCTCGTCGAAATCCACTTTGCGCGCCAACGCAAACCCCAGCACGCGCGTGTAGAAATCCAGCGACGCCCGCACGTCCTTGACCCGCAGCATCGTATGGTTGAAGACAAAACCGCGCGTGGCGGGATCGCGGATCGGTGCCACGCCGGACACTTCGGCAAGCGCGGCGCGCGGGTGCGTGGTCATGATCGGATCTCGTCAAGCGGGCCTGCATTATCGCCGCACCGGCATCATGGGCGTGTCTGCAACCTGGATGACCTGCTGGTGCTTGCGTGCATTTGCATACCTGTGTGCAACGAAGCGCTACCGGCAAGATTTCATCGCGCCAGGGCGCGCTGCCGCGGAATCAATCCTGTCGGGCAGGCTCAAGCCAACCCTCATAGCGGATCAACCGGCCCAGCACCGGCAGCGAGGCTTCGACCAGGAAGGTGTAGCGCCCGTCGTGCTCGCTTTCGCGGCAATGCACGTCGGCCAGCCAGGACACCGGCAGCGGCAATACGCCCAACAGGCGCGCGCCGGTCGCCTGCCACCAGATCGCGCCATCGTGGACATGCAGTGCAAAACGAAATCGCAGCAAACCCAGGCGCTCGACCAGCACGCCGCCGCCGTCATGCAGGCGCGACGGCATGCGATGACCGCCAAAATCCCGGCGCCAGGTTTCGCCGTGGGCATCGGCATCGAAGGTCACGGTGGTGACCACGTCCTCGCGCGCGGCCGGCAGGCGCGTCATCGTCGCGCACAGTCGTGCCAGCCGATTGCGCCCGCGCACGATGCTTGCGCGTCCGACGTAACTGCCGTGCCCGCGGACGCCGTGCAGTGCCCGCACGGTCGGCGGCAGGGAATAAAACGACGCGCCGAGCAATTTCTGGAACAACGTCGGCGTCATGCCATCCATGCCAGCGTTGCCATGCGTCCGCTGCGCTGGTCGCGACGGTGCGAATAGAACCGCTGCGGATCGGACATCGTGCACAAACCACCGCCATGTACCTGCATGACGCCAGCATCGGCAAGGCGCTGCCTGGCCAGGGCGTACAGATCCACGCGCCAGTGGCCCGGTCGCGTGGCCACGAAGGCGGCCCGGGCGCGCGCGTCGCGTGACACGAACGCATCGAACACGTCGCTACCAATTTCGTAGGCCAGCGGTCCTGCCGCCGGGCCAAGCCAGGCGATGAGGTTGCCGGGGTCGGCGTGCATGGCGTCGATGGTGTTTTCCAGCACCCCCGCGACCAGGCCGCGCCAGCCCGCATGGGCGACGGCGACCTCGCTGCCATCGCGCGCTGCAAATACAACCGGCAGGCAATCGGCAGTGAGGACGGCCAACACCGCGCCGGGCGTGGAGGTTACCGATGCATCGGCCTGGGGTTCTGCGTCGTGTCCTTCTCCACCCGGACCGGGCGACGCCGCGTCGAGGCGAACCACGCCGGTGCCGTGCACCTGCCGCAGCCAATGCGGCGATGACGGCATGTCGAGGCGCTTGACCAGTTCGGCGCGATTGCGCGCGACGACAGCGGGGTCATCCCCATCGGCCAGGCGCGCATTGCCCAGGTTGAAGGTGTCGAACGGTGCCTGCGATGCGCCTGCGCCAGACCGCAGCGTGGTGAAGGCATGGACGTTGGCGGGCGCTGGCCAGTCGGCCGGCAGGACGAAGCCCTCCCCGCGCTTATTGGAGCGGGGCGAACGCTCCCAACTCAACGCCGACCCGCTTGCGCATGTGCCGCGCTGTCCTCGCGCAGCAGGCGCATCAGTTCCTGCATGTCAGCGGGCACCACGGCGCTGCAACGCACGGGCTGGCCACTGACGGGATGGACGAATTCCAGGGTCTCCGCATGCAGGGCCTGGCGCTTGAAGGCGCGCAGTGCCGCGATGAGGTCTTCGGACGCACCCTTGGGCAGCTTCAGCGAGCCGCCGTACAGCTGGTCGCCGACGATCGGGTGCTTGATGTGCGCCATGTGCACGCGGATCTGGTGCGTGCGCCCGGTTTCAAGGCGGCATTCCAGCGCGGTGTGGCCGCGGAAGCGTTCGCGCAGGCGGTAATGGGTGACGGCTTCGCGCCCATCCTCGCGCGCCGCCATGCGCAGTCGATCACGCGGATTGCGGTCGATCGACGCATTCGCCGTGCCGCCGCTGACCAGTGGGCCGACCACGATGGCGAGGTATTGACGATGCACCTCGCGCGCCGACAGCTGCGCCACCAGCCCGGCATGGGCCTGCAGCGTTCGCGCCACGACCATGACGCCGGAGGTGTCCTTGTCGAGTCGGTGCACGATGCCGGCGCGCGGCAATGCGGCCAGCGAGGGGTCGCGGAACAACAGGCCATTGACCAGCGTGCCGCTGTGGTTGCCCGCGCCCGGATGCACCACCAGGCCGGCCGGCTTGTCGATGACCACCACGTCGGTGTCCTCGTACAACACGCTGAGCGGGATGTCCTCGGGCTCGGCGTCGGTATGCACTTCGAGCAGCAACATCAACGTTACCGACTCGCCGCCGCGCACCGGGTCGCGGGGCCGCACCTGGTTGCCGCCAAGCAGGGCATCGCCCGACTTGATCCACTCGGACAGGCGTGAACGGGAAAATTCAGGGAACAATTCGGCCAGCACGGCGTCGAAACGACGGCCTGCCGCGGCGTCGGGCACGACGGCGCTGCGCAACTCGGGCTGAGCGCCTTCGGGCGCGATATGGGTAGACATGCAGGTATCGGTTCAGGCGCAGATCGCGGGTAGCGATCACGGGCTGGTATTATCCGCCCTTCATGCCCCTCGCGCCCAATCCAACCTCATGATCCCACGCCTGCCTGCCCTGCGACACGTCCTGGTCCTGATGCTGCTGACGCTCTTCGTCGCCTCGGGGTGCACGCGCATCAAGGGCATGTTCAAGGACAAGGATGCGCTTGAAGGCCAGCCCGTCGAGGCGCTGTACGCCAAGGGCCAGAAATCGATGCATGGTGGCAACTGGAGTGGCGCCATCACCACGTACAAGCGCCTGGTCGCGCAGTACCCGTACGGCTCCTACACCGAGCAGGCGCTGGTCGAGACGGCCTACGCACACTACAAGAGTGGCAACAACGAAGAGGCGATCTCGTCCATCGACCGCTTCATCCGTACCTATCCCACCCATCGCAACACGCCGTACATGTATTACCTGCGTGGGCTGGTGAACTCCAACCGCGACACCGTGTTCCTGCAAAAGGTGTGGACGCTCGACGCCAGCCGTCGCGACCTCGCCACGCCGATGCAGGCCTACAACGATTTCACCATCGTCACCACGCGCTATCCCAACAGCCGCTACGCCGCCGACGCGCGCCAGCGCATGGCGGCGCTGCGCAACACATTCGCGCGCCACGAGATGGAGGTAGCGCTGTATTACATGCGTCGCGGCGCCAACATCAGCGCCGTCGAACGCGCCAAGTACCTGCTGGAAACCTACCCGAGCAGTGAGTACCAGAACGACGCCGTGGCGCTGCTGGCCGAGGCCTACACCCGCCTTGGAAACGAGACCCTGGCCGCCGATGCCAAGCGCGTGCTGCAGCAAAACGATCCCCAGCATGCCTACCTGCGCGGCGACTGGCCGAACTATCCGTGGACGATCCGCAAGTTGAACCCGTTTGCCGGCGACAAGTCCGCGCTGGACAACGACAAGAAAAAGTAAGCGGCCATCACCTGTCGCTGCAATAAAAACGCCGCCCTCGAGCGGCGTTTTTATTGCTCGGGGTCATGCCCGCGGCGGCATTTTTTTCGTACGGAACTGAGAGGGCGTCGGGGGCGTCGGGGGCGTGGCCCCGACCTACACGTCATAGTCGGGGGCGTGGCCCGGACCTACACGTCATAGCCATTGGTGATCGGGTAGCGCCGCTCGCGCCCGAATGCGCGGCGCGAGACCTTTGGTCCCGGCGCGGACTGGTGCCGTTTCCATTCGCTGATGCGCACCAGTCGCAGCACGCGATCAACGGTGGCGACATCGAAGCCGGCGGCAATGATCTCCGCGCGTGACTGCTCCTGGTCGACATGGCGCAGCAGGATCGCGTCGAGCACGTCGTACGGGGGCAGCGAATCGGCATCTTTCTGGTTTTCGCGCAGTTCCGCCGACGGCGGCCGTTCGATCACCGCCGGCGGGATCACCGGCGCACCGGCCACGGTGTTGCGCCATGTCGCCAGGGCGAACACCTCGGTTTTGTACAAATCCTTGATCGGCGCGTAGCCGCCGCACATGTCGCCGTAGATCGTGGCGTAGCCAACCGCGTATTCGCTCTTGTTGCCGGTGGTGAGCACCAGCCCACCGAACTTGTTGCTCAGCGCCATCAGCAACGCACCGCGGGTACGCGATTGCAGGTTTTCCTCGGTGGTATCGCTACGCGTATCGGCAAACACTTCGGCGAGCGCATCCAGGTAGCCCTGGAAGGGCTTTTCGATCGGCAGTGCCAGCAGGCGCACGCCCAATGCATCGCACTGTTCCTGCGCGAGGTCGTTGGAAAGATCAGCGGTATAGCGCGACGGCATGCGCACGGCAGTGACGTTGTCGGCGCCCAGCGCATCCACGGCAATCGACAGCACCACCGACGAATCAATGCCGCCCGACAGCCCCAGCCAGACCGTGTCGAAGCCGTTCTTGTGGCAGTAGTCGCGGGTGCCCAGCACGACCGCGCGCCACGCCAGCGCGTCGCGGCCCTCGTCGTCATCCAGCGGCCACGCCACCGGCATAAACCTGCGCGTAGCGCTATCGAAGTCGGCCAGCAACCAGTGTTCCTCGAACGCGCGCGCGGCCGGATGGATCGTGCCGTCGCCATCGGCCAGCACCGACGCGCCATCGAACACCAGCGCATCCTGTCCACCGACACTGTTGAGATACGCCACCGCCACGCCCGGGCCAGCGGCCTGCGTTTCACGCACACGTGCTTCCAGCAGTGCGTCGCGCTGGGCATGTTTGTCACGCTCGAACGGTGATGCGTTGGGCACCAGCACCACCTGCGCACCGGCAGACACCGTGTGGGCCAGATGCTCGGGAAACCACAGGTCCTCGCAGATCAATACGCCGACGCCGACGCCGTTGACCTCGACCACGCAGGCGCCGCCATCGGGGTCGACATCGAAATAGCGGCGCTCGTCGAACACCGCGTAGTTCGGCAATTCACGCTTGCGATACGTCGTCTCGATGCCGCCATCGCGCAACACGCTGACCGCGTTGTAGACCACGCTGCCGGCCGACTGCGGCCAGCCGACCATGGCGACGATGCCGTGCACGCCTGCTGCGATGCGCTGCAGCGCGGCGTCGCAGTCGGCCAGGAACGACGGCCGCACCAGCAGGTCTTCCGGCGGATAACCGCTGAGCGCAAGTTCCGGAAACAGCACCACGTCCGCGCGATGCACGTCGCGCGCCTCCACGATCATCGCCTCAATGCGCTCGGCGTTGCGCGGGATGGCGCCAACGTGGAAATCGAACTGGGCCAGGGCGATGCGGATTGTCATCTGCAGTCTTGCGCCTCAGGCCGCGCGCACGTCGCGCACGGCCTGCTCGACCACCTTCGGATCGACGCCGCGCGCCTTGAGCGCCTCGGCCAGACGCGCGGTCGCGTCCGTCGGCAGGTACTCGGCCTCGTCGCGGCGCAGGCATTCGCTGATGTAAGACTTGAGCAGCGTCTGGTAACCGGACATACCCCTGATTGGCGCAATGACTTTCATCGAATCGACCACGTCCTGCGGGATCCGCAGCGTGATCGAAGTCATTGAGCGGCCCTTGGACAGGCGATGCTTGAGGGTGTCATTGAGCATACAAAGCCTCCTCTTCGGGGGTGGCACGGCGCGCCGAAATCAGGCGCAGGGCTTCAACTTCGACCACCACGTGGACCACGTACAGCAGACGCCCGCCCGCGTCGAATCCGATCAGGGCATCACGCCGATCATCGTTGCGCGATGCGTCCACCATCACGAACAGCGGATCGAAGAACACGGTCACGGCCTCCTCGAAGCCCACGCCATGCTTGCGAAGATTCGATCGCGCCTTGTCGACGTCCCAGACGAAAGCATTGCCGCGGTACTCGAAGTGCACGTCCATGTCGGTTGCCATGTTGCGGTCTTGTATTTACATTGTCAATACGTATACAGCCGCTGCCCATCGATCCTGGCAATGTAAGTAACAAAAAAACAAAGGCCGCCCGGAGGCGGCCTTTGCCAGCTCACGCGAACAACACACCTCAGCCCGCCAGGCGCTTCGCGATCGCCGCGCCCAGGTCGCCGGGGGATTTGACTGTAGTCACTCCCGCCTTTTCCAGCGCCGCGAACTTGCCTTCCGCGGTGCCGTTGCCACCCGACGCGATCGCGCCAGCGTGGCCCATGCGCTTGCCTTCCGGCGCCGACGCGCCAGCGATGAAACCCACCACCGGCTTGGTCACGTATTGGCTGATGAACTCGGCCGCCTCTTCCTCGGCGCTGCCGCCGATTTCGCCAACCATGATGATGCCTTCGGTCTGGGCGTCGTCCTGGAACAATTTCAGGCAGTCGATGAAGTTCAGGCCGTTGATCGGGTCGCCGCCGATGCCGATGACCGTGGACTGGCCGAGGCCGACGTCGGTGGTTTGCTTGACCGCTTCATAGGTCAGCGTGCCCGAGCGCGAGACGATGCCGATCTTGCCGACCTTGTGGATGTGGCCGGGCATGATGCCGATCTTGCATTCGCCGGGGGTGATGATGCCGGGGCAGTTGGGGCCGACCAGGACGACGTCGTCATAGCCTTTGAGCGTGTTCTTGACCCGCAGCATGTCCAGCACCGGGATGCCTTCGGTGATGCAGACGATGACCTTGATGCCGGCATCGGCTGCTTCCAGGATCGCGTCGGCCGCGTACGGTGGCGGGACATAGATCACCGATGCATTGGCGCCGGTCTTGGCGACGGCTTGCGCAACGGTGTTGAACACCGGCAGGCCGAGGTGCTCGGTACCGCCCTTGCCCGGGGTGACGCCGCCGACGACCTGGGTGCCATAGTCGAGCATCTGCTCGGCGTGGAAGCTGCCCTGGGTGCCGGTGAAGCCCTGGACGATGACCTTGGTGCTTTTGTTGACGAGAACGCTCATGTAGTTCCTTGGATTGTTCTTGTAGGAGCGGCTTCAACCGCGAGCTCTTGCTATCCGATCGCAGTGGAAAAAGCTCGCGGCTGAAGCCGCTCCTGCCGTGTGGGGTTGTTCGGGATCAGGCGGCTTTCTTCGCAGCCGCAACCGCCTTTTTCGCACCGTCGTTGATGTTCTCCGCGGCGGTGATGGCCAGGCCACTGCTCTTGAGCAGCGCCTTGCCTTCATCAACGTTGGTGCCTTCCAGGCGCACGATCACCGGCACCTTGACGTCGACTTCCTTGACCGCGGCGATGATGCCCTCGGCGATCATGTCGCAGCGCACGATGCCGCCAAAGATGTTGACGAAGATCGCCTTCACGTCGTCCGACGACAGGATCAGCTTGAACGCCTCGGTCACGCGCTCCTTGGTGGCGCCGCCGCCGACATCCAGGAAGTTGGCCGGTTCGCCGCCTTCCAGCTTGATCACGTCCATCGTGGCCATGGCGAGGCCAGCACCGTTGACCATGCAGCCGATGTTGCCATTCATGGTCACGTAGTTGAGGTCGTACTGGCTGGCGCGGACTTCGGTCTCGTCTTCCTGGCGGATGTCGCGCATCGCGGCCAGGTCCGGGTGGCGGAAGGTGGCGTTGTCATCGGAGTTGACCTTGCCATCGAGCACGGCGAGATCGCCGTTGGTGAGGATCGCCAGCGGGTTGAGTTCAACCAGCGCCAGGTCTTTCTCATTGAACAGCTTGTACAGGCCCAGCATGATCTTGCTCAGCTGGTTGACCTGCTTGGCGGTCAGGCCCAGCGCGAAACCGAGGTCGCGGGTCTGGTAGGGCTGCAGGCCCTGCACGAAATTGACGTTGAGCGACTGGATCGCGTCGGGGTTTTCCTCGGCGGTCTTCTCGATCTCGACGCCGCCATCGCTGGAGGCGATGAAGGTCACCGACTGGGTGCTGCGATCGACCAGCACCGACAAATACAATTCCTTGGCGATGTCGGTGGCCTGGGTCACCAGCACGCTGTCGATCGGCAGTGCGACGCCGGCCGACTGGTAGGTTTCCATCCTGGTGCCGAGCATGCCCTTGGCGTACTCGCGCACCTGGTCCAGGGTCCTGGCCAGCTTGACGCCGCCGGCCTTGCCGCGCCCGCCGGCGTGGATCTGGGCCTTGACTACCCAGAAGTCACCGCCAATGGCCTTGGCCGCGTCAACCGCTTCTTCCGGCGTGCGCGCGACGCGCCCGGCCGGGACTGCAATGCCGTAATCGGCAAACAACTGCTTCGCCTGGTATTCGTGGAAATTCATGTGGGGTCCGTGCGTGAGGAGACGTGCCGGCCCGAGGCCGGACCGCAGGCGACACGGGCTGCCGAAGCAGTCGCGGGGCGCGGGCGGAACCGCCATTCTCGCCGATGCAGCGGCTGCGGGCAAAACCGGGCATGCACGAACCCGGCAGGGGCGCCCGATGGGCGCGATGAAGCTTTACCGGTAAAGCCCATCGCGCCCATGGGGCGCTCCTGCAAAACCGGTGCCCGGCAGGCGATCCGCAAGCCCGGCAT
This sequence comes from Lysobacterales bacterium, assembly GCA_038241735.1. Taxonomy (GTDB): domain Bacteria; phylum Pseudomonadota; class Gammaproteobacteria; order Xanthomonadales; family Xanthomonadaceae; genus Luteimonas. The sequence goes on from JBBSST010000023.1 coordinate 23,430, forward strand.
ATACTCGCGACGAGTCCCCGTCTGGATACCGTCTTGCCGCGACCTGCCCTGCGCCGCACCGCCGCCGATACCGCCCTGCGCCGTGAGTTGTATCTATTTGCGTTGTATCGCGTGCTTGAGGCCGCGCTGCTGGCGCTGATGGTGTTCAGTCCGGTCGGCGCGTTGATCGGCGAGCCGCGCAACACCATCCTGGCGCAGACCGTCGCCCTGGCCTACCTGCCGATGGCGCTGGCGCTGCTGCTGGCAACCCGCAGTGATCGCTCGCCCCTGGTCTGGCAAACCCTGGTCGGCTTTATCGTCGATGTCTCGGTCGCCACATTGATTACCCATGCCATCCCCGGCGCCGCACCCGGCGTGGCCATGATGCTGCTGTTCAACGTCGGCGCGGCGGCGCTGCTGGTCCCACTGCCGCTGGCCATGCTGGTGGCAACGGCCGCAGCGGCGGCGGTGGTCGGCGAATACGTATGGAACATGCTTGATGGCGTCAGCCTCGCTGGCACGCCAATGGAGCGCCCGCTGGCCGAGGTGCTGATGTTTTCGGTCAGCTTCTTCGCCATGGCCACGGTCAGCAACCTGCTGGGGCGGCAGATGCGCGACACCCACGCGCTGGCCGACCTGCGCGGCGCCGAGGCCGCCAACCTCACCGAGATCAACGGCCTGATCATCCGTCGCATGCGCACCGGCGTGCTGCTGGTCGATGGCAGCGGATTCGTGCGGCTGGCCAACGAGGCCGCATTGCTGCTGCTGGGCACCACCATCGAGACCGACCCGACCACCGATGGCAAGCCGCGCAACCTGCGCCAGATCGCGCCCAACCTGGCCACGCGCCTGGACGCCTGGCGTCGCAACGGCGAGTTCGACGACACCCCGGTCACCCTCGAAGGCGAGGAGTCGATCGAAGTATTGCCGCGTTTCGCCCGCTTGCTGGCCGATGGCGAAACCACCCTGGTGTTCCTGGACGACACCTCGATGGTCTCGCGCCGCGCCGAATCGCTGACCCTGGCCGCGATGGGCCGGTTCTCCGCCAGCCTCGCCCACGAAATCCGCAATCCGCTGGCCGCGATCAGCTACGCCACCCAGCTGCTGGAAGAGTCCCAGGACATCAACGAGAGTGACCGCCGCCTGCTGCAGATCGTGCACCAGCAGTGCATGCGCACCAATGGCATCGTCGAAAGCGTGCTGGGGCTGGCGCGGCGCGAACGCGCGCATCCCGAACACCTCGACCTTGTCGGCTTCATCCGCCGCTTCCTCGACGATTACCTGCAGACCATCCCGCCCGACCTCGACAGCATTACCTTCAGCCACGGCGTGCCGTCGCTGCCGGCGCTGATCGACCCGCGCCACCTGCAGCAGATCCTCACCGTCCTGGTGCAAAACGCACTGCGCTACGGCCGCATGCCCGGCCAGCCGGCGCGGGTGATCCTGCGCGTGGAGACGCGCGACGGCGCGCCGGTCATCGAGATCCTCGACCGCGGGCCCGGGATCCCGGACGCGGTCGCAGCGCAACTGTTCCGGCCATTTTTCACCACCTCCGAACACGGCACCGGCCTTGGCCTGTATATCGCCCGTGAACTGTGTCGCGCCAACGCCACCCACCTGGATTACGTCGCCGTACCCGCCGGCGGCGCCTGTTTCCGCATCACCCTGCCCGGAACGGACGCGCTGTTGCCCGGGTAATGGGGCAAGCACATGTACCCGGCGTCGGTCGAAGCCAACCAGGACGTCGGGGGAGCGGCGCGCGGCCCGCCCCGAGTTCCGCACAATTCGGCGCCGGGCACATGACGCCGACGACGCAGTTTCCCGGACAGATCCTGCACCCGTTGGCTTGCGACACCCTGGTTTCTGCTGCACACGCACAAAAAGTGCCGTGCATCGCGCAAAAACCTTGTCCGTTTTCCCATGCAGGCGACGTAAAAGGCTTAAAATTGTCACACTGGGTCACAAAACCATTCTTCCGCAAGGTTTACGCATGAGCGAAACACGCAGCGCACTGATCGTCGACGACGAGCACGATATCCGCGAGCTGCTGGTCCTGACGCTGGGCCGCATGGGCCTGCGCACCGATACCGCCGCCACGCTGTCATCCGCGCGCGAAATGCTGTCCACCGTGGCCTACGATCTGTGCCTGACCGACATGCGCCTGCCCGATGGCTCGGGTCTGGAGCTGATCAGCGACATTTCCACGCGTTTTCCCAACACCCCGGTGGCGATGATCACCGCCTTCGGCAACGTGGAGGCCGCCGTCGAGGCGCTCAAGGCCGGCGCCTTCGATTTCGTCAGCAAGCCGCTCGACATCAATGTCCTGCGCGGGCTCGTTCGGCAGGCGCTGGAGCTCAACACCAAGCGCCAGGCGCAGCCCGATGAGGCCAGCCGCCTGCTCGGCAATTCCGGTGCCATGGTCGAGCTGCGCCAGACCATCACCAAGGTCGCGCGCAGCCAGGCCCCGGTGCACATCAGCGGCGAGTCGGGCACCGGCAAGGAGCTTGTCGCCCGCACCATCCACGCCCAGGGGTCGCGTGCGGGCGGACCGTTCGTCCCGGTCAACTGCGGCGCGATCCCATCGGAACTGATGGAAAGCGAATTTTTTGGCCACAAGAAAGGCAGCTTCACCGGCGCCCACGCCGACAAGCCCGGGCTGTTCCAGGCCGCTGACGGTGGCACCCTGTTCCTCGACGAGGTCGCCGAGCTGCCGCTGTCGATGCAGGTCAAGCTGCTGCGCGCCATCCAGGAAAAAACCATCCGCCCGGTCGGGGCCTCGATCGAGATTCCAGTCGACGTGCGCATCCTGTCGGCGACCCACAAGGATCTTTCCGCGCTGGTCAGCGACGGCAGCTTCCGCCACGACCTTTACTACCGCATCAATGTCATCGAGTTGAACGTGCCCCCGCTGCGTGACCGCTATGGCGACCTGCCTCTGCTGTCGAGCGCCATCCTGCAGCGCCTCGCACATGCCATGAAGCGCGCCACGCCGCAGCTGTCCGCCGATGCCATCGCCGCGCTCGAAACCTATCCGTTTCCCGGCAACGTGCGCGAGCTGGAAAACATCCTCGAACGCGCCATGGCCCTTGCCGATAGCGACCACATCCGCGCCGTCGACCTGCGCCTGCCCGCTGCGGCCACCGCCACCCCGGCCAATCTCGCCGCCGCGTTTGTCAGCTCCAATTCCGTTGCCAATGCCGCCAACAAACCTGCCGCGCCGCCCGACCCGCGCACCCTGGGCCCGCGCGACACGGCCAGCAGCGCCCTGCCCTCGTACATCGAGGAAATCGAACGCGCCGCCATCCAGCAGGCCCTGCAGGAAAACCGCTACAACAAGACCAAGGCCGCCGCGGCCCTGGGCATCACCTTCCGCGCCCTGCGCTACAAGCTCAAGAAGCTCGGCATCGATTGACCGCCGGGACGCCTGCACCGCTGCTGCGGTCGTTCGGCTGTGCAAAAAATGTAGGCGCCTGCTGGGTGTGGCGACGCGTTCGACTACTTCTGCCCGTCGCCTGCAATCACTCCGCGTCGAGACACGGTTGCACCCCACCGATCACGTGATCGGGTCGCGCACGATGTGCTGGCGGCTATCGCCTTCCACGCGTCGTGCCAGGCGCCAGCCGATCACACCAGAAACCCCCAGCACCGCCGCGCCGATCACGCCGAATCCACCCACGCTTACCCCAAGCGCACGCAGGCCGTTGATCGACAGGGCCGACACCACGTCGCCGGCACGCCAGACCGCCGTATCGACCGCATTCTTGCCCTTGTAGCGCAGCTCGCGCGGCACCTGGGTAAACAGGCTTTCGCGCGCCGGTTGCACCATGCCGTAGGCCAGCGACCGCGTAATGATCAGCACCAAGGCCGCCCACGGCATCATGCCGATCACCGGCCGATACGGATCAGCGGCCAGCGTCATCGCAAGGCACGCCATCGCGCCGACCACCGCCCACACTGCGATCACCGGGCCGGCGCCGCTGCGCACCAGCAGCCAGCGCGTAAGCGTCAACTGCACGATCACCTGCGTGATATTGGTCGACAGGTCGATGTTGGCCGCAAAACGCGTGCGCGCAACGGCATCAGGGAACGTTGCCCCGGAATAATCGGTGATCAATGCATAGGCGATCGTGCCGATGGCATCGCCAAACAGCATCAGCAGGGCCATGTTGCGCATGAAACTGTTGGCAAAAACCTGCTTGATGCCATCGAACATGCCGCCACCGACCGCCGCCTCATGGCCGATTTCGTGGCGCCGTGCGCCGTGCTCGCGTGCCCAGCGACCAAGCAGCACCACGCACACCAGCGCCAGGCACAACAGCACGGCCGACACCACCAGCAACGGGGCCACGCCGATCACGTTGACCAGTTCGCGGGTGATCAACGGCCCGACCACGGCGCCTGCCGTGCCGCCCAGCGCAATGATCGGGAACAAACGCCGCGACTGGCCTTCGTCCCAGAGATCGGTCATGAAGCTCCAGAACACCGACACCACGAACAGGTTGAATACGCTGACCCAGACGAAGAACACGATGCCCAGAGCACGTGGACTCAATACGCCCTGGGTAGTGAACAGCGGCACGAACGCCAGCAGGCAGGCAATGAAGAACACGTAGACCAGCGGAATCACGATGCGTCGCGGCCAGCGCGAGATCAACCAGGCGAAGACGGGCGTGAGCAGCAGCGTGGCGACGAACGTGGCGGCAAAAAACCAGGGCAATTGCGTCGAACCCACCGCTGCCGACAGCTGCTCGCGCACCGGTCGCATGACGTAATACGCCGCCAGCACGCAAAAGAAATACACGAACGACAGCACCACCGCGCGCAATTCGCCGCCTTGCACCCATCTGCCGCTGTCGTTGCTCACCACCGCTCCCGCCTGGCCGGCCACACGCCCGGCGTTGCGCGCACGTTAACGGATGCCCTGCTGCACCGCCAGCGCGCCGAGCATATGCTCTAGCGTCGCCACCTACCTTGCCTTGATGACTGACTCCCGGCCTACGACCACCGACTGCTACGACTACATCATCGTCGGTGCGGGCTCCGCCGGCTGCGTGCTCGCCAACCGGCTCTCGCAAGATCCAGCCGTGCGCGTGCTGCTGCTAGAAGCCGGCCCGCGCGACTGGCACCCCTTCATCCACATGCCCGCGGGCCTGGCCAAGCTGGTCAACAACAAGGGCGTCAACTGGAACTACGACACCGCGCCCGAGCCGCAGTTGAACCAACGTCGGTTGTGGTGGCCGCGCGGCAAGGTGCTGGGCGGGTCGAGTTCGATCAATGCCATGTGCTACATCCGCGGCGTGGCGGCCGATCACGACGGCTGGGCAGCGCTCGGCGCCGATGGCTGGAACTGGGACAGCGTGCTGCCGTGGTTCAAGCGCAGTGAAGGCAATGATCGCGGTGCCGATGCGCTGCATGGCGGTGATGGGCCGCTGGCCGTTGCCGACCTGCGCTACGTCAACCCGTTGTCAAAGGTTTTCATCGACGCCGGGCAACAGGCCGGGTTGGCGCTCAACACGGACTTCAACGGTCCGCAGCAACAGGGCATCGGCCTGTACCAGGTCACCCAGCGCGACGGTGCCCGCTGCTCGGCTGCCGTGGCGTACCTCGACCCTGCCAAGCCGCGTCGCAACCTCAGCGTGCACACCGGCGCGCAGGTGCAGCGCGTGCTGATCGACAACGGTCGCGCGATCGGCGTGGCCTACGCGCACGCTGGCAAGGTAGTGCACGCGCGCGCCGATCGCGAGGTGTTGTTGAGTGGCGGTGCGATCAATTCGCCGCAATTGTTGATGCTGTCGGGGATCGGGCCGGCGGATGCGTTGCGCAAGCTCGACATCGATGTGGTGGTGGATGCGCCCGGCGTGGGCGGCAACCTGCAGGACCACCTGGACATCTGCAGCTTGCAGCATTCCACCCAGCGCGTGACCTACGATCGCACCAGCGAACTCAAGACCGCCATTGATTATTTCCTGCGCGGACACCGTGGCCCCGGCAGCAGCAATATCGCCGAGGCCGGCGGCTTCGTGCGCTCACGCTTCGCGTCAGACGAGCGCGCCGATATCCAGTTGCATTTCGTCCCGGCGATGCTCGACGACCACGGACGCCGCCGCTTGAAGGGCGACGGTTACACCCTGCATGCCTGCTTCCTGCATCCGCGCAGCCGGGGCCGCATCAGCCTGTCCAGCAACGACCCGGCGGCCAAGGCGCGCATCGAAGCCAACTACCTCAGCGACACCGATGGCTTCGACCTGAAGATGCTGGTCGAGTGCGCGAAACTTGCACGCCAGCTGTTTGCGCAGCCGGCATTCGATGCCTATCGTGGCGCGCCGATTTTTCCTGCGCGCAGTGATTTTTCGGACGCGGAACTTATCGAGTTCATCCGTGCCAAGGCCGAAACCATCTACCACCCCGTCGGTACCTGTCGGATGGGTAACGATGATGCCGCCGTGGTCGATCCCCGGCTGCGCGTACGCGGCATCGATGGCCTGCGCGTGATCGATGCGTCGGTGATGCCGTGCTTGCCGACGGGCAATACCAACGCGCCGACGATCATGATCGCCGAGCGAGCGGCAGATCTTATCCGGCAGGCCTGATCGGGCAATCTGATCGGGCAATCTGATCGATCAGGTCTGATCGAGCAGGCCTGATCGAGCGAGCTTGGCACGACACGTCGATCCGACAGGTTTTGATCCGGCAAGCCTGATCGAACAAGCCTGACCCCGCCACCAGGCCATCGCTGCCTCAGCCGCGTTCCAGCATTGGTGGCAGCGGGCAGTGCAGGACGCCGCAGATGGTACGCAGCAGTTCGGCTTCGGCAACACAGACACGGCCGTCGTGGCTGATGGCCGCCGTGATCGCTTCGACCATCACCTGCTTGGCCAGTGGGTCGAGCGCATCGAGTGGCTCCCACACGGCGTCGAGTGCAAGCACGCCATTGGTCGGCGGTGCATACGCAACATGATCGCGTGGCAGCACGCGCTGCATCCCGGCCAGGTAAGCGCGCTGCGCCTGCGCGGGATCGTCATTGCCGGCCCTGGCAACCACCGCCAGCAATGTCGCGAACTCCTGCTTGACGTTGCCCGGCTTGCGTCGACCAAAGCGCGCATAGCGCGAGGGATCCAGCGATTCACGCACTTGCACCTGCAGCAACCGGCCCAGGCAATATTCAAACAACGACACCTGGCCATCGGCATGCATCATCGCAAACACGGTGTCCATGAAGCTGTCCAGTTGCGGTCGTGGGCGCATCCGCAGCACCGGGAATGCCAGCGCGGCCAACGGCAGGCGCTGCATGGGGTGCAGCGATTCCGCAACCTGCTGGCGGGAGGCCCGCGCGGCATCCGCCATATCCTGGCCCATGCGCGCGATAATCTCGACATGCTGCTTGGCCTGGATCGTCACGTCGTCGTCCAGCAACAGCGCCAGCAGCAGTGGAACGACCGCTTCGCGTTGCCGCGCAAGTTCGCGCAGTCCATCGGGAACCATGGTGACGATCGCATCGGCGCGGGCGTAATCGTCGGGCTCGGGTTGCGCGACCTGCGCGGCCACCATCGACGGTGTGATGTTCAACTGCTTGGCGGCTGACGGCAGCGATGTCGCACGCAGGGGCGCCAGCCCCATCTGCGCGTCTTCGTCCATGCCATCGGGTGGCGAGGCCAGCCATTGCGCCTGCAGGCGCTCGAGGTTTTCGGCCTTGAACGAGGGCTCCAGCGCCTGGATGCGTTTGAGGATGGGTGGATGCGTGGCGAACAATCCGCTGAAGCCGACGCCATCGCCAAACAGCATGTGGCTGACCTCTTCGGCGTCGCCGCGCTCGGCCAGTTTCGAACCGTCCTGGATGCCGGCGATTTTCTTCAGCGCGCCGGCCAGCCCGCTGGTTTGGCGGGTGAACTGCACCGCCGATGCATCGGCCAGCGATTCGCGCGTACGACTGACGCCGGCCTTGATCATGCGGCCGAAGAACAAGCCGATCCAGCCCACGATCAAGGCGATCAAGGCTGCTGCAAGGATCGCCGCCGCGCCTTTGCCGCGCCCGCCGCCGCCGTACCAGAGGATCTTGCGGCCGATCAACCCGATCATCAGGATGCCGAACAACAATCCGATCAGGCGCACGTTCAAGCGCATGTCGCCGTTGAGAATGTGGCTGAATTCGTGGGCGATCACGCCCTGCAATTCATCGCGATTGAGTTTTTCCAGCGCGCCGCGGGTGACCGCGATGGCCGCGTCCGAGGGCGAATAGCCCGCCGCGAAGGCGTTGATCGCCGCTTCGTGCTCAAGCACGTAAAGACGCGGCACCGGCACGCCCGAGGCGATGGCGATTTCCTCGACCACGTTGCGCAAACGGCGCAACTGCATGTCGGTGGTGTCGCCGGGTACCGGCACGCCGCCGAACTGCAGCGCGACCGCCTCGCCACCACCGCGCAGCGAGGCAATGCGATACAGCGAGCCCAAGCCGATGATGGCCAGCGTCGCCACGGTCGTGAACGCCAGCACCCCGCCCGCCTGGTCGCCGCGACCGAACACGACCATCACCGCCACGTCGACCGCCAGCACGATGCCGATCACCGCCAGGGCAAACAGCACCACCAACCGCGTCGAAGTGCGTCGTGCGGCGGCCTGTTGTTCGAAGAAATTCATATGGATTCGGGAATGGAAGTCGGTCGCGGGACGGGGCAGTCGAAGATCGCAGGGAGCGTCGCGAAATGCGGCGTTGCCGTGTTTCCTACGCTCGACTGCCCATTTCCCACGCCTTGCTTATTCGAAAGACACCTTCGGTGCAGCACGCACTTGCGCCTGCTGGTCGGTCGGGATTTCCAGCAGCGCCGCCGCGGCAAAGTTGAACATGCCGGCGACGATGCTCGACGGAAATACTTCGCGCTTGTTGTTGAAGGCCATCACCGAATCGTTGAACGCCTGGCGCGCGAACGCCACCTTGTTCTCGGTGCTGGTCAGCTCTTCGGTCAGCTGCATCATGTTCTGGCTGGCCTTGAGTTCCGGATAGGCCTCCACCGTCACCAGCAGCCGGCTCAGTGCACCATCGAGCATGCCCTGGCTGCGGCCCAGCTCGGCCATCGCGGCCGGATCGCCCGGTGCGGCCTTGGCGGCGGCCAGTCCTGCCTGGGCGGCGTTACGTGCCGACGTCACCGCTTCAAGCGTGCCGCGCTCGTGCTGGAGATAACCCTTGGCCGTTTCGACCAGGTTGGGGATCAGGTCGAAACGACGTTGCAGCTGTACATCGATCTGGGCAAACGCATTCTTGTAAGCGTTGCGCGCAGTCACCAGGCCATTGAAAATACCCACGGCCCAGAGCGCGAACACGATCACAATTGCGAGCAGGATCAACAAACTAATCATCAAAGCTCTCCTTGTTCATGCAATTCCGGAATCAGGCGTTATGATCGGCCTGCCGCCAGAGCATACGCAGGGGAGTCGCCCGATGAAACAAAAGCAGCGTCGGAGGACTTGGCCCGCAGGCTTGCTTGGCTTGTTATTGCCCATTGCGGTGGTGACTCCCGCGCAGACACCGCTGCACTGGAACTCCCCGTCAACGCCCGCTGTCACCGCGTCCGCCGCGGTTCCGACGCAGCCTGCCACGATCCCGGCCTACATGCCGCCGGTCGAGGCCGTGATGCAGCCGGCGGCAGGCTTCGACGTCCGCCAGTTCGAAGCCATCGCGCAGGAGCTCGTCGCCAACCAGCGCGTGCCCGGCCTTGCAATGGCCATCGTGCAGGATGGCCGCATCCTCAGTGCGCGCGGCTATGGCATCACCGATGTCAGCGATGCCGAGCCAGTCGATGCCCATACCGTGTTCCGCCTGGCCTCCCTGTCGAAGGCGTTTGCCGGCACCATCACCGGCCTGCTGGTCAATGAAGGATCACTGCGTTGGGACAGCCGCGTCGCCGACTACATGCCTGACCTTGAGTTCTCCCAGCCAGGCGCGGCGCGGCAACTGACCGTCGCCGAAGTGCTCAGCCAGCGCGTCGGCCTGACCCACAACACCTACGACCGCGACCTTGAGCGCAACGTCGACTACAACACCCTGGTGCAGAAGCTCGCCTACGCGCCGATGACCTGTGCCCCAGGCGAATGCTATGGCTACCAGAACATCGCCTTCAGCCTGATTGGCAACGTGGTCTTCGGTGCCACCGGCCAGTTCTACAGCGAGGCGGTCAGCCGCCGCATCTTCAAGCCGCTGGGCATGAACGATGCCAGCTACGGACTCGAAGGCATCCAGGCCAGCGCGCGTTGGGCTAGGCCGCATGTGCGCGCCGGCGGCGGCTGGAAATCACTGGTACCCAAGCCCAGCTATTACCGCGTCGCCCCTGCAGCAGGTGTCAACGCCAGCATCAGCGACATGGCGCAATGGTTGATCGCACAAAGCGGCCACCGCACGGACGTGTTGCCAGCACCACTTCTGGCCACGCTGCACGCGCCGCTGGTCGCGACACCTTCGGAAATCCGCGGCGCGTCGTGGCGCCACCAGCGCCTCAATGCAGCCGGCTACGCCATCGGCTGGCGCGTCTACGACTACGCCGGCCATCGCGTGATCTTCCATGGCGGCGCCGTGCAGGGTTATCGCGGTGTCATCGCGATGATGCCGCAGCGCGACATCGGCGTCGTGTTGCTCTGGAACAGCGACAGCAGCCTGCCTACGGGCCTGTTGCCGACCATCCTCGACCGTGCCATCGGGTTGCCGGCGCAACGCTGGTTGGACGTCGATCCATATCCCGACACGATGTACGTCGAACGCGACACGTCGACGGCGCCCAATGCCGAACGCGCGGGCAGTGGCGGCTCGGAAACATCCACGGCCAACGCAAAACCGCACTAAGACAACCCCGGGTCGGCTGGCTGCGCATGCTGGCGATCCGCCTGCCCGTCGGCAAATTCCCTGCATTGCCGTCGATGACGTATCCCGCCTTGGGATGCGTCGACCTGGGCCATCGCCGTGATCACGCTGACCTGCCATCCGTCGCCCACCACGCGCACATAAAAAAATCCCTCCCCGCCTGGGCATGCGGAGAGGGATCCTGATGACGGCTAATCGAGTGCTTACATCATCGGGGTCGGTGCGGAAGGAATCGCCACGGACGCAACCTTCTTCGCGCGCTTCGCCGGCTTGGTCTTCTTGGCCGCTTTCTTCACAGTCTTCTTGGCCGGCTTCTTGGCAGCAGCCTTCTTGGTGGCCTTCTTCGCGGTCTTCTTGACGGCTTTTTTCGCTGTCTTCTTGGCGACCTTTTTCTTGGCTACCTTTTTCTTGGCGGCTTTCTTGGCGGTCTTCTTGACGGCTTTCTTGGCTGTCTTCTTGGCTGCCTTCTTGGCTACCTTTTTCTTGGCGGCCTTCTTGGTGGTCTTTTTGGCGGCTTTCTTCGCTGTCTTCTTGACGGCCTTCTTCGCTGTCTTCTTGGCTACCTTTTTCTTGGCAACCTTCTTGGTGGTCTTCTTGGCTACCTTTTTCTTGGCAACCTTGCGCACGGTCTTGGCGGCCTTGCGGACGGCCTTTTTCACCTTGCTGACTGCCTTTTTAGCAGTCTTGGCGACCGATTTCTTCGCCGCCTTCTTGGCGGGGCGTTTCTTTGCAGCTTTCTTCGTGGCCATGAGATGGCTCTCCTCGTCAGTGGAACTATCGGGTATTGCAGCCCAGTTCAAAACAACATCGCGGGTATCGGACCTGCGACCAACCGCCGATGCGCGTAGCGCGCCGGAACGGATCTTGTGGAGAACCCGCGCAGGTCGGCGCGGATTCTTGCGGAGGGGTCCGCATGTTCTGGAAGTCCGGGCGCGCGGCCACGAACTCTTGCGGGACAACCCGCATGGCGGTTGCGCGCGGCAGCAGCATGCTGCGCAACAAAAAACCCGCAACGCCTGACGTTGCGGGTATTGAATTTTGATGTCGTTGCGTTTTCGCAGGGGAGACGATGCCTGATTCCACCGTAAGGAAGTTCCGGGCAGAGGTCTTGATTGTGCTGCGCGTTTTCGCTTGGGTTGGTCTCACTCTCTTCTGCGTCGACATCTGTTGCTGCGAAACCTAATCACGGTTTTTTCAACTGTCAACACCTGTGTTGAATTTATTTGCGCCGCATGCGTCTGGGCGATGACCACGAATGCCGGCATGGCAGCGCACCTGGCCAGTGCGTGCACGCGCGCAAATGTTGGCGCTGCATCGACAACAAAAAAAATAGTGCATGAATCAAGCTGTTTTTGCTGCACGTGCGCATGTGCAGCATCGATCGCGCAATCTCGTCGCTGCGTTCGCGCGACGACGCATGCATCGCCTAGCGGGTCCATGGGCACGCCCCGCCCGTTTGTCGGCGCATGTATTTTACTGACGCCGCACACACCTCATTTTGCGAAAGTGCGCAAAAAAAAACGCGGCTCGAAGCCTGTCCGACCGATGCAATCGTGTCTCGCAGTGAACGCATCGCGCGACTTCAACGAGCATGCGAGCAGGTTCGCCAACGCATCGAACGTGTCGTCGATGCTGTGTGGAAGTTGCTTGCCAAGGTCGGCGTAGACGACACGACGACCACTCCAGACGTTGTCGATGGCCAGGAAATCCGGCCACCATGCCCAACGCGATCTGCCGCGTGTGATCTGCTGAACGCTCTGCCGGCCTGGACATCGCCGTCGATGTCACGCGACTCGCGAGGCGATGCGTCCCGGCACCGATCAAGCACGTGCGCGTGCCTGCGAAAGCAGGAGCGGGAGGCATGGAGAAAAGGCAACGATGCGATGGAAGAGCCGCAGGCAAGCCGCGACCGTTCGTCCCGAGCGATGCCGGGAGCCACGTCGTTGTCGGATTGCGGGGTACGAGTTTCGGTGTGTAGCGTGTGACCAGGCTGCCCCGGCGTTCGCCGGAGGCAGCGATTGATCAGCGACTCAGGGCTTAGTGCTCGTCACTCTCAAGCAGCTCGGCGTAGTCGTCCGGGGTCAGCATCTCGTTGAGCTGATCGGGTTCATCGATCTCCACGACGAAGATCCAGCCTTCGCCAAAGGCGTCTTCGTTGATCGTTTCGGGCTTGTCGGCCAATGCGGTGTTGACTGCGGTGATGGTGCCCGACACCGGCGTGTAGACGTCGGATGCCGCCTTGACCGACTCGACCACCGCGCAGGCCGTGCCTGCCTCGATGGCGTCGCCAACGGCGGGCAGGTCGACATAGACCAGGTCGCCGAGCAGGCCTTGGGCATGATCGGAAATGCCGATCGTGACCTTTCCGTCGCCTTCGACGCGGGCCCATTCGTGGGATTTCATGAACTTCAGGTCGCCTGGGATCTCGCTCATGGACTGGTGCTCCGGATGTCTTGCGATCGTGGAAGGGAGAGGTAGTTTATAGATACGACACTCAAATAGTTCGAGCGCCGTGGCGAATGCCGGGTTCAGGTATCGGCAGCCCGACATCGCAAAGCGCGATGTCGGGAACAAAGACGTGGGGTACTAAGACGTGGGGTACAGGGACGTCAGGAGCCACGATATCGAAACCAGGGGATCGGAGTCCAGAGATCGGAAACCCGGATATCCGGCTGCATCAGATGCCTGCCTGCGGCTGGCCGTCGCGAACAAAGGGAAACTTGACCACGCGCACCGGCACCTGCTTGCCGCGGATATCGACGTGCAATACGGTACCGGCCTCCATCGGGTCGGCTCCGGTGGGGACGCGCGCGAAGGCGATCGCCTTGCCCAGGGTGGGCGCGAACGTACCCGACAGGATTTCGCCATCACCATTGCCCGTGAGCACGGTCTGGCCGTGGCGCAGCACGCCCTTGTCGTCCATCACAAGGCCAATCATCTGCCGCGTCGGACCTGCCGCCTTTTGCTGTTGCAGCACGTCGCGACCGATGAAATCGCGGCCTTCGTCAAGCGCTACCGTCCACGCCAGGGCGGCTTCGAACGGCGACACGGTTTCGTCCATGTCCTGCCCGTACAGGTTCATCCCGGCTTCCAGCCGCAGCGTATCGCGCGCGCCCAGTCCGGCCGGCTTGACGCCTGCTGCCAGCAACGCATCCCAAAGTGCGACCGCCTTGTCCTCGGGCACGATGACCTCGAAACCATCCTCGCCCGTGTAACCGGTGCGCGCGACGAACAGCGACGCACCGTCATTGGCCTTGACTTCAAGGGCGGCGAATTTGCCCAGCTTGCCCAAGCGCACGCGGTCGGCCTCGACGACCAGGCCGAGCACCTTGTCGCGTGCGGCCGGGCCTTGTACGGCGATCATCGCAAGGTCGATGCGCTCGCATACGTCGATCGCGAAGGGCTTTGCCTGTTCGGTGATCCACGCCATGTCCTTGTCGTGGGTGGCGGCGTTGACGACGATGCGGAAAAAATCCCCGGCGCCGTCTTCATTGGGCATCAGGTAGATGATCAAATCGTCGATCACCCCGCCGCTGGCATTGAGCATGCAGGCGTACAACGCCTTGCCCGACTTTTGCAGTTTGTCGACCGAATTGGCGACCAGCTTGCGCAGGAATTCGCGTACCCGCGCGCCGTGCAGGTCGACCACGGTCATGTGCGAGACGTCGAACATGCCGGCATCGCGGCGCACCTGGTGGTGTTCTTCGATTTGCGATCCGTAGTTGAGCGGCATGTCCCAGCCGCCGAAATCGACCATCTTGGCGCCGAGGGCGCGGTGGGCGTCGTTGAGAATCGTCTTCTGGGTCATGGCGGGCTCTTGGGAAAAGAGCGCCATTATCCCGCGCCACGGGAAGATTCGCTTGCCATTGTTCACAGGCTCGCTGCCACTCGCACGAGATCCCTGCCCGCAAGCGTCGTACGAATGGTCTCCAACGTCCGGAAACTGCGGACGTGAGCGATCAGTCCGCTGCCTGGACCTGCAGCGTCATGCCATTGACGCCGACGATCCTGACCTGCATGCCAGCGGGCAACTCTGGCCCGCTGACATCCCAGTAGGCATCGGCGATCTGCACGCGGCCACGACCCTGGACGATGCCGTGTTCGAGGGCAACCACGCGTCCGACCAGCTGCTGGGCCCGGCGATTGAGCATCGGCTGGTCACTCTCGCGTTCGCGGCCACGACCACGGAACCAGGTCCGGTAGACCTGGATCGAAACGAAGCTCAGCACGATGAAGGCCGCCACCTGCGCCAGCAGCGGCACACCGGGAATCAGCAGCACCCCAAGAAATACCGCGACCGCAGCAAGCCCGAGCCACAGCATGAACGCGCCCGGCGCCAGGGTTTCCACCGCAAACAGCAGCAGCGCAACCGCAGCCCAGGTGAAGACATCCCAACGCATCGCTCAGCCTCCCGTGCGCGGCATCGGCGGAATGGCCACGGGGCGCGATGACGGCTGCTGTCCCATGGCCTGCTTGGCGAGTTCGGCAATGCCACCGAGCGAGCCGATCACGCCGGCGGACTCCATCGGCATCATCACGAATTTCTGGTTGGGCGCTTCGGCCAGCGCCTTGAACGCCTCGATGTATTTCTGCGCGACGAAATAGTTGATCGCCTGCACGCTGCCGCCGGCAATCGCGTCGGACACCGACTTGGTCGCCGCGGCCTCGGCTTCGGCCAGGCGCTCGCGGGCCTCGGCCTGGCGGAATGCGGCTTCCTTGTCGCCCTCGGCTTCCAGGATGGTTGCCTGCTTTTCGCCCTCGGCCTTGAGGATCGCCGCCTGGCGGAAACCCTCGGCCTCCAGGATGTTGGCGCGCTTCTCGCGCTCGGCCTTCATCTGCCGCGCCATCGACTCGATCAAATCGCGCGGCGGCGCGATGTCCTTCAACTCGATGCGGTTGACCTTGATGCCCCATGGATGCGTGGCCTGGTCGACCGCCATCAGCACCTTGGTGTTGATCTCATCGCGCTTGGACAACGACTCGTCCAGGTCCATCGAACCGATGGCGGTACGGATGTTGGTCATCACCAGGTTGAGCACGGCGATCTCAAGGGTGGCGACTTCATACGCCGCCTTGGCCGCGTCAAGCACCTGGAAGAACACGATGCCGTCGACCTTGACCACCGCGTTGTCCTTGGTGATCACGTCCTGCGACGGCACTTCGAGCACCTGTTCCATCATGTTGATCTTGCGGCCGACGCCATACATGATGGGGACCAGGAAATGCAGGCCCGGCGACATGGTGTGGGTATACCGGCCGAAACGCTCGACGGTCCATTCATAGCCCTGCGGTACCACGCGCACGGTCTTGAACAACACCACCACGCCGGCGACGAGCAGGACGATGGCGAGCAACGATCCACTGAACATGACGGCTTCTCCCTGTTTTGATGCAGCCAGTATAGGACGGCGGGCGTGGCCCGACCGATGGCCTGCGACGGTTCCGCCTGTTCACCCATCCACTAATAGGGAATACCGACGGAATCCGGCCAGGTTGCTGTTCTTGCACCCACTCCAGCGCGGCGATCAAGCTTTGCGATCGAGGTTCCACAAGCATTGCAGCTGCAGCTGCAGCTGCAGGCGCGGGCCGGCCACCACGCCGCCCTCGAACAGGTCTGCCGGCATTCCGAGCGTCCCGTGTACACGCTTGCCCCGCACATCTGCGGGAATCCCGAGAAAGCGGAGGACGTCCTGGGATTTTCCAGATGCAATCTGGCGGTTGGAACTGGATGCCCGACGTCCTCGAACCTATGTGTCAGGTCTCCAGGTCCAGCCTGCCAATTCTCGTGACGCCAGCAGCAGTGCACTTGGCGCGAAGGACTTTATGGGGCACGCCCTTGTGCACTCCTGCGACGGCCCAAGCCTGCCCAATCGACTTCAGCGACTTGCGGTGGCCGCAGGTTCGACCCACTCTGCGAATATCTGGTCGATCTGCGCATCGGTCACGCTGCCGCCCTCCTCCAGCGTGGCCGCCTGCTCGAACAACGGCATGATCATCGCCATCCCGTCGATCTTCGTCTTCAGGTGCAGGCCCGGTGGTTGGGCCAGGAATCCACCCCAACGCGCGCGCACCGTCGCCCAGTAGTCTTGCGTCGCCTTCCAATAGGCATAGGCGGGCTTGAAATCGATGTCATGGGTTTTCTGGTAATCGTTGAACCCGAATTCGCGCGCCAACTCCAGCTTGCTGCCGTCGGGCCTGCGCAGCACCTTGGTGTTGAACTGCTCGTGACTCCAGCCGACCGGGGTGATGGTGTGGCGGTTGATGCCGATCACCACGTTGTAATCGCTGCGCTGGGTGTATTCGCGCCGTGGCAACGGCCGCGCGGTGGAGTCACTGGTCCACATCGCGATGCCGTTATCGCAGGTCCATTGGCCGGTGCCGCAATAACGCGGCGCATCGCTGACCTCGTATACGCACTGGGTCCATGCGCCGCGCGTTCGCTCCGGTGACAGTGCGTGCACCGTCCAGGTCTGGTCGGCACTGAACTCGAAGCGCGTCGGTGCCTCGTATACCCAATCCTGGCGCCAGTGTTTGGTGACATGGCCACTTTTGTCATCGACCAGGATGTGCTGCAAGACGATCCTGTTCGGGGTGTCCTGCACCACGATCACGACCTCGTTGCCGCCGCTCCGCATGGCCGGGTGACGTTCGTAACCTGGCTGCAACAGCACGGTTTCATCGAAGGCGAAATCGACCCTGTATTCGCCCTGCATGGACAGGATCGAGGCATAGTCGCGCGCCGGATCGGATGCGGCGGCAGTGTTCGGGGTCTGCGCGCCCGCGATGCCGGTGGCGAACGCCGAAAAAGCCAGCGCGGCTGCCAGTGTGGATTTCATTGTGATACTCCGGTGTGGATGGAACGTGTTTCGGATGGAGTCCAGCGCATCACCATTCAAAGGCGACGCTCAGCGAGAGGTTGCGGCCGGCCGCCGTGTAGCGGTCCAGCGTTCTGCTGCCGCGGCTCACCAGCGCCATTGCGCCGAGATCGAAATAACGGCGATCGGTCAGGTTGAAGACGCCGGCATTGACCTTCGCGCCGGGCGCGAACTCCCAATGCGCCAGCAGGTCGAGCACGCCGTAGCCCGGCGTCTCGAAGTACTCGTCACCCTCTGGCGCCGGCGGCAGGCGGTCATAGCGACCGGCGAAGCGGCCGGCCAACTCAGCGCCCCAGGCCCCGTTGCCGTAGGCCACTCCGAGCGTGGCGGTCAGCGGCTCTACCGTCTCGAGCGGCACGTCGTCGGTGCGGTTGTCACCATGCGCCCAGGCCGCGGCCGCGCGCAGCGACCAGCCGGCCATCGGGTCGGACAGCTTGCCGAGGTCGATCCCGCCGCGGAACTCGACGCCACGGATACGCGCGTCGGCCACGTTGCGCGACTGGTACACCATCAGCCCCTCGTCGTTGAAGCCGACAAAGGCGAACGACTCGATGAAATCGTGGTATCGGTTTTCGTAGGCCGATAGGCTGGCGTAGAGGGCGTCACCGATGTAGCGCACGCCCAGCTCCAGGCCGTCGCTGGTTTCCGGCTTCAGGTCCGGGTTGGCAATGGCGGTGTAACCGAACATCACGTTGGTGAAACCGATGTTGACGTCGCCATACGGCGGCGAGCGGAAGCCGCGCGCGTAGCCGCCAAACAGCGACCAGTCCGGTGCGAAGTGCCAGACCGCACCCAGCTTCGGCGACACACTGGTCTTGTCGAGGTCGGCCACCGCCACGCCGGGGTTGTCCTCGGCAAAGATCGCGTCCACGCCCGGGCGCAGTTGGTAGCGGTCCACGCGTATGGCGGGGATCAGGCGGAAGGCATCGTCGGCGAAGCTGATCTCGTCCTGCAGGTACAGCGCGGCGCTGGTGGTGGTGCTGACGGGAAAATCGCGCACCGGGAACACGTCGGGCAGCATCGCATTGCTGACCGTGCCGGTGTCCAAGTTGTACACGCGGCCGTCGCGCTTCTGCTTCGTTTCCGTGCGCGAAACATCCAAGCCGTAGGCCAGTGCGTGGCGCAGGCTGCCGGTCTCGAAGTCCTTGCGAAGGTTGAGCTGCAGTCCAGACAGGCGCTGGTCGAAGTTGAACTCGCGCTCGCGGCGCTCGTTGATCGCGCCGAAGGTTCGGCGCACCTCGACGGTGTCCTGCTTGGTCTCGCTGTCCTGGCGGTAGACCTGCCAGTCTAGACTGTCGGCGAAGCCGGCGCCGACGGCATCCATCTCGTGCCCGAACGACACCCGTGCGCGGCTCTGGTGGTCGTCGCCGGTCACCCGGAAGTTGGTTGCCCGAGTCAGCGACTGAAAGCCGTGGGAGGTCAACATCTGCGTATCGGTGCTGTCCTCGTTGTCCTCCACGGTCAGGCGGAAGCGCTGGTCGGCGCTGGGGGCGAACACCAGCTTGGCCAGCAAGCTGCGGCCGTCGCGATCCTGCGGATTGGGGCGGGTGCGCTCGCTGCCCTCGCCGCCCACCGCGCCTTGGTTCTCCGGTGCCTGCCCTTGGCGATGGTTGACCACAACCATGCCCGACCAGCGCTCGCCACCGAACGCGGCGGTGGCACCGGCCGACAGGCCATCCCAGCTGCCCTCATACCCGAAGCGCAGGCCAAAGTAGGCGTCCTTGCCGTCCTCCAGGTAATCCGAAGGATCCTTGGTGGTGAACGACACCGTGCCGCCGAGGGCATCGGAGCCATAAAGCGAGCTGGTCGGCCCACGCACGACTTCGACGCGCTTGAGCGTGTCGAGGTCGACGAAGTTGCGGTTGGCATCGGAGAAGCTGCCGATCAGGAAGGCATCCGACACCGGGATGCCGTCGGTCTGGATGCGCACGCGGTTGCCGTCGAGGCCGCGGATGCGGATGTCGCCAATGCCGAAGCGGCCAAAGCCTGAGGTCACGGTGATGCCCGGCTCGTAGCGGAACAGGTCCTTCATGTCGCGCGCGAGAAGTTCGTCCATGCGCGCGCGATCGATGACATCAACGGTGTTCGGCACGTTCGAGATCGCGCGCGCGGTGCGCGTGGCGGTGACAACGACGCGATCGAACTCGGTGGCATCGGAGGGCGCGGCGGGAAGCGCTTCGGAGGCTGGCGATTCGCCATGGGCAAACGCCATGCTCGGCAACGCCAGGTACAGCACGAAAGACAACAGGTTGGGACGCATGACAGCTCGCTCGGAGAAAGGACGATGGCGAGCTGGCGTCCGGCGTGACCGGTAGCGGGCGGTGGAAAACGCGGGAAAGCGCGCAGTGGCGCACATGGCGCCGCCGCGCGGGCAACGACTATTTGGTCAGGATCAGCTTGTCGTTGCGGGTATGCCGCAGGCGATAACACTCGTTGCCGTGGCGGATATACAACTCGCGCTGCCCCTGCAGCAGGCGCGTGCTGTCGATCTCGACTACCTCGATGGAGGTCTCGGATCGCCCGGCGGCGACTTGCCTGGCGACAGGCGGCTCAACGGCAGGGTGTTCGACGACATGCGACAGGTCTGGCGACTGCGGATTAGCGACTAGCATCGATCAGCTTCCTCTATGGGCGCATTCAATGCTAATGATTCTCATTTGAGTGTCAAGGAAAATCGGCCGGCTTCAACGCATCACGGCGTCCATCTGCTGCCATTGACCCGTCTCCAACTGCTGATCGAGCGCCAGCGCTTCAAGATTCTGCAGCAACTGCGTCACCCGGCTGGCGCCGAGGATCACGCTCGACACGTTCGGGTTGCGCAGGCACCAGGCAATCGCCAACGCCGCCGGCGATACCCCGAATCCGGTCGCCAGGGCCGTGAAGGCGCGCGCACGCGGCAGGCGTCGCGATGCCTCGTCGCCCAGCACGTCGCGCTGCAACCACGCGTAATCGTCGCTGGCCAGTCGCGAGCCTTCGGGCACGCCATCGTTGTACTTGCCGGTCAGCAGGCCCGATGCCAGTGGCGACCACGTCGTCGTGCCCATGCCCAGGTCGGCATACAGCGCTGCGTACTCCACCTCGACGCGTTCGCGGTGCAGCAGGTTGTATTGCGGCTGCTCCATCGTCGGCGCATGCAGGTTGCGCGCGCGGGCAATGTCATGCGCGTCACGGATCTGCGCTGCCGACCACTCCGAGGTTCCCCAATACATCACCTTGCCCTGGCGAATCAGCCCATCCATCGCCGACACGGTTTCGGCGATGGGCGTGTCCGGATCGGGTCGGTGGCAGTAATACAGATCGAGATAGTCCACGCGCAGGCGTCGCAGTGCGGCGTGACACGCATCGTGGACGTGCTTGCGCGACAGGCCTTTCTGCGTCGGCCTGGGCTCGTCGACTGCACCGAAAAAAACCTTGCTCGACACCACCACGCCATCGCGCGGCAGGCGCAGGTCGGCGATCACGTCGCCCATCACCTGCTCGGCCAGGCCGTTGGCGTAGGTCTCGGCGTTATCGAAAAAATTGATGCCGTGATCCCAGGCCGCCGCGACCAGGTTGCGCGCCTCGCTGCGCGGCACCTGCCCGCCGAACGTGGCCCAGGCACCGAAGGAAAGCGCGGACAGCTTCAGGCCCGATGAACCCAGGCGACGATATTGCATGACAGGCTCCTGTGGCCGCTGCTCGGTCGATCGCCGGCGGCGCGTGGATGGATGGCGCGGACGCCCGAGTTTAGCGCGCGCGCCCGCGTTGCCATGATCCGCGGCGTGGTGTGGGTGCGGCGTGGGCGTGGTCAAAAGCAAATCCGGCACCGACGCGGCCACGGTATGCTGCGCGGCGAGGGGAACACATGCGTACATCGATACAACGTATGAAGGATCTGGTCGCCAGGCTGCTGGCGCGGCCCGACGAAACCATGCTCATGCTCGGCGCCGACGGCGAACTGCTGGTGGCACAGCTGCGCGCGTTCTTGTCGCTGCTGGTCCTGGCGCTGCCGCTGGTCAACGCTGCCGGCGGCGCGAAATCCAGTGAAGTAGTGATCGGCCTCGCCGTGGCCGTGATCACCAACCTCATGGCCCAGGTTTGGCTGGCACTGGCACGCAATCGTCGGCGATACCGCTGGTTGTCGTACGCCACCAGCTCCTACGATGTTTCGATGACCAGCCTGGCGCTGGTGTTGCTGTCGCTTGGCGACCCGGTCTCGGGCATCAACAGCCTGGTGATCTGGTGCTTCTACCTGATCGCCATCGCACTGACCGCACTACGCAACAATGGTCGCCTGACCTTGTATGCCACCGTATTGGCAATCGTGCAGTACGCACTGCTTGTCGCTGCGATCTTCGCGCTCGCGCCGGCAGCGGAAACCCTCGCCTCGATTGATTACGGCACCGCATCGTTGGCATCGCAGATCGAACGCCTCGTGCTGATCCTGATGATGGGCATCCTCACCGGCACCATCGTCCATCGCATGCAGCGGCTGGTCGAAATGTCGGGCAGTGATGCGCTGACCGGCCTGCCCAACCGCACCTGGCTGTTGCAGGGCATGCCGCGCATCTTCGAGACCATGCGCAACGATGGCGGCTCGCTGACGCTGGCCCTGCTCGACCTGGATCGCTTCAAGCGCATCAACGATGAAATCGGCCATCGCGATGGCGATCGGGCAATCCGTCATTTCGTCGCCGCCGTCAACGAAACCCTGCAGGAAAAAGAACGCCTGGTGCGCATCGGTGGGCAGGAGTTCGTGGTGTTGATGCACTGTCCAATCGGCAGCGCGTGGGAGCGGCTGGATCGATTCCGCCGCGCGATGGGCGATCGTCCGTTCCTTCCTGAACTGGGCGGCGATCCACAGGTGATCACCTTCAGCGGCGGGCTGGCGGCCTATCCGCAGGATGGGGGCAACGTGTCCGCGCTGCTCGGCAGCGCCGACCGCCGCCTGCAGGTGGCCAAGCACGATGGCCGCAACCGCGTGGTGGCGCGCGACACCTGAGCATGGCAGCGCTGGCATCCCGGCACGCAAGGCCTGGTGACACGCCCGAATTTGGGGATGTTCCCTGTCGCGCGATTTGCCTTTACGCTGCGCCGACGACGACCATCGATGGCCAGCGCATGACATTGATCCGGTCAATGCCAGTGCCGATGCTCGGACCAACACGCCCACCCTGCCTGTTCTGGCCACGTGCCAGTGTGTGCGGGACGATCCACAAACATTCAATGCCGCGTCCATATAGGGAGAGCGCCTGGTGAGTCTGAAGCTGCGTCTGATCGTGATGAACTTCCTGCAGTTCTTTGTCTGGGGAGCATGGCTGATCACCATCGGCGCGTATTGGTTCCAGAACAAGGAATGGTCGGGCACCGGCTTCGGCGCGATCTTCTCGACCATGGGCATCGCCTCGCTGTTCATGCCGGCGCTGATGGGCATCATCGCCGACAAGTGGATCAATGCCGAAAAGCTCTACGGACTGCTGCATATCTGCGGCGCGGTGGTGCTGTTCTTCATCCCCAGGGTCAACGATCCGACCACCATGTTCTGGGTGATGTTGCTGAACATGATCTGCTACATGCCGACCATCGCGCTGGCGATCACGGTCGCCTACAACGCGCTGAAAAATGACGGTCGCGACGTGATCCGCGATTACCCGCCGATCCGCGTGTGGGGCACGATCGGTTTCATCATCGCCCTGTGGACGGTCAGCCTGTTGCACCTGGAAACCTCGGCCGGTCAGTTCTATGTCGCGTCGGCCGCGTCGCTGTTGCTGGGCCTGTACGCGTTCACGCTGCCGCCCTGCCTGCCCGGCCTGGTCAAGCGCGAGAGCCGTTCGCTGCTCGACACCCTGGGCCTGACCTCGTTCCGCCTGTTCCGCGACCGCAACATGGCGGTGTTCTTCGTCTTCGCCATGCTGCTGGGCGCGGCGCTGCAGCTGACCAACGCCTACGGCGACACCTTCCTCCACGACTTCGCCAATGACGATCGCTACAAGGGCCTGCTGGCCGTGCGTTATCCGGCGATCATCATGTCGATCTCGCAGGTTTCGGAAACTCTGTTCATCCTCACCATCCCGTTTTTCCTGCGTCGCTTCGGGATCAAGGCGGTGATGACGATGAGCATGCTGGCGTGGTTCCTGCGCTTCGGACTGTTCGCCTATGGCGACCCGGGCCCGGGACTGTGGATGATCGTGCTGTCGTGCGTGGTCTACGGCATGGCCTTCGATTTCTTCAACATCTCCGGCTCGCTGTTCGTCGAGCAGCAGAGCGATTCGCGCATCCGTGCCAGCGCGCAGGGTTTGTTCATGGTGATGACCAACGGCGTCGGCGCGGTCTTCGGCAGCCTCGCGTCAGGGTTCCTGATCGAACATTTCTTCACCGCCGCCGACGGCAGCAAGGACTGGCACGGTATCTGGGTCACGTTTGCGCTGTATGCGCTGGTGATGGCGGTGGTGTTCGTGCCGCTGTTCAAGCACAAGCATGATCGCACCGCAAAGCCGGACCTGCAGCCGCAAGGCGGCCT
This sequence comes from Lysobacterales bacterium, assembly GCA_038241735.1. Classification (GTDB taxonomy): domain Bacteria; phylum Pseudomonadota; class Gammaproteobacteria; order Xanthomonadales; family Xanthomonadaceae; genus Luteimonas. The sequence goes on from JBBSST010000023.1 coordinate 47,629, forward strand.
GGTGCCGTGACCGATGGCGAGCAAGGCCCGGCAGGCGGGACCCCGCCGGCAGGCAGCGGGCAGATCAATCACGTCGTCGTCGTGGGCTCGTTCAACGTCGACCATGTCTGGAACGCGGCCACGCTGCCGCGCGTCGGCGAAACGCTGAGTGGCCGCTACAGCACCGGACCTGGTGGAAAGGGCTTCAACCAGGCGATCGCGTGCGCGCGCGCCGGTTCCCGGACCGCCTTCGTGTGCGCGCTTGGCGACGATGTCGGGGGGCAACTGGCACGCTCGCTGGCCGCGAGCGACCACATCGACCTGCGTGCCGCCGCCTGCGATGCGTCGACCGGGACGGCCGGCATCTATCTCGACGACGACGGCCGCAATTGCATCGTCATCGGCGCGGGGGCCAACGCACTGCTCACGCCAGCGTTCGTAAACGCGCAGGCCGACGCCATCGCCGCGGCGAGCGTCGTGCTGGTGCAACTGGAATCACCGGTCGAGGCAATCATGGCCGCCTTGCACGCGGCTCGGACGCAGGGCGCACTCACCGTGCTCAACCCCGCGCCGGCCAATGCCCAGACCAGTCGCGCAATGCTGGCGCTCGCCGATATCCTCACTCCCAACGAAACCGAATTCGCAGGCCTGGTCGCGCGCCACGTTGGCGAGCGCATCGACGGCGACGCGATCATCGCGCTCGACCAGGCCCGCCTGCATGCGCTGTGCCGCGAGCTCGCCCCTGGCGGCAGCGTAATCATCACCCTCGGCGCCAGCGGCTGTTTTGTTTCACACCCCGCCGATGGCGAGCGCGGCGACGACAAGCCGTTCTACCGGCTTGCCGCAGCGCAGGTACACGCCGTCGACACGACCGGCGCGGGCGATGCATTCAACGGCGCGCTGGCCGCGTCACTGGCGCGCGAGCCTGACAGCGCATTTGCCCAACACGTGAAGTTCGCCTCGCGCTACGCGGCGCTGTCGACAGAGTGCGAGGGTGCAGCGATGTCGATGCCGCACCGCGAGGATGTCATCGAACGCTTTGGCACGTTGCCGTAGGAGCGCCCCATGGGCGCGATGAG
>JBBSST010000024.1:0-48004 GCA_038241735.1 Lysobacterales bacterium
CCTGCGAGCCGCCGACAAAGCTCGCGGCTGAAGCCGCTCCTACGGGGAATGGTCAAACCGCCGCGGCGCCGCCGACGATCTCGGAAATTTCCTGGGTGATCGCCGCTTGCCGGGCCTTGTTGTAGACCAGGTTGAGCGTATCGATCAGCTTGTTGGCGTTGTCGCTGGCGGACTTCATCGCGACCATGCGCGCAGCATGCTCGGAGGCGACGTTCTCCATCACCGCCTGGTAGACCAGCGACTCGATGTAGCGCGTGAGCACGTGCTCGAGCACGCTCGCAGCATCGGGTTCGTAGATGTAATCCCAGTCATGCCGGGCGATGGTTTCGTCGGATGCCGGCAACGGCAGCAGCTGGTCGAACGCCGCGCGCTGGGTCATGGTGTTGACGAAATCGTTGTAGGCAAGGAATACCTTGTCGGCCTTGCCGACACTGTAGGCATCCAGCATCACCTTGATCACACCGACCAGCTGCTCCACGCGCGGCTGGTCGCCCAGGTGCGCGACCGTGCCCAGCATGTCGACCTTGATGCGACGGAAGAACACCGACGCCTTCTGGCCGATGGTGACGACATCCACTTCGACGCCCTGCTCGTGCCACTTGCGGATCTCGCCCAGCAGCTTGCGGAACAGGTTGTTGTTGAGGCCGCCGGCAAGGCCGCGATCACTCGACACGATGATGTAGCCAACGCGCTTGATGGTCTCGCGCTCGACCAGGTAGGGGTGCTGGAACTCGGAGTTGGCCTGGGCAAGGTGGCCGATGACCTGTTTCATCGCGCGTGCGTACGGGCGCGAGGCCTTCATCCGCTCCTGCGCCTTGCGGATCTTGGAAGCCGAGACCATCTCGAGCGCGCGCGTCACCTTGCGGGTGTTCTGCACGCTCTTGATCTTGGTTTTGATTTCTCTGCCGCCGGCCATGCTCTGCTCGCTATTGCGTCACGTAGGGTGGGCCATGGCCCGCCGTTGCCGCGCAAGGTGGGCCGAGGCCCACCTGCGCCCTGCTTACCAGGAACCTGTCGTCTTGAAGTCTTCGATGCCCTTCTTGAAGCTGGCCTCGATCGCGTCGTTCCAGTCGCCGCTGGCGTTGATCTGCTTGATCAGCTCACCGTTGGTATTGGCGAAGTGCGCGTGCAGCGCTTCCTCGAACGCGCCAATCTTGTTGACCGGCACATCGTCCATGTAGCCCTTGTCGACGGCGTAGATCGACAGCGATTGCTCGGCCACCGACATCGGCGCGTACTGCTTCTGCTTCATCAGTTCGGTGACGCGCTGGCCGCGCTCGAGCTGCTTGCGGGTGGCCTCGTCGAGGTCGGATGCGAACTGTGCAAACGCGGCGAGCTCGCGGTACTGGGCAAGCGCGATGCGGATGCCGCCCGACAGCTTCTTCATGATCTTGGTCTGCGCCGCGCCGCCGACGCGCGACACCGAGATGCCAGCGTTCACGGCCGGGCGGATGCCGGCGTTGAACAGGTCGGTCTCCAGGAAGATCTGGCCATCGGTGATCGAGATCACGTTGGTCGGCACGAATGCCGAGACGTCACCGGCCTGGGTTTCGATGATCGGCAGCGCGGTCAGCGAGCCGGTCTTGCCCGTCACGGCGCCGTTGGTGAATTTCTCGACATAGTCTTCGTTGACGCGCGCGGCACGCTCGAGCAGGCGGCTATGCAGGTAGAACACGTCGCCGGGATAGGCTTCGCGGCCCGGCGGACGGCGCAGCAGCAGCGAGATCTGGCGATAGGCCACGGCCTGCTTGGACAGGTCGTCGTAGATGATCAGCGCGTCTTCGCCACGGTCGCGGTAGTACTCGCCCATGGTGCAACCCGCGTACGGCGCGATGTACTGCATCGCGGCCGATTCGGCGGCGGCGGCGGCGACCACGATGGTGTGGGCCATCGCGCCGTGTTCTTCGAGCTTGCGCACGACGTTGGAAATCGAGCTGTTCTTCTGGCCGATGGCGACGTAGATGCACTTAACGCCGGTGCCTTTCTGGTTGATGATCGCGTCGATCGCCACGGCGGTCTTGCCGGTCTGGCGATCGCCAATGATCAGCTCGCGCTGGCCACGGCCGATCGGGATCATCGCATCGATGGTCTTGTAACCGGTCTGCAGGGGCTGCGACACCGACTTGCGGGCGATCACGCCCGGGGCGATGGTTTCCACCGGCGCTGTCTGCGCGGCGTTGATCGGGCCCTTGCCGTCGATCGGCTCACCCAGTGCGTTGACCACGCGGCCCAGCAACTCGGGGCCGGTCGGCACTTCGAGGATGCGGCCGGTGGTCTTGGCCACGTCGCCTTCGCGCACGTTTTCATAACTGCCCAGCACCACGGCGCCGACCGAGTCGCGCTCCAGGTTCAATGCCAGGGCATAGGTCTCGTTGGGCAGCTCGATCATCTCGCCCTGCATCACGTCGGCCAGGCCGTAGATGCGCACGATGCCGTCGGACACCGAAATGACGGTGCCTTCGTTGCGCGCCTCGGCACCGAGCTTGACCTTCTCGATACGGGTCTTGATCAGGTCACTGATTTCGGACGGATTGAGCGTGGTAGTTGCCATTGCTTCGTTTCCTGTGTCGTGCGTCGCGATCTGCGGCGCGCGGGGGTTTTTCTGCTTGGGAGTGGGAAGTGGCGGCGGGAAGGCGATGCAACGCGTTTCTACCCTCTGCTTCCTGCCCTCTCCTGCGATTACTGCGCCAATGCCGCTTGCAGGCGCGACAACTTGCCGCGCAGCGAGCCATCGATGACCACGTCGCCGGCGTCGATCACCGCGCCGCCAATCAGCGATGCATCGACCGCGGTTTCCACTTCGACCTCGCAGCCAAAGCGCTTCTTCAACGCAACCTTGATGGTGTCCAGCTCGCCGGCCGGCAGCTCCGTTGCCGAGGTGACCTTCGCCTTGACCACGTGTTCGGCTTCGGCGCGCAGCTGCTGGTAGAGGCCGGCGATCTCCGGCAACAGCGCAAGGCGCCGGTTTCCGGCCAGCAGTGCGAGGAAGTTGCCAAACAGCTCACTGGCGCCTTCCGGCGACAGCAGCGCCACGGCGTCGGCGTCGGTCAGCCCGGGATTACCCAGCAACGTGGACACCCGCTCGTCGGCGGCGATGCGCGCAGCGAAACCGATCGCATCGGTCCACGCGGCATAGTTGCCGCCGTCACGGACAAGCGAGAATGCGGCGCGGGCATAGGGACGGGCGAGCGTAAGGGCCTGGCTCATCGATCAGATCTCTGCAGCAAGTTCGTCGAGCAACACCTTGTGGGCGTTGGCGTCGATCTCGCGTCGCAGCAATTTCTCGGCGCCCGTCACGGCCAGCAGGGACACCTGCTTGCGCAGGTCCTCGCGGGCACGGTTGGAGGCCGCGTCGATTTCACTTTCCGCCAGCGCCTTTTGCCGCGCGCCTTCGGCGATCGCTTCGGTCTTGGCCGCGTCGACGATCTGGTTGGCGCGCTGGTGCGCCTGGTCGATGATCTCGTTGGCCTTGGTGCGGGCAAGCTTCAACTCGTCGTTGACCTTGTCCTGCGCCTGGGCGAGTGCCTTCTGGCTGTTATCGGCGGCGGCGAGGCCTTCGGCGATCTTCTGCTGGCGTTCCTCGATGGCCGCGATGATGTGCGGCCAGCCGAATTTCATCACCAGCCACGCGACCGCGAAGAACGCGAAGCCCTGAACGATGAATGTAGCGTTGGGTAGCATGATGCTGAGCTCCTGACGCCGACGGCCACATGCCGCCGGCTATGCCTGTACCGCGTGCTTAGGCGCCGAGCGTTGCCAGGAACGGGTTGGCGAACAGCAGCAGCAGCGCGATCGCCACGCCGATCATCGGCACCGCGTCAAGCAGGCCGGCGACGATGAACATCTTGGTCTGCAGCATCGGGGTCAGCTCGGGCTGGCGCGCCGAACCTTCGAGGAACTTGCCGCCGAGGATGGCAAAACCAATCCCGGTGCCGAGGGCGCCGAGGCCGATCAGGAGGCTGGCCGCGATGACGGTGAACTTCATCACTTCGGCGATCAGGGTGACGTTTTCCATGGTGTGCTCCGTATTGCTTTAAATGAAAGTGAAACTGCGGGTGGATGAAAAGGGGTGTGGCGACTTGCAAATTGCGGTCAGTGGTTCTCGGCCGCCATGCTGAGGTAGACGATGCTCAACATCATGAAGATGAAGGCCTGCAAGGTGATGATCAGCACGTGGAACGCGGTCCATGCGAACCCGGACACGAACTGCACCGCGCCCATCACATAGGTGGTGACATGGCCCCAGGACGCATTGAGGGTCATCAAGGCAATCAGGATGAAGATCAATTCACCGGCGTACATGTTGCCGAACAGTCGCAGGCTCAGCGACAGCGGGCGCACGGCTTCCTCGATCACCCGCAGCAGCAGGTTGACCGGTGCCAGCACGATCTTCATCACCGTGCCTTCGGCATGGAAGGGTGCGGTGAAGATTTCCCGGGTGAAGGTGGCCACGCCCTTGTGGCGCAGGCCGAACACCTGGATCAGCAGGAACACCATCAGCGCCAGGCCCAGCGTGGTGTTGAGGTCGGCAGTCGGGACAGCACGCAGGTAGGCGTGGCTGGCGTCCTTGCCGGCCAGCTCGTGGCCTTGCGCCCACAGCGCCGGCAACCAGTCGACTGGGAGCATGTCCATGAAATTCATCAGGAACACGAGGATGAAGATGGTGATCGACAGCGGCGCGATCAGCTTGCTGCGGCCGTGGAAGGTTTCGCGCACCAGGCCATCAACGAATCCGACGATGATCTCGACCAGTGACTGGAACTTGCCCGGCACGCCCGAGGTGGCCTGGCGTGCGGCGCGAATGACGAAAAACAGGAACAACGCCGTCAACAGGGCGGTGAAGGCCAGGGTGTCGATATTCAGCGTCCAGAACGACGTATCGCCAAACTGCCACTGCAGGTGATGCAAGTGGTGCTGGATATATTCGGTGGCGCCGCTGGACTCGGGAGCCTGGCCGGCGGCTTCAATGACGGAACTCTCAGCGATCACGCGCTCAACCCTTGATGTTTGCGTTTTACAGTCAGGAAATTCAACGCCAGCAGGTAGGCCAGCAATCCAACCGCCAGCCCCACCATCATCGGCAACGGCGGCAAGCGCCAGATCGCCAGTCCAGCCGCAAGTACGACGATCGCGACCAGCCACTTCGCCACCGTGCCCAGCAATAAGCGGCTGAACGCGATGCGGGCCGGAACGATGCCGCCCAGCGCCATCACGGCCACCAGCGCATTGCCCAGCACCATCGCCAGACCCCCCACTCCCGCTGCCAGCGCTTCACGCGCGCCTTGGGCGAGGAAAACTGCGGCCAGCAATGCCACCACCAGCCCCTGGACGGCCACCGCCCGCAGTGCTGATCGGCGGCCCGCGGCGATTGGATCATGCACGCGAATCACCTTTCGGCTTGACGGGACTTGCCTTGCCGGGGACATGCAGCCGTAACGCCTGCAAACCAGCCCTGCGAAGCCGCCGGAGTATAGCAGGCGGTCAATTTGAGCGGCAACTGCCGAAATCCCGTTTCAGCCTGCGAGAGACCTTCGCATGGGCACGAGGCCCCGTGCGACGGCAGTGCCGGCGGCCCTGCGTCGTGCGTTTGCAGGGGCCCGCCCGCCGGCAGGGCAATCCGGGCGAACGCCGACCGGCCTTCGACGCTCGACGACTGCCCAACCGCCATGGGCCGAACCGATGGATCGCTGCGGGGCGCCGCCGTGACGAGGAGAGGGAATCTCCCCACCTGCCCCGCCATTCGCGCATTCATCCGTGACCACTGCGCTGACGGCTCTGCCTGCCAAAGACGCGCCCGACGATTTGCTCGTGTCGCGCGGAACCTTTCCTGTCGGACAGGGTCACTATCTAGTAGACCTGCTTCCACTTCCTCGTCGAATCCGCGGCAGGTCCCGAAGCCCCGGCTCCTCCATGGCCGGGGCTTCCTTTTATCCGGCCTCCCGAGAAATCGGACTGCGCGGGCCGCGCTGCGGCAAGCCGACGCACACGCAGGACAACGCGACAGCCCGGCGGGCAAGCAAAAACCCCGACGCTGCCGGGGTTCTTGCCTGTGGATATGCGTCCGCGATTATTTTTTCTTCGGGATATACAGGTCGGTGATCGTGCCGTCGAACACCTCTGCGGCCATGCCGACCGATTCGCTCAAGGTCGGATGCGGATGGATGGTGTGGCCGATGTCCGCGACTTCGCAGCCCATCTCGATGGCCAGCGCAATTTCCGCGATCAACTCGCCCGCGTGCACGCCAACGATGCCGCCACCGATGATGCGCTGGCTGGTCTGGTCAAATACCAGCTTGGTGAACCCTTCGGTACGGCCGATGCCAATCGCGCGCCCGCTTGCCGCCCACGGGAACTTGCCCACGCCGATCGTCAAGCCCTTGTCGTTGGCCTCGTTCTCGGTCACGCCGACCCAGGCGATTTCCGGGTCGGTGTAGGCCACCGACGGGATCACCCGCGCCACCCACTCCCTTTTTTCACCCGCGGCGACTTCCGCCGCCAGCTTGCCTTCATGCGTGGCCTTGTGCGCCAGCATCGGCTGGCCGATGACGTCGCCGATGGCGAAGATATGCGGCACGTTGCTGCGCATCTGCCGGTCGATGTCGATGAAGCCGCGCTCCCCGACACGCACGCCGGCTTTCTCGGCATCGAGCGTGTTGCCATTGGGAACGCGGCCGACGGCGACCAGCACGCGATCGAAGATTTTCGTTTCCGGAATGCTCTCGCCTTCGAAGCCACATGCAATGCCGTTTTTCTTCGCCTTGGCATTGACCACTTTCGTCTTCAGGTGTACGCCGACGCCCTGTTTTTTCAGGCGGTCGGCGAGCGGCTTGACCAGGTCGAGGTCGGCGCCGGGCATCAGTTGCCCGGCCAGCTCGACCACGGTGACCGCACTGCCCAGGGCGTGGTACACCGTCGCCATTTCCAGGCCGATGATGCCGCCGCCCACGATCAGCAGCGTCTTCGGGACATCGGCAAGTTCCAGCGCGTCGGTGGAATCCATGACGCGCGGGTCGTCCCACGGAAAGCCCGGCAATTTCAGTGCCTGCGAGCCGGCGGCGATGATGCATTGCTCGAAACGCAGCAGCTGCGTCCTGTCGCCATCGCCGGTGATTTCGAGTTCGTTTGCCGAGACGAATTTCGCCGTGCCCGCGACCACGCGCACCTTGCGTTGCCTGGCCATGGCGGCCAAGCCCTTGGTGAGCTGGCCAACCACCTTGTCCTTGTAGCCGCGCAGCTTGTCCAGCGCGATTTTTGGCGTGCCGAAGTCAACGCCGTAATCCGCCGCGTGTCGCGCCTCGTCGATCACCGCGGCTGCATGCAGCAGCGCCTTCGACGGAATGCAGCCCACGTTGAGGCAGACGCCACCGAGCTGCGGGTAGCGTTCGATCAACACGGTATCCAGGCCGAGGTCTGCGGCGCGAAACGCGGCGGTGTAACCACCCGGCCCTGCACCGAGTACGACGAGGCCGCATTCGATGTCGGCCTTCTTCCCGCTGCCCGCAGCGGCCTGCGGTGCGGCGGCTTGCGACGCCTCGCTCTTTTCCCCGTTCGCGGGCGACGGCTGGGTTGGCGGTGCCGCTTTGGGCGCCGCACCCTCAGCGGGAACGTCGCGCGCGCCTTCCTTCCCCGCAGGCGGGAGCGGGGCTTTTCCTGCTTCCGCGCTGGCGTCCTGCGTTTCCACCACCGCCACCACCCCGCCTTCGGAAATCGTGTCGCCAACCTTGACCTTGAGTTCCTTGATCACCCCGGCCACCGGCGCCGGCACTTCCATCGTCGCCTTGTCCGATTCCAGCGTCACCAGCCCCTGGTCCTTGACGACCGTGTCGCCGACCGCCACCAGCACCTCGATCACCGGCACGTCGTCGTAGCCGCCGATATCGGGGACTTTCACTTCCTGGGTCGCCATCTGTTCATTCCTCCGGGGGCAAGCGGACCGTCGCCGGTCCGGCATTGGATTGTGGCGGCAGGGCCGCGCTGTCAGCGTCACGAAGCGCGGCGTCTTCCGCGATCCGGCGTTGCGTATCTTCCGAGGCGTCATTGCCCGACGGCCCATCGTGCCCGGGTGCCGGAGTCGCAGCGCCAGCGGGCTGGTTCGGATCGGCGTCGTGCACGCGCCTGCCCTGCAGCAGCAGGGCGGCCGCGCGCTCACCTTCCAGGCCAAATGCCGATCGCAGGTGCAGGTCGCGCTGCGGGGACGGCACCTCGATGCCATGCGCCTTCAGAGCCGTATCCAGCTCCCACAGATAGGCCGCCTGGATCGCCACGTTGCGTCGTGCCGCAGCCTCGGTCAGCCACACCACCAGCAGGAAGTCGACACCATTCTCGCCAAAGTTGACCAGCCACACCTGCGGGCGCTGCTCGCCCTCGGTGGCCAGGGTGAACGGCACGCGCGCAGCAGCTTCCAGCGCGGCCTTCTTCACCAGCTCCTTGTCGATGCCGAAGGCCACCCGGAACGGCACGCGGATGCGGCGGTTGACGGTGCGGTAGGTCCAGTTGACGACGCGGCCATTGACGAACTCGGAGTTGGGTACCAGCACGCCGATGTTGTCGTTGGTGGTGATGCGGGTGGCACGGATGTTGATCGCGCGCACGGTGCCGCGCATGTCGTTGTCCAGTTCGACGAAATCCCCGACCTTCAGCGAGCGGTCGAACAACAGGATCAGGCCGGAGATGAAATTGCCGAAGATCGCCTGCAGGCCGAAGCCCAGGCCGACGCCCAGCGCGCCGGCGAACACGGTGAACTTGCCCAGCGGAATGCCGGCGAAATCCAGCGCCATCATCGCGCCCACGATCAGCAGCACGTAATGCGCAAGCCGCGAGACCGTGTACAACGCGGCCTGGTTGGCGTTGTCGTGGCGGGTCCCGAAGCGATGCAGCGAGCGCCGCACCAGCTTGGACAGCACCAGCGCCACCATCACGGTCAACACCGCGGCGATCAGCCCGCCGATGGTGACATCGAGGCCGGCGCCCTTCACCAGGTGGAAGTCGAGCACCCGGCCAAGGTCATCCCAGCCCAGGCGCGCGGCATTGCTGGCCGCGCTGCGCACACGTTCCCCGGCATTGTCGAGCGCGGCCAGAGCGGCCATCGAATGCATCGACTAAAGCAGGACGCGGCGCAGGTCGCCGAGCAGCTGCGCAAGATAGGCGGTGAAGCGTGCGGCGGCGGCGCCGTCGATGACCCGGTGGTCATAGCTCAACGACAGCGGCAGCAGCAGTCGCGGCTTGAATTTTTCGCCATTCCAGACCGGCTGGATCGCCGACTCGGATACCCCCAGGATCGCGACTTCCGGCGCGTTGACGATCGGGGTGAACGATGTGCCACCGATACCGCCAAGCGAGCTGATCGAGAAACAGCCGCCGCTCATCTCGGCCGGGCCGAGCTTGCCGTCGCGCGCCTTCTTGGCCAGCTCGCCGGTTTCCCTCGCGATCTCGTTGATGCCCTTGCGATCGCAGTCGCGCACCACCGGCACCATCAGGCCGTTGGGCGTGTCGGCGGCAAATCCGATGTGGAAATATTTCTTCAGCGTCAGGGTTTCGCCGCTGGCATCGAGCGATGCATTGAAATCCGGGAATTTCTGCAGCGCCGCGACGCTGGCCTTCATGATGAAAGCGAGCATGGTGAGCTTGACGCCGTCGCCACTCTTGTCGCCGGCACTTTGCTTGTTGAGCTGCACGCGCAGGTCTTCGAGGTCGGTGATGTCGGCGTCGTCGTGCTGGGTGACGTGCGGGATCATCGCCCAGTTGCGGGCGAGGTTTGCGCCGGAGATTTTCTGGATTTTCGACAATGCCCGGGTCTCGACCGCACCGAACTTGCTGAAATCGACCTTCGGCCAAGGCAGCAGATTGAGGCCATTGCCTTCGCCGACACGCATCGCGCCGCCACCGGCCAGCGCGGACTTGACGAACTGCTGCGCATCTTCTTTGGTGATGCGGCCACCGCGCGCGGATCCCGTGACCTGCATCAGGTCGATCCCCAACTCGCGTGCGAACAAACGCACGGCCGGACTGGCGTAGGGCACCTTGCCGGGCATCAATGCGTCGGCGTCAAAACGCACCGGCGGCGATACCACGCCGGCCTGCTTCGCGATTTCCGGCTCGTCGGCCGGCTGTTTTTCGGCAGCCTGTTTTTCACCAGCCTGTTTTTCACCAGCCTGTTTTTCGCCGGCCTGTTTGTCGATCGACGCCTGCGCGAGATTGTCGGCGCGCGCCGCGACCGCGACCGGCTCGACCTGGGTCGCGGTTTCCGCCGCCCTGGTTTCAGTGCTGGCTGCCGCGGGTTCTGCACGCGCCGGGGTGGATTGTGGCTTCGCAGCCACTGCCTCGTCTTCGGCCGATTCGATCACCGCCACCACGCCGCCCTCGGAGATCTTGTCGCCCAGCTTGACCTTGAGTTCCCTGATCACGCCGGCGAATGGTGACGGCACTTCCATCGTCGCCTTGTCGGATTCCAGCGTCACCAGGCCCTGGTCCTTGACGACCGTGTCGCCGACCGCCACCAGCACCTCGATCACCGGCACGTCGTCGTAGCCGCCGATATCGGGGACACGTGCTTCTTTGAGGTCGGCCATGCGGCGCTCCGGGGTGCGGGTAAGCACGCATTGTCGCCCGATGCGCGGCCAGCGCCAAGCCAGACGCACAAACCATCGGGGTTTGCCCCAGGTTTCCGGATGCAGCGCAGCCCACGGCACGCGCAAAAAAATGCGCCCTTCGCGGGAGCACGAAGGGCGCTGTGCCGCTGCCACAGGGGGTGGGCGGCACCGGCACGCAACTGCGGCGCGACGGACTCAGTCGCGCGTCAACACCGTGTCGGCCTTGACCTTGACCTGCAACAAGTCCAGCGGCTTGCCGTCGTGACGGTATTGGAGCGCATCGTCGATGCCATCGAGCGTGCGCATCTTCAGGCACAGCTCCTGGGCATTGTGTTCGAGCGTCTTGGTGCGCGGCTCTACGATGGCTTCGATGCGCTTGTCGAGGTTATCCATGCGCTCCAGCCGTGCAGAGTCGCCGCTGAACGCGGCGCGCATCGCGCCGCCGACGATATCGCCGACCACCATTGGCATCACGTCGCCGATTGCTTCAGCAACGCCCTTGCCGAGGTCCTGGCTGTTGAAGTGGGTCGCACTGACCGAAATGGCGAGGGTGCGGTCGAGTTCGACGCGCGCCTGTTTCAGCTTGGCATCAGTCTTGACGGGGTCGTTGCTGAAACCCTTGGCCACCTCGCCCAGCGCAATGAAGGCGATATCGGCGGCATCTCGACCGATCTGCTGGGCCAGCGGCATGGTGGCCCGTGCCTGGCGCTCATAGGCGACCAGGCGATCGCGATCGGCAGGACTGACCTCGACCCAGGTGTCATCGATGAACAAGCGACCCTGGCGCATCAGCACGGTTTTCGGTGCGCCGTCCTTGCGGGTCAGGATCAGGCTCTTGGGTGTCAACGCGAGGTCGTAATCGCTGTGGACGTCGCAATTGACGCTGACATTGCTTGCCGCCGCGCTGCCACAGGCCAACAGCAGGGCACTGACCACCAACACGCTTCGCATCTCGCCACTCCCACACCTTGATATGCGTTCAGTTTGTCGCGCGCGAGGTCTCGCGTCCCATGCCAGTGGAGGGAATGACCTTCGTCACGCAATGAGCCCCGGCCAGCGTCCGCCGCCACGCCATCGCCGCCACCCAACCCACGCACGTACGCATGCACGCAAAGTTATCGACCAGCAATCGTTTGCCGCAGACGCCTTTCATGAATCGGACATCAAGCCGTGCTGAACGCATCGGCACGCGCACAAGGCCGGTTCATGCGCGGCTGGCTACGGTGTGCGCGCCCTCTCCACGGGGCCTATAACAATCAACGAGGAGATTCCCCATGTTGTCCATTCGCACACTGACCCTGGCACTTGCCACCACCGCTGCCTTCGCACCCGCCGCCTTTGCGCAGGAGGCTTCCGCCGATACCGCATCGGGCAAGCATTTCACCGTTGTCGGCGGCTATTCGATGACCGACCCCACGCGTAATCCGGTGGTCGGCGGCGCACTCACCAAGGCCGACGGCGAAGGCACGCCGACCCTGAGCGCGGCCTACAACATCACCGACAACATCTCGATCGAAGCCTGGGGTGCCGACAAGGCCGGGACCCGGATCAGCGCCGGCGGGCAGAAGATCGCCAGCGTCGATGCGCAGCCATATTCGCTGAGCGGCCAGTACCACTTCGGCGCTGCAGACAACATCGTGCGTCCGTTCGTGGGCCTGGGTTACCACGAGACCAACTACAGCAACGAAACCGCTAGCGGCGCGCTGGCCGGACAGCGCGTCGGCATGGACACCGCAAAGGGTGCGGTGGGCACGGTCGGTGTCGACGTCAACATCAACCCGACCTGGTTTGCACGCGCCGATGCCCGCTATTTCGACGGCAACGCCGACATCAAGCTCAATGGCACCAAGGCCGGCGATACCAGCCTCAATCCGCTGATGGTCGGTGTCGGGATCGGTGCACGCTTCTAAGCGACGCGTTCCGATCTCCAACGGGCGAGCTCTGACCAGCGCGCCCTGACCGGCGAGTTCCGAGCCGGGTAGTCGGGCAGTCAAGACCGGTTCGATCCAAACGATCCAAACTGGGTCGCGCCCGCCAGCTCGATGCCCCATCGCACCAGACGGGCCCGCTAGGGCCCGTTTCTTACTCGTGATGACCGCAGGCCGCTATCGAACACGCCGCTCAGGGCGGCACGATTTCCTGCATGTGCACGCGCTCACGCTTGATCAGGTACAGGCCGCTCACCACGATGATGCCGGCACCCGCCCAGGTCACCTTGTCGGGAAGCACGCCCCACAGCGTCACGTCGAGCATCACGCCCCAGATCAGCGCGGTGTACTCCAGCGGTGCGACCAGCGAGGCTTCCCCGCGCCGGAAGGCTTCGGTCAACGCCACCTGCGCCAGCGTGCCGACAATGCCGATGCCGAGGATTATCCATCCGTGCCCGGGGCGGATCGGCGCCCATTCGTGCCACGACAGCGCGCCGCCGGCCACGGTCAGGATCAGCATCAGCCAGAACACCATCGCCTGGGTGCTGTCGCGCTGCGCCAGCAGCCGCACGGTGATCGCGGCGCCCGCGTAGCAGACTGCGGCCAGCAGGACCGCCAGCCCGCCGAGCGTCAACATGCCCTGGCCTGTGGGCCGAAGCACCACCAGCACGCCGATCAGGCCGATGAAAATCGCGGTCCAGCGCCGCGGGCCCACTTTTTCGCCGAGGATCGGCACCGCCATCGCCGTGACCAGCAACGGTGCCACGAAAGTGATCGCATACGCGGTCGTCAGCGGCATCGAGCGCAGGCCATAGACAAAGCCCGCCATCATCGCCACCCCAAGCGCGCCACGCAGCAGATGCAGTGGCCAGTGGACGCGCAGCAGCCCGCGCAGTCCGATCGTCGCCAGCGACCATATCAGCACCAACGGCAGTGCCGAGGCGCCGCGCAAGGCCGCAACCTGCAGCGGTGGGTAGTGCGGGGCCAACAGCTTGAGTCCTGCATCCATCAGTCCGAACAGGGCGACTGCCACCAGCATCCACAGCATCGGGCCGGCAAGCCTGCGCTGCAGGCCGCCCGCATTCGGCACAGACGCGACAACAGGACTGGGACTCGGCATCGCGCCACGTTGCCTGCATCGGCGGGGCCGGGCAAGTCGCCTGGCGCGGCGATCCATCTGCACCGCATTGCCTTCACGCCCGCCACTGCAGCATCGCCGTCAATTCAATGGAGACTGGCCGATGCGATTCCTGCTGCTGTTGTGCGCGCTCGCGATGCCCGCGGTGGCGTGGTTTTCGCAAAAGGGCGCGTTTGGCCCGGACAACGGCGCGATCTCCGACCGCTACCCGACCCTGCTGGTCGCGGCCGGCTACGCGTTCGCGGTGTGGGGCCTGATCTTCCTGCTCGACCTGGTGTTCGGCGTTTGGCAGGCGCGGCCGCGCCAGCATGCCAATGCGACGCTCGCGCGCATCCGCCCGGCCGCCGCGGCGGGTTTCGTGCTGACGGCGGCATGGATGCCGATCTTCTCCCAGCAGCTGTACTGGCTGGCCCTGCTGGTGATCTGGTCCGGCCTGGCCTGCGTGCTCTATTGCGCGATCGTGCTGTCGCGCGATGCGTCGCCGCGATCGGGTCAGGACAGCTGGGCCTGGCTGCCGCTGTCCCTGCATGCCGGCTGGCTGTCGATCGCCGCCTTCCTCAACACCGCGCAGGTGATCGTCGCCTACCGCCTGCTGTCCACGGATCGCATGCTGCCGTGGAGCCTGGCGCTGTTCGCTGCCGCAAGCGCATTGCTGCTGATCGCCAACGCGCGGATGCGCGGCAACATCGCATACGTCCTGGTCGCGCTGTGGGGGTTGGCTGCGGTCTATGCCAAGCAGTCACAGGCGGCGCTGCCCGGGGCGACGACCGCGGCCTGGGTCGCGGTCGCAATGGCATTGGCGCTCGCCGCGCAGACGCTTTGGTTGCGCATGCGCAGCGACCGCTGATCGGAGCCAAGGCTGATCGTGCTCAAGCCGATCCTGCTCAAGCCGATCCTGCTCAAGCCGATCGTGCTCAAGCCGATCGTGCTCAAGCCGATCGTGTACAGGCCGATCGTGCTCAGGCTGCGGTCGACAGGCTCGCCGTGTCGATCACGAACCGATAATGCACGTCACCCTTGAGCATGCGCTCGTAGGCTTCGTTGACCTGCGCGATGTCGATCAACTCGATGTCCGAGGCGATGTTGTGCTGCGCGCAGAAATCCAGCATCTCCTGGGTCTCGCGGATGCCACCGATCAGCGAACCGCCCAGCTTGCGTCGCTGCATGATCAGCGAACCGGCCGCCAACGGCACCGGCTGGTCGGGCACGCCCAGCAGCACCATGGTGCCGTCAACCTTCAGCAGCGACAGGTAGGCGTTGTAGTCGTGCGGCGCTGACACCGTATCGACGATGAAATCAAAACTGCCGCGCAGTTTCTTGAACGTGTCGGGGTCACCGGTTGCACCGAAGGCATGCGCGCCAAGCCTGGTGGCATCGGCGCGCTTGGATTCCGAGGTGCTCAGCATGGTGACCTGCGCGCCCATCGCCACGCCGAATTTCACCGCCATGTGGCCCAGCCCGCCCAAACCGACCACGGCAAGATGGTCGCCTGGCTTCAGCCCGTAATGCCGCAACGGCGAGTATGTGGTGATGCCCGCGCACAGCAGCGGCGCCGCGCGATCCAGTGGAATGCCATCGGGGATCCGCAGCACGTAATCCTCGTCCACGGTAATGCGTGTCGAATAGCCGCCCTGCGTCGGCGCACCGGACTGGCGTTCGCGCGCGTTGTAGGTGCCGGTCATGCCCTCAAGGCAGTATTGCTCCTCGCCGGCCTCGCACTGCGCGCAGTGTCGGCAGGAATCAACGAAGCAGCCCACGCCGACCACGTCGCCAACCGCGTATTTCGCGACATCGCCGCCCACCCGGGCGACACGGCCCACGATCTCGTGGCCCGGCACCATCGGGAAGACACTTCCACCCCATTCGTCGCGCACCTGGTGGATGTCGGAGTGGCAAACGCCGCAATACAGGATGTCGATGAGCACATCGCGCGGGCCGGGTTCGCGGCGCTCGATCGAAAACGGCGCCAGGGGCGACGTGGCATTGGCAGCGGCGTAGGCAGGCGTCTTGATCATGGGGCTGTTCCGGGGTCGCGGGAACGCATGATGGCCCCTGGCGTGTTGCGCGTGCGTCAATGTGGCGTGGAACAGTCCGTGCCGCGCATGCGTTAACCTGCACTGCCCTGCCAACGTCCCGATTGCCATGCCTTCCTTCGATATCGTCTCCGAAGTCGACACCCACGAACTCACCAACGCCGTCGACCAGGCCAACCGCGAACTTACCACCCGCTTCGACTTCAAGGGCGTGGACGCCAGCTTCGAGCGCAACGACGCGGTGATCACCCAGTCCGCGCCCAGCGAATTCCAGCTGCAGCAGATGACCGACATCCTGCGTGCACGCCTGGCCGCCCGCAAGATCGACATCCGTTGCCTGGAATTGGGCGACGTCGAAACCAACCTTGCCGGCGCGCGCCAGAAAGTGACCGTCAAACAGGGCATCGAGCGCGACCTGGCCAAGAAAATCAACACCGCGATCAAGGACGCCAAGCTCAAGGTCGACAGCCAGATCAATGGCGACAAGCTGCGCGTCATTGGCAAGAAGCGCGACGACCTGCAAGCGGCGATGACCTTGCTGCGCAGCCAGGAATTCGAATTGCCGCTGCAGTTCGATAATTTCCGAGATTGATCCGGTTTCCGGTAGGAGCGGCTTCAGCCGCGAGCTCTAATGGGAGCGACCAAACGCCTGCCATTTTCCTGAAGAACAATCGCGACTTCGGTCGCGTCCTGGCAGGCTCGACTCTCGGGCCTGATGCAAATGCTCGCGGCTGAAGCCGCTCCTACGATCCGTTGACGCCAACATGACCCATCACGATCCCATTGCCGATACCCAGCGCTGGCTCGAGCGCGTCGTCATCGGCCTCAACCTGTGCCCGTTCGCCAAGGCCGTGGTCGCCAAGCAGCAGGTGCGCTACGTGCTCAGCGACGCCACCACGCGCGAGGCGTTGCTGGAAGTCCTTGGCGAGGAATTGCTGCACCTGCGCGACACCTCCGCGCAGGAAGTGGACACCACCCTGATCGTGCATCCGCAAATGCTGGGCGACTTCCTCGATTACAACGACTTCCTCGAAGACGCCGACGCGCTGGTCGAGCAACTCGACCTGGTCGGCGTGCTGCAGGTCGCCAGCTTTCACCCGCATTACCAGTTTGCAGGCACCTCGCCCGACGACCTGGGCAACTACACCAACCGCGCGCCGTGGCCGACCCTGCACCTGCTGCGCGAAGACAGCGTGGCGCGTGCGGTGGAGGCGTTCCCGGACCCCGATGCGATCGTGGAGCGCAATATCACCACGCTGGAAAAACTCGGCCGCGGCGGCTGGGAGCGACTGCTCGAAAGTGACGATGCAGATACTTCCCCACACGCATAGCAGCGGCATCATCCGTAGGAGCAGCATCACCCGTAGGAACAGCGCCACCCGTAGGAGCGGCTTTAGCCGCGAGCTCCCGATCGTTTTCGAAAGTCGCGGCGGAGTGCCGCAACTCCCACAGAACAATCCGGAAAGAGCTCGCGGCTAAAGCCGCTCCTACAAGACCACAATCCGTTCCTACGGGAACAGACACTGCTTCTGCGAGTACAAAAGCACCCCTGCGAAAACAGCTGATCGCGATCCGCGTGTCCGAGTGCTCGCCATTGACCTTCCGCCAAGTCACCCAGTGCCAGTCCTACGACGCGACGCGAGTGTAGAGGCGACGTCACCCGTAGGAGCGGCGGCATCCGTAGGAGCGACGTCACCCGTAGGAGCGGCTTTAGCCGCGAGCTCCCGATCGTTGGCGCGAGTGGTGGCGGAGTGCCGCAACTCGCACAGGCAATCCGGAACGAGCTCGCGGCTAAAGCCGCTCCTACGAGAACACAAGCCGCTCCTACGAGAACACAAGCTGCTCCTACGAGAACAGCTGATCGCGATCCGCGTTTCCGAGCACTCGCCACTGACCTTCTGCCAAGTCGTCCAGCGCCAGGCCTCCGACGCGACTACGGTGCAGTGCGTCGACATGGTTGCCAACGGCGGCAAACATGCGGCGTACCTGGTGGTAGCGGCCTTCATGCAGGGTCAGGCGTACCTGGTTGGGCGTCAGGATTTCAAGCTGCGCTGGCAGCAACGGCGTTTTTTCCGATTCCAGCAGCAAGGTGCCGCTTGCGAAAACGGCGGCTTCATCGCCACGCAGCGGCTGCGCGAGGGTGGCTTCGTAGACTTTCGACAGCTTCGATTTCGGCGAGATGATCCGGTGCAGCAAGGCGCCGTCGTCGGTCATCAGCAGCAGGCCGCTGGTGTCGCGATCCAGGCGACCAACGGTGGAAAGCACCGGTGAGCGATGCGCGAAACGCGGCGGCAGCAAATCGTAGACGAGGCGGCCGCGATCCTTGCTGGAACAGGTGTAATCGACCGGCTTGTGCAACATCAGGACCAGGCCGATGGGCGGATCGAGCGGAGCGTCATCGATGCGGACATCGGCGTGCGCACGCTCGTCGTCGACATACAGCATCCCACCTTGCGCATCGGTGATGCGGCCATCGCGAAACAAGGTGGTGACGTCCCTGCGGCTGCCGTAACCGAGGTTGGCGATGACCCTGAGCAGCTTCATCGCATCACGCGCTTGCGATCCGGTGGGCGCGTCGCGCCCTGATCTTCCGATCGAGTCCCCGATCGATCGCGAGATGTCGTGCCGGGATGGCCTTTCTCGGGCCGGCGGCCGCCGGGGTGATCGCTTCCGGCCCGGCTATTGTCCGCCTTGACCGCTTCCACGACTTTGAAGCCATCGCGCTGCGCGACGATGCGCACGCTGCCGAAGCTGGCATCGAGCACGGTTTCATAGGGCAAATGGCGGTTGGCCACCAGCCACAGGCGTCCGCCGGGCTTGAGTGCCTGCGCGGCGACGGCGATGAAGCGCCGGCCAATGTCGGGACGATGGGCGCTGCCATGGGCGTGGAACGGCGGGTTGCTGACGATCACGTCATAGGTATCGGGCAGGCCTGCGGTGACGTCGTGCCAGCGAAAATCCAGCGCAACGTTGGGCGCGTCACGCGTGCCCTGCGCCTGCGCGATGTTGTCGCGGGCCAGGTCCAGCGCGCGCGCCTCGGCTTCATACAGGTCGATCGCGGTGATGCCCGGACAACGCTGCAACAGTTCGACCGACAGGTAGCCGTACCCTGCGCCCAGATCGGCGGCGTGGCCGCGAAGATCGGCCGGCAGGTGTTCGACAAGCAGCGTCGACGCCGGGTCGATGCGATCCCAGGCGAAGACGCCGGGCCGGCTGGTGAAACGTCCGCCAACGATCGCGCGCGGTGCATCAAGCGTGCGCCACTGCGTGGCGAGTTCGGCATCGCCGCCAACGCCGGGCTGGGTCCAGAACACGCGGCATTTGTTCTTGCTGCGCGAGACCAGTGGCCCGGCGATGCGGGCAAGGTCGGATTCGCCGGATTTCGCGCCCCCGTCGTTGCTCATGCTGGCCACGACAATGCCACCAGGCTGCAGGCGCGCCAGCGCCGTGGCGAACAATGCCCGCGCTTCATCGCGCTGCCGCGGCGGCAACACCAGCACCACCGGATATCGCGCGTCATCGCCTGCGCGCACGTCAAGGCCGGCGCGTTGCAGCGCATCGGCATCGGGCTTGAAGCTCTGCTCGCACACCAGGCCCGGCAACGGTTGCCCGTGCAGCGCAGCGCCATCGCGCGCGCGCAGGAACAAGGCGCCATCGGACGGCCAGGCAAGGCTGCCGTCGAGAAACGGCAGCATCAGGGTTTCAAGGGCTGGATCAACGTGTGCAGCGGACATGGTGGCCGTTTTCACTGGAATGCAGGCCGCAATTCTAGGGCTTGCGTGACCACGTTGCATGCGATGCGGCCCTGCGCACGCAGGGCCTGCGCGCAGACTTCATCGACAACAAACACCCCAATCGGCACGATGGTTGTTCACACACAGTGGAGACTACGATGCGGGCACTTTTCATCGGCGGCACCGTGGACAACAGCGAGCTGGAGATTGACGGCGACGAGCCGCCCCTGCACTACCCGCCCAACACAGGTAGCGGCCAGCCGCGTTACCGGCTGCGCCAGCGGGGCAAGCAGAAGGACATCGTCGTCTACGCCGTTTATGCCGCACCGGATCTTGCCGACGCGGAGGTCACGCGTGTGGCGGACGAACGTGGCTATGCACGGAGATTCTCCGCGCAGGTGGAGGATATCGGCGGCTAATGTCCTGCGATCCGGATCTCCTCGATCCGGATCGCATCACCAGGTTGCGCTGGATGACAGGCTGTCGGGGACGCTGGCGCAATCTACGCCAGTTCGCGCAGGGTCACCGACGGCGGCGCATCAAGCACGCTGCGTGTGGCAAACAGGCCCGCGACCAGTGCGGCCAGCATGCCGAGGCCACCACCAACGATCGCCATTGTCCAGTTGGGCTGCCACGGCAAATCGAATACGCGCTGCGCGACCACGCCCGACAGCACCGATGCGGCAATCGCGGCGACCAATCCCGACAACAGACCGATCGCGGCAAACTCCGAGGCCTGCGCCAGCCGCAGCTGCCGACGACTGCCGCCAAGCACGCGCATCACGCCTCCTTCCAGCAAACGCTCGTCCTGGCTGGCGCTGACCGCCGCCAGCAGCACCAGTACGCCGGCCGCGAACGAGAACCAGAACACCACCTGCACCACCGTCGACACCTGGTCACCGATGCTGCGCACCTGCTTGAGCACCGCGTCGATGTCGATCACCGACAGGTTGGGAAACTGCTGCACCAGGTCGGCGGTAAAACGTGGATGCGACGGCGGCACGTTCACTGCGGTGACGTAGCTGGCGGGGAAGTCATCCAGCGACCCCGGCGATGCCAGCACGAAAAAATTGGGGCGAAAACTCTCCCAATCCACGCTGCGCAGGCTGGTGATCTTGCCGCCGAACTGCTGCCCGGCGATGTCGAACACGATGCGGTCGCCGAGTTTCCAGCCCAGCGAGTCGGCGAAGCGCTGCTCGACCGAAAGTTCCGGCTGCGCACGCCTGGTTGCAGGCCAGAATTTCCCGGCGATGATCTTGTTGTCGTCGCGCAGGGTGTCGGAGACGGAAAGATTGAACTCGCGCTCCTCGCGGCGCTGCGCCTGGCGATTGTCGCCGCCTCCAGCGTTGTCGACGCCGTTGGCGAGACGCGCGCCACGCACCGGCTTGCCGTTGTGTTGCAGCAGTCGCGCACGAATCATCGGCGCCAGCGTCGGCGCGGACAGGCCTTGGCTGGCGATGAAATCGCGCACCGGCTGCAGTTGGCCCTTCTGTACGTTGATGATGAATCGGTTGGGCGCGTTCTCGCCCAGCGATAGCTGCCAGCGGTCGAGCAGATCGGTGCGCACGAAGGTCAACAGCAGCAGCGCCATCAAGCCCAGGCCCAACGCGGACACTTGCGCGATACTGGTGGCGGGCCGGCGACTCAGGTTCGCAAGGCCATACCGCAGGCTGCCACGCAGTCGCGTGCGCAGGCGACGCACCGCAAGGATCATCAGCCACGCCAGCAAGGCGAGCGTGGCAAATGTCGCCGCGATGCCGACCAGCATCGCCGCGCCAAGCGTGGCCGAACCTGCCTTCCACCAGATCAGGCCCGCAAGCCCGGCAAACCCGGCCAGCAGCACCAGCCAGGCGCTGGGTTCGGCGTTGTCGAGGTCGCGGCGCAGCACGCGCAGCGCCGACACGCGCCGCAGGGCCAACACCGGGGGCGCAGCGAACGCCAGCAACACGATCATGCCGACGCCAAACCCTTGCAGTGCCGGCCACCAGCCTGCCGGTGGGATCGACAGGTGCAGCGCATGCGCCAGCCATTGCCCCACCGCCCATTGCAAGGCGAATGCAATCAACACGCCCAGCGCGGACGCGAGCAATCCCAGCAGCAGCATCTCCCCGACATGGATGCCGACCAGCGTGCGCTGGCTTGCCCCAAGGCAACGCATCACCGCAGCGCCCGACAGGTGGCGTTCGCTGTGGCGACGCGCGGCCATCGCCACGGCGACCGCGGCGAGCACCACGGACACCAGCGCCGCCAGTCCGAGGAAGCGGCCGGCGCGATCCAGCGCCGAACGGATTTCCGGGCGCGCATCGGCAGCGGTTTCCAGCCGCTGCCCGGGTTGCAGCGCCGCGTTTGCCGTGCGCATGAATTTTTCGACCGGGCCTGCATTCCCGGCCACGATCAGTCGATAACCGATACGACTACCTTCCTGCACCAAACCGGTGGCGGGCAGGTCGGCGAGATTGAAGAACACGCGCGGGGCGACGTTGAAATAATCAATCGCCGCGTCCGGTTCCTGCACCACGAGGGCAGCGAGTTTCAGCGTCGATGCGCCAACGGCAATGTCATCGCCTGGCGCTGCGCCCAGCATGTCCGCGCCGCCGCGGCTCATCCACAGCGTGCCGCGCTGCGGGATGCCACTGGCGTCGTGTTCGCCGCGCGCATCGACGATACGGAATTTGCCGCGCAGCGGGAATCCTTCGCCGAGTGCACGCAAATCGCCCAGGCGCAGGTTGCTGCCATCGCCGCCGAGCTTGCGGACCATGCTCTGGAAATCGACGGTCTCTGTCTGCACGAGGCCCGCTGCGCTCGCCGCCTTGCGCATCACGCCGGTAAACGGTGCGTCGCCACGCACCACCGCGTCGCCGCCGAGCAGTCGATTGGCCTCGATTGCAAGCGCGCGCTGGGCGCGGTCGGTCACGAAACCGATCGCAGTCACCGCGACCACCGCCAGCGTCAGCGCCGCGAGCAGGATGCGGATATCGCCGGCCTTGAGGTCGCGACGCAACTGCCGCCATGCCAGGCGCAGGGTGTTCATGCAGGCACCAGCCGGCCGCTGTCGAGCCGCAGGGTCTGGCCGCAACGGCCAGCAAGATTTTCGTCGTGCGTGACCAGTACCAGGGTGGTGCCGGCATCGGCATTCATCGCAAACAGCAGTTCGATGATCGCCTCGCCGGTGTGCGTGTCGAGGTTGCCGGTAGGTTCGTCGGCGAACAGCAGCGATGGCGCAGTGACGAACGCGCGCGCCAGCGCCACGCGCTGCTGTTCACCGCCCGACAGCTGTCGTGGATAGTGGTCCAGACGCTCGCCGAGGCCGACTTTTTTCAGCATCGCGCGCGCGGGTGCTTCGGCAACGACGTCGCCGCGCAGCTCCAGCGGCAGCATCACGTTTTCGAGCGCCGTCAGCGAGGGCAACAGCTGGAAACTCTGGAACACGAAACCGACTTTCTCCGCACGTACGCGCGCACGGCCGTCTTCGTCGAGCGTCGACATCGGCGCGCCATCCAGCCGCACCTCGCCGCTGCTGGGGGTGTCGAGTCCGGCGAGCAACGACAGCAGGGTGCTCTTGCCCGAACCCGAGGCGCCGACGATCGCGACGGTGGCGCCGGCCGCGATGGTGAAACCGATGCCGTCCAGGATGGTCAACTCGCCCGACGGCAGCGGCACGCGTTTGCCCAGGTTGTGCACGCTCAGGGCGCAGCGGGCTTCAGCGTTGGGTGCAGTGGCGTCGGGCATGATGGGTCCGGAAAAGTAAAAGCGGGTTGGTTGATTAGTTGCAGGTGCAGTGAACGCCTGTGCAACGAGGAATGGGAAGTCAGGAATGGGAAATCGGGAATGCGCAACGGGGAGCGGGCAACGAGCCGCGGGATTCGCCCATCCCGCCAGTGCAGCCATCACTGTGGCCTGGATATCAACGGTAACAACATCGCCAAGCACACGGAGACGACGAATGACACGTTCTTATGCGGCACCCAGGCAACGGTTTCAATGGGCCATTGGTCTGGCCGCCCTGCTGCTCGCGCTGGCGGCGCCGGCGCAACCCGTGGCAAAACCGACGCCCGCCACTCCGCCCACGGTGCTGGTGTTGGGCGACTCACTCTCGGCCGCCTATGGCCTGGCCGATGTCAGGCAAGGCTGGGTGGCGCTGACTGCCGAACGCATCGCCACGCAAAATCCCCGCTGGCGCGTGGTCAACGCCAGTATCAGCGGTGAAACCTCCGCTGGCGGCGCGGCGCGGGTGGTCAGCGAAGTCTTGCGCGTCAAGCCTGCGGTGGTGGTGATCGAGTTGGGCGCCAACGATGCCCTGCGCGGATTGCCGCTGCGCGAGATGCGCCATAACCTGGCACGCATGATCGGCGCGTCGCAATACGTCGGCGCGAAAGTACTGTTGCTGGGGATGCGTATCCCGCCCAATTACGGCACCCAGTACGCGAACGGGTTCGAGCAGGTCTATCGCGACCTCGCCGCGCACTTCAACGTCGAGTTGCTGCCGTTCCTGCTGGCCCCGATCGCCACCGATCGTGGTTCCTTCCAGGGCGACAACCTGCATCCGGTCGCCGCGGCCGGCCCGAAGCTGCGCGACCACGTCTGGACCAAGCTCCAGCCGATGCTCGACTGACGGTTCCGTCGCAGTTACCTGCCCGCACGCGGCCTGCCATGCGCGACGCGGTCGGCTTGACGCAAACGTTAAAACTGCGTGATGCATCCGTCCGATGCCCTGTCTCGTAACTCCCCCGAACCCTGACCCGAGCGCACCTACGCGCCGCGTCGAACGGGCTGGATACGAATGGAGAACACGCAATGAACAAGACACTGATCGCAGGCACGTTGATCGCGATGGGAATGACCGCCGGCTGCATGTCGACCGGCGGCATGGACTCGATGTCCGCGAAGGCGCCGATGGCATCGGGCATGCAGTCCGATTCCGGCATGTCGAGTGGCATGCAGGCCGAAAATCCAATGGTCGGCGGCGCGGAGATGTTGGCCAGCAAGGACATCATCGACAATGCGATGAACTCGAAGGACCACACCACGCTGGTCGCGGCGGTCAAGGCGGCCGGCCTGGTCGACACCTTGAAGGGCCCGGGCCCGTTCACCGTATTTGCGCCGACCAATGCCGCCTTTGATGCATTGCCGGCCGGCACCGTCGCTGGTTTGCTCAAGCCCGCCATGAAGGCCGACCTGACCAAGGTGCTGACCTACCACGTCGTACCGGGCAATCTCGACGCCGCGGCGTTGATGCAGAAAATCAAGGCCGGCGGCGGCCAGGCGATGCTGACGACCGTGCAGGGAGAATCGCTCACCGCGCGCATGGCCGGCAACGGCATTGCCCTGACCGACACCAAGGGCAACGTCGCCAACGTCACCATCGCCGACGTGCGCCAGAGCAACGGCATCATCCACGTCGTCGACAAGGTGCTGATGCCCTGATCGCTACGTTCCACGGCCCGTTGCCTATCGGCGCGGGCCCGTCATCGACTGACCTTCCAGTCAGCGCACCCAACCCAAGGAATTCCAGAATGAAGATTTCACTGCTTAGTTTGGCCCTGATGGCCGCCGTCGGACTCGCCGGCTGCCAGAAACCTGCACCTGCCGCCGATGCCATGGTCTCCCAGGACGCGATGGCGCCTGCCGACAGCATGGCCGCCGATGCCACGGCGACCGATGGCACCGCCACCAGCGACAATCCGATGGTCGGTGGCGCGGCGATGATGGCCGACAAGGACATCATCGACAACGCGATGAACTCGAAGGACCACACCACGCTGGTCGCCGCAGTCAAGGCCGCCGGTCTGGTCGATACCTTGAAGGGCCCCGGTCCGTTCACCGTGTTCGCGCCGACAAACGCTGCCTTCGATGCGTTGCCCGCGGGCACCGTCGACACGCTGCTCAAGCCCGACATGAAGGCCGACCTGACCAAGGTGCTGACCTACCACGTGGTGCCCGGCAACGTCGACGCCGCTGCGTTGACGCAGCAGATCCAGGCCGGCGGTGGCAAGGCGATGCTGAAGACGGTGCAGGGCGAGGAACTCATCGCCAAGGCTGATGGCGGCAAGGTCACGATCACCGATGCGAAGGGCAACGTTGCCAACGTCACCATCGCCGACGTGCGCCAGAGCAACGGCGTGATCCACGTGATCGACAAGGTGTTGATGCCGTAATTCCTCGTCAATGCGTGTTGCGTGCACGAACGATCTCGTCGACGTTCGTGCCGCCTCGGAGGGGATGGCTTCGGCTGTCCCCTTTCTTGTTTCCGGGGACTTTTGTTCCGGGAATATTGTCCCCGGGACTATCGTTCCTGGGATCAGGGCTTGCGCAGCAGCGGATACGGGTCGATCGGCGTGCTCTTCCACCACTGCCGCTCGGGACCCAGCACCGAGATGCCGAAATGCAGGTGCGGCGCCGCCGGATCGGCGTTGCCGGTGCTGCCGACGTAACCGATCACGTCGCCCTGCTTCACCCGCTGCGTCTCGGCCAAGCCGGGCGCGTAGCGCTGCAGGTGTGCGTAGTAGTAGACGTGCTGACCGCCCGTTTGGAACTGGTAGACGGTCAGCCCACCCTTGTCGCTGGTGAACAGCTTTTCGATGCTGCCATCGGCGACGGCGAGTACCGGCGTGCCGGCCGGCGCCATGATGTCCAGGGCCTGATGCTGGCGCTCGCTGCCGCGTGCGTCGTGGTAGCTGTCGACCAGCGCCGTTGCGGCAACCCCGGAGACTGGAACGATCAATCCAGCCGGACCGGTGACGGCGCCCGGGCCTGCATTGGCGACGGGCGCGACGACAGTCGATGACGGCAGCGGCGCCTGCGCAGGCAAGGACTTCGGCGAGCCAGATCGCGGATCAGGCGTCGCGGCGGTGACGGCGGGCGTCGCAACAGCAACGGCAGACGCATCCTGCACTCGCGACGATCGCGTCATCACGAAATAGACGATGTTGGCGCCAATCAACACCCCGATCAGCCCGATCACCAGCGACCGCAGCACGTGCGCTACTCCTGCAGGACCGCCGGGGTCCCCGGCGCGACCGAATCCGACAGCGCCGCCGCCGACCAGTTGGCCATGCGGATGCAGCCGTGCGATTCGGTCTTGCCGATCTTGGACGGCGCCGGCGTGCCATGGATGCCGTAATGCGGCTTGGACAGGTCGATCCAGACCACGCCGACCGGATTGTTGGGGCCCGGCGCGATCGTCGCCTTCTCGTCCGTGGCCTCCGCGTCCCAGAACAGGTCCGGGTTGTAGTGGAACTTGGGATCGCGGGCAACGCCCTGGATCTTCCAGTCACCGACCGGCAACGGATCGTGCTTGCTGCCCGTTGACGCGGGAAACTGCGCGAACACCTTGCCCGCGCTGTCGAGCATCGACACCGTGGAGTCTGATTTGTCGACCACCACCTTGGCTGCCTTGGCCGGCGCGGTGACGCCGCTGACATTGGGCACCACCAGCGTGGTGCCGGCCTTCGCGAAATCCTTGCCGGGATTGAGCCGTTGCAGCAGCTTCGGGCTGGCATGGAATTTCTCGCCGAGCATCTCCAGCGCCGACTCGAAGCCCAGCGCCGTCAGCTTCGATCTCGCGGCCATGCCATCGGGCAGCTTCGCGTACGGGCCCGCTGCGTCCTCGGTGCTGACGGTGTAGGTCACCAAAGCATCGGGCGCACCGGCATTCAACGCCTGCCAGGTCGGGGCGTCGAGTTTCCCGCTCGCCTCCAGGTCATGGCTGCGCTGGAAACCCTGGATCGCGCGCGTCGTGTTGGAGCCGCTGCCGCCATCGATCTCGCCCGGCGAGAACCAGGCCCGATCGAGCAGGATCTGCGCACGCAGCACGGCTGCCGCGCCGGTGGTCGCATCGGCGGTGTTGACGGTGGTAGGCGACAGCGCGTGCGCGTCCTTCGCTGCCAGGATGCCGGGCAACGCACACAGCGCGATGGCCAGCGGCGCGATTCGTATGAGGCGATGTGTCATCTGGGTCTTTACTCCATGGCATGTCCGGGGAGGGATGCTGCCGGTCTCGCCCGCACGCTGCGCGTGAAGACCGGTGCTAGTGCGCCGCGTTGCGTTCAGGCTTGTCGCAATGCAGGAAGCGCGAACCATTGAGCCACGCCGCATCGCGCGCATAGGCGAACACCAGCTGTCCCTGCTTCAGGCTGTCGATCACCTCGCGCGCCACGGCAGTGCGCACCGCAGGGCAGCCCCAGCTGCGCCCAAGCCTTCCCTGCTTGCGCGCCTGCACCGGATCGACGTAATCGGCGCCGTGCACCACCAGCAATCGTTCGCGCGCGTGGTCGTTGATCCCGGGCTCGAGCCCATCCAGGCGCAGCGAATACCCGTTCTCGCCCTGATAGGTCTCGGCAGCGGCGAACAGGCCGAGGCTGGACTGATACGTGCCCTCGATGTTCGAGAATCGCGTCGCGACATCACCGCCATTGCCGCGACCATGCGCGACGTGTTCCTCGTGCAGCAACACGCCGGTGTCGAGATCGAAGATCCACAGCCGCTTCTGCGTCGACGGGCGCGTGTAGTCGATCACCGCCAGCCGCCGGGGTTTCCGCACGACTGATTGGGAGACCGCGCAGTCGCGCGCTTCCAGCGCAAGCGCAAGGACCTTGCGATCAATATCGGGCGCGGCCTTCAGCAGCCGCGTCAACAGGTCCTGCGCGCAGGCAAAACCCGGCACGGATACAAGCAGCATGCAGGCGGCCGTCGCCAGCAGGCGCCTGCGCATGGCGTGGGGTTTGCCGATGCGAGCTCGAACGCTCAATGGGTTGCCGCGATCTGGCGCAACGCCTGTTCGAACAACTCCACCGGCTGGCCGCCCTGGATCAGCTGGCTCTGGTTGAAGATGATCGATGGCACCGCGGTGATGCCCCGGCCTGCGTACTCATGTTCGGCTGCGCGCACTTCATTGGCGTATTCGCCGGATTCCAGGATCTGTCCTGCGCGCACGCCATCCAGGCCTGACTCCACGGCCAGCCGCAGCAGCGTGCCGTGCTCGGAAACATTGTCGCCATCCGTGAAATAC
Source organism: Lysobacterales bacterium (assembly GCA_038241735.1). Classification (GTDB taxonomy): domain Bacteria; phylum Pseudomonadota; class Gammaproteobacteria; order Xanthomonadales; family Xanthomonadaceae; genus Luteimonas. The sequence continues at coordinate 28,430 of JBBSST010000024.1, forward strand.
GCGCGCAGCAAGGCATGCTTGAGCGCGCGCTGGCGTTCCAGGCCTTCGAGCTCGGCCCAGTGCAACAGGCGATGCGCGTCGAAGGTATTCCACACGTGCCGCCGCCGCTGCATGTCGAAGCTGAAACCCAGCTGCTCTCCGCGTGCGCGGATGGCTTCGCCATTCTGCCGCGCCTGTTCCGCGCTGATGCCATATTTACCCGTCAAGTGCTCGATCGCATCCTGGCCCTCGGCCGGCATCTGCGGATTGAGTTCGAATGGCTGGAAATGCAGCTCGACCCGAACCTCGTCGCCGACACGTGCGATCGCCTGCTCCAGCGCCAGCAGACCAATCGCGCACCACGGACAGGACACGTCGGAGACAAAATCAATGCGGATCGAAGCGGGCGCGGTACTGGTCATGGGATTGGTCATGGGTATGGTCAGGTGCGATTGGGTAGATATCAGGGATAGATGCGGCCTTTGCCGAAAAAAACAAACCTCCATGGCCCTTCAATACCGGCAACGACAGCGCGCTGGCCAATACTGGACCCGATCCACCCGCCTTGGCACGCCCTCGGACACCTTCGGTTAAAATCGCGATATCCCGGAAATCGCCGGGAAATCCCGGGTAAACCACGATGAAGCTGCAATTTCCCTTCATGCAATTGCCGATCCAGTTCGACGCCGACGAACTCGCGCGCGAAGTCCTGGCGCTGGACGCAGCGTGCTGGCGCGAGCGCATGGGCGGCGTGGCGGGCAACAGCGCATTGCCCTTGATCGCAGCCGACGGCGACGTTGAAAACGAGGATCTGGCCGGCAACATGCAGCCCACGCCGTGGCTGCAACGCTGCCCGTACATCCTGCAGGTGATGGAGACCTTGGGCGCTACCTGGGGCCGCTCGCGACTGATGCGCCTGTCGGGACGCTCGCAGCTGGCCGCGCATGTCGACACCCACTACTACTGGCAAGAGCGCATGCGCGTGCATGTGCCCATCGTGACGACACCCGCGGTGCGCTTCCACTGCGGTGACGCCGAAGTGAACATGGGCGCGGGCGAATGCTGGATCTTCGACACCTGGCGGCGCCACGGCGTGGTCAACACCGGCGAGGTCGATCGCATCCACCTGGTGATGGACACCGTGGGTGGCGAAGGCTTCTGGAAAACAATCGCCGAGGGTGCCCGACCGGTCGGCGTCCCCGGCCTGCCCGAGCGCGCATGGCAGCCCCGCTTCGCCGGATACGACCGCGCAGCCGCCTCGCCACGCCTGGATCTTGAATCACGCAACGTACCGGTGGTGATGACGCCGTGGGAAGTGCGCGAACACATCACCTTCCTGCTCGGTGAAGCAGTTGCCGACGCGCGCCTGGCTCCCATCCAGCGCGCGTTGTCCGCCTTCATCCGCGACTGGCAAGCCGCGTGGGCCTGCCATGGCGAGGATCGCGCGGGGTGGCCACGGTATCGCGGCTTGCTGCAGGCGCTGGAGGCCGAGCTGCTTGCGCTGGGCGCCCACCAGGTTGGCCTGCGCAACGAAGCCGGCCTGATGTACGCCTTGACCGCATGCATCTTCGCCGTCGCGCTGGCCGATGAGGCCGGCAGCGACCACGCGTCCCGCGGCGACCATCACGGTGCGTTGGCGCATTCCAGCACGACAGCAGCGACGCCGCGCGATCCGCATGCCAGCGGACGCGACGCCGTGTTCGACCGCCCGCTGTTCATCGTCAGTCCACCGCGTTCGGGTTCGACCCTGTTGTTTGAAACACTGGCATCGGCGCCCGGCATCTTCACCATTGGCGATGAAAGCCACGAGCTCATTGAAGGCATCGCCACGCTGGATCCCGCGCAGCGCGACTTCGATTCCAATCGATTGCGGGCCGATGACGCCTCCGAGGCGGTTACCACGCAACTCCGCCAACGTTTCCTTGCGCAGTTGCATGATCGCGACCAGCACGGCACGACGCCTGGCACGGCGGTGCGCATGCTGGAAAAAACGCCAAAAAACGCCCTGCGCATCCCGTTCCTGCACAAGGTGTTCCCCGATGCGCGCTTCATCTACCTGCATCGTGATCCACGCCAGGTGCTGGGCAGCATGCTGGACGGCTGGAAATCCGGCGACTTCCGCATGTATCCCACGCTGCCCGGATGGCAGGGCCCGGCGTGGTCGTTCCTGCTGGTGCCGGGATGGCGCGAGTTGATCGGCAAACCCGTCGAGGACATCGTCGCGGCGCAATGGGCGCGCACCACGCAGATCCTGCTTGATGATCTCGATGCATTGCCGCGCGATCGCTGGATTGGCATCGACCACGAGCGCTTCGTGCACGATCCGCAGGGCGAAATCACTGCACTTTGCCAATGGACTGGCCTGGGCTGGGATCGCGCATTGGGCGCCACGCTACCGCTGTCGCGCTATACCCTGACGCCACCGGCACCGGACAAATGGCGGCGTCATGCCGATGTCATCGAGCCCCGCATCGCCAGCCAACGTGTATTGATCGAACGCGCGCGTGCCGCATCAGCCCGACCTGCATAGAAAATTCGGCGTGCCGTTCAGTTGCACCTCACATCCGCGCGCATTCATGGTTTGCAACGCGCACGCACGCAGCGGAAGATCAGTCTTGCCTGCCACTGGAGTGTGCCCCGTGAAAACCACTGCATCGATGATTGTCCTGCTGCTTGCAGCTGTGTTGATGAGCGGCCACGCCTGGGCCAAATCGGCCAACGTCACCGATCCCGATGCGCCGCGCAGCCTGCCTGCAGAGGGTACTGTCAGCGTGCAGTGGAGTGATCCCGCGCAGTTTTCCGAGATTCGCTTCAGTGGCAACCGCTGGGAGTCGGTACGCGGCGACTGGGTGCGCGACATCGCCCGATACATCCGCAAGCGCGCGGCCAACCAATTGCCGCAGGGCCAGCGCTTGGACGTAACCATCCGTGACATCAAGCGTGCCGGCGATTACGAGCCAGGTCGCGGCATCCCGGGCAGCTCGATCCGTTACATGCGTGACCTCTATCCGCCGCGCATCGACCTTGAATTCACGTTGTTGGATGGCAATGGCCAGGTGCTCGCGCAGGGCACGCGCAAGCTCACCGACCTGGGCTACCTGCGGCGCAGCTCGCGCGTGACCGATACCGACCCGCTGCGTTACGAGAAGCAGTTGATCGACGATTGGCTGCGCAAGGATCTCAAGAAAAATTTCAAGGATGACGCTTCACCCGCGCGCGCCTGACGCGCACCACGATCACTGCCGCTGCCGACAACTCCACGCGGCGGCGCTGATCAGGCGATTCCGCTAAAATAGCCGGGCTTCCCTGGCTTGCGAATCTTGATGTCGATCGATTCCGACACCTCTTTGTCGCGCATTCCCTTGTATTGGCTTGCTGCCGGCAGCATCGGCATCGGCGTGCTGGTGCTTGCGCTCAAGCTGCTGGCGTGGAAGTTGACCGGCAGCGTCGCGCTGTACTCCGATGCGCTGGAAAGCATCATCAATGTCGCCACTGCGATCGCAGCCTTCATCGCGATCCGGGTGAGCGCGATGCCAGCTGACGACAACCATCCCTACGGCCACACCAAGGCGGAAAATTTTTCCACCGTGCTCGAGGGCGTGCTGATCATCCTGGCCGCGCTGGCGATCCTGCGCCAAGCCTGGTTCGGCTTCATGGCGCCCCGGCCCATCGACACTCCGATACTCGGCCTGGCGATCAGCGCAGTGGCCACGGTAATCAACCTGGCCTGGGGCGGATTGTTGATCCGGCGCGGACGGCGCCTGCGTTCGCCCGCCTTGACCGCCGATGGCCACCACCTGATGACCGATGTCTACACGTCGATCGGTGTGATCGTCGGCGTCGCACTGGTCGCACTGACGGGCTGGACGCGGCTGGATTCGGCGATTGCCGCACTGGTGGCCATCAACATCCTGTTCGCCGGCTGGAAGATCATGCAGGAAAGCGTCAACGGGCTGATGGACGCGGCCTTGCCGGCCCAGGACATTGCACGCATCGAGGCGGTGATCGCCGCCACGCGCGGCCCCACCAGCGACGTACGCGACCTGCGCACGCGCCATGCCGGGCGGTTGACCTTCATCGACTTCAGCCTGCGCGTACCCGGCGCGATGAGTGTCGATGCCTCGCATGACCTGTGCGACGACATCGAAGAGGCGCTGCGCCGCGAGTTCCCGGAATCATCGATCACCATCCACGTCGAACCACGCGGACTCGACGACGCGGCGACACCATGAGCGTGTATGTCGACGACGCCGTCACCCCGTGGCATGGGCAACGCTGGGCGCACCTGATGGCCGACACGCTGGATGAATTGCATGCGTTTGCGACGCGCCTTGACATGCCGCGACGCGCGTTCCAGAACAAGACCAGTGGCGCGCATTACGACATCACCGCCGCACAGCGTGACGACGCCATCCGCCTGGGCGCGGTCGCCATTTCGCGCCATCAAGACCGGCAGCAGATGCGTGCGGTGATCGCCCGCGCGCGCGCCCAGGGACGCGGCGAATTGCCCTGATCATCGCGCACAGCCGCCCCGCAGAACCCATCAACCAATGACGGGTCAGGTGCAGCGGAACATCGGGTCGACGTGGCCATCGCCGAAATGCCAGTCGTGTCCATATCCGCTGCTATTGCCATAGCCAACGCCAAAATCGCGTGGCCGATGCACATGTCGCAGCGTCGGGGGTACCTGCAACGGTTTTGCCACGGCGATCTGCCTGGCCACCGGGCGACGTGGTTTGCGCTTGCCGTTCATGATGACGGTCTCCTGGCGAGGGTGCGATGACGTTGCGCCGCCGCGCGGCAGATGTCGCGTGCCGGGAGTCAGCCAACCAACGGCACTCTCCCGATGGCCCGCCCTCGGCCGGTGGACACCGTCGCCTCGATTCGGTGTGGTTGGCTCATGCCCTTTGCTCAGGCCCGTGACCCAGGGCGCGGCCCACGGCACGCCATTGCCCGATCCGCCGGCGCGCCGAGGCAACAACGCCCGGCGTCAGGACTTGAGCTTGTAACCGGTGCGGAAAACCCACCACACCGCCGCCAGGCAGACCACCAGGAAGCCAAGGATCGCCGCCACGCTGATCGCGACGTTGACATCGGCTACGCCATAGAAGCTCCAGCGAAAGCCGCTGATCAGGTACACCACCGGATTGAACAAGGTGACTTTCTGCCACAGCGGCGGCAGCATGCTGATGGAGTAAAACGCGCCGCCCAGGAAAGTCAGCGGCGTCACCACCATCAAGGGAATGACCTGCAGTTTCTGGAAGTCGTCCGCCCACAGGCCGATGATGAAACCAAACAGGCTGAAGCTGACCGCCGTCAGCACCAGGAAGCACAGCATCCATACCGGATGCACGATGTCGTACGGCACGAAGATGCGCGCGGTGACCAGGATCAGGAGGCCCAGCAGCACCGACTTGGTTGTCGCCGCGCCAACGTAGCCGATCAGCACCTCGACGAACGACACCGGCGCCGACAGCAGTTCGTAGATCGTGCCGGACCACTTGGGCATGTAGATGCCAAACGAGGCGTTGGAGATGCTCTCGTTGAGCAACGACAGCATGATCAGCCCGGGGATGATGAAAGCGCCGTAGCTGACCCCACCAATGTCGCCCATGCGCGAACCGATCGCGGTGCCGAACACGACGAAATACAGCGACGTCGACAGCACCGGTGATGCGATGGACTGGGTGAGCGTGCGGAACGTGCGCGCCATCTCGAATCGGTAGATGGCGGCGATGGCATGAAGGTTCAGCGACATGTGCAGGTCCTTGCCATCATTTCCCTCGCACCAGGCTGACGAAAATCTCTTCCAGCGAACGCTCGCTGGAATGCAGGTCCTTGAAGTCGATGCCGTGCTCGCCCAGGCGCCTGAGCAGCGTCGCAATGCCGGTTTCCTCGCCCTGCGTATCAAAGGTGTAGACCAGCGACTGTCCGTCTTCGGACAGCTCCAGCGGCAATCCTGCCAGTTCCGCCGGCACCTGCTGCAGCGGCGCCTGCAGGCTCAGGGTGAGCTGCTTCTTGCCAAGCTTGCGCATCAGTACGTGCTTGTCCTCGACCAGGATCAGCTCGCCCTTGTTGATCACCCCGATCCGGTCGGCCATGTCCTGCGCCTCCTCGATGTAATGGGTGGTCAGAATGATGGTCACGCCCTGCCCGCGCAGTTCTCTCACCATCTGCCACATGTCATGGCGCAACTCGACGTCGACGCCTGCGGTGGGTTCGTCGAGGAACAGTATCCGTGGCTCGTGCGACAACGCCTTGGCGATCAGCACGCGGCGCTTCATGCCGCCGGACAAGGTGAGGATCTTGCTGTCCTTCTTGTCCCACAGCGACAAATCGCGCAGCACTTTCTCAAGATAGGCGTCGTTGCGCGGCTTGCCAAACAATCCGCGACTGAACCTGACCGTGGCCCACACCGTCTCGAAGGCATCGGTGGACAATTCCTGGGGCACCAGCCCGATCTTCGCGCGCGCGGCGCGGAAATCCCTGACGATGTCGTGGCCATCGGCCGTCACCGTGCCGCTGCTGGCGTTGACGATTCCGCAGATGATGCTGATCAAAGTGGTCTTGCCGGCGCCGTTGGGGCCAAGCAGCGCAAAGATCTCGCCGCGTCGGATCTGCAGGTCGATCGACTTGAGCGCCTGGAAACCGGAGGCGTAGGTCTTGCCGAGCTTTTCGATGGTGATGATGGGCTGCACGCGGGTTCTGCATCGAGGCCGGGCGAAGACGGATCGTACCGGAGTTGCCGCGCCTCCACTGTCCCGTATCCGGGAATATCCATCCGCCACGCGCAACCAGCACGGCGCACCACTGTCGTGACCACAGACGCTGGCCGAGCTTCTGCATGGTGAGCGGCGATACCGCCATCAGCGCACGCGCCGCCCGTGCACCGCGGCGGCGGCGTGCCGGTGATCCACGCATGGACAGCGTTTCAAGGCCGCCCGCGGCAGCACCGTGGTATCGCGCGGTCTGGCGAGGTATCGCAGGGCCTTGGGCGCCCGCGTCACGCACCCTTTGCATGTCCGCCGCTAGGCTGCTGGATATCCGATTCTTGCAACCTGATGATCTGCGTCCACACACGCATGACGGGAGAACCATATGAAGACACGACATGTTTTCGTGACCGATTCGGTTGCAGCTGCCACGTCCGCCGTCGCTGCGGCCAAGCGCGCCGGCATCGAGGAAGGCGACATTTCGCTGGTCGCCAAATCCGACATCGAGATGGAGGCGATTCCCGACAGCCTGCGCAATGCCGGCACCGATTTCGTGCCCGCTGCGATGCGCGGCGCGGTCTCGGGCGGAACGCTTGGTTTGCTTGGCGGCCTGATTGGCGTGGTGGTGCCGCCGATCGGGCTGACCGTGGCTGGCGTCGCCGGGGTGACCCTGGTGGGTGCCGCGATCGGCACCTGGGTGACGGCGTTGATCGGCTCCATGGTCCCCGACGAGGTGCATCGCCTTTTCGAATCGGAAATCGAGGCCGGGCGCATCCTGATCGTCATCGATACCACCGATGAGCTGATGGGCGCGACGGAAGCGGCATTGCGCGAGGCCGGCGCAACCCAGCTGCCTTACGAAACCACCAGCGCGCTGACGTGACGCGCTGAGCAATCGCGCGCACGATTTCCATTTTCACTATTTTATTCGCCAGATCCTATCGGCACGCTCTTATCGGCACGACCTTGTCCGTACGCGCCTATTTGCGTGACACGTGGGTATTGGCCGGCACGCTCCAGCGCCACGGCGTGTCGGTTGCGCGGCTGATACCCACGCGCGGGCCGATCTTCGGCAGCGGCGGCGGCGGCGTGCCGTCATCGGTGATGGTGTAGGCCGCGACGCCCGCTGCAAGATCGATGCCGTTGTGCACGCCGGTAATGCCCATCGCCTGGGTCAACCGCGCCGGGCCATTGCACAGCTCGCGATCACGCACCGCCTTGGGCCGCAGGGTGCGCATCTGAGGGATCCCGGCAACCGGCTCCAGCGCGCGCATCAGCACGCCTGCGCCGACACCAACATCGCCGCACACCGCGTTGGCGCACCAGTGCATGCCATAGGTGAAGTACACGTACATGTGCCCCGGCGGGCCGAACATGGTGGCATTGCGTGCGGTCTTGCCGCGAAACGTGTGCGCGGCCGGGTCATCATCGCGATAGGCCTCGACCTCGACGATGCGCCCGGCACGGCCGTCCGGCCCGCACAATAATTTGTTGAGCAACTGCGGGGCGACCAGGGTGGGATCGCGCTGATAGAAGCTGCGCGGAAGCACCACGCCGGGCCAGCGATCCAGTGTGCGGTGGTCCTGGTCAACCATGCGTGTACCGACGCTCCTGTCCAGCCAGTGCGCTCACGGCGCGCTCGCCACGCGATGCGTTGCAACAACATCCACTCTCACAGCATGCACACTCACAGCGCGCGCTTCCACGAGGCACCTGCTCAAGCCGCCTTGATGATACTGGCGCGGCGCAGCATGTCCTGCAGTCGCTCGAACACGTAGTCGCCATCCTCGGGGCGCTCCCGGAACTGCAATTCCTCGACCCGATCCTCGAAGCGGCGATGGAATACGTCCATGTCCTGCATCAAACGCGGCAGGTCCGACTCCAGCGCGGCCAGCATGACGTCGAGTTCGGCGCGCGTCCGCACGACGCCGGCGCCGGTGGGCAGCGGGGATTTGGAGGGTTTTCGATCGTGGTCGCGTGCGCTGTACATCGGTCTGCGTGTCAAAAGGGCAACAGGTGCACGGCAATGACAGGCATCGCCGGCACCGCCAGCATGGTCCGGGCGCGCCTGCAGTTCAAGCAAACCGGCGCCAGGACGCCTGTCTTGCGGCGGTACTTTCGGCCCGCCGGCCTCCATTCATCCGCACACAATCAAAACGCATCGCTGCCTGCGCGCAGTTCGATGCCCAGTTCCGGCGCCAGTGCGCGCATCGCCTCGTCATCGCGGCTGAGCGTGATCCAGCCCGCGTGGGCCTGGGCGTCTGCCGCGCCATTGGCGGTATTCCAGGCCCACAAGGTATAGCCGTATTCGCGCAAACGATCATGGGCGATCGACATCAGTTCGGGCACGTCGGTGGCAGCGAGGAAATCATCGTCGGTGGGATCTTCCACGCCCCAGTCGATGCGCAGGTTCCAGCGCGCCGCCAGCTCGCTGACGCTGTCGATGAAGCTGGAGCGGTCGTCGGCGTCGACGTGGAAACCCGATTGCCAGTCGATTACGTCCCTGAGCAGCCACACCGGTTCGGCGTCGTCCTCATCAGCATCGGCCAGCGCATCGCGATAGGCCGAGAATTGCTGCAGCGCTACGTCTTCATCGCCAGGATTGATCAGCAGCAACAGCTGCCAGACCAGCTGTTCAAGCGTGTCTTCGTCGCCAAACTCCGCATCGCCATCATTGCCGCCGGCGAAGTTGTCATCGGGGTCGAATTCGGTATCGGGATGGGTCATCGTAGGGTCACGGCTAGCGGAATGGCGGATGGTGACGCGCCGCAGGGGCTTTGGAAAGGGTTTCCGCCGCCGCTGCGCATGCACGCACCAACGATACGCCGATGCGTGCCTGCCGCACCTGGGCACGAATCGGGCCGAAGTGAATAGTGGCCACCGAGGCTGTCCGTGCGTCGGCAAATGAGTGTGCACCGCGTCGGCAGCCGTGCATTCAACATCTGGCATCATCCGCACTGCCGCAACCCACTTAAGGAAGATCCGCATGCGCCTTGCTCTCGTCATCTCTGCCGCCCTCGCCATCCCCGCCATGCTGCTGGTCAGCCCCGCCCAAGCCGCTGGATTGAGCTGCACGTTGAAATACAACATGTCCGGCGGAGGTGCGTTCTACAAGCATTCGACAGGTGACGGCGTGGTCAGCTGCGACAACGGCAAAACCCTGGCCATCAGCATCGATGCCAAGGGCGGCGGCCTGACCTTCGGCAAATCGAAGATCGAGAACGGCACCGGCAAGTTCAGCGAGGTGCACGACATCCGCGATGTCATCGGCGGCTACGCAACGGCCGAAGCAAATGCCGGCAACTCGTCCGATGCCTCCAAGGCCCAGGTCGTGACCAAGGGTTCGATCTCGCTGGCGTTGTCGGGCAAGGGCACCGGCCGCACCCTGGGCGTGTCGTTCGGCAGCTTCGTGATTACCGAGCGCAAGTAAACGGGCGCAGGAAAACATGTTGCCATCGTCGCCGGGAAGCCGCTTATCCAGTAAACGTCGGGTTTTTCCTACGCGGTAGCGCTGAAACGACCTGCCTGGATGACGCCTTGCACTGACTGACGTGCACAGTGCACGACGGTATCGTCATCGACAGCATCAACCCGCCTTCGCGTGCCTGCGCCGGCGTGAGTTGCATGCCTGTCGATGCCGGCTGCGGTTGCCGTGCATCGGCTGCCGCCATTCCAACACTCAAGGATGAGTCCATGAACCTGCGCGCTGCCTGGCTATTGTCGTGGTGCCTGTTGTCGTGCCTGCTGTTGTCGCCACCCTTGGCCGCCGCCGATGCGGCGGTGCCACGATTGATGCTGGCCACGCATTACCATCCAGGCGTCGACGTTTCCGAGTATTGGGTCAGCGAGAAACTGGACGGCGTGCGCGGTCGCTGGGATGGGCAGCAGCTGCGCACGCGCGGCGGGGTGGCGGTTGATCCTCCCGCCTGGTTCACCGCGGGCTGGCCCAGCGCAGCGATGGACGGCGAACTGTGGATCGGACGCGGCCGCTTCGACGAGATCAGCGGAATCGCACGCGCGGGACATGTCGACGATGCCGCCTGGCACCGCGTGCATTTCATGGTGTTCGACCTGCCGGGCCATCCCGGTCCGTTCCAGGCACGTGTATTGCACATGCGCAAACTGCTGGCCAATCCGCGCATTGCGTGGCTGCGGCCCGTCGCGCAATTCCGCGTCAACGATGCCGCCGCGCTGGACGCCAGGCTCAGGTCGATTGTCGTCGCCGGCGGCGAGGGATTGATGTTGCAGCATCGCAACGCGCGCTATCGCGTCGGTCGCAGCGACGACCTGCTCAAGTACAAACCTTACGATGACAGCGAGGCCCGCGTGGTCGGCTACACCGACGGGCGCGGAAAGTACCGTGGGATGCTCGGCGCACTGATCGTCGAGCGGCCCGACGGATTGCGTTTCCGCCTTGGCTCCGGCTTCACCGACGCACAGCGCGCCACGCCGCCACCGATCGGTAGCCACGTCACCTATCGCTACAACGGCATGTCCTCCAGGGGCGTGCCGCGGTTCGCGCGCTTCATGCGCGTGCGCCGCCAGATGCCGCCGCCAGATCCGCACTGATCCCTGTCGCCGTTATTCCTCGATCGCCGCCACTCGATCACCGTCCCCCGGCCTGCCCCTTGACACCCGGACCAATGGCAGGCGTTGGCCTGCCTGCAGCTGTTTATCCTGCATCCGACATCGCTGATGGGGATTGAAGTGAAACACGCCCGATGGCTGGTCCCGCTGCTGCTTGCCGGCGGCTCCCTGCATGGCGCCCACGCCGGCGTTCCAGATACGGCGACACTCGACGCCGAGATGGCACGCGCGATGGCGGCCACGCATGCGCAGGGGCTGGCGATCGCGGTCATCGACGACGGCCGCGTGGTGCAGGTCCGCAGCCACGGCATCCGCAATGCCGCCGGCGCGCCGTTGCAGGATGACACCATCATGTACGGCGCATCGCTGACCAAGACCGCGTTTGCCTACATGGTGATGCAGTTGGTCGACGAGAAGATCCTCGACCTTGATCGCCCGATCGGCGAATACCTTTCCAAGCCGCTGCCCGACTATCCCGACGAAGACAAATACGCGCCGTGGAGCAACCTTGCCGGCGACCAACGCTGGCGTGCAATCACCCCGCGCATCCTGCTCACCCACAGCGCCGGCTTCGCCAACTTCGCCTTCCTCGAGCCGGACGGCAAGCTGCGCATCCACACCGCGCCCGGCAGCCGCTACTCGTATTCGGGCGAAGGCATGATCCTGCTGCAGTTCGTGCTCGAGCGCGGCCTTGGCCTGGACGTCGGCGCCGAGATGCAGCGGCGGGTGTTCGACCGCTTCGGCATGGCGCGCACCAGCATGCGCTGGCGTCCCGACTTCGCCGCCAACCTCGCCGACGGTTGGACGCTCGATGGCAGCATCGAACCACACGACGAACGCAGCAACGTGCGCGCAGCCGGATCGATGGATACCACCATCGCCGACGTCGCGCGTCTTGCCGCCGGCTACGTCAGCGGCGACGGACTGTCACCCGAGGCACGCGCCGAACTGGTGAAGCCGCAGCTGCCGATCCGCAGCGCCAGCCAGTTCCCGCCGCTGCAACCGGACCTGCCGCCGGAACGACAGCGCAAGGATCTTGCCGCGGGCCTCGGCGTCGTGGTCTTCGATGGCCCCCAAGGCGCGGGCTTCATGAAGGGCGGACACAACGATTCCACCGGCAACACCTGGGTCTGCGTGCAGCACGGCAAACGCTGCGTGGTGATCCTGGCCAATGACGTGCGCGCGGAGGCGGCATTCCCGCGACTGGTCGCCTTCGTGCTCGGCGAAACCGGGGCGCCGTGGCAGTGGGAATACGGCGACATGGCGTTCTGGACCGGCCAACCACAGTCGGCCACGGGTGGGTCGCACGATTGATGCGCTGCGGAGTCGCGGCTCGGTCTCCCCCGTCATCGCCGCGGCCTCAGGCGGGCTGTCTTTGCACTCCTGGCGTTGCCGGCGCACTGATTCCTGAATACATGCAGCACATGTCCGGCCGCATTCGCCGACCCGGTCCGCACGCACGCTTGCGGAAAGCCACGGGCACGTTCGCGGGCATTCGCGCCGCTGCTACCATCGGCCACAGCCAACCGGGCTTTCGACACAGGTGCCGCATGACGCGTTTTTCTGCTTCGCTGCTTTCGCTCTCGATCACGTTGGCGCTGTCGCCGGCGTTCGCTGCCAATCCCGCCAATGCGCCGACGTTCGATCCACAGCGTTTGTCCGACACGGTCAAGACCTTGTCATCGGATGCCTTCGAGGGTCGTGGCCCGGCGACTGCAGGCGAAACCAAAACCGTCGCCTACGTGATCGAACAGATGCAGGCAGCCGGCCTGCAGCCGGGCGGCGACCTCAAGGATGGCAAGCGTGGCTGGACCCAGGCGGTGCCGTTGCTGCGTGCGCAGATCAGCGGCGTGCCGCAATTGTCGATGAGCATTGGCGGCAAGACCCAGGCCTTGACGCAAGGTGACCAGGTCGCAATCCGCGCGGCGATGGACGGATCCAAATCGGTGTCCATCGACAACGCGCCGATCGTCTTCGTCGGTTATGGCGTCAAGGCGCCGGAACGCAACTGGGATGACTTCAAGGGCGTCGACCTCAAGGGCAAGATCGCCGTGGTGTTGATCAACGATCCGGATTTCGAGGCCGGGAAGGGTGATTTTGGCGGCAAGGCGATGACGTATTACGGACGCTGGACCTACAAGTACGAAGAAGCCGCGCGCCAGGGTGCGATCGGCATGCTGGTGATCCACGAGACCGCACCGGCGTCGTATGGCTGGGCGACGGTGAAAAATTCCAATACCAACACCATGTTCGACATCGTGCGCGAGCATCCCGCCGACACGCATCCGCCACTGGAAGGCTGGATCCAGCGCGACGTCGCGGCAGCACTGTTCAAGAGCGCGGGGCTGGATTTCGAAACCTTGAAGAAGCAGGCGCAGACGCGGGACTTCAAGCCGGTGGAGCTGAAGGATGCAAGCTTCTCGGCGCACTACGCGGTCGACGCCAAGGTCATCACATCGCAGAACATCGCCGGGCGCATCGAAGGCAGCCAGCGTCCCGACGAGACGGTGATTTACAGCGCGCATTGGGATCACCTCGGCGTCGGTGAGCCCGATGCCACCGGCGACCGCATCTACAACGGCGCGATCGACAATGCCACCGGCACTGCAGCGTTGATCGAAATCGGCCGCGCCTTCGCGCAGGCGAAGACGAAGCCTGAGCGCTCGTTGGTGTTCCTCAACGTCACCGCCGAAGAAAAGGGCCTGCTGGGTTCCGAGTACTACGCATCCAAGCCGCTGTATCCGCTTGGCAAGACCGTCGCGGTGCTCAACATGGATGCCCTCGACCCGCACGGACCGGCGCGCGATTTCACCACCTCGGGCAGCGCCAAGGTCGGCCTGCTCGATGACCTGGTCGAGACCGCCAAGCGCTGGGGCCTGGCGTACTCCACCGATTCGAAACCCGAGGCTGGATATTTCTTCCGCTCCGATCATTTCCCGTTCGCGAAGCGCGGCGTTCCTGCGGTGTCGTTCGGCTCGGGTGAAGACCTCGTCGAAGGCGGTGTCGCCGCCGGCAAGGCGATATCGGATGCCTACACCGCGGATCGCTACCACCAGCCCGCCGACCAATGGGAAGCCAGCTGGTCATTCACGGGCATGGCGCGCGACCTGCAGTTGCTTTACACCGTCGGCAACGAGTTGGCCAACTCCGACCGCTGGCCAAACTGGAGCGAGGATTCGGAATTCCGCGCCGCACGCGACGCCACCGCGGCGGATCGCAAATAGGGCGATCCCCGCAAGCCATTGAGACGATGTTGCACGCGGGCGGAACTCCGGTTCCGCCCGCTTTTTTTACGCGCAGGGAAATCTGCCGTGGAATTTTTCCTAACGAGCGGGCTGCACTGCCAGCGGCAAATGCCCGCGCCTGCCGTGACATTGGCGCGGGTGTTTCAACGCAATATCGGAAGCAACATCATCACGCAGCGTGGGCGGCAGAACGTATCCTGATCGTTCTTCCGATCGTTGGATCCCGTCACATGACGGACGTCAGCTACCCGCCCATCGCATTCCAGCCCATCACGCTCGAACCCATCACGCTCGAACCCATCGCGTTCGAACCCATCGCGTTCGCGCACACGCCCTATACGCGGCGCATTGATGCGCCACACCAGCCGACCGTGGTGCAGGGCACCGAAACCGGCGATGCGTCCGGGGCACGGATCGTGTTCGTCGATGGATTCCCGGACAGCGCCTTCAGCGATCTCGTCGGGTTCGAGCGTATCTGGCTGCTGTTCGTGTTCCATCGCAGCCAAGGCTGGACGGCGCAGGTCAAGCCGCCGCGCGGTGGCGGCAAGCGCAGCGTGTTGGCGACGCGGTCACCGCATCGACCCAACGCCATCGGCCTGTCGGCCGTCACCCTGGTCGGCGTCGAAGAGCGTTGCCTGCGCGTGCGCGGCATGGACCTGCTGGATGCGACGCCGATCCTGGACATCAAGCCTTATGTCCCGTACGCCGATGCGTTTCCGGATTCAGCGGCCGGCTGGATCGACGCGCTGGACGCCAGCAGCGGTGTGCACTCGGCGCCGGGGCCGCGAAAGCCGCGCTGATGCGCGATGTTCGTGACCCCGCTGCGCGCTGGACAGCGTGGACTTGATGACGACGCAACTGGACACCGACTTCACCATTGATGCGGCGTCATTCACGCGAGGCTGGAGGCACGTCGTCGCAGGCAAAGCAATTGCCGTCGCATTGACGCAGATCAGTGCCAAGGGAGGACTGATCGCGGGACACTGTGGGGAGAAACCGACGCCGAGGCGGAACGCACGCGGGGCGATATACGCGACGCCAACGATGATGTGGTTACGCTGGGGCAATACATGCGCCCGAGCCCGCATCACATGCCGGCGCTGCGTTTTATTGCGCCCGACGCGTCCTGTCACGTTCGCGATGTCGCACTGGCATGGGTTTTCTGCAAGCGGTCGCCGGGCCGCTGGTGCGTTCGAGCTATCGCGCCGAGCGCGTTCTGGAACACCACAACCCGGTGCTGCAAGCCACATTCAAGGAGTCATCCATGGACACGTCGATGTACCCGAAAGCCAGCGCTGACATCGCGCGCAAACGCCGCGAGCTGGCGCCCGAGCCGCTCAAGGCGTTCAAGGCATTCAGTGCCGCCGTGTTTGCCGATGGCGCGCTGCCCAACGTCACCAAGCAGCTGATCGCCGTGGCCGTCGCCCATGTAACGCAGTGTCCGTATTGCATCAAGGGCCACACGCAGGAAGCGCTGAAGCAGGGCGCCACCGAGCAACAGGTCATGGAGGCCATCTGGGTCGCCGCGGAAATGCGCGCGGGTGGTGCATACGCCCATTCCGCGCTGGCGCTGGACACCATGCAGCACGTTCATGACGCAACCGTCGCCTGAGCGCAGGTCGTCTCTTCCCAAGGAGTGTTCCACATGACTTCCCGGTTTGCCGGCGTCTCGACCAATATCCTCGACGCTGTCGGCGATACCCCGCTACTCGAGATCGAGGGCGTCTACGCCAAGCTCGAGTTCATGAATCCATCGGGCTCGATCAAGGCACGCATTGCCAAGTACATGATCGAACGCGCCGAAGACGATGGCCTGCTCAAGCCGGGTGACACGATCGTGGAGGCCACCAGCGGAAATACCGGCAACGCGTTGTCGATGGTGGCTGCGGTGAAGGGCTATCGCATGCTGGTGGTGATGCCCGAAGGCTTGTCCAGCGAGCGCGTGGCGATCTCGCGGGCGTATGGCGCCGAGGTGCTGTTCTGCGGCAACTTCCACGTCAACGAAGCACTGGAGCGCGCCAGGGAACTTGGTCAGCAGCCGAATCATTTTTGCCCCAGCCAGTTCGAGTCGGAATGGAACGTGGAAGAAAACCGCCTGGTACTCGGTCCGGAAATCCTCTCGCAGCTGCCCACCGGCCAACTGCCCGATGCGCTGGTGCTGGGGGTCGGCACCGGCGGCACCCTGATCGGCGTGGGCCAGGCGTTTCGCGCAGTCAATCCCGACGTGCGGCTGTTTGCGATGGAGCCATCCGAGTCATGCACCATCTTGTGCGGTGAAATCGCCACGCACACCATCGAAGGAATTTCCGACGGCTTCGTGCCCGGCATCTTCCAGCGCCACGCCAGCCTGATCAACGAAGTGCTCAGCGTCTCCAGCACCGACGCGGTCGCCGAAATGAAGCGCCTCGCGCGCAGCCACGGCTTGTTCTGCGGCCCCAGTTCGGGCGCCCACCTGCTCGCCGCAAAGCGCATCCGCGCCAACTTCCCCGAGCTCAAGACCGTCGTGACCGCGTTCTGCGACGAAGGCGAAAAATACCTGCACGAATACTTCATGCACCCGGTCAGCGGCAGCGGCGCGGGTTCGCAAGCTGCAAGTCCCGATATCAGCGTCGAACACTTTCGCTGACGGCGCCACCCGTCCGCCCGCGTCAGCCCACGCGTGCCCGCATGGACCATCGCGCAGCTGACCGATGCGCCCGAATGGTCGGATCGGGTGCCGCGCGGGCGATCAGCGTCGGGATCGAGGCTGCACGACGGGTAGAGGCAGGCCGCAGGCAGCAGGCTTCGTCAGCGCGGCCGCGCGAACGTCAGCGTGTCGCGGCTGGATGTGATCGTGCAGTGTCCCGCACTGGCAGCGCAGAGCAATGCGCATCGGGCGATCACTGCGCCAATGCGAAATCGATCGCCGCCCGCACCGCCGCCACCTGCGCGTCGTTGCATTGTCGTGGCGTCGCGCGGGGGCTGTCGGGATAGACCTCGGTGGTCGTTGTGTAGCGTGCCCCGGTGATGCTGGCGCACAGGCCAAGTTGCTTGAGCGGGTAGCGGATCACGCCCGGCGCGACCACCGTCGAGCCGATGATCTCGCCACGGGCGTCGGCCGGGGCGATGTGGGTGACCTTCGCCACCGCTTCGATGATCGCCTGCTGGAATCGCGGCTGCGGGTTCTCGCTGTCGTCGACCAGGTAGAAACCATCGGGAATCTCGCCGGGCTCGTAGGCCCCGCCGTCGCGGGCAGCCAGCGCGGGACGGAACTCGGACTCGTCGCTGTCGGTGGTTTCGTGCAGGTCGATGTGGACCAGGAAGCGGCCGCGATACGGCGCGACCAGCGACATCAGCGCTGCCGACTCGGCCGCCGGGCTATCGGTCACGAACGAGCGGTTGGGATCGAGCGCGAGCGGGTTCCAGCGAACGATGCGTTCGTAGGCCCACGGACTGACGCACGGCACCACCAGCAGGTTGGCGCGGCCGGCGTAGTCAGCGGCGCTGCTGTCGACGAACTGCAGGGCGCCGTGCACGCCGCTGGTTTCGTACCCATGCACCCCGCCGGTCACCAGCATGCAGGGCAACGCGTCGTCCCAATCGCGACTCTTGATGGCCAACAGCGGGTAGCTGTCCGGCGGATCGTCCAGCGTGCCGTATTGGACGACGTCGAACCGCGAACGCAGGCGGTCGATGATGCTCGACACGTCCGCTTCATGGCTGCGCTGGCGGATCTGTCGCGCCCGCCAGGCCGATACCTCGGCGTCACCCCAGGGGCGTCCAGGTGTACCGATCGGATAATGTGCAGATGTCGTCATCAGTGCCTCGCGGCGAATTGGAATCAGGGAAGGCTGCGCCAGCGCCCCAATCCTACCGCTGAATACGGCTACAGCGCCTCGTTGCAGCGGGATTCGCCATGCCGATCGCCCCATTTGGAGACCGGCGGATTCCGTGCCGGCAGCACTCCGGCGCGCGCAGTCCTAGACTGTCCGGCCATTCCTGCTTCCGGTCACGCAATGCCGCGTCGCGTCTTCGAGCTTTTCCTTGGATTGATCGCCTACGGCGTGTCGATGGTGATGATGTTCCAGTCCGACCTGGGGCTGATGCCATGGGACGTGCTGCACCAGGGCATTGCATTGCAGGGTGGCTGGCCGATGGGCCGCGTCACCATCGCGGTCAGCTTCGCTGTCCTGCTGATGTGGATCCCGATCCGGCAGAAGCCCGGCTTTGGCACCGTGTGTAACGCGGTGGTGATCGGGCTGGTGTTCGACGCCGTCAATGGATGGATTGGCGACCGCTTGCTTGACGCCTCGCTGGCATCGCGCATCGCATTGCTGGTCGGTGGCATCGTGCTCAACGGCGCAGCCACCGCCGCTTATCTGGGCGCCCACTTCGGCCCGGGCCCGCGCGACGGGCTGATGACCGGCCTGGTGCGGCGTACCGGACGATCCGTGCGCCTGGTGCGCACGCTCATCGAAGGCAGCGTGCTGGTATCGGGATACCTGCTGGGCGGCACGCTCGGCCTGGGCACCCTGGCCTACATGCTGCTGATCGGACCATTGATCCAGACCATGCTGCCGTGGTTCGACCCCCGCGCACGCGCATCCGCGGCGTCCGATCCTTGCAGCACGAAGCTGCCTGCGCAGCAGGATCCTTGAGGCAGGAAATATTCCTGGAACAATAGTGCGCAGACACCATATCTTGGCGTCTGATCCCCGTGTGCCGGGGGTGGCGCGGCGCATCGATACCACGGATTCGTCCGCAGCTGACCTGGATCATTCGCGTTTTGGCCGATGCGGCGCACGCTGGTGATTCTCATCCCGCACAGGAATCCCCATGAACACGGCCAACACCGACGCCGCCTTCACCGCGCATCCTTTTGACGCTCGCGGCATCGCCCGCCGCTTCCGGCATTCGGCGATCTTTGGCGCCGCGAGTTAACAAAGTAAGTGCAACACCCGCGTCGCCCGAAGATGAAGAGGTGAGCTGGCAGACTGGAGGGGATCACTCCGGCAAGAGACGATCCCTCATGTACCACCAGCTCACCGAAGCCGAACGATACACGCTGTCCG
>JBBSST010000025.1:0-43599 GCA_038241735.1 Lysobacterales bacterium
AAAATAATTAAAAAGCGATCGCGCCCATGGGGCGCTCCTACAGGGAAATCATTGCGACTTGAGCTGCATCGCAGGCGTGACCTGCATGGCCTGCCACGCCGGTATCAGCCCGGCCAGCAGGCTGGCGCCGACGGCGAGCATGAAGGTCGCCAGCAGCATCAATGGATCGAGGTGCGCGAGTTCGGCATAGCTGGCCGGTTGCTGGCGCACCGCCCACAGTCCCAGCCAGGCCAGCGCGAGCCCGGCGATGCCGCCGGCCATGCCGACAGCGGCCGCCTCGACCAGGCATTGCAGGAAAATCTGGCGACGCGACGCACCCAATGCCCGGCGCACACCGACCTCGCCGCTGCGACGCAGGAACTTCGCCAATAGCAGGCCTACCGTGTTGAGCAGGCATACCAGCAGGAAGCCGAAGGCCAGCCACACCTGCAAGCGCACGTCGCTCGGCACCACCTTGTTGAAGTCCAGCCACTGCATCACGCTGCGCAGCTGCACATTGGTCGGGCGCTCGTAGCGGCCGCTGGCGCGTTGCTGATCGGAATAATTGACCAGGTAACGGCGATACGCCTCGGCTTTTTGGGGAGTGTCGAGTTGTACCCAGTACTGGATCCAGGCGCAGTCCGCATGCAGGCCGGTGTTGCCTTCCGGATCGGAATTACCGGAATCGCCCCAGCAGTTCATGCTGCCGTTCTGGCCCATCTTCAGGTCGCGCGACGTGGAGAATGGCAGGAACACCTGTTCTAGCGCGCCGAAGCGATCGCTGTTCATGTCGTAGAAGCGTGGCGCCGGCCGCCACTCGTCGAGCACGCCGACCACCCGGAAATCGGTCTTGTCCAGGCGCAACGTCTTGCCGACGCTGTTGACGCCGCCGAACAGTTTGTCGTTGAGCGCCTTGGCGATCACCGCGACGCGGTCGTGCTTGCCGTCCTCGGTTGCGCTCCAGCCATTGCCGAACAGGAACGGCATGTCGAACATCGGGAAGATGTCGGCCGAGGTATAGCGCGCATCGGCATAAAACGGTGTCATGCCCTGGAGCTGCGGGGTGATCGCGATGCTTCCGCCGGTCATCATCGCCTGGCGGTCGCCGCGCTTTTCGCGCAACAGGGTTTCGGCATCCAGGCGGGTCACCTGGTCGGCCGGCTCGTCGCCCGGGGTAAAGCCGTTCATGCCTTCCGGAGCGAGCTGCGGGTAATAGAGCACGCCGCTGCGGGTCGGCACCGGATCGCCCGAGAGGATGTGGAACACCGTCAGCGTGGTCATGCTGGCGCCGATGCCCAGCGCGATCGCCAGCACCATCAGCGCGGTCAATATTTTATTGCGCTTGAAGCTGCGTAGGGCGAGGTTGAGGTAGTAGGCGAACATGGGAGATCCCTTGTTTGTGTGTCTTCTCCCTGCCGGAGAAGTTGGCGCGAAGCAGGTCGGGGCGACGTCTCCGATCCTGCGTGTTGAGATGTAGTCCTGCGTCGGGGGTATGACCCCGACCCAAGCGTCTTCCCAGTTCTAGTTGCCGGCCTTCTAGTTGCCGGCCTGCGCAAGCGCGTTTGCATCTGCGGTCGCGCGCGCCGCGCGCCCCAGGCTCGGCTGCACCGACAGATCCGTGGCCATGCCATCGACGATATGCACGTTGCGCTGCGCGCGTGCGGCGAGTTCCGGGTCGTGGGTGACCATGATGATGGTGGTGCCCTGCGAGTTGATGTCCTCCAGCAGTTCCAGCACGGTGCGCGCCATCTGCGAGTCGAGGTTGCCGGTGGGTTCATCGGCCAGCAGGAGGCGCGGGCTGCCGGCCAGTGCACGCGCGATCGCCGCGCGCTGCTGCTGCCCGCCGGAGAGTTCGGCGGGGAAGTGCTTCATCCGCGAGCCCAACCCGACCATGCCCAGTGAATCCTCGATGCGCAGCTTGCGTTCGCTGGCGGGCATGCCGCGATAGCGCAGCGGCACGTCGACGTTGTCGAACAGGTTCAAGTCAGGGATCAGGTTGAAACCCTGGAAGATGAAACCGATCTTCTGGTTGCGCAGCTTGCTGCGTGCGTTGTCGTTCAGCCCCTTGACGTTCTCGCCATCAAGGATGAACTCGCCACCGGTGAAGCTCTCCAGCAATCCGGCGATGTTGAGGAAGGTGGTCTTGCCCGAGCCGGACGGCCCGGTGACGGCGACAAATTCGCCTTCCTTCACGTGCAGGTCCAGCGCACGCAAGGCGTGCGTTTCGACGAGTTCGGTGCGGTAGACCTTGGTGACCTGGCGCATTTCCAACATGGCGGTGATTCCTGTGGGGCGGGTGCAAAGATTGCGGAGGGACGAGGGGGGGATCGGGGCTGGGATTGGGACTGGAGATCAGCGGATCCGGAACAGCTGCGGCAGTTGGCCGGTGCGCAGGTAGGCTCCCGCGCCGGGTGAGAGCGGCCAGGGCCGTGATGCGTCCGGCACGCGGTTCAATCGCGGACGTGGATGCGCCCGCAGCCTTGGCATGGCGTCGAAGTCGAACACCTGCGACAACCGACGCCGCACCGGCACCGCGCTGGCGAGGTCGTGCGAGTTCCAGTGCTGCGGGAATGAAAAGTATGTCGATGCGTGCACGGTCATTCTCCGGAAATGCGGATGCGTTCGGCGTTGTCGAACTGGTCACTGCCCGAGACGACGATGCGCTCGCCCGCCTGCAGGCCCGAGGTGATTTCCACTGCGTTCAAGCTGCTTACGCCGGCCTGGATCGGCCGACGCACGGCGGTGCCGTCGCTGACGACATAGGCGAAACGGCCGCCATCCTGTTCCAGGAACGGGCCGCGCTCGACCATCAGCACGTTGCGGCGCGTATCCAGCACGATGCGTGCGGACAGGCGCTGGTTTTGCCGCAGCCCGGGCGGCTGGCGGCCTTCGGTAAAACGCAGGCGCGCGTTGACTTCACCGTTGACCACTTCGGGCGAGACCGCCGACACCTGCGCCGGCCAGGCCTTGTTGTTGCTGGTGATCTGCGCGGGAATGCCGATCACCAGGTCGCGGGCGAAACTTTCCGGCACCTTGATCTCGACTTCAAACTTGCTCAGGTCGACGACGCTGAGCACCGGGCCGTTGGCGACCACGCTGGTGCCCTGTGGCACCTGCACCTGGCCGACCTGGCCATCGAACGGCGCGCGCAACGTCAATGCAGCGACCTGGCGCTGCAGCTCGGTGGCCACGGCACGCTGGCGGTCGGCGAGCAGGCGCTTGTTGCGCGTGTCCAGGCCCGCACCTTCGCCTTGCAGCGCGTTGTCCTGCTTTGCGCTGGCAAGTCCGATCTGCGCTTTCTTCAGTTCGTCCTGCGCCTTGGCCAGCTCGTTCTGCGAGACCGCACCGCCCTCATAGGCGCGCTGGTAGCGTTCAAGGTCGCGCTGCGCGGCGGTGCGGTCGATCTGCGCCTGGTCAAGCGCCTTGCGTGCCGCGGCGCGCGTGAGCTGCGCATCCAGCACCGCGCGACTGGCCTCGGCCTGCATGCTGGCCAGGGTGGATTCTTCCTGCACCAGCTTGCTGCGCAGCTCCGGGCTGTCGATCACCGCCAGCGGCTGGCCCTTGGTCACCACGTCGCCCGCGACCACCTTGAGCGCCACCGTGCCGCCGGCGATCGCATACAGGGTCGGGCTGTTGGCGGCGATCACGCGGCCGTCGGCCGACAGGTCACGCACCAGGTCACCCCGCTTGACCTCGGCAATGCGCACGCGCGCTGCGTCGAACGACCGGCCGCCGCCGTTCCAGCCCACGACCACCCAAATAGCCAGCGCCAGCACCGCCGCGCCGACGGCGCCACCGATCCACCACGGCCTGCGACGCCGCGACGTGGAGCTCGACGGAGACAGGCGGTTGTCCTGGCCCGAGGTATCGGCAATGCGGGGGCGGTTGTCCATGTCTGTACGGGTATCCGAAAGCGTGTGCCTGCGCTGTACGACGCAACTTGCGTGCCAGACGCAAATAGCTGATTCGCATCATGTTTCGCCCACCACGATGTGTCCGGCCGGACACTCGCAGTGTCCGCACGGACGCTTTGTCCCGCCTTTGCCGTTGTTGATAGGAGCGCCGCGTGGGCGCGATGGCGTTACCGGGAAAGCCGATCGCGCCGATGCGGCGCTCATGCGACCCGGCCGCCTTTCGGCGCGCCGTCTACAATCCACTGACATCAACAGGAGGTTCCTATTCCATGTGCGGCATCATCGGTGCGATCGCGGATCGCGATGTGGTTCCCGTCCTCATCGAAGGACTCAAGCGCCTCGAATATCGCGGTTACGATTCGGCCGGCATCGCCGTGGTCGATGGTCGCGACGTGCGCCGCGTGCGCCGTACCGGCCGTGTCGCGGAGATGGAAGCGGCCGCCATCAGCGAGCAATTCCACGCCGATCTCGGTATCGGCCACACCCGCTGGGCCACGCATGGCGGCGTCACCGAATCCAACGCGCATCCCCACGCCAGCCACGGCGTGGCCCTGGTGCACAACGGCATCATCGAGAATCACGAGCAACAGCGCGAGCGACTGATCGACTTGGGTTACGTGTTCGAATCGCAGACCGACACCGAAGTCATCGCCCACCTGATCCACTACTACCTCAAGCAGGGCAACGACCTGCTGGCCGCGCTGCAATGCGCGGTGAAAGACCTCGATGGCGCCTATGCGCTGGCCGTGATCAGTCGCAGCGAGCCCGAGCGCATCGTCTGCGCGCGCATGGGTTGCCCCCTGCTGGTGGGCCTTGGCGAAGGTGAAAATTTCATCGCCTCCGATGTCTCGGCGATCCTGCAGGCCACGCGCCGGGTGATCTTCCTGGAAGAAGGCGATACCGCCGAGATCACCCGCGCCCAGGTACGTGTCTTCGATGCCTCGGGTGCCCAGATCGAGCGTGAGGTGCACGTTTCCGACGTGTCGCTGGCCTCGCTTGAACTCGGCCCGTACCGCCATTTCATGCAGAAGGAAATCCACGAGCAGCCGCGCGCCATCGCCGATACCATCGAGGCGATCATGGATACCAACGCGTTTACGGCGCAGCTGTTCGGCAAGGACGCGGGCGCCGTGCTCAAAGAGGTCGAAGGCGTGCAGATCCTCGCCTGCGGCACCAGCTTCTATGCCGGCTCCACCGCGCGTTACTGGATCGAGGCAATCACCGGGCTGCCGTGCAGCGTCGAGATCGCAAGTGAATATCGCTATCGCAAGGCGGTTGCCAATCCCAAACATCTGATCGTGACCATTTCGCAATCCGGCGAAACCCTGGACACGATGGAAGCGTTGAAATACGCCAAGTCACTGGGCCACGACAAGACGCTGTCGATCTGCAACGTGCCGGAAAGCGCGATCCCGCGCGCCAGCCAACTGGTGTTCTACACGCGCGCCGGCGCCGAGATCGGCGTTGCCTCGACCAAGGCCTTCACCACCCAGTTGGTGGCGCTGTTCACGCTGGCCGCGACGCTGGCGAAAGTGCACGGCAAGCTGAGCGACGAGCAGGAGGCCGAGTACATCGAAGCCCTGCGCCACTTGCCCGGCAGCGTGCAGCACGCGCTCAACCTGGAGCCGCAGATCGCGCTGTGGGCGGAACGTTTTGCGCCCAAGGAGAACGCACTGTTCCTCGGCCGCGGCGTGCATTACCCGATCGCCCTGGAAGGCGCGCTCAAGCTCAAGGAAATCTCCTACATCCACGCCGAGGCCTATCCTGCCGGTGAGCTCAAACACGGCCCGCTGGCCCTGGTAGATGCCGACATGCCGGTGGTGGTGATCGCGCCCAACGACGGCCTGCTGGAGAAAGTGAAATCCAACATGCAGGAAGTGCGCGCGCGCGGCGGCGAACTGTTCGTGTTCACCGACCAGGACAGCAACTTCGGTGAATCCGAAGGCGTGCACGTCATCCGCACCCCGCGCAACGTCGGCGTGCTCAGCCCGATCGTGCACACCATCCCGGTGCAGCTGCTGGCGTATCACACGGCACTTGCGCGCGGCACCGATGTCGACAAACCGCGCAACCTGGCCAAGAGCGTGACGGTGGAATAGGCCGGGACGACGGCTGTGCGGCGTGCGAAGCGCGCGGTGCGTGTGTCGGCCGCGCGCCGCGCTCTTGATGAAGATCGTGGCGGTGGCCTGTCATGGCGATTGCCTTGGATGCAATGTTTGATCTCAATCAAGACAGCACGCCGGCTGCCGGGTTAACGTCGCGGCATTGTCTGCCGGCCTGAGCTGACCATGTCCATTCACCCGCGTTACGGTGGCGGCTTGCGCCGCCTGCACTGGTTGATGGCGTTGCTGGTGGCCGTAGGCTATCTGCTGATCGAGCAGCGCGGGTTGTTTGCACGCGGTTCGGCCGGGCGTGCGGCGATGATGCAGGGGCATTTCTGGGTTGGCCTGAGTATTTTTGCGCTGGTGTGGTGGCGGCTGGTCCTGCGTCGCGCTGGCGTGCCGCCGATCACGCCGCCATTGCCCGCCTGGCAGGCGCTGCCGGCGAAAGCGCTGCATCTGGCGCTGTATGCATTCTTCATCGTCATGCCATTGCTTGGGCTGGCGACGGCATGGACCGATGGCAAGGTGCTGCTGGTTCCGTTTACCGATATCGCGTTGCCGGCGTTGCTGGCCAAGAACGAAGACCTGGCCCATCAGCTGGAAGACCTGCACCGCACGATCGGCGAGACGTTTTATTGGGTGATTGGCGCGCATGTGCTGGCTGCGCTGTACCACCACTGGGGCCGTCGCGACGACACCTTGCGCCGCATGCTCTGAGTTCGTGCGCCATGCGTGGCGCGCTGACGCGGCCATCGCCATCGCGATATTGAATGGGCCGCGCCGGCCATGCGATGCAATGCGGCGCAGGCAGGCAAGCCTCGCGGTGAACGGCTGGTTGGCCGAAGGATCAATCCCGCCATGCCACCCCGCGCATAATCACGGTGTGCGCAAGATCCTCCACATCGACATGGACGCGTTTTATGCGTCGGTTGAACAACGCGACGACGCATCGCTGCGCGGCAAGCCGGTGGTCGTGGCGTGGCGCGGTGCCCGCTCGGTGGTGTGCGCGGCGTCGTACGAGGCGCGGGTGTTTGGCGTGCACTCGGCGATGCCGGCGATGCGTGCCGAGCGGCTGTGCCCGGATGCGATCTTCGTGGCGCCGGATTTCGTGCGCTACAAGGCGGCGTCGAAGCTGGTGCGCGAGATCTTCCTGCGTCATACCGACCTGGTCGAACCCCTGTCGCTGGACGAAGCGTACCTGGATGTCACCGAACCGAAGATCGCATCGCCCAGCGCCACCGCGATCGCCGAATCGATCCGCGCGCAGATCCGCGAAGAAACTGGACTCACCGCCTCGGCCGGGATCGCACCCAACAAGTTCCTGGCCAAGATCGCCTCGGACTGGAACAAGCCCGATGGCCAGTTCGTGATCCGGCCGGCGCAGGTCGAAGCGTTCTTGACGCCGTTGCCGGTGGCGAAGATACCCGGCGTCGGCAAGGTGATGGAGAAAAAGCTGGCAGAGCTCGGCATCGCCACGGTCGGCGATCTGCGTGCAGTGCCTGCGCAGGAGCTGCAGCTGCGCTTCGGAAGTTTCGGCCGGCGCCTGCACCTGCGTGCGCAGGGCATCGACGAGCGCGCGGTGCAACCCAACCAGCCGGTGAAATCAATTTCGGCCGAAGACACTTTCGAGAATGATCTGTTGCTGGGCGAGATTGAACCTGCGATTCGCAGTCTGGCGGAGAAAGCATGGCTGGCAACGCGCAGGACCGAACGCATTGGCCATACCGTCGTGCTGAAACTGAAAACCGCGCAGTTCCGCATCCTCACCCGCAGCCATACGCCCGATGCGCCGCTGGCATCGCTGGAGCAATTTACCGCGATCGCGTTGGGCTTGCGTGACCGCGTCGACCTGCCGCCGACGCTGCGTTATCGCCTGGTCGGCGTTGGGCTCGCAGGATTTCGCGCACGCGAAGATGCAATGTGGCAGGGCGGATTGTTCGACACGCAGGCCACCAATGTTTTGTAGGAGCGGGCCATGCCCGCGAAGCTTTACCCATGGCGCGCGCAAGGCAGTCGCGCGCATGACCCGCGCCCGCACGGCCCTGTACGCTAGGCGCAACAACTCGCGTGCCATCGCCTGAAACGTCGTCCCATCATTGGAGGCAGGTTTGGAATTTCCCTATTCGCTGGTGCTGTTCGATCTCGACGGCACGTTGGTGGACAGTGCGTCGGATATTTCCGAAGCCGTCAATCGCACGCTCGCACAGTGGAGTTTGCCCACGCAGCGCGAGGACACCATCCGCGGATGGATCGGCGATGGCGCACGCAAGCTGGTCGAGGATGCATTCCGCAATGCTGGCAGCGCGGTGTCGATCGACGAGGTGATGCCGGGCTTCATGGTGCACTACGGTGACTGCCTGCTGCTGCACGCGCGGTTGTATCCGGGCGTGCTCGACACTTTGCAGGGCTTGCGCGCGCAGGGTGTGCCGATGGCCCTGTGCACCAACAAGCCGCAGCGTTTCCTGCGGCCCTTGCTCGATGCGATGGGCATCACCGACTATTTCGATGCGATGGTTGGCGGCGATACGTTGCCGGAACGCAAGCCGAGCGCTGCGCCGTTGCTTTACCTGGCCGCGCAGTTCAAACGCAGCGTCGACGAATGCCTGATGGTGGGAGATTCGGCCGCCGACCTGCACGCGGCGCAGGCGGCAAAGATGCCCGTGGCGCTGGTGCGCTATGGCTATCGACGCAACCTGGATATCGAAAACGCCGGCGCGGTAATGGTCCTGGATGACCTGCGCGAGTTGTTGCGGTAGTCCTGCTTTCGTGCAGGGCGGAACGGACGCTCCCCGCATTTCGCACGATTGATCGACGCGCTGATCCACGCGCCGGGACACATATTCCCAGCCTATTTTTTCCCAAGCACAAGGCCTGCATTGCAGCTGGGAATACGGATCCGTGCCGGACTTGATTCGCCAGTGTCGTTGCACCTCTTCCCCCCTTTTGAAAGGGGGAAGAGGGCGGCTTGTGTTTGCTTCGCTGCTCCGCCAGTGCGCCGTCAGCGCGCCGGCTGGTAGCGCACGCTCAGGCCGTACTCGCGGCCGGGCTGGTTGTACCAGGCGATGGTTTCGTAGTCGCGGTCGAACACGTTGCTGGCGCGCGCCTGCAGGGTCCAGTCCGGGTGCACGCTGTATTCCACGCGCAGGTCCAGGGTGCCGTAACCGCCCAGGCGCACGTTGTTGGCTGCATCGTCGTAGCGTGCGCTGGCCGCGTTGAGCGTGCCGCCGAAACGGAATTTGCCGACGCTGCGATCGATGTCGATGCGGCCGGTACGCGGTGCGCGGCGAGGCAGCAGGTTGCCGTGGTTGGGATTGGCGGTGCCGTCCGCGGTCTTTCGGGCATCAGCGCGCGGATCCACGTAGCTCAGCTGCGTGGACAGGTCCCAGCCGGCGATCGAGGTGGCGAACGTCAACTCGGCGCCGCGGATGCGGGCTTCATCCACCTGCACCAAGTTGTAGAAGCTGTCGTAGCCGGTCAGTGAATCGATGCGGGTCTCGAACACGTTGAAGGTCCAGGTCCAATCCTTGGCGTACTGGCCGACGCCGACGTTGAGGCTTTTCGATTCTTCCGGCTCCAGGTTGGGATTGCCGCCGAACGGGTAATACAAATCGTTGAAGGTCGGCGCCTTGAAGCCGGTGCCGTAAGTCGCATTGAGCTTGAAATCGCCGCCCAGGGACATGCCCCAGCCGAGGCTGCCGGTGGTGTGGTTGCCGAATTGTTGGTTGTCGTCGTTGCGCACGCTGGCCTGCAGTTGGTGCGCGCCGAATTGGCCCTGGTATTCGACGAAGGCCGCGAGGTTGTCACGACGGTTCACGGTGAATTGGGTGGTGCTGGTGACCTGGTCCTGCTGCCAGTCGCCGCCTGCGGTCAGCAGCTGGCCCGTGGCGAACGCGAAGTCCGCCTGCACCGAGGCGGTGTCGCGCCGCGTGTCGAAGGTGTTGACGAAACCGCGCGCGGCGCCTTGCCGGAAGTAGGCGTCGGACTTGTCGGCCGAGCGGCCCGCCTGTGCGGTGAGCCTGACCCTGGCGCTGGGCGTCCAGGTCAGCTTGCTTCCCAGTACTTGCTGGGTGGTTTGGGTTTCATTGCCGCCGAAAATACTGCCGTCATATTCGTTGGCGGCATCGGCATTGAGGAAATGGCCTTCGACGGCCAGCGTGTCACCGACGTTGACGCCACCGCGCAGCGACACCGAAACGTTGCGGTAGCCGTCCAGATCAGGTTCGTCTGCAAAGCAACCCTGGAACAATGTCGCCGAACCGCGGCATGCGTTGATGCCATCGGTCCGCTGGTACGCGCCCTCGGCGCTGATCCAGCCGCGCTCGCTGCGATTGCTGAAGCCGGCACTGGCCTCGCGCAGGTTGTGGCTGCCCGCGCCAATGCGGAAATGCGGCTCGAAGCCAATGCCGCCCTTGCGGGTGAAGATCTGGATCACGCCGCCGATGGCCTCCGAACCGTACAGGCTGGAGCGCGGCCCGCGGATGATCTCGATGCGTTCGATCTGGTCGACCGGCAGGTCCTGGAACATGGCCAGGCCGGCGCTGGCCGAGCCGATGCGAACGCCGTCCACCAGCACCAGGACGTGGTCGGATTCCGCGCCACGCATGAACACCGAAGTGAGTTTGCCGGCGCCACCCTGATTGGTCATGTTCAGGCCGGCGCGACCTTTCAGCAGGTCCGGCAGCGAGCGCGACTGGCTGCGTTCGATCTCTTCGCGGTCGATCACCTGTGCCGGGAACAGGCTGTCTTCGATCGCGACCTCGGTGCGGGTGGCGGTGACGACGATTTCATCGAGGTCAGTGGCAGCGGCCGCTTCGGGTTGCGCAAGCGCCGGCAAGGGCAGCAGCAGGGAACTGGCGATGGCCAGCGCGAGGATCCGGAATTGCATGGGAAATATCTCCATCGCGCGCACCCACGCACGCGAAAATTTTTGGAATCCGCACAGGCGTGCGGGTTGCGAAGGATTCGCACCCGGTCGCAAGCAGAGGAAAAGGCAGGCTGCGGAATCGGAGGCATGCACGCGCGCGCCGATAGCGCCGCCGCAATGCCCTCCGCATCGCAATCGGGACGGATCAAACATGATCCTGTGCCTCGTGGCCGGTCTCCGGACTTGCGAGTTGAAGTCATCGACTTCGGCCGCGGCGCCTTCCCGTGAGACTTCCGATGCGGAAGCCCGCACATCCCGAAGGACGTGCCTGGACAGTGGCGGATGCGTTGGCGCGACTCACTTACCGTTGCGGGGGCAGTGCCGGAATGATCGCGGCGCGCTGCCGAGGCATAACGCGTGGGATGTCACCGGCTTCCCGTTTCAACCCATTGGCAGGACGCCGCCGGGTCACCACGAAGCGGGGTGATTGTATGCGATTGGCTGCCGCGCGGGTTGCAGCAGCGCTCGTTGCGGGAGCGACCCATGGGCGCGATCGAGATTTTCCGGGATGGCGCCATCGCGCCCACGGGGCGCTCCTGCGAACGGCCGCGATGGCCGGGTCAGGCGTTATCCGGCTCGTCGCCGAAGCCCGGCGACGGCTCGCCGTCTTCCTGCATCATCGTCGTCGTCACCGGGCCGGCGGCGGGGCGCCCGCGCGGGGGAGGCAATTGCGCGATGGCCGCCTCGGCCGCTTCGACCAGTTCCACGCGACGCTCGCCCGACACTTCCTGCCAATGGCAATCGAGCAGTGCGCCTTCCAGCGCATACAGCAGGTTGAGGCTGGGCTTGAAGCCGGCGCGCTTGACGCGCATGAACGCGCCCACTGGCCCGGCTTCGGCTAATTCCTCCGGGGTGCGCAGGCCCACTTGGCGCAACCAAGCGGCGGACTTGGGTCCGATGTTCCGCAACTTCATTGGCGTGTTTATCCCAGTGACTGCACGAAAATACGTGCGAGGTTTTCAATGCCCTCCTGATCTTCAACGTCAAAACGGCCCGGATCCGGACTATCGAGGTCCAACACACCGATCAGCGCGTTGTCGCCGAGTGCAAACAAGGGCACCACCAATTCAGAACGCGATGCCGAATCGCAGGCGATATGGCCGTCGAAGGCGTTGACGTCGTCGACGCGCTGGCTGTGACCGCTGCTGGCCGCCGCGCCGCACACGCCCTTGCCCAGTGGAATACGGATGCAGGCCGGCAGGCCCTGGAACGGGCCGACGACCAGTTCGGTGCCGTCGAAAAAATAGAAGCCGGCCCAGTTCAGGCGCGGCAACGCGTGGTAAACCAGCGCCGACAGGTTGGCGGCATTGGCGATGCGGTCGGATTCGCCGTGCATCAGCGCACTGGCCTGCTGCGCAAGTTGCGCATATTGCTCGGCCTTGGAGCCGCTTAAACTGTGGGTCGTGAACATGCATCCGAGTGTAGCAGCGGCATTTGCCGGGGCCATGCGCGCGCCCTGGCGTGGTGATGCTGCATTGATGGTTCGGGAGACCTCGGCATGAGCTTGCGCGGCTGCTACATCACCGGCACCGATACCGGCGTCGGCAAGACCTTGGCCAGCGTTACCTTGCTGCACGCCCTGCGCGCGCAGGGCAGGCGTGCGGTGGGCATGAAACCCCTGGCGAGCGGCTGCGTACGCACGACGGAAGGCTGGCGCAATGATGATGCCCTGGCGTTGCAGGCAGCCAGCGACCCGCGACCCGCCTATGACGACATCAACCCGTGGGCGCTGCCACGGCCGCTGGCGCCGGAGTTCGCCGCGCGCCAGGCAGGCGTCGAGGTCACGCTCGCTGCGATCCTGTCTGCCCACGCGCGCTTGGCGGCGCAGGCCGATGTGGTGGTGGTCGAGGGCGTTGGCGGCTGGATGGCGCCGCTGTCGGCACGCCTGGACCAGATCGACGTGGTGCGTGCCCTGCGCCTGCCGGTGGTGCTGGTGGTCGGGTTGCGCCTGGGCTGCCTGAACCATGCACGCCTGAGCGCACGCGCGATTGCCGCCGACGGCGCCGAGCTGGCCGGCTGGATTGCCAGCGACGTTGATCCGCACATGGAGTGCCGCGATGAAAACTTCGAATGCCTGCGGCAGCGGCTGCCGGCGCCTTGCCTGGGTCGCCTGCCGTGGAGCCCGCAACCCGACCCTTCCGCACTGGCCGGGCAGCTGCGGATCGCCGGGGAGGTGTGCGCCAAAAACCCCGATTGGACGTGATTCAAGCACCGGGCAGCGCCTGCAAACGCTGAAGTCGGCCCCGGCAGGGGTGCAGATCCCGTCAAGACCTGCGGGATGGCGACCGAAAGACCCGAGAGCGGAGCAAACGGCAGGAGTGCTCAGGAAACCCATCGCAAAAGCATCCCGGCAAAGCGTCCCCGCAACGCATCCAAGGAAGCATCCCGTGCAAGGCCGCCTCGGCTAGCGAGCGGACCCCCTGCCATGCCGATAAAGCCGGCCCGTGCTTCAACGGCGCGGTTTCTTCCAGAAATCACCGCGGCGGGCGCATGATTGAACCCGATACCGACCCGTGGCCGATGCCGCTTGCCTCGTGCCTGCGTCAGCACGACTTTTGGCACGTCTTGCCGATCGGCATAGATGCTACACTGGCGGGTATAGGAATTGCTGTTTCCGCTCAGCTTCCGTGCTCAAGGCCACTCGGCTTCCCACTTCAATCGGCGCATCAATCCCCCGGAGTCCCGATCCATGACGACGTCCCCCCGTTCGCTGGCGCTTGCCGCTGCAATTTTTCTGATGCTGTCCGCCTGCGGCAAGGATGAACCGGCCGCTGGCCCGGGCGGTCCAGGCGGCAGCATGCCGCCGCCGGACGTCGGCGTGGTGGTGGCCAAGGCAGGCAATGTGTCGCTGCAACAGGACATGGTCGGCCGGCTGGCGCCGTTCCGCAGCGCCGACGTGCGCGCCCGCGTGCCGGGCGTGGTGCAAAAGCGCGTGTATGAGGAGGGCAGCGATGTCCGCCAGGGCCAGGTGTTGTTCGTGGTCGACCCGTCGCAGCTGCGTGCCCAGCTCGGCCAGAGCCAGGCATCGCTGGCGCAGATGCAGGCCAGCTATGCCAACGCCAAGGCATTTGCCAATCGCGCGCGCCAGCTGCTGCCGCAGAAGTTCATCTCGCAAAACGATTACGACAATGCCCTGGCCGCCGAGCGCAGTGCGGCGGCGGCCGTGCAGGCCGGCAAGGCCGCGGTCGACAGCGCCCAGATCAACCTGGGTTACGCCACCGTGCGCGCGCCCATCAGCGGCCGCGCGGGCAAGCAGCAGGTCACCGAAGGTGCGCTGGTCGGGCAGGGCGCCGCCACCTTGCTGACGACGGTCGATCAGATCGACCCGCTGTACGTCAATTTCTCGATGAGCGTGTCAGACCTTGAGCAGGTGCGCCGCCTGCAGGCCGATACCGCGCGCGATACCGACGTGCAGGTATTGCTGCCCGACGGCACGCCGTACGAGCATCCGGGCAAGCTGGATTTCTCCGGTAACGTGGTCGACCCGGCCACCGGTGCGGTGGCGCTGCGCGCGCGCATCCCCAACCCCGACAAGCGTCTGTTGCCGGGCACCTACGTGACCCTCAAGACCACGCTGGGCGAGGTGTCGAACGCGTTCCTGGTGCCGCAGGCCGCCGTGCAGCGCGACGCGCAGAGCGCCTACGTATTGGTGGTTGGCACCGATGGCAAGGTGGCGCGCAAGGACGTCGACGCCGAGCGCAGCCAGGGCGCCGAATGGATCGTCACCAAGGGTCTGGCGGGCGGCGAACAGATCATCGTGTCCGGCCTGCAGAAGGCGCAGCCGGGGAAGCCGGCCAAGGCCTCGCCGTGGCAGGCGCCGGGCACGCAGGCGGCCAACAAGCCGGCCGGCGCGCAAGCTGCGGGCAACCTGCCTGCGGGCGGCCAGCCCGAGGCGAAGCAGCCCGCAACCAAGCAGCCCGAGGCGAAACAGCCCGCCGGCGACGGCGCAGCGAAACAGGGCTGAGGGTTCACTTCATGCGCTCGCCATGGCCGGCGCTGGAGCTGATTCCATGCAGGGCGTCGTCGTCGATCCGTCATGAATCGACATCCATTTCCCCACTCTTGCTTGCCCTGCGCGCCAATCATCCCGGCGCAGACCATGGCGAGAACACGAACAGGTTCTAACCATGTCCAGATTCTTCATCAACCATCCGGTCTTCGCCTGGGTCCTCGCGATCCTGATCACGCTGGGCGGCGTGCTGGCGATCAACAGCCTGGGCGTGGAGTCGTACCCCAATATCGCCCCGCCACAGGTGACCGTGTCGGCGACCTATCCGGGCGCCAGCGCCGGAACCACGGAAAGCGCGGTCACCCAAGTCATCGAACAGCAGATGACCGGCATCGACAACCTGGACTATTTCAGCTCCTCGTCGAGTTCCAGCGGCGGCGCATCGATCACACTGACCTTCAAGCCGGGCACCGATGCCGACATCGCCCAGGTGCAGGTGCAGAACAAGGTCGCGTTGGCGACCCCGCGGCTGCCCTCCGAAGTGGTGCAGCAGGGCGTCGTGGTGGCCAAGGCCAACCCCGGCTTCCTGATGGTCGCCGCGCTGCGTTCCAGCAACCCGGCCATCGACAAGGACGCGTTGGCCGACATGGTCGCCTCGCGCGTGCTCGACCAGGTCGCGCGCGTGCCGGGCGTCGGCAGCACCCAGCAGTTCGGCGGCGAGTACGCCATGAACATCTGGCTCAACGCCGATAAATTGCAGGCGTATGGGCTGTCCGCCAGCCAGGCGCTGGCCGCGGTGCGCGGCCAGAACGTGCAGTTCGCCGCCGGCAAGGTCGGCGCCGAGCCGTCTCCGGAAGGCCAGGCATTCACCGCCACGGTCTCGGCCGAGGGCCGTTACAGCAACGCCGAGCAGTTCCAGAACATCATCCTGCGCGCCGATACCGATGGCACCACGGTGCGCTTGAAGGACGTCGCGCGGGTCGAGGTGGGCGCGTCCTCGTACGGTTTCGACCTCAAGTGGAGCGGCCAGCCCGCGGCCGGCTTTGCGGTGCAGCTGGCGCCGGGCGCCAATGCGCTGGGCGTCGCCAATTCCGTGCGCGATCGCATGGACGAGCTGCAAGCGAGCTTTCCCGAGGGTGTGACCTGGTTTGCGCCGTACGACACCTCGACGTTCGTGAAGGTGTCGGTGGAAGAAGTCGTCAAGACGCTGTGCGAGGCGATCGTGCTGGTGTTCCTGGTGATGCTGATCTTCCTGCAGAACCTGCGCGCGACGCTGATCCCGACCCTGGTGATCCCGGTCGCCCTGATGGGCACGTTCCTGGGCATGTACGCACTCGGGTTCAGCATCAACCAGCTGACCTTGTTTGGCATGGTGCTGGCGATCGGCATCGTGGTCGATGACGCGATCGTGGTGATCGAAAACGTCGAGCGCATCATGACCGAGGAGGGTTTGTCGCCCAAGGATGCAACCGTCAAGGCGATGGGGCAGATCAGCGGCGCGGTGGTGGCGATCACGGTGGTGCTGGCGGCGGTATTCGTGCCCAGCGCGTTCCAGGCCGGCAGCGCCGGCGAGATCTACAAGCAATTCGCCATCACCATTGCGATGGCGATGGGGTTCTCGGCGTTCCTCGCGCTGGGCTTCACCCCGGCGCTGTGCGCCTCGATGCTCAAGCCCACCGACCACCACGACAAGCGCAATTTCATCTTCCGTGGTTTCAACCGGATCTACGACAAGGTCAGCGCCACCTACGTGGGCCACATCGGCAGCGCCGTGCGCCATGCGCCGCGCTGGATGCTGGTGTTCGCCGCGCTGTTGCTGTTGTGCGGCTTCCTGTACACGCGCATGCCCGGCAGCTTCCTGCCCGAGGAAGACCAGGGCTATGCGCTGGGGATCGTGCAGCTGCCACCGGGGGCGACGCTTGATCGCACCAAGCGCGTGTTCGAACAGATGCGCGGCACCCTGGAAAAACAGGAGGGCTACGAAGGCATGATGCAGGTGGCCGGCTTCAGTTTCGTCGGCCAGGGCGAGAACGTCGGCATGGCCTTCATCAAGCTCAAGCCATGGGATGAGCGCAAGGTCACCGCGACTGAATTCATCCAGAAGGCGAACGGCGCGCTGTACGGCATCCGCGATGCGCAGATGTTCGTGATCAACCTGCCGACCGTGAGCGGGCTGGGCCAGTTCGGTGGCTTCGACATGTACCTGCAGGATCGTTCCGGCAAGGGTCGCGAGGCGCTGACCAATGCGCGCAACGTCCTGCTGGGCAAGGCTGCGCAGAGTCCCGTGTTGACCGGCGTGCGACCCAATACGCTGGAAGACGCGCCGCAGCTCAAGCTCGACGTCGACCGCGTGCAGGCGCAGGCGATGGGGCTGTCGGTCAACGATATCTACAGCGCGATCGGCCTGATGCTGGCGCCGGTGTATGTCAACGACTTCGTCGACCAGGGCCGCATCAAGCGCGTCACCATGCAGGCCGATCGCGAGTTCCGCACCGGCCCGGAATCGTTCTCGCGGTTCTACACGCCCAGCCCCAACGCGGTGGACGCCGATGGCAATGCCAGTCGCGCGATGATCCCGCTGTCCAACGTGGTGACCAGCCAATGGACCACCGCGCCGCCCTCGCTGAGCCGCTACAACGGCTACGCCGCGATCGAGATCGTCGGCTCGCAGGCACCCGGCCACAGCTCCGGCGAGGCGATGGATGCGATGCAGAAGATCGTCGACACGGAGTTGCCTGAAGGCTTCGGCTACGACTGGACCGGACAGTCGTACCAGGAAATCCTGTCTGGCAACCAGGCCACGATGCTGATGGTGCTGTCGATCCTGGTGGTGTTCCTGTGCCTGGCCGCTCTATACGAGAGCTGGTCGGTGCCGGTGGCGGTGCTGCTGGTGGTGCCGTTGGGCGTGCTGGGCGCGGTGTCGCTGTCGCTGATGCGCGGACTGCCCAACGACATCTACTTCAAGATCGGCCTGATCACGGTGATTGGCCTGGCCGCGAAAAACGCGATCCTGATCATCGAATTTGCAATCGAGCAACGCCAGGCCGGCAAGCCGCTGGGCGAGGCGATCATCGAGGCGGCCAAGCTGCGTTTCCGGCCGATCCTGATGACCTCGTTCGCTTTCATCATGGGCGTGATGCCGATGGCCATCTCCACCGGCGCCGGCGCCAACGCGCGCCACGCCATCGGCACCGGCGTGATCGGCGGCATGTTGTTCGCCACCTTCCTTGGCCTGCTGCTGATTCCGGTGTTCTACGTGGTGGTGCGAAGGATGCTTGGCGACAAGCTCGACGAAACACCGAAAAACGACGACGAGCCGCGTCTGCCTCCGCCAACGCCAAACCACGCGACGGGTTGATCCGTTGCAAGGTTTGGCCAGCCGCCAAGCCCGGCGGCCCTGTTTTGAACGCTTGCCCGTAAGGTGGCTGCTCGCACGCCACTGAGGCGCGGCCGCTTCAAGGCCCTCCCGCTTCACCCCGGTGTTGGCGGGGGTAGCGCGTGGCGGCCGGGCGGAACCGGTAGTCGATCGGTGCAGCGCTACGTCATCGGACGTGGGGCGGAGGCGTGTCCTCCCGCACCCGACACATCCGCAATGCCGATGTGTTGTGGAGTCGGGGATGGGAGCGTGCCCTCTGCCCCGGGCACATCCTCATGCCGCTGCGATCATCGGCTTCTGCGGCGTGGCCGACTTGTCCGCAGGCCGTGGAAAAGCCTGAACCCGCCGATGTCTTCCCGCGCACGCTTTTTCTTCGTGCGGGAAAAAAGCTGCATCACTGATCACCGCCTCGCGGCCAACAAAAAGCCCGGCAACTTGCGTTGCCGGGCTTTTGTCGCGGGGAGAGAGACCGCGTGGCCGGTTGCCCGGCCGATGATGCTAAAGAAGCTTACTTGCGGCCTTTGGAAGCGCTCTTGACCACATCTTCGGCATTGGCCTGGACCTTGGCGGTGGCCGACTCGACCTGCGCCTTGGCGATCTGGGCGATGGCCTCGTTGGTCTTCACGGTGCGACCAAACACTTCCTGACCGGTGCTGACGGCACGCTCGGCGTTCTCGCGTGCAACCTGCACGCCCTTCGGCCAGACGGCCTTCAGGCCATCGAAATCACGCGCTTCGGCGACTTCGCCCCAGAAGGCGAACGCCGCATTGGCGCTTTCCTGGAAGGTGGCGAGATGCAGGCCGAAGACCTTTTCGGCATTCTCGAGGGCCAGGCGGTTGGCCTGGGTGGCGGTGTCGGCGAACTGGCGCGACGCGTTGCTCATCTGCTCGTTGAAATTCTGGTTCATGGCGGTTTCCTGCTTGGTGTCCGACAGGGATTGCCGGTATTTGTGCGTTGCAGCATAACCCGCACTTTGTTGCATTGCAACATTCGTCGTACCAAACAAGTCGAATTGTTCAGGATGCTGTGAGATCAAAGGCTTACACGCCCGTGTAACGGCAGCCCGATGTGCAGGTTTCGTGCACCACCACCTCGCTGAGCATCGGTAACGCCGGTTTCAGACGGTCCCATATCCACATCGCCAAGCGCTCGCTGGTCGGATTGTCCAGGCCTTCAATATCGTTGAGATAGTGATGGTCCAACTGCTCATGCAGCGGCCGGAACGCCGCCTTGATGTCGCCGAAATCCATCACCCACCCGGTCTGCGCACCCGGCTCGCCGGCCACATGCAGCTCGATCCGGAACGAATGCCCGTGCAGCCGTGCGCACTTGTGTCCCGGCGGCACGTTAGGCAGCCGATGCGCGGCTTCCAGGGTGAAGGTCTTGAAGATGTCCATGGTCACCGGTGCCGTGCGTGCGGTGCAGGCTTGACTGTGTTGGCTGGCTTGAAAAACCAGATGGTGGCTATGAGTGGACTCGAACCACCGACCTCGGCATTATGAGTGCCACGCTCTAACCAGCTGAGCTACATAGCCTTTTTGTCACGATATCACTGCCATTTTCCCGCAGGCAGCCGCTGTGGAGGCTGCGTTCTGGCCGGCTGAGTCGACTGCCGGGCGGGCCGCATGGAGGCGACGGCGAGCCGGGAATTGTCCATGTCGTGGCCGCTTGCGTCAATCGGTGGTGCTTGCGCTTGTCGCGTGGCGTTGGCCGTGGCAGAGTCGCGCCTAGTGAATTTGGAGTCCGCATCGTGATCGATCCGGACGGTTACCGACCCAATGTCGGCATCGTTTTGATGCATCCCGACGGTCGCGTCTTCTGGGCGCGGCGCGTGCGCCGTGACGGCTGGCAGTTCCCGCAGGGCGGGATGAACACCGACGAGACGCCGCTGGAGGCGATGTATCGCGAGTTGCGCGAGGAAACCGGCCTGCTGCCGGACCATGTCGCCGTGCTGGGCGCGACTCCCGGCTGGCTGCGCTACCGGCTGCCGCAACGGGCGATCCGTCGCACCGACCGCATGGTGTGCATCGGCCAGAAGCAGGTGTGGTTCCTGCTGCAGTTCACCGGCAGCGAAGCCGACCTGCGCCTGGACCTGACTGACAAACCCGAGTTTGACCACTGGCGCTGGGTGGATTTCTGGTATCCGCTGGAGCACGTGGTGATGTTCAAACGCGGCGTTTATGTCAGTGCCTTGCGCCACCTGGCGCCGCTGGCCCGGGAGATCGCCGGTCACCAGGCCATTCCCGGGGTGCAGGCCAATCCCTGATCGCCGCGCGTGGTTTCGCGGGAGCGGGAAATCCAAACTGGCGCAGGCGCCTAAGCCGGCGCGCCGCGGCGGTTGGGCCGTGTAGAGGCGCGCCAGCGTGCTGTATTGACAATCATTCTCATTTGCGGTGAAATGATGGCCTGTCAGATCGCGGGTCAGCTTCCATGTACGTGTGTGTCTGCAATGGCGTCACCGACCACGATATCCGCCAGGCGGCCAAGGCCGGCTGCGGCAGTCTTGCCGAGCTCACCATGCGCACCGGCTGCGGGTCGTGCTGCGGCAGCTGCGTGACGATGGCCTGCGAGTTGCTGGACGAGGCGCGTGAACAGGCGCGTCCTGCGGCGCATGACAACGTCGTCGCCTTCCCGCGTATTTCCAACGCCGCCTGAGGATTCTGCCGCGGCGAAGCGGATGCGTACGATTCGCGTTCCGTCATCAGCTGGCCTCGCCCATTAGAGTGTCCCGATCCAAGAGCCGCGGAGACATGCCATGAAAGGCGACGCACAAGTCATCAAATACCTCAACCAGGCGCTCTACAACGAGCTGACTGCGATCAACCAGTATTTCCTGCACGCCAAGATGCTGAAGAACTGGGGCCTGCACGAACTCGCCAAGCACGAGTACGAAGAATCGATCGACGAGATGAAGCATGCCGACATGCTTGCCGAGCGCATCTTGTTCCTCGATGGTTTGCCGAACTTCCAGGCGCTGGGCAAGTTGAAGATCGGCGAGAACCCGAAGGAAGTGCTGGAGTGCGACCTGGCGCTGGAACTGGAGGCGATCCCGCCGCTTAAAGCGGCGATTGCGCACTGCGAGCAGGTCAGTGATTTTGTCAGCCGCCGGTTGTTCACCGATATCCTCAAGTCCGAGGAAGAGCATGTCGACTGGCTGGAAACGCAGCTTGCGCTGATGGCGCGGATCGGCGAGCAGAATTACCTGCAGACCAAGATCGACGGCGATAGCGACTGATCGTTTCGACGGCGTCGAGCCGGCTGCGAGGCAGGCATCAACAACAACCCATGACTAGGGGCGCGGAGGAATCCGCGCCTTTTTTTATACAGAGTTGGCGGCGTTGCGCTGGGTGGCGCGCAATATCTGTTTGGCACGCAGGAATTCATTGGCCACCAACGCCACGGCCACGGCCGGGCGTTCGAGCGACTGCTGGCGCGCGCCGGTTTCGATGCGACTGGCGGCGGCCGACAACGACATGGCGCCAAGATTGGCGCTGGAGGATTTCAGCGAGTGCGCGGCGTCGCGCAGGGCGCCGTAGTCGGGTCCCGCGGCTGCGCTTTCGAGAGCCGAAATCAGCCGTGGCGTGTCTTCGAGGAATACGTCGATCAAGCGGTCGACCTCGCCGCCAAGCATCTCGCGCAGTTCATCGAGCACGTCGCTGTCGATGATGTCGGGTTGCGCGATGGAAGGCGTGGGCGAGGGGATGTTTGCGGGCATGCGCGGCGCCTCGGTATGCGGTACGGATACGGGCACGCCCGTCGTCGGGGATGTGGTCGCGGCGATCATCGACGGCATGGCAAACGGCGGGGCAACACCTGCGCCCATGGCCGTGCTTCCGGATAAACCGGCATCGATCGCGGCCTGTGTTTCGACAACGGTGCCGGTGTCGGCAAGCGTTGTCGCGGTATGGCTTGCGGTGGCGGCCGCATCTTCGGGGCTGGCGAGGGGATCGTCGAGCGGCGTGACGTCCTCGGCGGCGGTCTCGGGATCCCACCAGTGGTGGATGCAGCGTTCGAGTTCGCTGCGGGTGACCGGCTTTGGCAGGTAGTCATCCATGCCGGCATCCAGGCATTTCTGGCGGTCGCCAGCCATCGCGTTGGCGGTCATGGCCACGATCGGCAGGTGGCGACCGTCGCCCAGGGCTTCCTCGCGTTCGCGCCAGCGGGTCGTGGCGGTGTAGCCATCCATCACCGGCATCTGGCAATCCATCAGCACCACGTCGTAGCGGGTTGCCGTCATCCGGGTCAACGCCGCCTCGCCGTTGCTGGCGGTATCGCAGGTGATGCCAAGCACGCCCAGCAGGCGCTGGCCGACCATCAGGTTGACCGGGTTGTCCTCGACCAGCAGCACGCGCGCGCTGCGCATGGTGGTGGCGCCGGACCGGGTGATGGCGGCGGCGGTGCTGGCCGCCGCTTCGCGCTGCAGGGTGTCCGGGGTGGCGGGCGCACGCGCATTGGTCAGGGCCGCGCGCAGGTCTTCGTCGGGCACCTGGCGGCTGAGCAGGGTGACGTTGTGCTGCAATTCCTCGGCCACCGGATCTTCGCCATACAGGCACACCAGGCGCAGGTTGCCGTACACCGCGTTGCGGCCAATGTTGCGATGCAGGGCAACGGCGGTATTGCGCATCCCGGCAAGGTCGGCCAGCACGATTGAGTACGCCCACGGTTTGCCCTGGTTGGCGGCGGTGCGCAGGCGATCGAGCGCCTCCTGGGTGGTTTCGACCGAGCTCACCCGCAAGCCCCAGTTGGGCAGCAGCATCGACAGGCGCAGGCGCAGGCGCGGGTCGGCGCTTAGCAGCAACAGGCGGCCGCCTGCTTCATGGTTGGTTTTTGTCGGGATCATGTCGCCGTGCACTTTCAGTAATGGCACCTCGAACCAGAACGTTGCGCCATGCGCGGCTTCGGATTCCACGCCAATGCGCCCGCCCATCAGACTGATGATGCGCTTGGAAATCGCCAGCCCAAGACCGGTGCCGCCATAGAGCCGGGTGGTGGACGTGTCGGCCTGGCTGAAGGCCTGGAACAGACGGCCCTGCGCTTCAAGCGGGATGCCGATGCCGGTGTCGCGCACTTCAAAACGCAGCTGGTGCTGTGCGGTGGTCTCGCCGATGCGGCGCACGCTGATGGTGATCGAGCCGCGTTCGGTGAACTTCACCGCGTTGCTGATCAGGTTGCCGAGCACCTGGCGCAGGCGCACCGGGTCGCCACGGACCGGCAGGCGCACGCTGGGGTCCAGCTGCAGGTTCAGCCGCAGGCCTTTGTTTTGGGCGGTGCGTTCCATCAGCTGCACCACGCCTTCGAGCAGTTCGCGCAGGTTGAAGCCGGTGGATTCGAGGACCAGCTTGTCGGCTTCGAGTTTGGAATAATCGAGGATGTCGTCGACGATCCGCAGCAACTGCTGCGACGAGGTGTAGGCGGTGCGTACCATCTCGTTGTGGTCGGGGGCGAGCTGCGCGTGCATGAGCAAATCAAGCATCGGCAC
This sequence comes from Lysobacterales bacterium, assembly GCA_038241735.1. Lineage (GTDB taxonomy): Bacteria > Pseudomonadota > Gammaproteobacteria > Xanthomonadales > Xanthomonadaceae > Luteimonas. The sequence continues at coordinate 23,724 of JBBSST010000025.1, forward strand.
GATGCCGTTGAGCGGGGTGCGGATTTCGTGGCTCATCGTGGCGAGGAACTCGCCCTTGGCCATCACCGCGGATTCGGCCGTCATCTTGGCCTGGCGCAGCTGCTGCTCAAGCTGGGTGTGGCGGTCGAGCTCGCGCTGCAGTTCGCCCAGTTCGGCCTCGTCGCGCTGCGCGCGCTGATCGGCTTCATCCATCTGGCGGTCGCGCTTGCGCATGGCCACCACGATGCCAATCAAGGCAAATACCGCCAGCAGCGCCAGCACCAGGGCAAAGCTCAGCCATGGGCCGTCGAAGCCCAGGGCGTTGATCATCAAGGTCAGTGCGGCGCCCGCGGCCGCGCCCAATGCAAGCCATTGCAGCATGACGGCCGAAGGTCGTGTGCGCGTCACCATGTTCAGAGCACCGAATGCTGGAAGTCGAAGTCGAGGCCGCCGGCCGCGTGCTGGACCAGGTTGCCCTGGATGTAGTCCACACCGCTCATCCACAGCGTCGCTGCGGCCTGCGGGTCCTCGACATGCTGGCCGATGACCTGCAGGCCGAGACGATGTGCGCGCTCGATCGCAGCGCGCATCTGGTCGCGCACGACGCTGTCGTCGAGCTTGCTGGAATAACGCGTCGCCAGACGCACGAAACCCAGCGGCAATCGGGTAATCAGGGCGTCGGCATCGGCATTGGAGCTGTATTGGCTCAGGCACAGCTGCACGCCAGCGGGCACCATTGCGTTGCAGAACTCCTGCAGCGCCACGGCATGCACCAGCGCCTCGTCCTGGCGCACGTCGATCACCAGCGACGGCCCGTCGATGCCGGTGCCCGCCAATGATTCCAGCAACGCCGCCGCGTATCCCTCGCGGGCCAAGGTGCGCGGCGATTGGGTGACAAACAGGCGCACCGGCTTGTTCTCGCTGCTGCGCGTGCGCAAGGTTGCGATCGCCAGCTGCAGCGCCTGGCGGTCGACCTCGTGGAGCACGCCGGCCGCTTCGGCCGTGGGCAGAATGTCGGCCGCCAGGTGCAGGGTGCCATCGCCATCACGCAGGCGCAGGAGGGTCTGGTATTGCGCCTCGTCGCTGCCGGCGACCGACACGATTGGCTGGTAGGCCAGCTCGAAACGGTGATGGTTGAGGGCGTCGTGGATCAGCACGAGTCGATCATTGTCGGCGGCCATTGCACTGGCTTGCGGTGGCACGTAGGCGGCAATGCCGATGGGCAGGCTGCGTGCGCTGCGCAGCGCCTGTTCGGCAGCCGCCAGGGCGCTGCTGGCGTCGTCGAAACCCGGCTCCAGCGAGGCATAGCCCACCGCTGCCTGCAGGAACAGGCTTTGACCATCAACCTCGACCGCGTGCCGGCCGATGCCATCGCGCAGCGTGCGCGCCCACGCGGGCAGGTCCGCGGCGGCCAGGGTGGTGGCAAAGATCAGGAAGGTGTTGTCATTGAGTCGCGACACCAGGTGCTCGCCGGCCAGGCTGCCGATATGGCGCCCGGTTTCGCTCAGCGCCGCTTCCAGGGCGACATAGCCGAAGCGGTCGCGCAACGCCGCGGTGCCCTCGATCTCGACGAAATACAGCGCTCCGCTCGTTTGTCCGGGAATCGCCGCGCCCAGCCTCTGCAGCATCGCCGTACGCGTATACAGGCCGGTCACCGGATGCCGGCCTTCGCCGCTGCGTTGCCGGCGCTGCGTGCGGGCGCGGCGGACGCGGCTTTCGACCGCGGCGATCAGGTGCCGTGGCCGCACCGGCTTGGTGAGGAAGTCATCGGCGCCGACCTGCAGCACCTCCAATTGGCGTTCAGGGTCGGAATCACCGGTCAGGAACACGATCGGGGTGTGCGCGAACGCGGCATGGGCGCGGATCAACGCGGTGATCTCGGTGCCATTCATGCCCGGCATGTGCAGGTCGGTGAGGACCAGGTCGGGCTGGAATTCGGCCATCGCTGTCATGACCTCGCCACTCACCATGACCACGCGCGCCTGCATGCCGGTGCCAGCGAGGACTGACTCGGCAAACAGGGCCTGGCTGGGGTCGTCCTCGACGATCAGCACGCGATACGGGCCATCGGTGGTTTCGTCCTGCGGCACCACCTGTGGCAGGGACACTTCGGCGACGATGTCGTCGTTGGCCGGGAAGATCGCGTCCGGCGCATCTGCGCACCATCGGCGCCAGTAATGGGCTGGCGGGAATTCCGCACGCAGGCCGGCGGGAGGCGCCGCGGCAAAGACCTTGGCGCCGCCAGGCATATTCGTGGCAGAAGTGTTGGACGACCCGGACACGGCGTGGAGCTCCCCTGTGGCTGTGGCGATTATGCGCACGCACCTGCACACAGCCTACAACGTACCGCACACTTCGTTCAGGCCAGAGGCGTGCAGGCATCCATCGAGGTGCGAGACGCGGACAATCCTTCGCCGCATTCGGGCTGGCATCGACGCTGCATCACCGGCACCGCACGGCATCACCGCTCTACATCACAGTTCCACATCACCGCCCGGCATCACCATCGTCGCGGTGATCTCACGAAGCTGTTTTTGTGTCCGGACCTGTCAGCCTGCCTCGACCCTGGGCGCACGCCGGAACAACGCTCGCCACACCCACCACACCAGCAACGCCAGCGACAGACTGGCCGCAACTGCGAGGGCGAGCGCGATCCACGGGTATGCAAAGGCCAGCGCAAGGCCGCCGACCACGACGGCATCCTCGGTGATCGAGGCCGTCCAGTTGCTGATCGGCTCGGGCGAGGTGTTCATCAGCGCGCGCGATCCGGTCTTGAGCAGATGGCTGGTCAACGCCACGCCGGCGCCCGTGGCCAGCATGCCGGCGCCGAGCTGGCCATCGGGCGACAGCGTGGCGGCGGCGAGGAAAGCCCCGGCCGGCACGCGCAGCAGGGTGTGGAACAAATCCCAGACGCTATCGACGCCCGGGATCTTGTCGGCGAAAAATTCCGTCATCGCCAACACGCCCGAGACCCCCAGCACCCACGGCGAGGTGGTGACGTCCAATGCCGAAGGCAAATCCAGCCAGCCGAAATATCCGGCCACACCGATGCCAAATACGGTCAGGTAAACGCGGATGCCGGCCAGCCAGGCCAGCAGCACGCCGATTGCGAACAGATGGGCTTCGGTCATCAGGCGTGCCTGCGTCGGTCGGGTGGCAATGCGCCACGCGCGCAGATTACCGCAGCGTGGCTCGGCTTGACGTGGGCCCGGCGCGCTCGTTATACCGGTGGGATGACCGATCCAGCCGCCATGCCCGACCCGCCGCCCGCCACCGGCACCGAAGACGACCCCACGCCTGCAACGGCAGCGCCGATCTTGCCAGGCAAGTGGCCGGGCAAATGGTGGTGGCCAGCCCTGTGCGCGATGGCGCTTGCATTCGGCGCCTGGGGGCTGTGGACGACGCTGATGCCCGCTGGCGTCGTGCCGGCAGGCAACAACGTCTCGCCGGCCAGCGTCGAGGCGCTCAGGCAGCAGGTTGCCACGCTGTCGCGCTCCGACCAGATCAGCCGCAACGCGAATCTCGACCTGCAGGGCACGCTGGCCGAACGCGACGAGGAAATCGCCGGCCTGCGCGCCGATGTCGCTTTTTATGAACGCTTCGTGGGCGCCACGGGGCAACGCCGCGGGCTTACCGTGCACGAGTTGCAGTTGCAGGTGCAGCCGCAAAACGACCAGGCCTGGCAGTTCACCGCCACGCTCACGCAAAACCTCAACCGCGGCGCGGTGAGCAGCGGCCAGGTCACCCTGTCGGTCGAAGGCACCCGCGATGGCAAGCTGCAGAAACTGGCGTGGTCGGACCTGCGCCAGCAGGCCAATGCACCGGGCGTGCCGTATTCGTTCAAGTACTTCGAGGAAGTCGCCGGCGACCTGATCCTGCCGTCCGGCTTCAAACCGCTGCGCGTCACCGCCCGGCTCGTGCCCAAGGACGGCGCGGCGGTCGAGCAATCCTTCGCATGGGCCGAGGTGACCCGGGCCCCTGTGCCACGCGGTGATGCGGCACGGACCGATGCGCCACACAGCGATGCGACACCACGTTCCGCCCCCGGCGCTTGAAGCCCGAAGCCACGGCCCCCATCCTGTCGGCATGGAATCGATCGTCACCACCACTACTACCGACGCGCCCGGCTACCAGTCGCTGGAGCGACCCCTTGAGTTCACCCCCGCCGCTGCGGCCAAGGTGCGCGAGCTGATCAGCGAGGAAGGCAACCCCGCGCTCAAGCTGCGCGTGTACATCCAAGGCGGTGGCTGCTCGGGTTTCCAATACGGCTTCGAGTTTGACGAACAACAGGGCGAGGATGACGTGGCCATCGGCACCGATGGCGTGGTCTTGCTGGTTGACCCGCTCAGCCTGCAATACCTGATGGGCGCAGCGGTGGACTACACCGAAAGCCTGCATGGCGCGCAATTCACCATTCGCAACCCCAACGCCAAGACCAGTTGCGGCTGCGGCAGCAGCTTTACCGTATGAGCCTGCGGGCAGCGCGCACGCGGGTCGTGGGCGCTGCCTGGAACACATTCGCATGAGCCTGGACGTTGCGGGCGACGCGCCTGCATTTGCGTTCGTGGCCGGTGCACTGGACCGCGCCGAACACCTGCGTGACAACACCGCCGTGCTGGCCGGGCTCTGGCCGCAGGCGCGCGTGCTGGTACTCGACGCCGACGGCCTCGCGTTCGCCGATGATCAACGGCAATTGCTTGCCTGCACCGGTGCCGAGCTGTCGGCTGCTGGTGCCGTCGACGCAGCGCAGGGCGCAAGCGCCATATTCCTCGGCATCCGCGAAACCACGCAAGACGGCAAGCAAGACGGCTCGCAAGAGCGCCAGGCATGGTTTGCGTTGCCTGCGCACGCGACCACGCTGCAGCCTGTACAACGCGTCGATTTGCGCAGCGCAGCCGCGCACTGGCCGGCACTGGAAGCCACCGCGTTTGCACAGGCGCGTGCGGTGCTGCATTGGCGCGCCCGCCATCGCCACTGCGGCGCCTGCGGCAACCCACTGGAATACCTGCGCGCCGGCTGGCTTGGGCATTGCCCGCAGTGCGGGCTTGAACACTACCCGCGTACCGATCCGGCCGTGATCGTGTCGGTCACCGACGGCGAGCGCCTGTTGCTTGGCCGCCAGGCGGAGTGGCAGCCGCGGCGCTATTCGACGCTGGCGGGTTTCGTCGAACCGGGCGAATCGCTGGAACAGACCGTCATCCGCGAAGTCTTCGAGGAAAGCCGCGTGCGCGTGCGCAGCTGTTGCTACCTGGCCTCGCAGCCATGGCCGTTTCCCTCGTCGCTGATGCTCGGGTTCAGCGCCCAGGCCGAACCCGACAAGCCGGTGTTTGGCGACGAACTCGAAGACGCGCGTTGGTTCACCTTCGCCCAGATCGACGCGGCGATCCGCGCCGAACAATCCGGCGACACCGACAGCGCTGACTTGCTGCTGTCGCCGCCGCTGTCGATCTCGCGCTGGCTGGTGGATCGTTGGCACCGGCAGATGGCCGCCCGCTCCTGACGCTGCGCCGCGTCGCGTCATGCCAATGCTTGCGTCCCTGCATTAAACTCCGGCCATGTTCGTCACCCTGATCGCCGTTGTCATCGCCATCGCGCTGGGACACCTTGCCCATGCGCTGGTGTTGTCGGTGCGCCAATACGGCTGGTTCGAACGCTGGATGCAGTGGCTCGACGCGCGTTTTCCCGACGATGGTTTCTGGCGCGGCCGCTACGGCGTGGTGCTGGCGTTGCTGCCGCCGCTGCTGGTGGTGCTGCTGTTCCAGGTCGCGCTGGACGGCTCGATGTTTGGCTTGCCGACGATTGCGTTCGGCATCGCCGCGTTGTTCTACGCATGGGGGCCGAGCGACCTGGACCTGGATGTCGAGGCGGTGATCGATGCCCGCGACCCGCTCGCGCGCCATGCGGCGGCATCCCGGCTGTGGCCCGCAGGCGAGCCGGTTTCGCTGGATGCCGCGTCACTGGTGGGCGCCGTTTTTCGTAATGCCAAGCGACGCTGGTTTGGCGTTCTGTTCTGGTTCCTGCTGCTCGGCCCGGTCGGCGCGCTGCTGTATCGACTCAGCGCGATCGCCGCCGAAGGCCCGGCCACGCATCGACTGCCGCCCGACATGGTGCTGGGCGCGCGCGGCCTGCTGGCCGTGCTGGACTGGCCGGTGGCGCAATTGATGACCCTGTCGATGGCGCTGGTCGGCAACTTCGATGCGGTCTTCGTTGCGTGGCGCGAAAACGGCGGCGCATCGTTTGCCGCGGACGATTTCCTTGCCGCCGCCGGCCGCGCCTGCGTTCGCATCGAACTTGCCGAAGAAGATGCAGATGACAACGAGTCTGGCATCGTCGCCTCCCGTGCAGCGCCGGCCACCGTGCCCGAGTTGCCGGAGCTGCGCGACGCGATGAGCCTGGCATGGCGCATCGTGCTGCTATGGCTGGCGGTGATCGCGCTGTTCGTGATCGCCGGCTGGGTGACCTGACGCGCTGGCCAGGCAAGTGCCTTCGCAGGCCATGCAAGTGCATTCCCGGTCGCGGCATGGCCGCACGACGCGCTTATTCATATGTTGCAGGTCGGGGCGACGCCCCCGACGACGGCCCTGCAAACGCGTCGGCGGCGTCGCCCCGGCCTACACCGGCACCAGCAGCATCAACGGTCACCAGCGCAGCTAGCGCAGCAGCCCGCAGCCCGCAGCCCGCAGCCCGGCAGGACAGCACGTCGTATTCCTGGATCGACACCGCTGCGGTGCAAGACGCCGTCGCGCCGAAGCTGCTAGGCCGCATCCCCGCGCAATGCCCGTACTTTTGACTCCAGCAGCGGCGCGGTTGCCTCGCGGCCATCGATCGGTGCATCGGCCACGACCTCGACCTCGGCGCGGAAGCGGCGCGGCACCCGCATGCGCTCGATGCGACTGCCCTCAGACCGCGCGTTGCGATGGCTCCACATGCTCGCCCACATGCCACGCAGGGCCATCGGGATCACCGGCACGGGTCGCCCGCATTCATTGGCATGCGCGAGCATGTGCTCCACGCCGGACTTGAACGCGGCAATCTCGCCATCGTTAGTCAGCTTGCCTTCGGGAAAAATGCCGACGATCTCGCCATCGGCCAATGCCTGGTCGATCGCCGCGAACGCGCGCTGCATCAACTCCGGGTTTTCGCGCGCGCCGGCAATCGGAATGGCCTTGGCATGCTTGAAGATCCAGCGCATCACCGGGATGTTGAAGATCTTGTGGTACATCACGAAGCGCACCGGACGCGGAATGCTGGCCGCGAGGATCAGCGCGTCCATGTAGCTGACGTGGTTGCACACCACCAGCGCGGCGCCCTCGTCGGGGATGTGGTCCATGCCACGCACTTTCAGGCGGTACAGCGTGCGCACCAGCATCCAGCTCAGGAAGCGCATCAGGAATTCCGGCACGACCGTGAAGATCCAGATCGCCACGAACACATTCGCGATCGCCAGCGCCAGGAACAGCTGCGGGATCGTCCAGTGTGCGAAACGCTGCACCGCGATGCCGAGCACCGCCGCGACGACGATGAACAATGCGTTCTGGATATTCATCCCCGCGATCACGCGCGACAGTTCGTTCTTCGGCGTCCGGCTCTGGATCAATGCAAACAGTGGAACGACGAAAAACCCGGTGAACAGGCCGATGCCGATGAGGTCCATGGCGATGCGCCAGCTGCCCGGTTGACGTGCAAATTCCATCGCACTCAATCCCGTCACTGGCGCCGCGCCGCTGCGGGCGAAATACAGGTCGAGCATGAACGCGCTGACCCCGAACGCTCCCAGCGGCACCAGCCCGATCTCCACCGTGCGCGCGGATAACTTCTCGCACAGCAGTGAACCCACGCCGGTGCCGATCGAGAACAATGCCAGCGCAAAGATGTAGAGATCCTGGCGGCCACCGAGATTTGTTTCGGCATAGGTCGGCAATTGCGCGGTGAGCATCGTGCCGATGAACCAGAACCACGACACGCCGAGGATCGCGTTGCGCACGGCGAGCTGTTTGCGCGTCAGTTTCCAGATCGCAACGGACTCGGGGATCGGATTCCAGCGAATGACGAGGTCCGGCGCGCCGGCTTGCGCGCGCGGGATCGCGCGACTGACCAGGTTGCCGGCGATCGCCAGCAGCACCACGACCGTGGCCGCCGTGACCGGGCCGTACTTGCCAGCGACGGCAAAGATCAGCCCGCCGAAGATCATCCCGGCCAGGATCGAGATCGACGTCCCCATCTCGACCAGTCCGTTGCCGCCGGTGAGTTCGCGTGGGTGCAGCACCGACGGCAGGATCGAATACTTCACCGGTCCGAACAGCGTGGATTGCAGCCCGGTGCCGAACAATGCGACCAGCAGCACCGTCATGTTCTGGGTCAGGAAGCCGATTGCCGCCAGCGACATGATCACGATTTCCATCGTCGTGGTGATGCGGATCAGTCTTGATTTTTCCAGCTTTTCGGCGATCTGTCCTGCCGTGGCCGAGAACAGGAAGTATGGCGCGATGAACAGCGCCGGCGCCAGGTTGGTGTACAGCGTGCGCTGCTCGGGGCTGACGCCCAGCCAGAACAGCAGGCCGATGATCGCCTGTCGGTAGACGTTGTCGTTGAATGCGCCAAAGCACTGGGTCACGAAGAACGGCAGGAAGCGACGCTGCTTGAGCAGCTCGAACTGGCTGTGGCCTGACATGCACGCTCCCGTTGAGTCGGCGCGAGCCTAGCAGACCAACCCTATGCCCGTAGGAGCGGCTTCAGCCGCGAGCTCTTAGTGCCGACGTTGCGAAATCACCCAAAGCTTGCAGCTCAAGCCGCTCCTGCAGGTTGCCCCACGATTAGGTGACGCTGCGTTCGCGTTCGATCGCGCGCCAGCCGATGTCGTGGCGGTGGAATTCGCCCGGCCACGAGATGCCGGCGACGTGCGCGTAGGCGCTGCGCTGTGCATCGGCGACGCTGTCGCCGAGTGCACACACGCACAGCACGCGACCACCGTTGGTGACGACGTTGCCATCGCCATCGAGCGCGGTGCCGGCGTGGAAGACCTGGTTGCCCATTGCCGGCGCGGCATCCAGGCCGGTGATCACATCGCCGGTACGCGGCGTGTCCGGGTAATACGCGGCGGCCATCACCACGCCGAGCGACGGGCGCGGATCCCATTGCGCTTCCACCGCGTCGAGGCGTTCGTCCAGTGCAGCCTCCACCAGCGCCAGCAGGTCGCTTTGCAGGCGCAGCACGATGGGCTGGGTTTCGGGGTCACCGAAGCGCACGTTGAATTCGATCACCTTCGGCGCGCCGCTGGTGTCGATCATCAAGCCGGCATACAAAAACCCGGTGAACGGCACGCCATCGTTGATCATGCCCTGCACGGTCGGGTTCACGATTTCGCGCATCACGCGCGCGTGGATGTCAGGCGTCACCACCGGTGCGGGCGAATACGCCCCCATGCCGCCGGTATTGGGGCCGATGTCGCCATCGAGGGCGCGCTTGTGGTCCTGCGAGGTCGCCATCGGCAATGCGGTGCGGCCGTCGACCATCGAGATGAAGCTGGCTTCCTCGCCATCCAGGAATTCCTCGATCACCACCCGTGCACCGGCTGCGCCGAACGCATTGCCGGCCAGCATGTCGATGATCGCGGCCTCGGCTTGGGCCAGTGTCATCGCCACGATTACGCCCTTGCCGGCAGCCAGACCATCGGCCTTGATGACGATGGGTGCACCCGCTTCGCGCACATAGGCAAGCGCGGCATCGACGTCGGTGTGCACCGCGTAATGCCCGGTCGGAATGCCGTGGCGGGCGAGGAAATCCTTGGCGTAGGCCTTGCTGCCTTCGAGCTGCGCGGCAGCGGCGGTGGGGCCGAAGATGCGCAGGCCCTCATCGCGAAACCGGTCGACGATGCCGGCCACCAGGGGCGCTTCCGGGCCGACGATGGTGAGCGCGACATCTTCACGCCGCGCCAGTGCCAGCAGCGCCTCGATGTCGGTGGCGGCGACGGCGACGTTGCGACATTTGTCCTCGCCCGCCGTGCCGGCGTTTCCGGGTGCGACGATCACCTCGGTGACGCGCGGCGACTGCGCAAGCTTCCAGGCCAGGGCGTGTTCGCGCCCGCCGGCGCCGATGACGAGCAATTTCAAGGCAGCTGATCCGCGAAAAGTCCCGCCAATTCTAACGTCGCCGCCGCGTTTTATTGGACGTAAGGGCGCGTACGCGGGGCGACTCGAAGGCCGGATGTTAGGCTCGCAAGCTCAGAAACCGCGGGAAAACACGACGCAATGACGGAAATCCAGGGCATCGAGGCGCTGCTGCAGACGGCTGTGGGCGGGATCAACGGGGTGATCTGGAACTACCTGCTGGTCGGGCTGTTGCCGCTGGTCGGCCTGTATTTCAGCATCCGCCTGGGCTTCATCCAGCTGCGGCGCTTCCCGCAGATGCTGCGGGTGATCTTTGTCGGCACCCACGAGGACAAGGCAGGAATTTCGCCATTCGAGGCGCTGTGCACCAGCCTGGCTTCGCGGATCGGTACCGGCAACCTGGTCGGCGTGGCGCTCGCGCTCGGCGTCGGCGGTGCCGGCGCGATCTTCTGGATGTGGGTTGTCGCGTTCTTCGGCATGGCCACCGCCTATGCGGAGAGCAGCTTGGCGCAGCTATACAAGATCCGCAACGCCGATGGCCAGTACCGCGGCGGTCCGGCCTTCTACATGGCGCGCGGGCTGCGTGCACGCTGGCTGGGCGTGTTGTTTTCGGTATTGCTGATCATCGCGTTCGGCCTGGTATTCAGCGCGGTACAGGCCAATTCGATCTCCGCGGCGATGTCGGAGGCGTTCTCGATCGACCCCCGCTGGAGCGCAATCGGGCTGATGGTGCTGACCGGCGCGATCATCTTTGGCGGCCTGCGCTCGGTGGCGCGCTTCGCGGTGACCGTGGTGCCGATCATGGCGGTGGCCTACCTGGCGCTGGCGCTGTGGGTGATCGCCAGCAACCTGTCGCAGGTCGTACCGATGCTGTCGCTGATCCTGCATAGCGCGTTCGGGCTCGAGCCGGCGGCGGGCGGCGTCTTCGGCGGACTGGCCGCGGCGATGCTCAACGGCGTCAAGCGCGGGCTGTTTTCCAACGAGGCGGGCATGGGCAGCGCGCCCAACATCGCCGCCGCCGCGACGCCGGTTCCACATCACCCGGCAAGCCAGGGACTGGTGCAGTCGTTCGGCGTGTTTGTCGATACCTTGCTGGTATGCACGGCGACCGCGCTGATGATCCTGCTCTCCGGCGTCATGGGTAGCGGCGAGCACGACGGCGTGCGCCTGACCCAGGCGGCGATGAGCGTGCACTTCGGCGCCTGGGGGCCGACCTTCATCGCCGTCGTGCTGTTTTTCTTTGCGCTGACCTCGATCGTCGGCAACTACGCCTACGCCGAATCGTCGGTCGCATTCCTGCGCGGAGGCCGTGGCGGCCTGCTGTTGATGAAGGCCGGCGCCATCGCGATGGTGGGCTGGGGGGCGATCACCCGCGTCGGCCTGGTCTGGGATACCGCCGACGCGGCGATGGGGCTGATGGCGTTGACCAACCTGGTCGCGATCGTGTTGTTGTCCGGCGTGGTCGTGAAACTGACGCGCGATTACGACGCGCAGCTGCGTGCCGGCGTGTCGCCGCGACTGGACGCCGCGGCGTACCCGGAACTCGGCGACACCATTGACCGCACGATCTGGACTGCGAAGACGTCCGCACCGCCGCAATAGGCGCGCAAGCCGGGCCGCAAGCACTGCTGGCAGCGCAAGACGCGGATCAGTGGCGGAAGTGGCGCACGCCGGTGAAGACCATCGCGATGTCGTGCTCGTCGGCCGCGGCAATGACTTCGTTGTCGCGCATCGAACCGCCGGGCTGGATCACCGCTCGGATGCCGGCGGCCGCAGCGGCGTCGATGCCGTCGCGGAACGGGAAAAACGCATCGGACGCCATCACCGAGCCGGTCACCACCAGGCCGGCTTCCTCGGCCTTGAGTCCGGCGATCTTCGCGCTGACCACGCGACTCATCTGCCCGGCGCCGATGCCGATGGTGCGCTGGTCCTTCGCGTACACGATGGCGTTGGACTTGACGTATTTCGCCACGCGCCAGGCAAACAGCAGCGTGTCCAGTTCCGCCGGTGTTGGCGTGCGCTTGCTGACCAGCTTCAATTCGTCGCGCGCCACCACGCGGTCGTCGGCGCTCTGCATCAACAGGCCGGAGCCGACACGTTTGATGTCCATCAGGTTGCGACCGTCGCCATGCGCGATCTTCAGCACGCGCACGTTGGCCTTCTTCTTCGCGTAATCGAGCGCGGCCGGCGCGTAATCCGGCGCGATCAACACTTCGACGAACTGGCGGTCGAGGATGGCCTTGGTCGTGGCCGCATCCAGGGTCGTGTTGAACGCGAGGATGCCGCCGAACGCGGACGTCGGATCGGTGGCGTAGGCCAGCTCGTAGGCATCGCCGCAGCCCGCGCCGGTGGCCACGCCGCAGGGATTGGCGTGCTTGACGATCACGCACGCGGGCGTGTCGAACTGGCGCACGCATTCCCACGCGGCGTCGGCATCGGCAAGGTTGTTGTAGGACAGTTCCTTGCCCTGCAGCTGGTTGAACGTCGCCAACGTGCCGGGCTGCGGATGCAGGTCGCGGTAGAAGGCACCCTGCTGGTGCGGGTTTTCGCCGTAGCGCAGGTCCATGACCTTGATGAAGCTGCCGTTGGCTTGTGCCGGGAACATCGTGCGGCTGCCGTCGTCCTGCAGCGACGACAGGTAATCACTGATGCAGGCGTCGTACTGGGCGACGCGGTTGAACGCGGCCACCGACAGCGCAAAACGCGTGCGTGCCGACAATGCGCCGTCGTTGCCGTCGAGTTCCTCAATGATGCCCGCGTATTGCGCCGGATCGGTTGCCACCGCGACGCGGGCGTAATTTTTCGCCGCCGAGCGCAGCATCGCCGGGCCACCGATGTCGATGTTCTCGACGATCTGTTCCAGGGTACTGGCCGGATCGGCCGATACGCGCTCGAATGGATACAGGTTGAGCACCAGCAGGTCGATCGGCGCAATGCCATGGCTGGCCATCACCGCATCATCGATGCCGGCGCGGCCCAACAGGCCGCCATGCACGATCGGATGCAGGGTCTTGACGCGTCCGTCCATCATTTCCGGGAAGCCGGTGGCCTCGGACACGTCGCGCACCGGCAATCCGGCGTCGCGGATGGCCTGGGCGGTGCCGCCGGTCGACAATAATTCCACGCCGAGCGCAGCCAATGTGCGGGCAAGGTCGATCAGGCCCGCTTTATCGGACACGGACAGCAGCGCACGGGTGATTTTCACGGCGTGGCCGGGCAGGGGCTCAGGATTCATGCAGGGAAACTGGGGCGGGGAGGCCGTGAATTATAGGCGCCCGCGGTTTTTGCTGATGTCCGCCTCCTGGAAGGAGGGCACCCCGGCGTGCGCACAGCTTTCCGGATAACGCATTGTGGACATGCGGCGCTCGTGCGGCGCTCATGCGGCGCTCATGCGGGAGCACGGATCGCTCAGGCCAGGCCGTAATCGCGCAGCTTCCTGCGCAGCGTGGCGCGATGGATGCCGAGCAGCGTGGCCGCGCGGCTCTGGTTGCCGTCGCAGTGATTGAGCACTTCGACGAACAGCGGGATCTCGAGTTCGCGCAGTGCGATCTCGTACAGATTGTCGGCATCGCTGCCATCAAGATCGCCAAGAAAACGGCGAACGGAATTCGCGACGTGCTCGCGCAATGGCGCGCGCGCGCCACTGCGAGGGGCGGGGTCGGAGCGTTCGGCGTTCAATGGGAGTCCCGGGTGAGTCGTGCCCGCCGATCAGCAGCGGGGTTGGAAGTCTATCGCGGCGCAGTCGCGTGCGCCAATGCGATGGCGACGCAGCTCATTGCAGCTGAAAGTCGAACGCCACGCTGCGCAGCCCGGGTTCGGCCACGTCCATGGCGATTTCGGCGCGTTGGCCGCTGGCGATTTCAGGGGTGGAGGGCGGCGCGCCGAGATATTGGCGGGCAGTGAAATCGCGCGCGGCGACCGGATGGCCGTCGACATCGGACAGGGTCAACTGCAATCGTGGCCACGGTTGTGGCCAACGGGCATCGTTGCGGAACGTGGCCGTCACGCGCAGCGCATCGGGTATCGATGGATGCGGGCGCACATCGCGTGCAAGCAATACAAAGGCGGCCGGCTCGCGCCACGGCGGCACGCTGCATTGCAGGACAGAACACAGCGTGGAGACCAGCGGCCGCCACTGCGCGCTGGCGGCGAGGCGTGCACGATCGGCCAGCAACAGTTGCAGCAGCAACAGCACCGCCAGGCCGGCGATCGCGGCGATGGTTTTCCAGCCTGGCCCGCGATTTGCAGACGCCAGGCCGGTGCGAGCAAAGCTGGGGAGTGTCTTTGCGGTACGCGGCGCTGGTTGTGCGGCGGCCTGCGTGGTGGCCGCGCTGTCTTCGGCGTGTGTCGTCCCGGTAGCGGCGACGACGACGGGAGTCGCGTCAGCTTGCGCGTCGGTGGCGTTGGTTTGGGTATCAAGCCCGGACCCGGTGCCGCTGTGGGTGGCATCAACCATGGGATCGGGGCCGATGTCTGGTTCTGGACCCAGCGATGCTGTGGTTTCAACCGGGGTCGACGTGACGTCAGGTTCCGACCTGGTTTGCGCGGCATCGGCCTGCGCGACATCGACCGGCCCGTCATCAAGGGGCGCCGACGGCGAAGTCGCAATGGGGGCGTCGGCTGGTTTCAGCAGCCGTGTCGCGATCGAGGCGATCGTGGGTGTCGCTGGTGCAGGAAGCGACGCTGCCGCTCCGATATCGGCGTCGATATCGCTCTGGATATCTGCCTCGCGCATCGCGGCCCGATCACGCTGCGGTGGTTTGGAAACGGGGGCGAGATTTTCCGGGATGGCTGCGTCGGCGTGTGCATCGCCTGTCATTGCTGCGTCATGCGCGGGTGCGCCATGCGTGTCGACGACGTCGGACGCTGTCGGCATGGGCTCGCGCAGCGTCGCCGCGCAGCGCGGGCAATGAGCGGGTGGCAGGTCGGTGGCCGGATCGGTGGCGACCAGCGCCTTGCAGTAGGGACAATTGATGAACATGGGGTCTATTCAATCATGCCGCGCATGATTTTCGTAGACGCACTGGATCGGCGAGACGGGCGATATCGGGAAGGCACGTCGCGCCCCATCGGGCGTTCCTGCAAGAAGTGCAGCGATTTCCGATTAGCTCGGTGTTTTCCCCGCCCTATGACTGCGTGCGGCGTACGCCATCGATGCGCACCCAATCGCCTTCGACCGTGACCCGCAGGTGGTCGAACCACGCGCCATAACGTTGCAGCAGCGGATCCTGCTGGCCGTCCAGGATGCCCGACAATGCGATGCCGCCGCCCGTCGCCACGCGCGCGGCAAGTGTTTCGGCCAATGCATCCAGTGCGGATGCAAGGATGTTGGCGACGACGATCGGATACGTGGCGACGGGTTCATCGGCAGGCAAATGCACCGACAGGCGGTTGCCGACGCCATTGCGCTCGGCGTTGTCGTGCGTCGCAAGCAAGGCCTGCGGATCGTTGTCGACGCCAACCGCGCTCGCCGCGCCGAGTTTCAGCGCGGCGAGCGCAAGGATGCCGCTGCCGCAGCCAAAATCGAGCACGTCGCGGCCCTGCAGGTCGCCGCGCGCGGCCAGCGCATCCAGCCATTGCAGGCACAGCGACGTGGTTGGATGGGTGCCCGATCCAAATGCCAGGCCCGGATCGAGCCGCACCACCGCTGCATCCGGCGTGTCCGCAGCAGCTGGCAACTCGTGGTTCCACGGCACGATCCAGGTGTGCGCGCCGAACTGCAGTGGTGCGTACTGGTCCATCCACGCGCGCTCCCAGTCCTGGTCCTCGACTTTGCGGAACGATGCCCGCGACCAGTCCAGTCCGGGATCGAACGCCTCCAGCGCGGCAAGCAGCAGCAACGCGTCGGTGTCGTGCGCGAACAACGCGGTGAGCGTGAGCGAGTCCCACAGCGGCGTCTCGCCTACACCCGGCTCGAGGATCGCATGCTCGTTCGCGGTGTCAGCGTCGGCATCGAGCATCGTCACCGCCAGCGCACCGACGTCCTCGAATGCGTTCTCATAGCGCGGCTGTTCGGCTTCGCTGCAGCGCAGGGTGAGTTCGAGGAAGGGCACTACGCGTCCTCGGTCGGGCGCGCTGCATCACTGCGGCCCTTCAACCAACACCGCGCGAATCCGATCACTTGGCGATGAGTTGGACGGCATCCACGGTTTTGAAGCCGCTGGACACGTTGTTGGCGAAGCTCAGCTTGACCGTGTCGGCGGTGTAATCCGCGCCGTCAACCTTGCGCACGAACCACGTGCGCTGGCCGCGGTCGTCACGCTTGCTGTCGCTCAAGCCGGACCAGACGACGTGCGACTTGCCCGCCGTGTCGATCAGTTCGACCTTGGTGATCGCTTCCACCGCTTCATTGCCGCTGAACACGGCGCGGATTTCAGCGGGCGTCACGGCGGCGGCGAATTTCAGCTGGATCCAGTCGAATCCGACGTCCTGGCTGTTGTTGGTCCAGTTGTCTCCGTCGGGCGCGCCGGTTGCGCGCCATGGGGTGTTGCCCTCGCGGGAATCGGGTCCGGCATCGTTCGCGCTGCCGAACGACGAGCTGGCGGTGGCGCTTGCAGCCCACTGTCCGTTCGTGGCGGCGAGATAGTCGTTTTCCATCGTCGCGTAGTCGAGCTTGGCCTGCTGCTCGCTGCGTGTCCTGGCCGCTTGGCCATCGGCGTCATCGCTGGCGGCCGTCGCGTTGTCGTCTGCCGGCGTCGCCTCTGGCTGCTGCGCTGGGTCGGCCGCGGGCGCATCAGCGGTGACGGCCGTGGCGTCGGTGGGCGGGGTTGCGTCCGGGTTGTCGGCGGACTTCTTGCAGGCGCCCAGCGACAGGACGGCGGCGATGGTCAGTACGAGGAGGGCGGGCTTCATTGCGTGCGATCTCGTTGGAAGTGGCAGGCGCATCATAAATGACTTCCATTGCACGGCGCGGACGCGCAGGTGTGCGCGTCTCCCGCTCCTTTGGCCGGTTGCAGGACGACGCAGCTGCCAGTATCGCAGCGGCCGGATTGGCGCGATTGCTTGCAACGCGTCTCGATCAGCCCTGCTGCCACGGTCGCAAGGCCGATGGTGCCGGCGTGTGTCTAGCCAATCGACAGCGACTTGTCCTTGCGCTCCGCCAGCTGCTTTTCAAGGTAGTGGATGTTTTGTCCACCATGCCCGAAGCCGCCGTCGGCGAGGATGCGTTGCTGCAGCGGGATATTGGTCTTGATTCCATCGACGACCATCTCGCTGAGCGCCACGCGCATGCGGCAGATCGCCTGTTGTCGATCGGCGCCGTGGACGATCAGCTTGCCGATCATCGAATCGTAGTTCGGCGGCACCCGATAGCCTTCATAGATATGCGAATCCACGCGAACGCCGGGGCCGCCGGGCGCGTGGAAATGCTGGATCAAGCCAGGCGAGGGCATGAAGGTTTCCGGGTCCTCGGCATTGATGCGGCACTCGATGGCGTGGCCGCGCAGCACGATGTCGGACTGCTTGATGGTCAATTTCTGGCCGGAAGCGATCAGCAGCTGTTCGCGCACCAGGTCGATGCCGGTGACAAGCTCCGTGACCGGATGCTCGACCTGGATACGGGTGTTCATCTCGATGAAATAAAAGCGGCCGTCCTCGAACAGGAACTCGAACGTGCCGGCGCCGCGATAGCCGATGCGCAGGCAGGCCTCGACGCAGACCTTGCCAATCTCGGCACGCTGCTGCTCGGTGATGCCCGGCGCAGGCGCTTCCTCGACCACTTTCTGGTGGCGTCGCTGCATCGAACAGTCGCGCTCACCCAGGTGGATGGCGCTGCCCTGGCCGTCGGCGAGCACCTGGATTTCGATATGGCGCGGGTTTTCGAGGAATTTCTCCATGTACACCATGTCGTTGCCAAACGCAGCCTTGGCTTCTGACTTGGTCGTCGCCACGGCATTGGCCAGCGCGGCTTCGGTGTGCACCACGCGCATGCCGCGGCCGCCGCCGCCGCCGGCGGCCTTGACGATGATCGGGTAACCGATCTCGCGCGCGATGATCATGTTGGCGTCGTTGTCGTCGCCCAGCGGGCCGCCGCTGCCGGGAACGCAGGGCACCCCGGCGGCCTTCATCGCGCGGATCGCCTCGACCTTGTCACCCATCAGGCGGATGGTTTCGGCCCTGGGTCCGATGAAGATGAAGCCCGACTGCTCGACGCGTTCGGCAAAATCCGCGTTTTCGCTGAGGAAACCGTAGCCCGGGTGGATCGCCTGCGCGTCGGTGACTTCGGCCGCGGCAATGATCGAGGCCATGTTGAGATAGCTGTCCGATGACGGCGCCGGGCCGATGCACACCGACTCGTCGGCCATGCCCACGTGCTTGAGGTTGCGGTCGACGGTGGAATGCACCGCGACCGTGCGGATACCCAGCGCATGGCAGGCGCGCAGGATGCGCAGCGCGATTTCGCCGCGGTTGGCAATGACGACTTTGTCCAGCATCGTCCGCGCCTCAGCCGATCACGAACAGCGGCTGGTCGAATTCCACCGGCTGGCCGCTTTCGCACTGGACCGCGAGCACCGTGCCTGAAACATCGGCCTCGATCGGGTTGAACATTTTCATCGCCTCGATGATGCCGAGCGTCTCGCCTTCCTTGACCACCTGGCCGACGCTGACGAAGGCCGGCTTGTCGGGCGACGGCGAGGCGTAGAACGTGCCGACCATCGGTGCGCGCACGACGTGGCCGTCGGGCAGTTCCGGGCCGGGCTTGGTGCTGCCGCCGGTCGCGGCATCGACCGGCGACTGCATCGGCATCGGCGGCATGGGGCGCTGTGAGTAATCCGGGTACGGGGGTGCATACCCGGACTGCCCGCCGCCGGTCGGCGCGCGCGCCAGGCGCACGGACTCCTCGCCTTCCTTGATCTCGATCTCCGAGAGGTTGGACTCCTCAAGCAGGTCAATGAGTTTCTTGATTTTTCTCAGGTCCATGAAGGCGTCTCGTGGTGTCGTAAGGGGCAGGCCCGGTGGAGCGGCGGAAGGATCGGCGGCGGCGCCGCGTCATTGGGATGTATTCAGCAGGGGCATTCAGTGCGTGCATTCAAGGCGGGCGATGCGTGTCAGGCGTCTCGCGCGCCGGCATCCGCGTCCAGGTGGCGCGTGGCGGCGACCAATGCCAGACCGTAGCCCAGCGCACCGAAACCGCAGATCACGCCGACGGCGAGGTCGCTGAAATAGCTGGTGTGGCGGAACGGTTCGCGGGCGTGCGGATTGGACAGGTGGACCTCGATAAACGGGATCGCGACCGCCGCCAGAGCATCGCGCAGGGCGACGGACGTGTGGGTGAAGCCGGCCGGGTTGATCAGGATGAAATCGGTGCCATCGTCGCGGGCGGCCTGGACGCGATCGACCAGGGCGTGCTCGGCGTTGGACTGGAAGCAGCTGAGGTCATGGCCCTTCTCCAGCGCCCGCGCGGTGAGGTCGGCGTCGATCTCCGACAGCGAGGCGCGACCATAAATCCCGGGCTCGCGCGTACCGAGCAGGTTGAGGTTGGGGCCGTGCAGGACTAGAAGCTGCGCCATCGCATGTACGTTCAAAACGGGGGATCAGTCTGCGCGAAGTGGGCGATGCTGTCCAGATCGCCGAAGTTTGGCGGATTAGGGCAATTTAATCGCTTGTTCGAGTGTTGACTCTAGTAGGTCGGGGCTACGCCCCCGACCCGCGGGACCCTTGTCGCATTGAGAATGTCTGGAGCGGCAGGAGCGCCCCAGGGGCGCGATGAGGCTTCATCCGCAGTGCCCTCGCGCCCATGGGGCGCTCCTACCGGTCCAGCCGCGTCCGGGGTGTCGGGGGCGTGGCCCCGA
>JBBSST010000026.1:0-41576 GCA_038241735.1 Lysobacterales bacterium
CAGGCGGACAGGTAATTTGCCTCGGCCAAGGTTTCCATCGCTATATCGCGATAAAGCGATGGAATTAAAAAAGGGAAGCCGGTGCGGACTCCATTGAAGTCCAATGCCGGCGCTGCCCCGCAGCGGTGTGTGGAAACCCGGTTGGTCCAACGAAGCGGTCCCGGCGCGCGGCGCGCACCAGCTGAAACGGACCAGCTGAAACGGGCCAGTCGAAACGGGCAAGTCGATCCGGCGCGAGGGTGCGCTTCCACGAGTCCGAATACCTGCCTTGGCCGGGGTGCACGCCGACACATCATCGGCGCGCACTCCGACATGACCTGGAACTTCCGCAGGGAAGTCGCCGGCGTCCCGTTGCGCACCTGCGTGGCGTGTCGTCCCGCGCATCCCCACGCAAGTGCCGGCTCGCCCGCGGGGGCGAAGGTCGCTGGCGTGGTGGGTGAACGGCATCGACGATGCCGGTCATCCCCACGCGGTTCCTTCGTTCCTCATTCGCCTGTGCATTGAGGAAACGTCACCATGAGCATCGTCACCAACCTGGGATTCCCGCGTATCGGGGCCCGGCGTGAACTGAAACACGCACTTGAAACCTATTGGCGCGGCGACTCCAGCGCCGAGGCGCTGCAACAAACCGCGCGCGAACTGCGCCAACGCCACTGGCAGCTGCAAAAAGAGGCGGGCGCCGACGTGGTGCCCTGCAACGATTTTTCGCTGTACGACCAGGTGCTCGACATGGCGTTCCTGTGCGACGCCATTCCCCAGGCCTATCGCGCGCTGGCCGATGCCGATCCGCTGGCCGGCTATTTCGCCCTCGCACGCGGCGTGCAGCATGCCGGCATCGACCTGTGCGCGCTGGAGATGACCAAGTGGTTCGATACCAATTACCACTACCTGGTGCCGGAACTGCATCGCGCGCAGGACTTCCGCCTGCGCGGCGACAAACCCGTCGCCGAATTCCTTGAGGCCAGGGCGCTCGGACACCACGCGCGTCCGGTGTTGCTGGGGCCGGTGAGCTTCCTGCTGCTGGCCAAGAGTGTCGATGGCAGTGATCGTCTCGAACTGCTCGATCGCCTGCTGCCGGTGTATGCGCAGCTGCTCGCTCGCCTGCACGCTGCCGGTGCGGATTGGGTGCAGATCGACGAACCCTGCCTGGTGCTGGACCTGGACGCCGCCGCCCAGGCCGCCTATCGACGCGCGTATGAAGTCCTGGCCGGGGCTGCGCGACCGAAGCTGCTGTTGGCCACCTATTTTGGCGCCTTGGCCGGCAACCTGCCGTGGGCGATGTCGCTGCCGGTCGATGGCCTGCATGTCGACTTGGTGCGCGCGCCGGAACAGCTCGAAGCCGTGCTTGGACTGCTGCCCGAAGACCGCGTGCTGTCGCTGGGCGTGGTGGACGGCCGCAACATCTGGCGGACCGACCTGGACCACGCGCTGGAACTGGCCCGGCGCGCGGAACTGCGCGTGGGCAGCGAGCGCCTGTGGCTGGCGCCATCGTGCTCGCTGTTGCACGTACCGGTGGATGTGTGCGGCGAAAAAGCACTCGACGCGGACCTGCGCAGCTGGCTGGCGTTTGCACGACAGAAAATTGGCGAGCTGCGCGTGCTGTGCGACGCCCTGCAGGGCAAGCCGCACGCCGCGGCCGGCCTGGACGATGCGCGTGCCGCCCTGGCATCGCGACGTGCATCGGGCAAGGTGCATCGGCCGGCCGTGGCGGCGCGACTGGCCGCCCTGGATGCAGATGCCGCGCGCCGCACGTCGGCATATCCGGCGCGGCGCGCGCGACAACAGCAACGACTGGAATTGCCGGTATTTCCCACCACCACCATCGGCTCGTTCCCGCAGACGCAGGCGGTGCGCGAAGCACGTGCGCAGCACAAGTCCGGTCGCCTGGCCGATGCCGACTACGACCGCTTCATTGCCAGCCAGATCGAACAATGCGTGCGTTTCCAGGAACAGGTCGGTATCGACGTGCTGGTACACGGCGAGTTCGAGCGCAATGACATGGTCGAATATTTCGGCGAGCAGCTCGATGGGTTTGCGTTCACCAGCAACGGCTGGGTGCAAAGTTACGGATCACGCTGCGTGAAACCGCCAATCCTGTATGGCGACGTGGCGCGTCCTGCGCCGATGACGGTGCGCTGGTCGCGGTACGCGCAATCGCTGACCGATCGGCCGATGAAAGGCATGCTGACCGGGCCGGTGACGGTGCTGCAATGGTCATTCGTGCGCGACGACCAGCTGCGATCACAGACGTGTCGACAGATCGCACTGGCGCTGCGCGACGAAGTCATGGACCTGGAAGCCGCCGGCATCGGCGTGATCCAGATCGACGAACCTGCGTTGCGTGAAGGTTTGCCCCTGCGCCGCTCGGCGTGGAATGCCTACCTGGACTGGGCGGTCGAGGCTTTCCGCATCAGCGCCTCGGGCGTGGCCGATGCGACCCAGATCCATACCCACATGTGCTACTCGGAGTTCAACGACATCATCGAGGCCGTTGCAGCGATGGACGCCGACGTGATCTCGATCGAAACCTCGCGCTCGCGCATGGAGTTGCTGGATGCGTTCGTGCAATTTCGATACCCCAACGCGATTGGCCCGGGCGTCTACGACATCCATTCACCGCGCGTGCCCGATGCGGCGGAAATGATCGACCTGCTGGGCAAGGCGCGCGCGGTGTTGCAGGCGCAGCAGATCTGGGTCAATCCCGATTGCGGCCTGAAAACCCGCGGCTGGTCGGAAACACGCACCGCGTTGCAGGCGATGGTCGGCGCGGCGCGCGTGCTGCGCGAAGGTGTCGCCGCGCACTGACGCTTGCCTGCTCTGAAGCCTGCCTGCCCTGAAGCTTGCCTGCCGTCCCGGTTTGCGCCGGGGTGGCCGTCAGGCGACGGGCAGGCCTGGCACCGAGGTGGGTCGGCCGCGTGCATCCAGCGCGATCATCACGAAGCGCCCGCGCGTGCACAGCTCGCGGTCGCCGCTGAGCAGGTCCTCGGCGATGAGCTCGACTTCCACCTGAATCGAGCTGCGTCCGACCTCGACCACGCGCGCGATGGTCTCGACCAGCTGGCCCTGGCGGATCGGCAGCTTGAAATCAACCTGCTCGGAGCGCGCGGTGACCACGCTGCGCCGTGCGTAGCGCGAGGCGGCAATAAAAGCTGCCTTGTCCATCCACGCCAGCGCCTGTCCACCGAACAAGGTGCCCAGGTGGTTGGTGTGGTCGGGGAACACCATTTCCAGCAGCCGCGCCTCGGTGGGCGCGGCCGTCGATTTGATCGTCATTCAATAGCTCCTGGAAAGCACGGTAGGAGCGCCCCATGGGCGCGATCGCGTTCCCGGCCGTGCAAAGCCCCATGTGCGAGGCGTCCCGGCCGTGCATCGCGGCTGAAGCCGCTCCTACGCAAGTGTGGATATCAGAACGCGTGGTCGAAACCCACCTCGCCCTGCACGCCGACCTGGTAGGCCGACACGCGGCGTTCGAAGAAGTTGGTCAGTTCCTGCACGTCCTGCAGGTCCATGAACGGGAATGGATTGTGCGCGCCAAAATGCTTGGGCATGCCGAGCTGGGCCATGCGCTGGTCGGCGCAGTACTCCAGGTATTGGCGCATGTCCTTCAGCGACAACCCGGCGACGCCACCCGACAAGGTGTCTTCGGCAAAGGCGACTTCACAGGCCACCGCCTCGATCATCATCTCCACTACCTGGGCGCGGAACGCGTCGTCGATCAGGTCGGGTTCCTCCTCGCGCGCGGTGCGGATCACCTCGAAGGCGAACGCCATGTGCGCGCTCTCGTCGCGGAACACCCAGTTGGTGCCCGACGCCAGCCCGTGCAGCAATCCGCGCGAGCGCAGGTAGTACACGTAGGCGAACGCGCCGAAGAAAAACAGCCCCTCGATGCAGCCGGCAAAGCAGACCATGTTGAGCAGGAACTGGCGCCGCTGTTCGCGCGTTTCGATGCGCGTGACGCCCTGCAACGAGTCGATCCACTTGAAGCAGAACTCGGCCTTGCGCCGGATCGACGGGATGTTCTCGACCGCGGCGAACGCCTTGGCGCGCTCGTTGGGGTCGGGCAGGTAGCTGTCGAGCAGGGTGAGGTAGAACTGCACGTGCAGCGCTTCCTCGTACAGCTGCCGCGACAGGTACATGCGCGCTTCGGGCGCGTTGATGTGCTGGTACAGGTTGAGCACGAGGTTGTTGGAGACGATCGAATCGCCGGTGGCGAAAAATGCGATCAGGCGTTCGATCAAATGCCGCTCGGCCGGGCCGAACTTGTTCTTGAGGTCGTTGGTGTCGAGCGAGAAATCGACTTCCTCCACCGTCCAGGTATTGCGGATGGCGTTGCGGTACATCTCGTAGAACTGCGGGTAACGCATCGGCCGCAGGGTGAGTTCGAAACCCGGGTCGAGGAGCAGTTGGCGGCTGTGGCTGGACATGGTGGTTTCCTGTGATTGCATTGGCCGCCCTCGCGCGTGCGGGAGGGCGGTTGGCGGGGGCGCGGTTACTGGCAGGCCTCGCAGCTCTCAGGGTTTTCCAGCGAGCAGGCCACGGCTTCGTCGGCGGTGAATGCCGGTTTCGGCGCGGCGGCCTGGACGCTGCCCACGGTGGTCTTGGCGATCCTGGTGGCCGGCCGCGAGCGCAGGTAATACGTGGTCTTGATGCCCTGTTTCCATGCATACATGTACATCGACGACATCGCGCCGATGTTCGGGCTTTCCATGAATAGATTCAGCGAGGCGGATTGATCGATGAACGCGCCGCGCCCGGCGGCCATGTCGATCAGCGAGCGCATCGGTACTTCCCACGCGGTGCGGTAGATCGCGCGCAAGGTGTCCGGGATCTGCGCAACCTCCTGCACTGAGCCGTCGGCCTGCTTGATTGCATCACGGATTTCCGGCGTCCACAGGCCCAGCTTCTTCAGCTCGACCACCAGGTAACGATTGACCTGCAGGAAATCGCCCGACAGGGTTTCGCGCTTGAACAGGTTGCTGACCTGCGGCTCGACGCACTCGTAGCAGCCGGCGATCGAGGCGATGGTGGCGGTCGGTGCGATCGCGATCAGCAATGAGTTGCGCAGGCCGTGCTGGACGATGCGCGCACGCAGCGTATCCCAGCGTTGAGAATTTTCCGGCGTGACTGCCCAGGCGTCGAACTGCAGCTCGCCAGCGGCCGCGCGGGTGTCGGCAAACGACGGGTGCCGGCCGCGTTCCTCGGCCAGTTCGCACGAGGTTTCCAGTGCGAAGTAATAGATGGTTTCGGCGATCTTCGCCGACAGTGCGCGCGCTTCCACGCTGTCGAAGGGCAGGCGCAGCTTGAAGAACACATCCTGCAGGCCCATCACGCCCAGTCCGACCGGGCGCCAGCGCAGGTTGCCGCGACGGGCCGATTCGATGGGATAGAAATTCAGGTCGATCACCCGATCAAGCTGGCGCACCGCAAGGCGCACGGTTTCGCCGAGCTTGTCGAAATCAAACGCGCCCAACCGATCGTTGGCATGGGCGTCGAAATGATGGCTGAGGTTGATCGAGCCGAGGTTGCAGACCGCGGTTTCATCATCGGAGGTGACTTCCAGGATCTCCGTGCACAGGTTGGACAGGTGGATGACGTTGCCGGGCCTCAACGTCTGGTTGCTGGCGCGATTGCATTTGTCCTTGAACGTCATCCAGCCGTTGCCGGTTTGTGCCAGCGTGCGCATCATCCGCGAATACAACTCGCGCGCCTGGATGGTCTTGCTTGCCTTGCCCTGTTTTTCAGCCTGCTCGTAGGCCTGTTCGAACGTGTCGCCAAACAGGTCGGTGAACTCCGGTACCACGCGCGGATCAAACAGCGACCATGCCGCGTCGGCCTCGACGCGCTGCATGAACAGGTCGGGGATCCAGTTGGCAAGATTGAGGTTATGCGTGCGACGAGCGTCGTCGCCGGTGTTCTCGCGCAGCTCAAGGAACTCCTCGACGTCGGCGTGCCAGGGTTCCAGGTACACGCAGGCCGCGCCCTTGCGCTTGCCGCCCTGGTTGACCGCCGCGACCGACGAATCCAGCGTCTTCAACCACGGCACGATGCCGTTGGAATGGCCGTTGGTGGACTTGATTAGCGAGCCGCGCGAACGCACGCGGGTAAAGCTGACGCCGATGCCGCCGCTGAATTTCGACAGCTGCGCGATATCGCCATACGTCTGGTAGATCGATTGCAGGCAGTCGCGCGGCGAGTCGAGCAGGAAGCAGCTCGATAATTGCTCATGCGTGGTGCCGGCGTTGAACAGCGTCGGCGAGCTGGGCAGGTAATCCAGGTTGCCCATGCGCCGGTACAGCGCCAGCGCCTCGGGCACGTCTTCGCTCAGGGCGCAGGCGACGCGCAGGAAGAACTGTTGCGGTGTCTCGATCACCTTGCGCGTATGCGGGTGGCGCAACAGGTAACGGTCGTACATCGTGCGCAGGCCAAAGTAATCAAAATGCAGGTCCAGCGACACATCCAGCGCATCGTTGAGCTTGCGCGCGTTGGCCTGCACGAAGCCGAGCAGGCGCTCGTTGATCAAGCCAACCTCATGGCCACGCGCCACCGACTGCGAGAACGCGTGGATTTCCTGGCCGGCGACTTCCTTGGCGATCACGCCCGCCAGCAAGCGCGCGGCGAGGCGACCATATTCGGGTTCCTCGGCGGTCAGCAGCGCGGCGGTGCGGATCGACAATTCGTCCAGTTCGCGCGTCGATGCGCCGTCGTACAGGCCGGAAATGGTGCGCGTCGCCACCCGCATCGGGTCGACGGCGTGCAGGCCTTCGGAGCATCTCTGCACCGCGCGCACGATCTTGTTGAGGTCGACCGGCTCGCTGCCGCCATTGCGTTTGGCCACGCGCATCGCGGTGGCGGTCGGCGGCGGGGTGAGCAGGAAGTCGGCGTCGTCGTGCGCGCCGGTGGCGATGGCGGTGTCAGTCTGGTGGTTCATTGGAACTCCTTCGATGGCGCACCGAGCCGCCTCTCCCGCGGAGGCGACGCAGGAACGTGATCGAGCGAAGACGAATACCGCCACCGCGCGACCCCGCCCAGCCATGCCGTCGCAACGCCAGAGCGTCGCAGCGGCGGGCGGAGTCATCGCAGGGTGTTGGAGCGGTGTCGCAACAACCGCGAC
Organism: Lysobacterales bacterium; assembly: GCA_038241735.1. Taxonomy (GTDB): domain Bacteria; phylum Pseudomonadota; class Gammaproteobacteria; order Xanthomonadales; family Xanthomonadaceae; genus Luteimonas. Next base: position 7,112 of record JBBSST010000026.1, read on the forward strand.
CGTCGCCGGGGCGAGATCGGGATTGCGTCACCAGCCATCTCCCCCCGGAGATTCCGCAGCCGGCACCGCGCGGCGTGCATGCGCGCGGCTGTCGGCAGGTCTTCGGGCTCGTGGACGCGGGCAATTTCTGTACGAAACCACTCACCTACTGGCCGTCGCTTCCCGGGACAAAGGCATCCCAGTGCATGTGACGGCGGTCGTTTCCAATTACCGCTGCGGGGCAGCGCCGGAATAGGCTGGCGTCCATCAGGACGCGTCGCCGCACCGGCTTCCCTTTTCATCCGACGACGTGAGCCGCCGGAACCGACCGCCACAACATAGTGTGGTCATTTCAATCCGTCAACACAAAATGATGTGGAATGGCAGGGTCAGCCAATGCGATACGTCCAGCGCCAGACGGCTGCAGTGCAGGCAGTGCAGGCGCGCCGATTAGAATCTGGACATGACCAGGACAGACCCCCGATGACGACGACACGCCGCCTCCGCCTGCACGTACGGCAGGACGCGACATTGGCCCGGGGCATGGCCGACATCCAGCGCGAACTCGGATTGCCGACGGCGTTTGCGCCTGACGTCGAGCGCGCTGCCGCCATCGCGGCCGCCAACCCGCGCCTGCCCGACGAAGACCGCAGCGACATCGCCTTCGTCACCATCGACCCGCCCGATGCGATGGACCTGGACCAGGCGATGTTCGTCGCCCGCAACGGCGACGGTTACCGGGTGCACTACGCCATCGCCGATGTCGCCGCGTTCGTGCGCGCCGGCGACGCGATCGACCTGGAAGCCAATCGCCGTGGCGAGACGCTGTACGGCGCCGACGCCAAGATCCCGCTGCATCCGAAGGTCTTGTCCGAAGACGCGGCCTCGCTGTTGCCGGGACAGCTGCGCCCGGCCCTGCTGTGGACGATCGACGTCGACGCCAGCGGCGAGGGCATCGCCGTCGACGTGCACCGCGCGCAGATCCGCAGCCGCGCCAAGCTTGATTACGCCGGCGTGCAGGCGCAGATCGACGCCGGCAATGCCGACCCGATGTGGACGGTACTGCGCGAGATCGGCGAGCTGCGCAAGCAACGCGAGCAGCGTCGCGGCGGGGTCAGCCTGCCGCTGCCGGAACAGGAAATCCGCGTCGAGGATGGGCGCTGGACGCTGGAGTTCCGCGCCCGCCACCGGGTCGAGGACTGGAACGAACAGATCTCGCTGCTGACCGGGATGGCGGCGGCGCATTTGATGGTGCAGGGGAAGGTCGGGCTGCTGCGCACGCTGCCCGAAGCCGACCCGCGCGCGATCGCACGCCTGCATCGCACCGCGCACGCGCTGGGCATCGACTGGCCGACGGCGCGCGGCGTTCCGGATTTCATCCGCGCGCTCGTTCCGGCCAATCCGCGCGACGTGGCGATGATGACCGCCTGCACCACGGTGCTGCGCGGCGCCGGCTACGTCGCCTTCGACGGCGCGGTGCCGCAACATGCGCAGCATGCGGCGTTGGCCGCGCAATACGCGCACGTGACCGCGCCGCTGCGGCGGCTGGTGGACCGCTATACCGGCGAGGTCTGCGTCGCGGTGTGCGCCGGCAAACCGGTGCCGCAATGGGTGCTCGATGCGTTGCCGGGTTTGCCGGCGACGATGCAGGAATCCGCGCGACGCGCCGGTCGCTACGAGAACGCCGTGCTCGACCTCGCCGAGGCGGCCGCGCTGGCGCCGCGCGTCGGCGAAACCTTCGAGGGCGCCGTGGTCGAGGTCGACCAGAAAGATCCGCGCGGCGGCGAGGTGATGCTGCGCGACCCCGCGATCCTTGCGCGCGTCGAAGCCGGAAGCCCGCTGCCACTCGGCGAACAGGTCGCAGTGCGGCTGGTCGAGGCCGATCCGGCCCGCCGCATGATCCGGTTCGAGCTGGCGGGAGCGGCCGCGCCGGTCAAACCCGCCGGGTTCTAGCATCGGCGCAAGCTCCGGAGCACATGTAGGAGCGGCTTCAGCCGCGATCTTTTTTGCCGGCGACGCAAGAGCTCGCGGCTGAAGCCGCTCCTACGACAGACCTCCTGCGAAAGACGCGGCTGCATCAGTCGCGGTGTTCCAGCGCCAGGTATTCGGCGCTGCCCTTGCGCGCGTCGAAGCCGGAAGCCCGCTGCCGCTCGGCGAACAGGTCGCAGTGCGGCTGGTCGAGGCCGATCCGGCCCGCCGCATGATCCGGTTCGAGCTGGCGGGAGCGGCCGCGCCGGTCAAACCCGGCGGGTTCTAGCGTCGGCGCAAGCTCCGGAGCACAGGTAGGAGCGGCTTCAGCCGCGATCTTTTTTTGCCGGCGACACGAGAGCTCGCGGCTGAAGCCGCTCCTACGACAGACTGCCTACGACAGCGGATGCTGCATCAGTCGCCGTGTTCCAGCGCGAGGTATTCGGCGCTGCGCATCTCGATCAATCGCGACACGGTGCGCTCGAATGCGCCTGCCAGCCGCTCGCCCGCGTAGAGCGCCGGCGGCGCGGCAGCGGCGGTGCAGACGACGTTGACATGGCGGTCGTAGAGCTCGTCGATCAAGGTCACGAACCGGCGCGCGGCATCGTCGTTGCGCGCATCCATCAGCGGGATACCACCCAACAGCACGGTGTGGAACTCGCGCGCGATCTCGATGTAGTCGGACGCGCCGCGCGGGCCTTCGCACAGTGCGCTGAAATCAAACCACGCCATGCCCTTGCAGCGCGCGCGCGTGGCGATCTTGCGCCCCTCCAGTTCGATGCTGCCGTCGCGGCGGCGGCCTCCGCGCGTGACGCTGTCGCCGCCCAGGGCCTGCCAGCGCGACTGCAGCCAGGCGTCGGAGCCGTCGTCGAGCGGCGTGCGGTACACCGGCGAACGCGTCAGCTCGCGCAGGCGGTAATCGGTATCGCCCATCAGGTGCACGGTGGTGCAGTGCGCGTCGATCAGGTCGATCGACGGCAGGAAACGCGCGCGCTGCAGGCCATCCTTGTACAGCGCATGCGGCGGGGTGTTGGAACTGGTCACCAGCACCACGCCCTCGGCGAACAGGCGTTCGAGCAGGCGACCGAGCAGCATGGCATCGCCAATGTCGCTGACGAAGAATTCGTCCAGCACCAGCACCCGCAGTTTCGTCCGCCACTCGCGCGCGATGATCGCCAGCGGGTCGCGCTCACCGGCGTGCACGCGCAGCCGCTCGTGGACGTCGCGCATGAAACGATGGAAGTGCGTGCGGCGCTTCTGCGCGATCGGCAAGCCATCGAAGAACAGGTCGATCAGGAAGGTCTTGCCGCGACCCACGCCGCCCCACAGGTACAGACCCGGAATGAAATCCACCGGGCCGCGCGCGAACAGCCCGGCAAGAAATCCACGCCGCGCCGGCGCCGCCAGCAGCGCCTGATGGATGCGATCGAGCACGCGCAGCGCATCGTGTTGCGCCGGATCGTCGTGCCATTCGCCGCGTGCAACGCCGGCGCGATACTGCTCTGACGGCGCTGCCGCCGCCTGCGGATCAACCATTCGCGGACGGCAGGAAAGCCTTGACGCCGTTTTTGATCGCGCCGCGCAGGTCGATCAGCTTGCGATGGAAGAAGTGGCTGGTGTCGGGCATGCGCACCAGCTCGGCCTGCGCCTTGGATCGCTCCAGCCAGTCGTAGACCGCCTGCGGATCGACGACCTCGTCGGCTTCGCCCTGGATGACCAGCCACGGCATGGTCGGCAACTCGAATGATTCAAAATCCCAGCGGCCCGCAGGCGGGGCGATCGAGATCAGCACATCGGGTCGCAGCAGCGCGGCCGCACGCAGCGACACGTAGGCGCCGAAACTGAAACCGGCCAGCCATAGCGCGTCACCGGGGCGCTGCGCGCGAACCCAGGCGGTGACTGCGGCCAGGTCGTCGACCTCGCCGCGACCCTCGTCGTAGACGCCCTCGGAATGGCCGGTGCCACGGAAATTGAAGCGCACGCTGGTCGCGCCCAATTCGCGCACCGCGCGGCTGGTCATCGTGACCACCTTGTTGTGCATGGTGCCGCCTTCGGTCGGCAGCGGATGGCAGACAATCACCACCAGCGGCAGCGCGACGATGTCGTCGTCGGGTAACTCGACCATCAATTCCAGCGCGCCCACGGGCCCGGCGATCGTGAGGGAAGTGGAGGAGGTGGGGAAGTCGGGGTCGGTCATGGGGCGATGATAAGCGCTTGCACGTTCACGGCGCGCGCAGGCGCAGGCCCACCAGCAGCGGGTCGTGGTCGGAGCTGCGCCATGGCGTTGGCGGATTTTCGGCGCCAATGACGGCGTGATCGTCGATCTTCTCCACCTCATCGGCATTGCTATGCCATTCCGCCGCTGCCGCGACGCGCCGGGCCATGGCCGGACTGAGCAAGGCATGGTCGAGCCGTCCGGCTCGGGCATCAAAGACAAAGCTGTAGGGGTCGGCGACGCGCGCCACGTGCAGGGCGTCGCGCCAACCCTGGCCCAGCAGGGCCTGGATCGGATCTTCCATGGCGTAGGCGTTAAAATCGCCGACGATGGCGACAAGATCGCTGCGTGTTCCCGTTGGGTCGGTTTTCAGCCAGGCGCCCAGGCGGCGCGCCGAATCGGTGCGCAGGGCATTCCAGCAGGCCTGGCCGTCGTGCTGGTCGGCGTCCGCACCCACAGCGTCGGTGCAGCCCTTGGATTTGAAGTGATTGGCGACCACCACGAACACCGGGCCACGGCCGGCGCGGAATGCCTGCGCCAGCGGCACCCGGCTGCGTTCGCCAAACGGCCCGCCCTGCAGCACGGCCGGTTGTCCGGTCGGCGCCACCCGCGAGGCGCGGTAGATCATCCCGACGCGGATCGGGTTGTCGCCCGGTCCGGTGCCCGTGTTGACGAAACGCCAGTCGCCCGGGCCATCGGACGCGGCGGCGTTGAGCGCATCGACCAGGGCGGCGACGCTTGAATCGTCACCGTAACCGTCGTTTTCCAGCTCCATCAGCGCCGCGACATCGGGCTGCAGCGCGTGGATCGTGGCCACCAGCTTGCCCAGCTGCCGGACCAGCGCCTGTGGCGTGCGCGCGCCGCGCAGGGTGGGGAAACCGCCGCCGCGGCCGTCACCGTTGAACAGGTTTTCCAGGTTGAAGCTGGCCAGGCGCACATCGCCGGCGATCTGCGGCGCAGTGGGGCGCGCTGCCGCGTGCACGCGCATGGGTGTGTCGAGCTGCAGGGCATGGCCCTTGCCCTGGGCGACGATGCGGCCTTCGGCCTGGGTGATGATGCCGCCGCTGCGCCAGGTGGCGATTGCTCCAGCGCGATCACCCGCCAAGGCATCGACCAGCCGCAGCTGGCGACGCGCGTTGCCAGCCGCCACGCGCGCGGCGTCGACACCGGGCCTGGCGATTTCAGTGGGCGCGAACAGACGTCCGTCGAAGCTGGCGACCAGTTCGCCACGCCGAGCCCAATCGCGGTTGCCGCTGATGGTCAGCGGCGCATCGATGCGCACGCGCTGGCCCAGATACACCTGCAAGTCCTGCGGCGGCGCGGTGATCGCGATGGCGGTGGCGGGCGCGGCGGTGGCCGGCGCGGCGGAGATTGGCCCGTCGTCGGCAGGCGCGAGCGCGCGGCAGCCGCCCAGCAGCGCGAGCAATGCCGGCAGGACGAGGATCATTCGTAGCGGGGCGCGGAAACGGTGGGCAGTCATGGCAAGTTCCAGTGCGGGGCTTGGACAGTATGGAAGGCAAGCGTTGCCGGGAAGGGCCTGGATGCGTCGAAACCGCAGGCATCACAGCAGAGCCGTGTTGCCCAGCGGTTTGCCGACGGATCCGCGCCGGCTTCATTTCCCGGGCTTGCCGCGCACAGGACAGCCGGAGGTAGGGATGAACGATCCAGACCGGGGTACATGCCGGGATCGGCGTCGAAATACGCTCCGTACAACGACAACGCCGCCCTGGAGGCGGCGTTGTGGGGTGAGGTGATCGCGGCGCGGCGTGACTACTTGAGGTTGGCCAGGATCCAGTCGACGGTGGCCTTGACCTGCTCGTCGGTCAGCGCCGGGTTGCCGCCCTTGGCAGGCATGATGCCGCCGGCCGGGCCGGTATAGCCCGCGATGGCGTGGGTGTAGAGCGTCTCGGTTCCCTGCGGAATGCGCGTGGCCCAATGGGCCTTGTCCAGGGTCGGAGCGCCACCAGCGCCGGAGGTATGGCAGCCGGTGCACAGGTTGTTGAAGACCACCGAGCCGTCCAGGGTGCCGCCGTAGGCGACCTGCGCGGCGGCGGCAGCCGCGGCGGCCGCGCTTGCGGCGGCTTGCGAGGCGGCGCCCGTGGCGCCGGCATACACGTCGCCGACCGGGACGATCCGGGCATGGGTGTTGCGCAGCGCGGCCGGCGAAACCTCCGTCGGGATCGAACCATTGAGGTGCATGGCAAACAGGATCAACCCCAGCGTGACCACGCCCAGGAAGCCGATCACCATGGAGAAATGCTTGAGGAAATCAAGGTCGTAATTGCGCACGTTTCCACCCTTGGCCCGTGGCGACGGCGCCACAGCGAGCGGTCAAGTATAAATCACAGTCCACGGCGGTGTGGCCGATCCCGCGCGAGGCTCGAAAAATGCGCCGCATCCTCCACCGCCGGCGGCATCGGGCGCGGAGATCCTTCTTCGTCGATGGCCGTCCCGCGCAGACCACTGCGTGTCGCCGACAGGCGCGGACAATGTCGTGCGGCGCGGCCAGGCCGCTCCGCCGCAGTTCGTGCAGCGCGGCCAGGCCTTCCCGCGCCACGGGGCCGACGGATGGTTTCGAAACGCGTGTCGGCGCAACCCGGGTCATCATCACGGGCGCGCCCAGCGGACCGTTACGCGGGTTCGTCGGGGATCAGTTCCGATTCCATCCGGGCGATCGCATCCTTGAGCTGCAGCTTGCGTTTTTTCATCCGCTTGACCGCCAGTTCGTCGTCCTGGATGCCCGACTGCAAGCGCGCGATGGCAAGATCGAGGTCGCGGTGCTCGAGCTTCAGCTCGACCAGTTGTGGGCTGATCACGGCGTCGTTGGCGGGCTCCATCGCAGGGGAGCTTACACGGCCACCGCGACCAGCGTCATCGCCATCCGGGCCGGTAGAATGGACGGTCGATGAGCGTCGTCCTGCCCCTGTCCGCACCTGTTTCGCGCCTGCGCACCGGGCCGAACGCCGCGCACGATTTGCACAGGCTGGGCAAGCGCCTGCGCCACGAGGTCGGCCGCGCGATCGCCGATTTCGAGATGATCCGCGACGGCGATCGGGTCATGGTCTGCCTGTCCGGTGGCAAGGACAGCTACACCCTGCTCGACGTCCTGCTGCAGCTGCAGAAAAAGGCGCCGGTGCGGTTTTCATTGACCGCAGTGAACCTCGACCAGAAGCAGCCGGGTTTCCCCGCGCACGTGTTGCCCGAATACCTGCAGTCGCTGGGCGTTGCGTACCAGGTGATCGAGCAAGACACCTATTCGGTCGTCAGTCGCGTGGTGCCGGAAGGCAAGACCATGTGCTCGTTGTGCTCGCGGCTGCGGCGCGGCGCGCTGTATGCGTTTGCCGAGCAGCACGGCTATACCAGGATCGCGCTTGGCCACCATCGCGATGACCTGGTCGCCACGTTCTTCATGAATCTGTTTTTCCACGCAAGGCTGGCCGGGATGGCGCCAAAGTTGCTCAGCGACGACGGCAAGCATGTAGTGATCCGCCCGCTTGCCTATGTCCGCGAAGATGTCATCACCGCGTATGCGCGGTTGAAGCAATTCCCGATCATTCCGTGCAACCTGTGCGGCTCGCAGGACAACCTGCAGCGCCAGCAGGTGCAGCAGATGATGGCAGGGTGGGAACACGCGTCGCCCGGACGCATCGATCAGATCGCGCGCGCACTGGGCAACATTCGTCCGGCGCAGTTGAGCGATCCCAAGCTGTTTGACTTCATGGCATTGGGCCGCGACGACGGTAGCGCCTGATGCCGCCCACCCACGTTTGCCCGCGCATGCGCGGATATCGACTTTTCGTTTCCGTCTTGCGGACAAAACGTCGGGAACATCGCCGCGACCTTCGGGTTTCAGCGTTTCCCGCGCAAGCCCGCTTGCTGCCTCATCCTCCCCATCGCTCTTTCCCGGACTCCCGATGTTTTTCAGAAACCTGACCCTGTTCCGCTTTCCCACTTCACTGGACCTGTCCACGCTCGACACCCACCTGGCCGATTGCACGCTCAAGCCGGTCGGCGCGCTGGAGCTGTCGTCGCGCGGGTTCGTGCCGCCGTTCGGGCGCGCCGATGTCGAGGCGCTGTCGCACCGCATCGATGACGCGATCTGGCTGACCGTGGGCGGCGAGGACAAGCTGCTGCCGGCCGCCGTGGTCAATGATTTGCTGGCCAAGAAGCTCGAAGACATGGAGGAGCGCGAAGGCCGCAAGCCCGGTGGTCGTGCGCGCAAGCAAATGAAGGAAGACCTGGTGCACGAACTGCTGCCGCGCGCGTTCGTGCGGCCATCGCGCACCGATGCCATGCTCGATCTGCAACACGGCCTGTGCATCGTCGATACGTCGTCGCGCAAGAACGCCGAAGCCGTGGCCTCGGAAATCCGCCGCGCCCTGGGCAGCTTCCCGGCGCTGCCGTTGAACGCCGAAGTCGCGCCGCGCACGGTGCTGACCGGCTGGATTGCCGGCGAACCCTTGCCCGAGGGCCTGAGCCTTGGCGAGGAATGCGAACTCAAGGACGCCGCCGAGCATGGCGCGATCGTCAAGTGCCAGAACCAGGAGCTGCAGTCCGACGAGATCGCCAAGCACCTGGAGTCGGGCAAGCAGGTCACCCGCCTGGCGCTGATCCTCGACGACCACGTGTCGTTCGTGCTCGGCGAAGACCTGGTGATTCGCAAGCTGAAGTTCCTCGATGGCGTGGTCGACCAGCTGGAGAGCAACGAGCAGGAAGACATCCGCGCAGAGCTCAGCGTTCGTTTCGCGCTGATGGCCGGCGAACTCAAGCGCCTGTTCATGATCCTGGAGCCGGCACTGAAACTGTCCAAGGTCGATGCCTGAAGACGCGCGCCTGCACAGGAGCGCACGCGTGCGCGATGGAGCCTTGCCAGCAGCGACCCATCGCATCCGGATGCGCCGCTGCCGCTTGCAATTGACATGCGCCGCGCGCCGGACAAGCATCCAGCCATGCCGTCCCTGTTCCGCCTGCTGACCCCGAAGCCGCGCAGCATTACGCGCGACACGCTGGTGTTTGCGCTCGATGCCGATCGCACCATCGATATCGCGCGCGTGCGCGATCCGCGGGCACGGCGCCTGCGGCTGTCGGTGGACGAACGTGGCGCCCGGCTGACCCTGCCGATCCGCGCCAGCCTGGTGTCCGGCGACCGTTTCCTGCACGAGCATCGCCACTGGCTGGCACAGCAACTGGCCAGGCACACCGGCGACCTCCAGACCGCGCCACTGCGGCGCGATCGCACCACGCAACTGCCCTTGCGCGACGAAATGCTGCCGCTGCGTTGGCAAACCGGTCGTTACACGTGCCTGCAGCGCGAGGACGACGGCATCGTGCTGCAACTGCCGGCGCGTGCGGGGGATGCGGCGTTGCGCCGCGCGCTGCGTGATTTCTATGAAGCGCAGGCGCGCGCTGATGTCGGTCGCTGGTTGCCGCGTTACCTGCCCGGCTTGCCGCGCGCGCCCTCGCGCATCCGCTTCAAGGTGATGTCGTCGCAATGGGGGTCGCTGGCGCCCGACGGTGCCCTGTCGCTGGACCTGTCATTGGTGCTGGGCTGCCCTGCGGCATTTGAATACGTGCTGGTGCACGAGCTGTGCCACCTGGTCCACGCCAATCATTCGCGGGCGTTCTGGGATGAGGTTGAGGCGCGTTTCCCGGAATGGCGCGCGCAGCGCCGCTATTTCCACGAACACGGACGACAACTCAAGGCCGGTTTGCGGCAGCTGTTGGCCTGCTGAGCGCGCGAGGCACGTTTAAACCGGTACTCGGGCCGTTTACACAGGCCTATCCAAGGAGTTTGCCGTGCCGATCCGTCTGAATACTTGCCTGCCTGTCCTGGCCACGTCGCTATTGCTGGCCATGGTCACCCTGTCCGGTTGCCAGAAGGCCCAGGAAATGGCCACCAACGCGGCGATTGAGCGGGCCAGCGATGGCAAGGTCAAGGTATCCAAGGACGGCGATCGCACGGTGATCAAGTCTGAAGGTGGCGAGATCGCGGTACAGCACGGCGACGCCTTGCCGCTGCCCAGGAACTTCCCAACCGACATTTACCTGCCCAAGGATTACCGCATCAACAGCGTGATGGACATGGGCGATACGCAGGTGCTCAGCCTGCAAGCACCGGGCAAGGTGGGCGAGATGTTTGGCAGCGCCAGCGCAGCGATGGAAAAGCAGGGCTGGAAGCAGACCATGGCCCTGCAGAACTCCACCGATACGGCGATGCTGACCTATGAAAAGGAAAAGCGCGCCGCCGTGATGTCGTTCAACCGCGACCTTGACCAGGATGGCGTGACCATGAGCATGCAGCTGCGCGGCGAACAGCAGTAAACAGCGTCAGGCGCGCGTCATCCGCGCCATGGCGTGGCGCCGTCGATCAATCGATGAAAAACCCATTGATCGCCGCCGCGACGCGGGCGGGATCTTCCATGTGCAGGTGATGGCTGCCCGCGATGGTGATTTGTTCGCCGCGTGGCAACAGCGCCGCGCGTTCGCTGCGCAGTGGTTCGGGCAGGTAAGCCTGCGCGGGGCTGGCGTAGATCACCCGCGTGGGGCATTGGATCGCAGCGACGAAGTTGTCGACCTGCGCCTGGGTCATGCGCACCATCGTCGGCAGGGTCAGGCGCGGATCGCTGCTCCAGGTGTAGCCGCCCTCCACCACGCGTACGCCGCGCTCGGTCAGCAAGCGCGCCACCGGCTCGCTCAGGCCGTTGGCCTGCATGCGTGCGCGGACGGCAGGCTCGAGGTCGGCAAACACGCGCAGCTGCTTGCCCGGTAGTGCGCGCGTGACGGCCACGGCGTCGCGCAGGCGCGTGGCGGTGCGATCCGCGGAGTCGGCAAGCGCGCCAAGCACCTCGATCGCGACCAGGCGCTTGATCCGCTGCGGGCAGCCGGCGGCCACCAGGCTGGCGATGCCCGCGCCCATCGAATGGCCCAACAACGAAAATTGCTCCCAACCCAGCGCATCGGCGATATCCAGCACTGCGTGCAGGGCCCCGGCGAAGGAATAATCCGCGCCGCGCGGCAAATGCGCACTGGCACCGTGGCCGGGCAGGTCGGGGACGACCAGCTCGATGCCCTGCAGGTGCGCGGCCAGCGGAATGAAACTGGCGGCGTTGTCGAGCCAGCCATGCAGGGCGAGCACGCGCGGCGCGCCGGGTTTGCCGCAACGCAGGCCGGCGATGTGGCCGGCCGGAATTTCCAGGGAGAACTCGTGCATCACTGCCAGGCGTCGAGTTCGCGCCGGGCCAGCGCCGCCAATGCGTCCACATGCGCGGGCGTGTCGTTGAGGCAGGGGATGTAGGCCAGCGAATCGCCGCCGGCTTGGCGGAAGATCGCTGCGTTCTGCAAGCGGATCTCCTCCAGCGTTTCCAGGCAATCGGCCGGGAATCCCGGACACACCACGTCGACGCGCCTTACCCCGGACGCGGCCAATGCTTGCAGGCTGAGGTCGGTCGCCGGTTTCAGCCACGGTTCGCGGCCAAACCGCGACTGGAACGTCAGCATCGATTGCCCGGGTGCCAGTTCCAATGCCTGCACCAATGCCGTTGCGGTCGCCTCGCATTGCGCGGCATACGGATCGCCGCCATCGACCAGGCGCTGCGGAATGCCATGGAACGAAAACAGCAGCTGCTCGCCGCGACCATGCGCTTGCCAGTGCGCCCGGATCGACGCGGCGAGCGCGGCGATCACGCCCGGATCAGTCGCGTACTGCTCGATCATGCGCAGCTGCGGCGCGCCATCGTCCTTCGCCACCTGTGCCAGCACATCGGCCACCGAGGCGGTCGTGGTGGTCGAATATTGCGGATACAACGGCAGCACCAGCACGCGCGTGCAGCCTTGCGCCTGCAGGGCGCGCACGGCGTCGGCCAGCGCGGGACGTCCGTAGCGCATGGCGTGGATCACGCGCAATCCGGGCAGCTGCGCCTGCAGGCCCTCTGCCAGGCGTCGCGTATGCACGGCCAGTGGCGAGCCTTCATCCATCCAGACCTCGGCATACTTCCTTGCCACGCGCGGCCCGCGCAGCGGCAGGATCACGCCATGCAACAGCGGGCACCACAGCCAGCGCGTCATCTGCACCACGCGATGGTCGTGCAGGAATTCGGCAAGGTAGCGCCGCACGGCGGCCGCGGTCGGCGCGTCGGGCGTGCCGAGGTTGACCAGCAACAGCGCCTGGCTTGCCTGCGCGGTGGCGTCGTCGACGCGCGATGGTTCGGCGGCCCGATGGCTGGCGGACGCAGGGTTCAAATCAGCTGGCATGCGCATAGGATGGCAGGCCCGCCGGCGATTGGCATCCGCTTGTGCATCTGGACGCGCGCCGTTGCACTTGAGCGCGCATCGAGCCGTGCCATCGACGTGCTGTCGGCGACATCGCTCGCGGCCAGCGGGTCACCGCTTGCGCAACCCGCGCCCCTGCATGCGGGTTCCTCAGAGTCGATTCATGGCCTCGCCTCTAGCCTGAACCGCACGCGCCGCGCCACGTGCGCACGCCGCATCCGATCGTGCAGTGCCGATACCATCATTGCCCTATCGCCGAATGATTCGCCCCTGATTCGCCCATCGATCCGCCGGAGTCCCGCCATGCCCCTGTCCAACACATCCCCGTCCAAGCGTTCCCTTTCGCTGCGGCTGCCGTTGCTGGCGGCGGCATTGTTCCTGTCGATGGGGGCTGCCACGTCGGCGTATGCGGGCGTCACAGAGGATGCACGCGCCACCAACGCGCTGCGCGTACTGACCGATATCCAGGCGATCCCGGAATCGGCGATCCCCGACAAGCTGCTCGATGACGCCCGCGCGATCGTGGTCATCCCCGACACGCTCAAGATCGGCCTGGTGCTGGGCGGCCGTCGCGGCCACGGCCTGTTGTCGGTGAAAAACGCTGACGGCGCCTGGTCCAATCCGGTGTTCGTCAAGCTCACCGGCGGCAGCATCGGCTTCCAGGCCGGGGTGCAATCGGCCGACGTGGTGCTGGTGTTCCGCAACGACCGCAGCCTGGAATCGATCGTCAACGGCAAGGTCACCCTGGGCGCCGATGCCGGCGTCGCCGCCGGGCCGGTCGGGCGCAGCGCGTCGCTGGCCACGGATGGCCAGTTGAAGGCCGAGATCTGGTCGTGGTCGCGCGCGCGCGGGCTGTTTGCCGGCGTTGCCCTGGATGGCGCGGTGCTGGCCATCGACGATGCCGCCAACGAGGCCGTCTACGGCCTGGATACCACGCCACGGATGATCTTCGAAGGCCGCGCCGCGCACGCGCCGTCCACCGCGGTGGTCAATTTCCGCGACAGCCTGGAGGACGCGACCGCCGCCGCCCGCAGTGCGCGTGGCAGCGATGGCGCGCAGCGCGCGCCAGTTGCGGCGCCGGCTGCGCCACCGACCACCAATACCCAGCCACTGCCGGCCAACGGATCGCCTGCCGACCCGCAGCCGCAGCCGTTCGAGTCGGTCAACGACAGCCCGATCACCACCGAACCACTGCCCGCAACGCCCTGATCGCGGCCTCGTCATCACCGCATCATCGCTGCGTCGACGCTGTCGTCGGCGCGCTGCGCTATCCTTTGCGTCCCTTCAATCAACCTGCGAGATGAGCCATGGGCGGTTTTAGCATCTGGCACTGGCTGATCGTGCTCGCCGTGGTGTTGCTGGTGTTTGGCACCAAGCGGCTCACCAGCGGCGCCAAGGATCTTGGCAGCGCGGTCAAGGAATTCAAGAAAGGCATGCGCGACGAAGACAAGCCGTCCGCGCAGCTGGGCGACCAGTCGCGTCGCGACGAGGTCAGCGACGCGCAGCGGCCGGACGCGACGTCGACCACGCCGCCCGACCCGCGCCGCGACGACGACAACGTTCCGCGCTGACGCCCGCCTGCATCGCGCCCGCCGGGCCTGTCGAGGGGCCGAGTCCGACTCATGTTTGATATTGGCTTTTCCGAACTTCTTGTCATCGGCGTCGTTGCCCTGATCGTGCTGGGTCCGGAGCGGTTGCCCAAAGCCGCGCGGTTTGCCGGCCTGTGGGTGCGGCGCGCGCGCGCGCAGTGGGCCTCGGTAAAAGGCGAGCTGGAGCGCGAACTGGCCAGCGACGAACTCAAGCGCAGCCTGCACGACACCGAAGCGGCGATGCGCGATATCGACGCCTCGGTGCGCGCGGCCGATGCCGACGCGCGGCGCGAGTTCGATGCCATCCATGGTGCGGCAAAGGCCAGCGATGCCATCGACGGCGAGCGGGCAGCGCCCATCGCCACTAATCCCGACAAGCAGGAGCACGCGCCCGAACCGGCACTCGACGCGCATGCCGACGCCACGCCGGTGCCGGACCACATGAGTGAAGACGATGCCCGGCGCACCTGACACCGATGCCGGGGAAAGCAGCCTGTTCGGTCACCTGATCGAACTGCGCTCGCGCCTGCTGCGCGCCATCGTCGGCGTGGTGCTGGTGCTGGCGGGGCTGCTGCCATTCACCAGCACGCTGTACACGTGGCTGGCCACGCCGCTGATCTCGCGCCTGCCGGCGGGCCAGCAGATGATCGCGATGAATCCGGCCGGCGCGTTTATCGCCCCGATCAAGCTGACGTTTTTCGTCGCCCTGTTTGCCGCCGCGCCGTGGCTGCTGTACCAGCTGTGGGCCTTCGTCGCACCGGGCCTGTACAAGCGCGAAAAAAAGCTCGCGGTGCCGTTGCTGGCCTCGGCGGTGGCGTTGTTCTACGCCGGCTGCGCATTTGCGTACTTCCTCGTCTTGCCGATGGTGTTCAACTTCCTGCTGCGCTTCAAGCCGGACATCGTCGCGATTACCCCGGACATCAACGCCTATCTTGACTTCGTGCTGGTGATCTTCCTGGCGTTCGGCGTCAGCTTTGAATTGCCGGTCGCGCTGGTGATCCTGGTGTTGCTGGGCTGGGTGACCCCGGCGCAACTCAAGGAATGGCGCGGCTATGCAGTCGTCGGCATCTTCATCGTGGCCGCGGTGATCACCCCGCCCGACGTGGTCTCGCAACTGCTGCTGGCGATCCCGATGATGCTGTTGTACGAGGCCGGCATAATCGCCTCGCGCGCGGTGGTACGCACAGCCGATAGCGCGGCCGACGACCGCACGCGTTGATGGTGCCCGCCGGCTTCTGGCGTCGCTACGCGGCCTGGTCGCTGGACACGGTCGTGATCTTGCTGCCCGTGGCGTTGATTTTGTGGCCGCAACTGCAGGCGGGCGGCGCAACCCTTGCCCATGCCCATGCGCATGACGCGCTGCTGCATGCCGTCGCCAGCAGCTTCATGCAAGCCCTGTTGTCCGGCACCACGCCCGACGTGCTGGCTTCGCAATGGCTGGCCGACCCGGTGTTGCTGGGTGCGATCGGCGCGTTGCAGCACGCATGGTTCGGATTGCTGTGGCCGCCGCTGCTGGCCTTCGTGCTGTTCGGCACGCTGTACCACGTCGGATTCGAAACCTCAGCGCATCAATCCACGCCAGGTCAACGGCTGCTGGGGTTGCGCGTGGTGGATCTCGCAGGCCTGCGCGTCAACGTCGGTCGCGCCTTGCTGCGCCAGCTTGCCGGCGTCTTGTCGTGGCTCACGCTCAACATCGGCCACCTGCTGGCGTGGTGGCGCGCCGACAAACGCACATTGCACGACCTGGCCAGCGGCACCCGCGTGCTGCAGGCTGATGCGGGCGGGAAGTTGCCGGCGTGGACTCAGGCCTGGCTGGTGCTGCAGATCCTGATCTTGCTCTGGGCCACGGTGGCGTACATGTCGGCGTCATTGCACATCATGCAGGCCGGGTTCGACAGCGCGCTGTAGGAGCGCCCCATGGGCGCGATGGGCCTAACCGGTAAAGCGGTCGCGCCCATGGGGCGCTCCTACAGAAATCACCGGAATTTTCTTGTAGGTCGGGGTTACACCCTCGACGCCCGGAATATCCCGTCGTCGGGCACGTAGGCCCGACCTACGCATGCGTCTACACCTCGATGCCGGTGATCGCCGTGCCCACCGGCTGCGTTTCGTCGCCGAAGGTGTCACGCCACGCGAAATACGCGCCGCCCGTCAGCACCACCAGCAGCACTGCGCCGAACAGCAACAGCAGCACGGTATTGAGCAGCATGCCGAGCGCGACATGGATCGCGCTGCCGATCAGAGTGGCCACCGTGGCCAGCAGCACCAGCACCAGGGTAGCCACCACCACGCCGCCGACAAACAGCAGGCCGGCCAGCAGGTTGGGGAAAATGTTCCTGATCGCGGCGCGAAAACTTCCACGCAGTGCATCCAGTACGCGCGTGCCGGAAAACAGCACCAGCGGGATCGAGAACAGCAGCATCGCGTAGCTGAAATAGTTGAACAGCATCTGCACCAGCATCAGCAATCCGGGATGCGCGGGTTCGGGCAATACCGGCACGCTGCCATTCAACGCACCGTTGAGCGCGGCCAGGTAATCGGTCCAGTAGCCGCTGCCGGCCAGCGCCACCACCAGCAGGCCGCCGGCAATGCCTAACAGCAGTTGCACCAGGCCGAACACCGCAAGCGTGCCCGCCTTGCCTTGCCGGAACGGCGCGTAGACATCCCGCGCGCGCACCGGGCGTCCGGCTTCGGCTTCGCGGATCACGTGCATCAGGCCGCCGAGCAGGATCGGCAGCAGCAACAGCATCAGCACGAATGCCGGTGCCAGCCAGCGCAACACCTGGGTCAAGTCCGGTGTGTCGCTTCCGCCGAGCGCGAATGACGACACCACGGCCACCAGCACCACCATCACGCCATACAGGGTGAGCAACATCAGCAGGGCCGCACCGAAAATGGCGCGCGGGCTGCGGCGGGCGAGTTCGATCGCCTGTCGCGCCCACACCAACGCCTGCGCGGCCGGCAACTTGCGGATTTCCATCAACGATCCTCGTGGCATTGGGTCAGTGGGCGTGTCGGTCATGCACCGGCATGCTGCGGGCATGATGCACGAAGCGCCGCAACACCTGGCGCGCGTGCGGCGCGGCGGCGATGGCGCCCGACATGCGCTTGGCGCAATGACCTTCGCGCATCAGCGCCTCGGCGCGCGCGTGGATATAACCGCGCATGTGCGTGGTGCTGAATTCGGGGTGGAACTGCACGCCCCAGGCCGCCTCGCCCCAGCGGAAAGCGTGACAGGCATCGTGGGCGGAGTGGGCCAGCACGGTGGCATCGCGCGGCGCGCGCAGCACGCTTTGCAGGTGCGTGGCCTGGGCGGAAAACCGCGCCGGCAGGCGGGCGAACAGCGGATCGTCGCCGGCGGCCGGAAGCAGGTCGATACCCACGGTGCCCATCTCGCGACCGTTCGGATTGTCGCCCACCTTGCCGCCCAGGGCGTGCGCCAGCAACTGGTGTCCGTAGCAGATGCCCAGCACCGGCGTGCCGGCGTGCGCGGCCTCGCGCAACCAGACCGCGCTGCGTTCGCTCCAGTCGCGGCGTTCGGTGACCATCGCCCCGGAACCGGTGACGATGACGCCGGCAAAGCCTTCGCGCGATGGCAGCGACGCGCCGCCTTCGACATCCAGCACCACCGCTGCATCGCGCGACAAGCCCGCGGCGGTGCGAATCCAGTGTGGGAATCGGCCATGACGGCGCATCGACGCCACCGGCTGGCCGGTTTCGATGATCAGAAAGGGCGGCGCAAACGATGGGTGCCTGGACGATGACGGCGAAACGGGCGTATGCATGGCCGCCAGTATCGCTGTTCGCCCGTGTCGCGTCGCGGGCGCTGTCAACCCGGCCGCTATACTGGGCGACCCTCTTGCGGCACGACGGCGATGTCCGAACCGACCACCCAGCCCATCACGTTCCAGGAGCTGATCCAGCGCCTCAACACCTATTGGGCCGCGCAGGGCTGCGTGCTGGTGCAGCCGCTGGATCTTGAAGTGGGCGCGGGGACATTCCATCCAGCGACGTTCCTGCGCGCGCTTGGGCCGGAGCCGTGGAATGCGGCTTACGTGCAGCCGTGCCGGCGTCCCGCCGACGGCCGCTATGGCGAGAACCCGAACCGCCTGCAACGCTATTACCAGTACCAGGTGGCGATGAAGCCGAACCCGGACAACATCGTTGAGCTGTATTTCGAATCCCTGAAGTCGCTGGGCATCGACCCGCAGGTGCATGACCTGCGCCTGGTCGAGGACAACTGGGAATCGCCGACGCTGGGCGCCTGGGGGCTGGGCTGGGAAGTGTGGTTGAACGGCATGGAAGTCACCCAGTTCACGTATTTCCAGCAGGCGGGCGGGATCGAATGCCGGCCGGTGCTGGGCGAGATCACCTACGGCCTCGAACGCCTGTGCATGTACCTGCAGAACGTCGACAACGTCTTCGACATCGTCTGGACGCACGGCCCCGATGGCAGCCCGGTGACCTACCGCGACGTGTATCACCAGAATGAAGTCGAACAGTCCACCTACAACTTCGAGTACGCCGACGTTGCCGAACTGTTCCATCGCTTTGATGCCTGCGAAACCGAGGCGCTGAAACTGGTCGAGCTGGGCCTGCCGTTGCCTGCCTACGACCAGGTCTGCAAGGCCAGCCATAGTTTCAATCTGCTCGACGCGCGCCGCGCGATCAGCGTGACCGAACGCCAGCGCTACATCCTGCGCGTGCGCAAGCTGTCGCAGGCGGTGGCACAGGCCTATTTCGCGCAGCGCGAGAAACTCGGGTTCCCGGGATTGAAGAAGGCGAAAGAAGCGGCTTGAGTGGAAGGAATTCGGCTTGAGCCCCTCTCCCGCCTGCGGGAGAGGGGTTGGGGTGAGGGTTCGGACCTTCGCATGAACTTCCAGTGAGCCGCACCCTGAAATACCCTCATCCGGCGCTTCGCGCCACCTTCTCCCGCCCGCGGGAGAAGGGCTGAAAGAACAACAGCAAGGTTTCCCGCATGTCCGACACCACATCCCTGCTCATCGAACTTGGCACCGAGGAATTGCCGGTCAAGGCGTTGCCCGGGTTGGCGCAGGCGTTTTTCGACGGGGTGATCGATGCGCTGGCCAAGCGCGGGATCGCGTTCGAACGCGGTGAAGCCAAGCCGCTGTATTCGCCGCGCCGGTTGGCCGTGTTGTTGCCGGCGGTCGCGGTCGAACAACCGCAGCAGGCCTCGGAAGTGCTCGGCCCGTATCTCAACATCGCGCTGGACGCCGATGGCCAGCCCACTCGCGCGTTGCAGGGATTTGCGCAGAAGGCCGGTGTCCAATGGACCCAGCTCGAACGCACCACCGACAGCAAGGGCGAGCGGTTCGTGCATCGCGCGGTCACTCCCGGCGCGCGCACGCGCGATCTGCTTGCGCAGGTCCTGCACGATGCGATTGCCGCGATGCCGATCCCCAAGCCGATGCGCTGGGGCGATCACGACCATGCCTTCGCGCGTCCGGTGCACTGGCTGGTGCTGCTGCTGGGCAGTGACGTGGTCGAAGCCAACGTGTTCGGCATCAAGTCCGACCGCATGAGCCGCGGCCACCGCTTCATGCACGACAAGCCCGTGTGGATCGGCCGCCCCGAGGATTACGTCGACGCCCTGCGCGCAGCCAAAGTGCTGGTCGACCCCGACGAGCGCCGCGAACGCATCGTGCGCGAAGTCGAGGCCGCCGCGCAGCAGGCCGGTGGCCACGCCCGCATCGACGCGGACAATCTTGCGCAAGTGCACTGCCTGGTCGAATGGCCCAAGGCGGTGGCGTGCTCGTTCGAGGCGGAATTCCTCGCCGTGCCGCCTGAAGCATTGATCGCGACGATGGAGGCCAACCAGAAGTTCTTCCCGGTGCTGGACGCCGACGGCAAGCTGACCGAACACTTCATCGCCATCGCCAACATCGAGTCGAAAGACGAAGCCCTGGTCCGCAAGGGCTACGAGCGCGTGATCCGGCCGCGTTTCGCCGACGCCAAGTTCTTCTTCGTCGAAGACATGAAGCAGGGCCTGGCGTCGATGAACGACGGCCTGAAGACCGTGACCTACCAGGCCAAACTCGGCAACGTTGCCGACAAGGTCGCGCGCGTTGCTGCCCTGGCCGAGGCAATCGCGCCGCAGGTCGGCGTCGATCCACGGCTGGCGCGACGCGCGGCGGAACTATCGAAGGCCGACCTGCAGTCGCGGCTGGTCAACGAGTTCCCGGAACTGCAGGGCATCGCCGGGCGCTATTACGCCGTCGCCGCGGGTGAGCCGATCGAGGTCGCCAACGCCATCGACGAGGCGTATCGCCCGCGCTTCTCGCGCGATGACATTGCGCTGTCACCGCTGGGCAAGGTGCTGGCGATCGCCGAGCGCCTGGATACGCTGGCCGGAGGCTTCGCTGCGGGGCTGAAGCCGACCGGCAACAAGGACCCGTTCGCGTTGCGGCGGAATGCGCTGGGATTGGCGCGGACGATTATTGAGAGTGGGTTTGAACTTGACCTGAAATCGGCAATCGAGAGCGCCGAAACTCGGATTCACATGGATAACCAAGAAGCTTCTGCCAGGGGAGACTTCCTGGCTAACCAAGGTCCCGACCTCTACGACTTCATCCTCGATCGCCTCCGCGGCTATTACACCGACAAGGGCGTACCGACATCGCATTTCAACGCAGTGGCTGCCGTTGTAGGAGCGCCCCATGGGCGCGAGCGCACCACCGTCGCGGACGCAGATCGCGCCCTTGGGGCGCTCCTACAGGGGTCGCTGTACGATTTCGACCGCCGCATCGACGCCATTGGCACGTTTGCCGCATTGCCCGAAGCCGAGGCGCTGGCTGCGGCCAACAAACGCATCAACAACATCCTGCGCAAGGTCGAGGGCGGGATTCCCGCATCGGTGGATCCCTCGCTGCTGACGGAGCCGGCGGAAAGCGCGCTGGCCGAAGCGGTGGAGGCCGCGTATGGCGATACCGGCGCTGCGCTGGAGGCCGGCGATTACATCGCCGTGCTCGGTCGCCTGGCGCGGCTGCGGCCGCAGGTTGATGCGTTTTTCGACAGCGTGATGGTCAACGTCGACGACATGGCGGTGCGCAACAACCGCCTGGCCCTGCTCAAGCGCCTGGCCGATCGTCTTGGCAGCGTCGCGGCGATCGAGCACCTGTCCAACTGAGCCCACAGGATTGCCGTAATTCCCGTATTCGCCGCGTTCATCGCGAGCCGTCCCATCCACCCCGGTGTCGCGACGCTCGCGGCCACCGCCGCGCCTCCAACACATGGCCGTCCGCTTGCTTCCCGGCAACCGCAGCGCCCGGTCGCCAGCGGAAACCTCGAGAGGTTTGCATTAATCGGTTCTTGACGCCGCCCGGTTATTCTTCCCGCATGTCCCCACACTTTCTTCGCATCGCCGCCGCAGTCTTGTTCATGTCCACCTGCGGCGCGGTCGATGCCGCGACGGTGCGCACGGTCGAGATCCACGGCCTCGACGAGCTGATGACGCGGAACGTGCGGGTGTCGCTGTCGCTGGTCGATGCGATCGGCAAGGACGTGCCCGCCCGGCGCATGGACTACCTGCTGCGCGAGGCCGAGATTGAAACCCGCGAGGCGCTGGAACCCTTCGGCTACTACTCGCCCGAAATTGCCGTCGAGCGCAGCCGCGGCGATGCCGGCGCGGATGTCATCATCACCGTGGTCGCGGGCGAGCCGGTGCGGGTGCGCAACTCGGATATCGCCATCCTCGGCGCAGGTGGCCGCGACCGTTACCTGAAGCAGGACCTCGGTGCGTTCACCCCGCACACCGGCGATGCCTTCAACCACGCGCTGTACGAATCCAGCAAGACCCGGATCACCCGCCGCCTCGCCGAGCGCGGCTATTTCGACGCCGATTTCTCGTCACACCGGGTCGAGGTCACGCGCGCCGAACACGCGGCCGACATCGACCTGGTCTGGACCAGCGGCGAGCGCTACAACATGGGTGCCACCACCTTCACCCAGACGCCGAAGCGGATCATTCGCGACGGCCTGCTGGAGAAACTGGTGTATTGGGAGGAAGGCCAGTACTACCACCAGGGGCGCCTGGATCGACTGCGCAAATCGCTGGCGTCGCTGGATTATTTCAGCCGCATCGATATTGAAGCCAAGCCTGAAAACGCCGTCGACCATCGCGTGCCGGTGCAGGTCACGCTCACGCCCGCCAAGCGCAGCATCTACACCTCGGGCCTGAGCTACGGCACTGAAAGCGGTGCCGGCGTGCGCCTGGGCCTGGAGCGCCGCTATCTCAACTCGCGTGGCCACAAGGCGCTGGCGCAGCTGGATTACGCGCAAAAACGCAAGACGATGACCTTGCAATACCGCATTCCGGCGTTCGCCTGGCTTGACGGCTGGTATACGGCCAGCCTGCAGATGGCCGATGAACAAACCGATTACATCGACTCACGCAAACTTGAGTTTGTCGCCAGCCGCAGCGGCCAATACAACCGCAACCTCAACCTGGTCGCTTCGCTGCACGCACTGCGCGAACGCTGGGCTTACGGTGCCGATGATGACAACGATCCCAACACGCCGCCGCTGTACCGCTACGCCACGTTTACCTTCCCGGCGCTGGCCGCCGAATACATCGATGTCGACGATCGCCTGTTCCCGCGACGCGGCATCGGCGGCACGCTGACCCTGCGCGGTGGCCTGGAAGGTGCGGGTTCGGACGCAAGTTTTTCGCAGGTGCATGTGCGCGCAAGCTGGTTCAAGGGCATTGGCGAGCGCAATCGCCTGATCGTGCGTGGCGAGATCGGCCACACCTTCACCAGTACATTGACCGCCATGCCGCCGAGCCTGCGCTTCTACGCCGGCGGCGACCGCAGTATCCGCGGCTATGAGTATCGCGAAGTCGGTCCGCGACGCGGAAAGTTCTCGATCGGTGCCAATAACCTGGTCACCGCCAGCGGCGAATTCGAGCATTACTTCAACGACAGTTGGGGTGGCGCGGTGTTTGTCGACAGCGGCAGCGCGTTTGATGGCAAAAGTGCCGACTGGCATACCGGCGTGGGCGTAGGCGTGCGCTGGAAATCACCGGTCGGCCCGCTGCGCTTTGATATCGGGCATGGCCTGGATCATCCCGACTCGGCCTTCACCATTGGCCTGAGCATCGGCGCGGAGTTCTGAGCATGATCCGACCCTTTCGCCGCCAACCCCGCATCGATCCCGGCCTGACCGGCGAACAGCGCGAAGCCCGCATCGCCGAGCTGCGCGACAGGCGCCGCGCGCGCGCGAAAGTGCTGGCGCGGCGCAGTGCGTTCACCGTGCTCGGCGTGACGCTGCTGGCCCTGGTGGCGGGGTGGTGGCTGCTCAGCACGTTTGGCGGCCGCGATTTCCTGCTTGCCCAGGTCAAGATGCGGCTGCCGGCCGGCACCAGCCTGTCGTGGGGCAGCGCCGAGGGCGCGGCCAGCGGACCGCTGACCCTGCACAACGTGCGCTTCGTGCAGCGCACCTGTCCCGACCAGGGCGGCGAGCCGGTTGCCTACGGGCAATGCGCCAAACCGGGCACGCTGACCTTCACCGCACGCCGCATCGTGGTCGATCCCGACATCCGACCATTACTCGGGAAGCTGCTGCGACTGGACACCATGATCGTCGAGGGCGCGACGCTCGACCTGCCCAGGAGCGATGCGCCGTTCGAGCTGCCGACCTGGCCCGAAGTGCTGCCCGACATCACCCCGCCGATGGGACTGCAGGCCGATGCGATCCGCATCGACGGCTTCCGCGTCACCCGGGAAGGCACGCCGGTGATCGACATCCGCACGCTGCGCGGCGGGCTCGATGCGCGCGAACAACAGCTGCACCTTGAACACGTCGTGGTCGACAGCGACCGCGGTCGCTTCACCGCGCATGGCGACTACGTGCCGCGCGACGACTACCGCATGGACCTGGTCGCGACCGCGGTGATCCCGGTCGCCGGCAACCGTGCATCGCCGCTGCAGCGCGCGCCGCTGCGCGTCGGCCTGATCGCGCGCGGCAACCTGCAGCGCATGGACATCGGCATCGGTGGTGCGCTGCCGGGCCCGGTACGCGCGAGCCTGACCCTGCGCGGCCAGGACAATCCTGTCTGGCAGCTGCGCGCGCGCGCCGACAAGCTCGACACCGCGCTGCTCACCGGCGCCGCCAAACCCAGTCCGACGCCGATATCGCTGCAGCTGCGGGCCGACGGCGTTGGCGGTGCGGCGACATTGCAGGGGCATTTCGAGCAGGGCGAGCTGCGCGCCACCGTCCTGCCATCGAAGGTGAAACTGGAGAACAAGGTGCTGGCGTTCGAACCGCTGGCACTCGAGATCTTCGGCGGCACGGTGACCGCCCGCGGACGCGGCGATTTCAGCGACGGCAAGCAGGCCGTGTTCCGCTACACAATCAACGCCCGCGGCCTGCAGTTCGGCGGCGCCGCGGCCGCTGCGCCCACCGATGCGGATCCAGCACCGGTGATCACGGTCGACGCCGACCTCGGCCTCGCCGGCACCGCCGCGGCGTGGGCTGCGATCGGCAATGCCGACGTCGCCCGTGACGGCGACAAGGCGACGGTGCAGCTCGACGGCCGCGGCCGCGCGGGCGGCATGGTGCTCAAGACGCTGCTTGCAAAGACGCCCACCGGCACGTTTGACGCACAGGGCGACATCGGCTGGGATCCGCGGTTGCAATGGAAACTCGACGCCACCCTGGATGGCTTCGATCCCGGCTATTTCGTCGCGGGCTGGGACGGTGACATCGATGGCACGCTCGCCACCCAGGGCCACGCGCTCGACAGCGGCGGCTACGACGCCACGCTGGTGGTGCCGAGCCTGTCCGGCAAGCTGCGCGGCCGCGCACTCGACGGCACGGTCGACCTGGCCGCACGCGGCGAGGCGTACACCGGCACCGCGAAGCTGGCATTGGGTCGCGGCCGGATAGAAATTGGAGGCGAGCTTGGCACCGCGCCGCGACTGCACTGGGACGCGCAGGCGCGACTCGACGGCTTCGATCCCGGCTTCTTTGTCGACGACTGGACCGGCGCGGTTGATGCCGACATCCGCAGCACGGGCAACGCGCGCGCGGACGACGGCTATGACGCCACCATCGACATCCCGCGCATCGCTGGCCAGCTGCGCGGCCGTGCCCTGAAGGGACACGCCAATGCGCAGCTCACGGGCCTGGCCAGCACCCGAGTGCAGCCGGTCTATGCCGGCCAGGTTGCACTGAGCGCAGGTGGCAGCCGGATTGATGCCGAGGGCCGGATGGCGCAGTCGCTCGCGCTCGATGCGCGCCTGTCGCCGCTGCGACTCGATGACCTGCTGCCCGATGCCGCCGGCTCGTTGCGCGGCAGCATCAAGCTCGCCGGTCCACGCAATGCGCCCGACATCGAAGCCAACCTGGTCGGTGACGGCCTGGAGTACGCCGGCTACACCGCCGCCTCGCTGGTCGCCAAGGGGCGCCTGCCCTGGCGCGCGGGCAACGGCAACCTGACGGTGTCGGCGCAGGGCGTGAATGCCGGTGTCGCGCTCGACAGCCTGCGCATCAACGCCAGCGGCGCCGTCGAACACCTGAAGCTCGACGCCCACGCGCGCGGCGAGATCGGCGCACTCGACCTTGCCGGCAGTGCCGATAAACGCGGCGCCAACTGGCAGGGCACCCTGGCGTCGCTGCGATTGGCGCCTGCCAAAGGCGCGGCCTGGCGCCTGCAGTCGCCCGCGAACTACGCCCAGCGCGGCAACAACTGGACGCTGTCGCAAAGTTGCTTCACATCCACCAGCGGCGGTTCGCTGTGCGCCAGCGCCGACTGGCCGCGAGGCGGCCTGACGATCGATGGCAACGGCCTGCCGCTGTCGCTGGCCGTGCCCTACTTGCCCGCACGCGAGGACCAGCGGCCCTGGGTCCTGCGTGGCGAGATCGCGATCGACGGACACCTGCGCCCGGCCGGCAGTGCCTGGCAGGGCAACCTCAAGGTCACGTCGGCCCATGGCAGCCTGCGCATGAACGAGCGCTCGCGCCGCGACGTCATCAGCTACGACAACCTCAACCTCCAGGCCGATTTCAATCCGCTGCGGATCAACGCGACCCTGGCGACCGCGTTCAACGGCGACGGTCGCATCGATGCGCGCGTGACCACCGGCTGGGACGGCTACGCACCGTTGACCGGCGAGATCGCCGTCAATACCGACGAGCTGACGTGGATGGAGCTGTTTTCGCCCGACATCGTCGAACCCAGCGGAAAACTCGCTGGTCGCATCGCGCTGTCGGGGACCCGCGCCGAACCATCGCTGGGTGGACAGGCGCAGCTCAGCGATTTCAGCACCGAGCTGCCGTCACTGGGGATCGTGCTGCAGGACGGCAACGTGCGCATGGATGCCCTGCCCGACGGCAGCGCACGCATCAATGGCAGCGTGCGCTCGTCGCTCGCCGAACGCGGCGGCGCATCGGGCGTGTTGAACATTGATGGCACGCTTGGCTGGCGCGGCGATGACACGCCGCTGGTGCTGCATTTGCGCGGCAAGGATGTGCTGCTGTCCAACACCCGCGATTTGCGCGCCACCGCCAACCCCGACCTCACCGTGCGCTACGCCGCCAGGCAGCCGCTGAGCGTCACCGGCACGATCACGGTGCCCAGCGCGCTGATCGACCTGGAGCGCCTGGACCAGGGCGCGTCGGTGTCGCCGGATGTGGTGGTGCTTGACCCGGTCGATCCGCAACGCAACGGCGCCTCGCCGTTGGAACTCGACCTCACCCTGGTGATGGGCGATGACGTCAAGCTCAAGGGCTTCGGCCTCGACGGCACGCTGGGCGGCAACCTGCGCGTGCGCGCGCGCCCGGGTCGCGAGATGACGGGCCTTGGCAAGCTGGAAGTGGGTGGCAAATACAGCGCCTACGGACAGAAACTGCGGATCACCCGCGGCAACCTGGTGTGGTCGAATGGACCGGTGTCCGATCCGATCCTCGACATCCGCGCCGAGCGCAGGATCGACAGCGAAAACGTCATCGCCGGCATCGACGTCACCGGCCGCGCGTCGGCGCCGCAAGCCAACGTCTGGGCCGATCCGGCCACCGGTGATTCCGAAGCGCTGTCCTACCTGGCGCTTGGCCGGTCGACCTCGCATCTGTCCGGCGACGAAAGCAACCAGCTCAATGCCGCCTCCGCTGCGCTCAATGCCGGCGGCAGCCTGCTGGCCTCGCAGATCGGCAGCAAGATCGGCCTCGACGATGCCGGGGTGATGGAATCACGCGCACTGGGCGGCAGCGTGCTGGGGATCGGCAAGCAGCTTTCGCCGCGCCTGTATGTGGGGTTTGGCGTCTCGCTGCTGGGCACCGGCCAGGTGCTGACGCTGAAGTACATGCTCAGGAAAGGCTTCGACATCGAGATCGAATCCAGCAGCATCGAGAACCGCGGCTCGATCAACTGGCGCAAGGAAAAGTAGCGGCTCGCTGCAAGCACGACCTACTTCTGCCAGGTTGCCCATCATCACGCCCACGCACACAAGGACCGTTACATGCGCCTGCTCATCGCTTCCGCCCTGCTGCTGGCCTGCACCGCCTCGATCGCCGCGACGCCGCTGCCAGGTGCGCCGCACATCGTCGTGTCCGGCCAGGGCAAGGTGTCCGTCCAGCCCGATTCGGTGCGCGTGCGTTTGGATTTCGAACAGCGCGCCAGCCAACCGCTGCCGGCGAAGCAAGCCGTGGACGCGGCCGTCAACGCCCTGTTGGCCAGCCTCGGCGGCTTCGGGGTGACCGACACGGACGTCACCGCATCCAGCCTCAGCGCCTCGGAGGATGTCGACGTCACCAACGATGGCAAGCGCGTCAGCAACGGCTTTGTCGCCGAACGCAATGTCAGCGTGGTGCTGAAGCAGGTCGATCGACTCAACGAGTTCCTCGACAACGCACTGGCCTGCGGTGCGCACGCGATCGGCAACCTGTCGTTTGAATCGACCAATGCGGTCGCACTGCGCAGCCGGGCCAGGCAGAAGGCCGTCGACGATGCGAAGAACAAGGCCGCAGGCATGGCGGCCGCCTTCGGCGCGGGACTGGGGCCGGTGTACAGCATCGGCAGCATCAATTCGCGCAACCAGGGCATGTATGGCGCAACCACGCTGGATCGCGTTGAAGTCACCGGAACCCGAATCCCGCAGGGACGCTATATCCAGCCCACGGTCGAATACACCGAGAGCATCGACGCGGTGTTCGAACTCAAGCGCTGACCAGCGGTTTTCGCGTCAGCGAGGTTTGACCCGCGCGCCGTGCAGCGAAGGCACGCCCCCCACGATATCGGTCCAGATCAGGTAGGCCTCGCCGCCGCGCGCGACGAGTTTCGGGAAGCCGGTGCCGCGGCCGCGACCCTGCAATCTCGCGATCTCGATGCGGGCGAGCTCGCGTGACAGGTCCGGGGCGTAGCGCGCCAACCACAGCGACTGGCCGCTCGCGTCTTCGCGCAGCCACGCCACCCACGCCTGCTTGGCATCGAGCGCGACATCGGTACGGCCCTGCACGGCCTCGCCGGTGTCGACGACGACCGGCGCGGCAAACGTATCGCCGGCATCCGTGCTGTGTGCAAGTTGCAGCATCGGCGTGTCGTTGGCGGCGCTGTACCAGGCGACGACGGCGTTGTTGCGCTCGGCGGCAACCGCAGGACCGTTGACCGGGCAGGCAGTCATCTTCCATTCGTTCGCGAACACGGGTTGCGGGGTCCGCCACGCGCCGTTTTCCTGGCGTGTGGAATAAATATCGCGGATCTCGTCGCGGGTGCGGTCGCGATACACCAGCAGCGGACCGCGCGCGGTGACCGCGACATCGGTCTGGCAGCAATCGCAGACGCCTGCATCGATCTCGAGGCCTTCGCTGAGTCGCGAGGCGGCGTCCATCGTGGCGCTGCGCAACGACATCATCCCGGCGCTTGCGCTTGCGCTTGCATTGGCATTGGCATGATCGGCGTGGCCGCTGCCAGCGGTATTGCGGCCATCGAGCCAGGCGATGCCGAGCCGGTCGGATGCCGCCGGCCAGAACGAGACGAACCCGTGTTCGACCGCCTTGCCATCATCGTGCGCGCGCACCGGCTCGCTCCAGGTCATGCCGTCGTCGCCGGAATGGCTGACGATGATGTCCTGCGATTCGCCGACCCCGCGCGTCTTCTGCTGCCAGTGCGCCCACAGGGTGCCGTCGGCAGTCGCGGCGATGTGCGGCGTATCGGCCCAGTTGACCACCATCGATGCACCCACGGCGATGGTCTTGGGCGCCCACTGCCACTGGCCGCGTTGATCGAACGTGGTGAACTGCAGTGCATGGCGGGCCTTGTCGAACGGCTTGATCCAGCTCAGCAGCAGGCGGCCATCGGGGGCCAGCACCAGGTCCGGTTGTGCGGCACCCGCGGCGGCCGGCAGCGGCCACTGCGTGACCGTGTTTCCCGCGGCATCCGTGCGGCTGTCGGGTGACGGCACCTGTTGGCAGCCAGTGAGCATTGCGAACGCGACAAGCACGCCAGGCAGGATCATCTTCATGGGGACAAAGCCTACTCCAGGCGTGATGGCAGCGTCCGGTTGTTGCACACTGCAAGCCACGTGTTGACCACCATCGCCCATTACATCGACCCGATCGAAGCGCACCTGGCGCGCGGGCGGTTGTTGTCCGAAGGCATCGACGCGCACCTGGGCGACGAACACCTGGCGATGGCCAACTGGGAATGGCGATTGGCGATCGGCGGCGTCAAGCTGCGCGTCGCCGATGAGGATGTCGCGCGCGCGCGGATCGTGCTGCAGGCGCTCGATGCCGGCGACTACGCGCTGGGCGATGGCGAACCGGACGACGACCACGCCTTGCATGCACCCGATCGCGAAAGCGGCTCGAGCCGGCTGGCGTGGCTGGCGTTGATACTGCTGGGCATTCCGCTGCCGTGGCGGCGACGCAAGACGACCGATGACGAGGTCGTACGGACGCTGTGACGCTGCGCCAGTCGGGGCGACGCTTCCGACGCTCGTCACGCGAAATGAGATCGCCGACCAGGCGTGTGCGCGTCATGAGCTGTCGTAGGAGCGCCCCATGGGCGCGATCAGGCCCTACCGATCAAGCCCGATCGCGCCCATGGGGCGCTCCTGCAGAAGGCGATGGCGGCGTGTCTACGCCACCTTGGCGCGTCGTGTGCGGGTGAGGTGCACCAGCAGCAGCGAGATCGCCGCCGGCGTCATGCCGGGAATGCGATGCGCCTGGCCGATGGTCTGCGGGCGCACGCGTTCGAGTTTCTGCCTGGCCTCTGCGGACAGGCCGCGTACGCCGGCGTAATCAAAGTGGCCGTCGATCGCCGTGTCTTCATTCCGTTGCCGACGCGCGATCTCCTCGCGCTGGCGTGCCAGGTAGCCTGAATACTTGGTCTCGATCTCGACCTGCTCGGCCACCGCCGGGTCGTCCACGGCCGGCGCGAACGCCGCCACCGACATCAGCTTCGCGTAATCCAGTTCCGGCCGGCGCAACAGATCCAGCGCGGTGCTCTCGCGGCTGAGTTCGATGCCCAGCGTGGCCACGGCGTCGCGGCCGATCGCATTGTTGGGCGATGCCCACAAACCGCCCAGGCGCCCGAGTTCGGCGGCAACCGCGTCGCGCTTGCGCGAGAAATGCGCCCAGCGCACGTCATCGACCAGGCCGAGTTGGCGGCCGATATCGGTCAGGCGCAGGTCGGCGTTGTCCTCGCGCAGTTGCAGCCGATACTCGGCGCGCGAGGTGAACATGCGATAGGGCTCGGTGGTGCCGTGGGTGATCAGGTCGTCGATCAGCACGCCGATGTAGGCCTGGTCGCGGCGCGGTGACCAGGCGTCCTTGTGCTGCACGAAACGCGCGGCGTTGAGGCCGGCGACCAGCCCCTGTGCGGCGGCTTCCTCGTAGCCGGTGGTGCCGTTGATTTGCCCGGCGAAGAACAGGCCGGCGACGGTCTTGGTTTCCAGCGACGCGTTCAATCCGCGCGGATCGAAATAGTCGTATTCGATGGCGTAGCCGGCGCGGGTGATGTGCGCGTGCTCGAAACCACGGATGCTGCGCACCAACGCCAGCTGGACGTCGAACGGCAGTGAGGTGGAGATGCCGTTCGGGTAGATTTCAGTGACGTCCAGGCCTTCGGGTTCGACGAAGATCTGGTGGCTGGCCTTCTCGGCGAAACGCACCACCTTGTCCTCGATCGATGGGCAATACCGCGGCCCGACGCCTTCGATCTGGCCGCTGTACAGCGGTGAGCGATGCAGGGCGCCGCGGATGATGTCGTGGGTGCGCTCGCTGGTGTGGGTGATCCAGCACGGCACCTGGCGCGGATGGTCGGCGTGCGAACCCATGAACGAAAACACCGGGCGCGGATCGTCGCCGGGCTGCACGTCCATCACCGAATAATCCAGCGTGCGGCCATCGATGCGCGGTGGCGTGCCGGTCTTCAGGCGATCGACAACGAACGGGCGTTCGCGCAGTTTCGCTGCCAGCGTAGTGGCCGGCGGATCACCGGCGCGGCCGCCGGCGTACTGGGTTTCACCGACGTGGATCTTGCCTGCCAGGAACGTGCCGGCGGTCAGCACCACGGCAGGGGCCTGGAACTGCAGGCCGGCCTGGGTGATGGCGCCGCGCACCACATCGCCACCACGCCCATCGGGCTGGATGAGCAGGTCATCGACCGCGGACTGGAACACCGTCAGGTTGACCTGCGATTCGACCGCACGGCGGATGTAGCTGCGATACAAGTTGCGATCGGCCTGGCAGCGCGTCGCGCGCACCGCCGGGCCCTTGGATGCATTCAAGCGACGCCACTGGATGCCGGCGGCGTCGGCGGCTTTGGCCATCACGCCGCCAAGCGCGTCGATCTCGCGTACCAGGTGACCCTTGCCGATGCCGCCAATGGCCGGGTTGCAGCTCATCGCCCCGACGGTCTCGATGTTGTGGGTCAGCAGCAGCGTGCGCGCACCGGCACGCGCCGACGCAAGCGCGGCCTCGGTGCCGGCGTGGCCGCCGCCGATAACGATGACGTCGTAATGCTGGAAGGAATCCATGGGGGTGTCGTGGCAATTGCGGCGATTATTCTAGGCCGTGGGCGGCATTGGCCCGTGATGTGCCGATGTTGGCACGGTTCGTGCGTCCTGCTTTCGTGCACCCGGGGTGGCAAGCGCCCACGCGGCGTGGGCTGGAAATCGGAACAGGGCCAGCCACGCGCACACTGGGGAAGCAACGGGGCCGAATGTCGGGGGACATTCGGCCCCTTTTTTTTGTCTGGGGGTTTTGTGGCAACCCGCGCCACGGGCTGCGGGTGCTGCTGGGGGACTGGCGCCGACACCCGACGAGGAGCGGAACAGGGGGGATCCGGATTACCCCGCCGGGTGTCGACATTGGTCAGTCCTTATTACGTCGCTTAGCGACGCAACCGGTCAGTCCCTAGCTTGCCGGCACGTCGGTGCAGACGCAAGCGGATTGGCGCGATCAGCGTTCCACTTCGCGCACGTGTTCACGTTCCCGTAAGGCAGGGGCAACGCTTGGCCGCGATGGCCGGCTCATCGGGGGTGGACTGGCGGGGCGTTCGACCATGGTGGGGGCACGTCCACCCGCCGGCTGGCGCACCGCCGGCGGCATCGGACGGGCCATCCTTGGCGGGTTGTCTGCGCGACCCGGACGTCCCGACCAGCCTTCGGACGGCGGTCGAATCGGCTGCTGGCCATTACGCGGCAGTCGGTAGGCAGGGCTGCGCGGCGTGGTGTTATCCACCCGCACCGGCGGCAGTGGACCGGACATGATCGGGCCGGGATTGGTCTGCACCGGCGGTGGCCGCTCCGGATGATGCGGGCGGTGCGGGCGATGCCAGTAATACGGCGGGTAATACGGATAGCCGCCCCCGTAATAGCCATACGGAGAACCATAGCCGCCGTAACCGCCATAGCCACCGCCGTAACCACCATAGCCGCCGCCGTAACCAATATTCAGGCCACCGCTCCATCCGCCGGGATAACCGTAGACGCTGCCGTAAGGCGCGCCATAGCCGTAATCGTAGTACTCAACCGACGGGCGGCCGTAGTAATAGTCGCCGGCACCGCCGCGGTAGGTGTAGTCGGAAACACAACCGCCGAGCGCTGCAACGGCGAGCGTGGCGATGGCGAGATGACGGATCATGGCGGCGTCCCCTGTGTCGATACCTGATCTGCAGCATCGGCCACAGGCATTGAATCAGTGCTTAATTGCAGGGCCTTGGCACTATGCTGCCTGAACGCCACCGGGTCATCGTACGCTGTGCGCATGCCGAAACCTGCCGACCTGCCGACGTTCAACGACCTGCTTGCCGCTGCCGCGCGCATCGCCCCGCATGCGCATGTCACGCCGGTGCTGCGTTCGACCAGCCTTGACGGCATCGCGGGCTGCACGCTGTATTTCAAGGCCGAGCACCTGCAGCGCGCGGGTGCGTTCAAGTTTCGTGGTGCCTGCAACGCGGTGTGGTCGCTGACCGATGCTCAGGCCGCGCGCGGGGTGGTAACGCATTCGTCGGGCAACCACGGCGGCGCACTGGCGCTGGCTGCACGCACGCGCGGCATTGCCTGCCACGTGGTGGTGCCCGATAACGCGGTCCAGGCCAAGCTCGCGGCGATCGAGGGTTACGGCGCCGTGCTGCATCGCTGCGAGTCGACCATTGCCGCGCGTGAAGACGCCTGCGCGGCGGTGCAGGCACAGACGGGCGCCGAACTGGTGCATCCCTATGTGGATCCGCGCGTAATCGCCGGCCAAGGCACCGCCGCGATGGAGTTGCTGCACGCCGTTGAGCGGCTGGATGTCATCGTCGCGCCGGTCGGCGGCGGCGGTTTGGTGGGCGGTACCGCGATCGCCGCGCAGGCCCTGGCACCGGGATGCCGCGTCGTTGCCGCCGAACCGGCGGGCGCGGCGGAGACATTCCAGTCCATGCAGCGCGGCGAACGCGTCACCGATTTCATTCCCGACACCCTGTGCGATGGCCTGCGCGGCACGCTGGGGGCGCCGAATTTCGAGCTGTTGCGCGCACATGCCGTCGAGGTGCTGACGGTGGAGGACGCCGACACCGTGGCGGCGATGCGCCTGCTGCTGCAACGCACCAAGCAGCTGGTGGAGCCGTCATCGGCGATTGCACTGGCGGCGATCGTGCGGCACCGCGAACGGTTTGCCGGCCTGCGCGTCGGGGTGATCCTGTCGGGTGGCAACGTCGACCTGGATGCACTGCCGTGGGTGAAATGACCGCAGAACCGTAGGAGCGGCTTCAGCCGCGAGATTTCGGCTCTGCGTTTGTGCCATCGCCTCTCGATCAGATCAAGATCAAGATCAAGATCAAAAGATCGCGGCTGAAGCCGCTCCTACAATTGCCTACACACGCATTCGCGCGATCGTGCGGCACCGCGAACGGTTTGCCGGCCTGCGTCGGGGTGATCCTGTCGGGCGGCAACGTCGACCTGGATGCACTGCCGTGGGTGAAATGACCGCAGAACCGTAGGAGCGG
>JBBSST010000027.1:0-40289 GCA_038241735.1 Lysobacterales bacterium
CAGTTCCTCAAGCTGGTGCGGGAGAAACTTTCCGTGCTGAGCCTCGACGACCAGCTGCTGCATCGCGGCGTCAACGAAGGATTTTCCGGCGGCGAGAAGAAGCGCAACGAGATCTTCCAGCTTGCGGTGCTTGAGCCAAAACTGGCGATCCTCGACGAGACCGACAGCGGCCTGGACATCGATGCGCTCAAGAACGTCGCCGAAGGCGTCAATTCGCTGCGCTCGCCCGAGCGCGCCTTCATCGTCATCACCCATTACCAGCGTTTGCTGGACTACATCCGTCCGGACGTGGTGCACGTGCTGGCCGACGGTCGCATCGTCGAAACCGGTGGCCCGGAACTGGCGCTGGAACTCGAGGCGCACGGCTACGCATGGGTGAAGGATCGCGTCGCACCGGAGGCCGCGTGAGCGCCCTGCTCGACTCGCTTGCGTCAGGCTTCCACGGCGACGCGCGGCACACGTCGCTGCTCGCTGCAACCTTGCGCGATGGCCTGCCCGGCGCGCGCAGCGAAGCCTGGAAATACACGCCCCTGCGTGCCCTGGAACGCCGCGTCTTTGCGCGTGTCGATGAGGCCGTCGCTGCGTTCGACCCCGTATTGATCGCCGACATCCCGGCGCCGCGACTGGTCTTCGTCAACGGCGTCCACGATGCCGCGCAGTCGGATGCCAGCCTGTTGCCCGCCGGCGTTGCATTGGACGTGCGCCCCGCGACTCCGTCCTGGGACGATGCCGCCGCAACGCCTGCGCGCAATCGCAGCGATGATGTTTTCACGCAACTCAACAGGGTGTTGGCCAAGTCTGGCGCAACATTGCGCGTGGATGCGGGCGTCGCCGTCGAAGTCCCCATCCACCTGGTTTTTATCGGTGCACCTACCGAAGCCGACCTGGCCTGGCACCTGCGCCACGCCGTCGAGCTTGGCGAGGCGGCGTCATTGACGCTGGTCGAACATCATCTCGCGGGCGGCCCGCATCGCCACCTCGATAACGCATCGTTGATACTGCGACTCGACCGTCGTGCGACATTGCACCATGCCCGGGTACAGGCCGGTGCCGATGGCGCGACGAGTTTCCTGCGCACCGATGCCGCGCTTGCCGAGCAGGCAGGCTATGAGCGGCTGGACCTTGAACTCGGTGGCGCCCTCTCGCGCCACGAACTCAATGTCCGGCTCGAAGGCAAGGGCGCACGATTGATCTCCAATGGCGTGCTGCTGGCCGATGGCAAGCGCCACCTCGACACCCGACTTGGCGTGGAGCACGTCGCCGGCGATACCAGTTGCAACCTTCTCTGGCGCGGCATTGGCGCCGCACGCGGGCGCGCGGTGTTCCATGGCGGCATCACCATCCACGCTGGCGCCGACGGCAGCGATGCCAACCTGTCCAACAAGAACCTGTTGCTCAGCGAGAACGCGGAGATCGACACCCAACCGGTGCTGGTGATCCACGCCGACGAGGTCAAGGCCGCGCACGGCGCAACCGTGGGCCAGCTGGATCCAACCGCGATGTTCTACCTGCGCTCGCGCGGCCTGCCGGAAACCGATGCGCGTCGCCTGCTGACCGCCGCTTTCGTACGCGAACCGCTGGCGTTGATTGCAGCACCAGCGCTTCGCTCGATGCTGGAAGTTCCACTGGAAAAAGCGCTGCAGGGATTGATCGCGCAATGAGCATCCCGGGCGTCATCCATCCTCACCCCAGCCCTCTCCCGCACGAAGGGGAAACGCTAACGACATCCCTGCAAGCTGCCGATAGCGTGGTCGACTGGAACCAGGTGCGTGCGGACTTCCCGCTGCTGGAGCGCCGGATCAACGGCAAACCGCTGATCTATTTCGATTCGGCCAACACCGGCCAGAAACCGGCCTGCGTGATCGAGACCGTCGACGATTTCTACCGTCGCCACAACGCCAACGTCAGCCGCGCCGTGCACACGCTTGGCAACGAAGCCACCGACGCCTACGAAGGCGCGCGCCGCAAGCTGGCGGGTTTCCTCAACGTGCGCGCCGATGAGCTGGTGCTGTGCAGCGGCACGACCTTTGCGATCAACCTGGTCGCGTACTCATGGGCCTTGCCGCGCCTGAAACCCGGCGATGCGATCCTGCTTACGCGCATGGAACACCACGCCAACATCGTGCCGTGGCAACTGGTGGCGCAACGCACGGGCGCCATCATCAAGGTGGTCGAACTCACCCCGGACGGCGCGCTTGACCTGGACATGCTGCGCGCGCTGATGACCCCGGACGTGAAGTTGCTTGGCGTCACCCACGTCAGCAACGTGCTGGGCACGGTCAACCCGGTGCGCGAGATCTGCCGTGAAGCGCGCAGGCGCGGCATCATCACCGTGGTCGACGGCTCGCAG
This sequence comes from Lysobacterales bacterium, assembly GCA_038241735.1. Taxonomy (GTDB): domain Bacteria; phylum Pseudomonadota; class Gammaproteobacteria; order Xanthomonadales; family Xanthomonadaceae; genus Luteimonas. The sequence goes on from JBBSST010000027.1 coordinate 2,351, forward strand.
GCGCTGCCGCACCGCCCCGTCGACATCGCCGCGATCGGCTGCGATTTCTACGCCCTCACCGGCCACAAGATGTGCGCACCCACCGGGACCGGCGCACTGTGGGCGCGGCGCGAACACCTTGCCGCCATGCCGCCTTTCATCGGCGGGGGCGAGATGATCAAGGAAGTGTGCTTCGACGACACGGTATTCAACGATGCGCCCTACAAGTTCGAGGCCGGTACGCCCAACATCGCCGGTTTCGCCGGTCTGGGCGCAGCCGTGGACTACCTGGCTGCACTGGGTATGGCCAATGTCGAGGCTCGCGAGCAGGCACTGCTGGCGCACGTGTCGGAAGAACTGGCAAAGGTCGAAGGCCTGCGCATTTTCGGTACAGCCAAGGGCAAGGCAGCGGTCGTGTCATTCCTGGTCGACGGCGCGCACGCCCATGACCTGGCCACGTTGCTTGACCTTGAAGGCGTTGCAATCCGCTCCGGCCAGCATTGCGCGCATCCGCTGCTGCAATGGTTTGGCGTGGCAGCAACCTGCCGCGTGTCGCTTGCGTTCTACAACACGCATGACGAGATCGAGGGCTTCATCACCGCGCTGCACAAGGTGCGCAAGCTGCTCGGGTGAGCCAATTGCCGGGCGTCGGATATTTGCAGGAGCGCCCCACGGGCGCGAAGGCGTTACCGGATGCCAAACGCGCCCATGTCACGCTTTCCCTACGAGCGTCCGATCAATGATACGACCCGCACGACCCCACCCATGCCCGCATTGACCTTTCGAGATGCCACGCCCGCCGACATCGACGCCATCGTCGCGCTGGTCACCTCCGCCTACCGCGGCGACGCCAGCCGCGTGGGCTGGACCACAGAGGCCGATTTCCTCGATGGCAACCGCATCGATGCCGAGGTGCTGCGCGAAGACATCGCGCGTCCGCGCAGCCGCGTCGTGCTGGCCGAGCGCGACGACGCGCTGCTCGCGTGCGCACACGTTGCCGACGAAGATGGCCACGGCTATTTCGGCATGTTCTCGGTGGTCCCCGGCCTGCAGGGCGGCGGCATCGGCAAGACCCTGCTGGCCGAGTGCGAACGCATCGCACACGATCAATGGCAGCTGCCCACCATGCGCATGACGGTGATCGACATACGCGATGCGTTGATCGAATTTTACGAACGGCGCGGTTATCGGCGAACCGGCATCCACAAACCGTTTCCGCACGGCGACGCGCGCTTCGGCATCGCCAGGCGTCCTGACCTGCGATTTGAGGTACTGGAAAAGACCTTGTAGGAACGTCCCGTGGGCGCGAGCGCTCGACCGGCACGGCCATCGCGCCCGGGTGCACTCCTACAATGGCGCATCGATTGTCTACAAGGCGATTCCCATGTCCGACTGGATCCGCGTGTGCGCCACCTCCGAACTCCTGCCGGGCGAAACCACCGTTGCCTGGGATGGCGACACCCCGATCCTGGTGCTCAATATCGAAGGCGATCTGTACGCGCTGGAAGACCGCTGCAGCCATGAGGATTACGAGCTCTCCTCGGGCAGCTTCAACCCCGACGACGCCACCATCGAATGCGTGCTGCACGGGGCAAAGTTTGATATCCGCGATGGTCGCGCGCTATGTGCACCCGCGTACGCACCGGTGCCGAAATTCCCGGTGAAGGTCGAGGATGGCGCAGTCTGGACCCGCGACGACCGCTGAGACCGACTCCGGGTTTTCACCTCGAACCCGATTGGAAATTTCCGCGGGTCGCGGACATCGATCATGCTGTCTTCCACTCTTGTAGCAGCGTGATCCGCGGCTTTGCCGGCGGGCGTGGAACATTCGGATCCCGCGATGCCCGCGGGCCGCGCGCAGCGTCGTCGCCTGCCCGGATGCCCGCGCATGCCGCCCGCCCGTCGCAACGGCCAAGGCTTCGCCCAAATGAGAAAGTCATTGCGAATCATTATCGTTTGCGGTTGAATACGCGCACCCCGTCTCCTCCGGGGCCAACGTTCGCGGCAGCTCCGGGCATTGGCGTTCCGGGAGTCCGCGTCAAAACCAACAGCCCGCAGCCCGCCCATTGGCCAGCCACGAGGTCCCGGACACCCGTCACCTCGCGCCTGCGCGCGGCCGGGCGCCCTTCATACCCAAACGAAGACACCATGGCCCACATCAAAAGTCGCAAGCACGCCGTTCCGAACACCAGGTCGTCGCAGTCCGTCGCCACCGCCACCCTGCTGACCAGCCTCGCGTTGGGACTACCGGCGAGTGCGCTCGCACAGGATATCGCCGCTTCCGGCCCCGGTCCGGAGCTGTCGGCCACGACCCTGGACAAGATCGAAGTCCACGGCTTGAACAGTTTCGTGGTCTCGCCCAAGTTCACTCAGACGCTGCAGGACACGCCGCAGACCATTGAAGTGCTCGGCAAGGAGCTTCTGCAGCAGCAGGGCGCAACCACCCTTGCCGAAGCGCTGCGCAACAGCCCCGGTGTCGGCACGTTCTACGCTGGTGAAAACGGCAATACCGCTACCGGCGACACGCTGTACATGCGCGGCTTCGACAGCTCCAGCAGCATTTTCGTCGACGGCGCGCGCGACCTTGGTTCGATCTCGCGCGACCTGTTCAACATCGACCAGGTTGAAGTGGTGAAGGGACCTGCCGGCACCGACACCGGCCGTTCTGCACCGACCGGCGCGATCAACATGGTGTCCAAGCAGGCCAACCTGCGCGACGCGGCCTCCGCGAGCCTCTCTGCCGGCAACGAGGGACAACAGCGCGCCACGGCCGACTGGAACATCGCGCTCGGCGAGAGCAGCGCACTGCGCGTCAACGCGATGTGGCAGGACAGCGATGTCGCCGGCCGCGACCGCGTCAACAACTCGCGCTGGGGCATCGCGCCCTCGCTCGGCTTCGGCTTGGGGACCGACACCCGCGTATTCCTGGACCTCCTGTACATCAAGCAGGACAACGTGCCCGATGCCTTCGTCCCGACCATTGGCCTGCCGAGCTGGCTGCCTCAGCCGGGCCTGGAGCAGCTGGTCGGGCATGCGGTCGACCCGCACAACTACTACGGCAGTCCCCTCGACCACGACGACGTCACCGCGCAGATGGCCACGCTGCGGTTCGAGCACGATTTCTCGGGCACGCTGAAGTTGACCAATACACTCCGCTGGGGCAAGACCGAGCAGGACTATCTGATCACGTCGTTCATGACCACCGGCGGCAACAGCGCCAATGAGCAGGCCGGCAACATCAAGTGGACGGACAAGGACGACCTGTCCACCTACACCCTGCAGCGCAGCAACCTCAACACCAAGGACCAGCAGAACCGCATCCTCACCGACCAGTTGAACCTGCGCGCGGATTTCAGCACCGGTGCCGTCGATCATTTCCTCAGCACCGGCGTGGAGCTCACGCGTGAGGAACAGACCGCCCACGACATCGCCACCAGCGGCAGCCTGGATCCAATCAGCCTGTACCAGCCGCAGTGGAACGACGCCGGCACGCTCGCGTATCGCCGCAGCGGCGCGGTCGCCAGCGGCAAGACCGACACCGCGGCCCTGTACGTGTTCGACACCCTGAAATTCGGCGAGAAGTTCCTGCTGACCGCAGGCATCCGTGCCGACCGCTACAGGACCAACTACACCGCCACCGGCGTGTGCACCACCGTGGTTCCGGTGCCGCGCCGTGGCGTCGCCTGCCCCACGGGCGTGGGCAACGGCACGATCATTCCGACCGCCGATCTCAGGTCGTCCGATACCCTGCTCAACTACAAGGTCGGGGCGGTGTACAAGCCGATCGACTCCTTGAGCCTCTACGCCAACGCCGCACTCTCGCAGCAGCCGCCTGGCGGCGCCAACTTCAGCCTGAGCACCGCGGCCAACAGCGCCGACAACATCAACAACGACCCGCAGAAGGCACGCACCCTGGAGGTCGGCAGCAAGTGGCTGCTGGCCGATGACGGCCTGGCCTTGAACCTTGCGCTGTTCCGCACCAACGTCAGCAACGAGATCACCGCCGATGTCGATGCACCCGGCGGCTATTCGCAGTCCGGCGAAAAGCGCGTGCAGGGGATCGAGGTCTCCGCAGTCGGCAACATCACTGACAGCTGGAACGTATCGCTGGGCTACCTGCGACAGAACGCGGACGTGCAGGAAGGCAGCAGTCTCGCAGCGGACGGCTCCAGGAACCTGACCTACACGCCGGATGAAGCCTTCACCAGCTGGACGACCTACCAGTTCTTGTCCGGCCTGACGATCGGCGGCGGCGTGCGTTACACCGACGGCCTGCACAAGGGCACCGACGGTGCGGTCGGCACGCCGGAATACACCAAGTCATGGACGGTATACGACGCCTTTGTGTCGTACGCGATCAACGACAACGTCAGCCTGCGCCTGAACGGATACAACCTGTTCGACAAACGCTACGTCGCCGCGATCAACAAGAGCGGCTACCGGTACACGCCGGGCGCGCCGCGCACCTTCCTGCTGAGCGCCGACATCCACTTCTGATCGACCATCAACCGAGGCCAATGCGCCCGGGCAATGGCGAGGAGAAAATACTTCCATGCTTCTGCACGTTCCCGCCATCCTTGACATCGCGCAGGTCGCACGGCTCCGCAAGGCGCTCGATGACGGCGAATGGATCGACGGCAAGGCGACCGTCGGCGCGCAGGGCGCGCAGGTCAAGCGCAACCAGCAGCTGGCCGACGGCTCGCCGCTGGCCCGGGAACTCGGCGTGATCGTGCTCTCGGCACTGTCGGCCAGCCCGTTCTACCACTCCGCGGTGCTGCCGCTGCGCACCCTGCCGCCACGCTTCAACCGTTACCAGGGTGGCGGCGAATACGGGATGCACGTCGACGGGTCGGTGATGCACGTCGCCGCGCCGGGGCAGCCGCCAGCCACCCTGCGCACCGACGTGTCCTGCACCCTGTTCCTGTGCGAGCCGGACGAGTACGACGGCGGCGAGCTGGTCATCAACGACACCTATGGTGAGCACGAGGTCAAACTGCCCGCCGGCGACCTGATCATCTATCCCGCCAGCAGCCTGCACCGCGTGCAGCCGGTCACGCGCGGGATGCGGCTGGCGTCGTTCTTCTGGGTGCAGAGCCTGGTCCGCGACGACGGCCTGCGACGGATGCTGTTCGAACTCGACGCCTCGATCCAGAGCCTGACCCAGTCGGGCGCCGATCGCGCTGTCCTGCTGCAGCTGACCGGCATCTACCACAACCTGCTGCGGCGCTGGGCGGAGACCTGATCCTTCTACCGGCTTTTGCACCACGTCGTCCAAGGCCCTTGCCATCGTCGCGTTCGCCGCGCTGCCGACACCCGGCTTCGCCCTGATCGCAGATGCTTCCGACAGCGACGAGGCGATCCAGCTCAAGCGCGTCGTGGGCACCATTGCGGGCTTCGGGCAAACGCTTGCCGACGCGCTCGACGGTTGGAACGTGCGCTTCTGAATAATCCCGGGTACTCAAATATGTGAGAATGATTCTCATCCATCCTCTATACTCTGTCGTTTCCGCGACTGAAGCTGCCACCTTGCCACCAGCCCCCTCCTTGGCCCCCACCCAGTTCGCCGACGGCCAACAGCGCCGCGGTTTCTGGCTGCGCACGCTGCACCAGTGGCACTGGATCAGTTCGGCCGTCTGCCTGATCGGCATGCTGCTGTTCGCGGTGACCGGCATCACCCTCAACCACGCCGCGCAGATCGAAGGCAGTCCGAACACGGACCAGCAGACAACCACCTTGCCCGCATCGCTGTTGTCATCGATACAGACGCATCGCGACGGCCTTGCGCCGCTGTCGCCCGCCGTCGCGCAGTGGCTCGACGCGCAACTGCACACCCACATCGGTGCGCGCGATGCGGAGTGGTCGCAGGACGAGGTCTACCTGTCGATGCCCGGTCCCGGTGCGGATGCCTGGCTCAGCATCCAGCGCCAGGACGGTGCGGTGGAATACGAACGCACCGAGCGCGGCTGGATTTCCTATCTCAATGACCTGCACAAGGGACGCAATGCCGGGCCGGCGTGGGGCTGGTTCATCGACATCTTCGCGATCGCCTGCGTGGTCTTTACTGCCAGCGGCCTGTTGCTGCTGCAGATGCACGCGCGCCAGCGTCGCATGACCTGGCCGTATGTCGGCCTGGGCCTGCTGGTCCCGCTATTGCTCGCATTGTTGTTCATCCACTGATCGCATCCATTTGTTTGCGGCCCACCCTGCCAACTGACGAGATGTCCATGCACGTCAAACTCAAGCTCACCATCGCCCTGGGCGGCCTGCTGGCCATGCCGGCGTATGCCGCGCAATTGGACCTCACTGTCGAGATCCCGCAGCTCAAGGTTGTCGAATACCATCGGCCATATGTCGCGATCTGGGTGGAGGGCGCCGACAACAAGGCCGCCGCCAATCTTGCCGTCTGGTACCAATCCAGGGACACCAAGGAAGGCCACGGCACCAAGTGGCTACCCGACCTGCGCCAGTGGTGGCGCCGCTCCGGGCGCACGCTGGCGTTGCCGGTGGATGGCGTGACCGGGCCGACACGGCCGGCTGGGAAACAGGCGCTGCATTTCGACGACCGCAATCCGCAACTGGCGAAGCTCGCACCGGGCAACTACACGCTGGTGGTCGAAGCGGTGCGCGAAGTCGGTGGCCGCGAGTTGCTGAAGATCCCCTTCGCATGGCCTGTCAACACCACGCACACCGGAAAGGCCCAGGGCCGCAGCGAACTTGGCGTGGTGGCGCTGTCGCTGAAGCCCTGAATCACACGCGCCATGCTGTGCGCGGCTGCGTGTGAGTCCGTGCGCCATTTCCTGATTCCTGACCTGCTGTTGGAGAACCCGATGAAACGTTCGTTTGCACTCGTCCTTGCCCTCGCCGCCGTGCTGCCGGTCACCGCCTCCGCGCACAAAGCCTGGCTGCTGCCATCCCAGACCGTGATCGCCGGCGAATCGCCGTGGATCACGGTGGATGCCGCCGTGTCCAACGACCTGTTCTATTTCAACCACGTGCCGCTGCGCCTGGACAGCCTCGCTATCGTCGCGCCCGATGGCAGCACAATGGCCGCGCAGAATCCCGCTACGGGCAAGTACCGCAGCGTGTTCGATGTCCAGCTTGCGCAGCAGGGCACGTACAAGATTGGCGTCCTGAACAATTCACTCACCGCCAGCTGGCAGGAAAACGGCAAGCCAAAACGCTGGCGTGGCAGCGCCGAAACCTTCGCCGCCGAAGTACCCAAGGATGCCGTCCAGCTGCAGGTGAGCCAGTCGATCAGCCGGGTGGAAACCTTCGTCACCAACGGTACGCCCAGCGACACCGCGCTCAAGCCCGGCGGCATCGGCCTGGAATTGGTCCCGATCACCCATCCCAACGATCTGTTCGCCGGTGAGGAAGCAAAATTCCGTTTCCAGATCGATGGCAAACCGGCGACCGGGCTGGACGTCGAAATCATCCGCGGCGACACCCGCTATCGCAACGCGCAGGACGAGATCAAGACCACCACCGATGGCAACGGCGAGTTCAGCGTGACCTGGCCGGAGGCTGGCATGTATTGGCTCGATGTTTCCAGCGTCGATGACACGGTCACGATCCCGCAGGCCACGCAGCGCCGCCTGGGCTACGTCGCCACGCTGGAAGTGCTGCCGCAGTAATCCTGCGCACATTGATGCCACGGCGCCGTGCACGACGCGGCGCGGCATTGCCCAAGCGTGCCGCCACCATTGAACGCCCACACCGCCATCGACAGTCCCGCCATCCATACGCTTTACGGCGAGACGATGGGCACACGCTGGCGTGTGCTCGCGGTCGCGCCGGTGAATCTGGATTTGCATGCCCTGCATGACGCAATCCAGGCGCCTCTCGATCGCATCGTCGCGCAGGTGAGCACCTGGGAAACCGATTCCGACATCAGCCGCTACAACCGTGCGGACGCCGGCACCTGGCAAGTATTGCCGCAACCGTTCTTCGACATACTGCGCTGCGCAGTGGAGATCGCCGCGACCAGTGCCGGTGCATACGACCCGACAATCGGCCCGCTGGTCGATCTGTGGGGGTTCGGTGCCAACGCCAGTGGGCATCGTGTGCCGGGCCTGGCTGAAATCGACATCGCCCGCGCACGTATCAGCTGGCGACGCATCGTGTTCGATGACGCCGCACACGCGGTGCTGCAGCCCGGCGGTATCGCGCTGGACCTGTCGGCCATCGCCAAGGGCCATGGCGTCGATGCCGTCACTGCTGTCTTGCATCAACGCGCAATCGCCGGCGCGCTCGTCGACGTGGGCGGCGAGCTCCATGGATACGGCCGCAAGCCGGACGGCACTCGATGGCAGGTGCTGGTCGAGACGTCGCCCGATACCGCCGATGCAGGCGATCCCTGCGTGCTGTCGCTCGACGGCAGCGCGGTGGCGACATCCGGGGTGAACTGGCATCACTTCAAACACGATGGCCACGTCTATGCGCACACGCTGGATCCACGTCGCGGCGCGCCTGTCGATCGCGCGCCCGCCGCCGTCACAGTCATCGCCGACAGCGCCATGCACGCCGATGCCTGGGCGACCGCATTGACGGTCATGGGATTGGAGGAAGGTGCTGCCTTTGCGCAATCGCACGGCCTGGCGGCGCGTTTTGTTGCCGCCGACGGCCACCGCGTCTGCATGACGCAGGCATTCCAGGCGCACCTGTCCACATGAATACAAGCGCGCCATGGAAGCGCCTGTTGACGCGTAGTGCGGTGGCCAATGTCGCGACACTGCTGGCATTACTTGCGCTGGCGATGGCCCTGCTGCCCTTCCACGACGATGCGTGGTGGCCAGCCGCGCCTGGCGCCGCGCGCTGGATCGGAGCGACGATTGCCACGGCCTTGTATCTTGCAGCGAGTGGATGGCTGCTGTGGCGCGCGCGCCCGCGTCGCGTCCACGCACTAAACCACGGCAGTGATCCGAACGACGATTCGCCGCTGCTGGTAGCGTGGGCCAGCCAGACCGGCTTTGCGCAACAACTTGCCGAGCGCACCGCCAGCACCCTGGCGGGGGCCGGCATGAACGTCCAGTTGCGCGACCTTGCCGACGTCGATGCGGTCATGTTGCGGTCGTTCGACCGCGCCCTGTTCATCACCAGCACCACCGGCGAAGGCGATCCTCCCGATCATGCATCGGCCTTCGTCCGCGACGTGCTCGCCATGCCAGTGGCATTGCCTGCCCTGAAATTTGCCGTGCTTGCCCTTGGCGACAACAGTTACGACCAGTACTGCGGTTTCGGCCGTCGCCTCGAACAATGGTTGCGCCAGTCAGGCGCGCAATCCTTGTTCGACATGATTGAAGTCGACAACGGCGATGACGGTGCCTTGCGGCATTGGCAACACCATCTCGGACTGCTGGCCGATGCTCCGGAGTTACCGGACTGGTCGCCCGTCGTTTATCAATCCTGGCGGCTGCGCGAACGCGTCGAAATCAATCCCGGAAGCGCCGGCGAGCCGGCTTTCCACATCGCGCTGACCGCGCCGCGCGGGTCATCCAGCACATGGCAGGCCGGCGACATCGCCGAAATCGGCCCACGCAATAGCGCGCAGGCGGTGGAAACGCTGCTGGCTCAGTTGGGATTTCCGTCCACGGCGCACGTGCAGCGTGATGGCGAAGACGTCGCCTTGCGAGATGTGCTGGCGCGCTCACACCTGCCCGATCCCGAGACGATGCGCAGCGTCGATGCGCAGGCCTTTGCGGACGTCCTGCAGCCGCTGCCCCATCGCGCATATTCAATCGCCTCGCTACCCCAGGATGGCAGCCTGCAACTGCTGGTCCGCTGCATGCGTCGCGCCGATGGCCGGCTCGGTCTTGGCAGCGGCTGGCTCTGCCAGCATGCACGCGTTGGCGACGAGATCGCCCTGCGCATCCGCAGTAATCCCAACTTCCACGCCCCGGCGCTGACGCGGCCCATGATCCTGGTCGGCAACGGCACCGGCATCGCGGGGTTGCGCGCCCATCTCAAGGCGCGGATCGACGGCGGTGCGCGGCGCAACTGGCTCCTGTTCGGCGAACGCAATCGCGATCGAGACTTCTTCCATCACGCCCAGATCCAAAGCTGGCAGGCCGACGGGTTCATCGAGCGCCTCGATACTGCATTTTCGCGTGATGGCGCACGCAAATATTACGTGCAGGATGCCTTGCGCGACGCCGGCCCCGCATTGCGTGCATGGATCGACGACGGCGCCGCGATCCATGTCTGCGGCAGCCTGCAGGGCATGGCCCCTGGCGTGGACGCGGTGTTGCGTGAAACCGTGGGCGACGCACGGGTGGAACAGATGCTGGCCAACGGGCGCTATCGTCGCGACGTGTATTGACCTGCGTTTTCTTGCAGGATCAGCAGGCGTCCTTGCAATCCGCGGCTATATCCCCTGCTATATCCCCGGCGTCGGAATATCCCGGAATCCTGGTGTCGGGGAGGCGGCCTCGACCTGCTTTTCCGATAGCCGGATCGCCAGCAACTCGCCGCCTCCATCGAGCAGGAAACGCGTCCGCTGCGTTTCCGACAACAGCGCCGTATCGCCGGCGTGCATCGGCGGCAAACGGGAGCCCGCATCGAAGTGCGCCTGGCCTGCAAGCAGGTGCAGGGCCCACGTGGTGGTGGCATCGGCGAAGAACACCATCGGCCCGATCAAGGGGCGATGCAACAATTCGGCATCAACCGCCTCGCGTCGCCACATCAGGTTGAAATCCCGGGTGTGGCCATCGATCAGTTCACCGGTCACCGCGCGTTCGCCCGCGAAGCGCAGCCGGCCATGCGGCGGTTCCAGCAAACAGGATTGGCCATCGTCAAAGCGCAGGCGCAGACCGGCGCCACTAAGCAGCACCAGTTCGCGTTCCACGCCAGGAAACATGGAAAACCGCGCGTCCTGCTCGATCTCGGCAATCGACAGTCGCCAATCCCAGTCGCTGGCCACCGCGGCAGGTGGCGCATCCGACGAATCAGTTCGGGACGTGTCGATCCTGGACGTGTTGGCCTGGGGTGTGTCGGCCTGGCGCGTGTCGGCCTGGGGCATATCGGCTGTGGTCTTGTCAGCTTCGACCGCACCGACGCGGGCTTCACCCGCGTGCATTGCACCGGCATGGATCTCGTTCGTCCAGCCCAGGTCGTTGCGCCAGCGCTCGCGGCGGTAGTGGCTGGCGGAAATCACTCGTGAGCAGGTCGGCATGTCCATGTGGCGAGTGTAGCCAACGCTGGAAAAAAGACGCCACCCGCAGCGCAATATCCTTTGCGATCCGGGTGGCGATACATCCTTGTAGGGCATCCTGCCCGATCCAGCAGAGCGTCCTGCTCCCGACCGCCGATCTACCCGTCCTTGGCAGAGGCGGTGGCGACCGGAGTACTCAGCGCTTGCTGACGGCAGGTTTGGCCGTTGCCGCGCGTGCAGTGGTGCTGCGTGCCGAGGTGTTGCCGATGGCGATGCGGTCGCGGTTTTTCTCCACGGTCTTCAGGCCGATGCCCTTGACCATCGCCAACTGCTCGATACTCTTGAACGCACCGTTGCTCTTGCGATAGGCAACGATTGCCTCGGCCTTGGCCGGGCCGACGTTGAGCAGGACGCGATCGATGGTGGCGGCGTCGGCGGTGTTGACGTTGACGGTCTCGCCGGCGAGCGCTCCGCCGACCAGCATCAGTGACAGCAGCAGCGCGGTAAACATGGTTTTGAAGGACTTCATGGCAACTCTCCTTGTGGTGGTGGATTCCGTTCCCGGGCGTTCGTTGCGCCGGTGTGAACAGTCTCCGCCACCGCACCGGCACAGCCTATCGCCGCATCCGCCATGAAGATGCCGGGATTCCCCACTTCGCGATGTAGGAAAATCCCTACACAGGCCGGGCGGTAGAATGACTGCACCCTTTTTTCGAGGTCCGGACCATGGATGCCAGCAAGATTGATTCCGCCGCCGTCGAGGCGTTCGTTGCCAGCAAATGGGACGACGAAATCGTTGCCCAGCTCGTCGAGTACATCCGCATCCCCAACAAGTCGCCGATGTTCGATACCGACTGGGTGCAGCACGGCTACATGGATGACGCAGTCAAACTGATGGAAACATGGGCCAAGGCCCAGGCGATCCCGGGCATGGTGGTCGACGTGGTGCGCCTGGAAGGCCGCACGCCGCTGATTTTCATCGAAATCCCGGCATCTGGCAGCGACACCGGCGACGACTGCGTGCTGCTTTATGGCCACCTCGACAAGCAGCCTGAGATGACCGGCTGGGACGATGACCTCGGCCCGTGGGAGCCGGTGTTGAAGGGCGACAAGCTGTATGGCCGCGGCGGCGCCGACGATGGTTATGCGATCTTCGGCTCGCTCACCGCGATCATGGCGCTGCAGGCGCAAAATGCTGCGCATGCGCGCTGCGTGGTGCTTATCGAGGCCTGCGAGGAATCAGGCAGTTACGACCTGCCTGCCTATGTCGATCATCTCGCCGACCGCATCGGAAAGCCGTCGCTGGTGGTGTGCCTGGATTCGGGCTGTGGCAACTACGACCAACTGTGGTGCACCACATCGCTGCGCGGCCTGGCCGGCGGCAACTTCACCGTCAAGGTACTCCACGAAGGCGTGCATTCGGGCGACGCCTCCGGCGTGGTGCCCTCGAGCTTCCGCCTGTTGCGACAGTTGCTGTCGCGCATCGAGGATCAAGACACCGGCCGCATCCTGCTCGAAGGCCTGCATGCGGATGTACCTGCCGACCGCATGGTGCAGGCAAAAAAATGCGCCGAAGTGCTGGGCACGGCGGTGTACGACAAATTCCCGTTCCTGCCCGGCATGACGCCGATGTCCGACGACCTCGACGAACTGGTGCTCAACCGCACCTGGCGACCGGCGCTGTCGATCACCGGCATCGACGGCATGCCGCCGCTGGCGTCGGCCGGCAACGTGCTGCGTCCGCATACCGCAGTCAAGCTATCGCTGCGCCTGCCGCCAACGCTGGATGGAAAGCAGGCTGGCGAGCTGCTCAAGCAAGCCTTGTTGCGCGATCCGCCCAACGGCGCGCATGTCACGCTTGATCTCGAAAAAGCCTCCACCGGCTGGAACGCGCCGGCAATGTCGCCGTGGCTGGAACAGGCCATCGACACTGCCAGCCATGAATTCTTCGACAAACCGGCCATGTACATGGGCGAAGGCGGCTCGATCCCGTTCATGGGCATGCTCGGCGAAAAATTCCCCGGCGCCCAGTTCATGATCACCGGCGTGCTCGGCCCACATTCCAACGCGCACGGGCCCAACGAGTTCCTGCACATCCCGATGGGCAAGCGCGTCACCGCCAGCGTGGCGCGGGTGGTCGCCGACCACCATGCCGCCAGCGTGCGTGGCGACACGCTTGGCGTTGCCGCGATTGCCGACAGCGGCACCCGTCACGGCGACCACGGCTGCTGCTGACGCTGCCCGCCAAACCGGGCCTTTGGACCACCGGCCGAGGCTGCTAAGCTTCGGCCGGTCTTCCATCAGAAAGGGGCGTGGCATGGGTGATCTTTTCGGCAGCAGCAACTGGCTTTACATCATCCTGATCGGTTTCATCGTGGGCGTGCTGGCACGCCTGCTCAAGCCAGGCAGGGACAACATCGGCATCATCCTGACCATCGTGCTGGGCATTGCAGGGGCATTGCTGTCGGGATGGATCGGCCAGTCCACTGGCTATTACCAGCCCGGCCAGACCGCCGGCTTCATCGCCGCCCTGCTCGGCGCAATCGTGATCCTGGTGATCGTAGGCCTCTTCCGCCGCAAGCGAACGGGCCTGCCGCGGCGCTGAAACTACGCGCGGTGTGAAACAAGAAAAGCCGGGCCTTGCGCCCGGTTTTTTGTTGCCTGGATCCTGACGAGCGCGCCAGGCGCGCGGGGCTGTTCCGGGAAGGCTTCATCGCGCCCATCGGGCGCTCCTACAAAGGCAGCATGATTCAATCCAGCAGCTGCGCGATCACGCGCTCGGCCAGCCGTGCCGGTGATTCCGCCAGCGTATCGAGCACCAGGTCGGCGTGCTCGGGGGCTTCGTAGGGCGAATCAATGCCGGTGAAGTGCGGCAGCTCGCCACGCCTGGCCTTCGCGTACAGGCCTTTCACGTCGCGGCGCTCGGCTTCGGCCAGGCTGGTATCGACAAACACCTCGATGAATTCGCCCGCGTCGAACAGCGCACGCGCGGCCGCGCGTTCGGCGCGGAACGGCGAGATGAAACTCACCAGCACGACCAACCCGGCATCGGCCATCAACTTCGCCACCTCGGCCACCCGGCGCAGGTTTTCGACGCGATCCTCGTCGGTGAAACCAAGGTCGCGGTTGAGCCCATGACGCACGTTGTCGCCGTCGAGCAGGTAGGTATGGACGCCGCGCGCAAGCAATCCGCGTTCGACCAGGTTGGCGATGGTCGACTTTCCGGCCCCGGACAAACCGGTGAACCACACGCAACGCGGCTGCTGGCCCTTGAGCGCGGCACGCATCGTGCGGTCGACGTCGAGCGCTTGCCAATGGATGTTGTCGGCGCGGCGCAGGCCATGGCGGATCATGCCGCAACCCACCGTCGCACGCGTCAATGGATCGACCAGGATAAAGCCGCCAAGCACCTTGTTTTCGTCGTAAGGCGCAAACGCGATCGGCGCATCCAGCGACAGCGTGAGGTCACCGATGTCGTTGAGTTCAAGATGTTTCGCGGCCAATGGCTGCAGGCTTTCCGGATCAAGTTTGTGCTTGATTTCGCTGATGCGCACGCCGACATGGCGCGTGCCGAGCTTGAGCTGGTAACGACGGCCGGGCAACAACGGCGCCTCATCGAACCACAGCACGTCGGCAGCGAACTGGTCGCTGGCGGCAAGCGGCGCGCTGGCGATCGCCAGCACGTCGCCGCGCCCGGCATCCACCTCGTCGGTCAGGCGCACGGCGATTGAGTGTCCGACACGCGCCGCCTCTGCGGCTTGTCCGGCAATCGTCAGTGCCGCGATGCCCGCGACTACGCCTGCAGGCTCGACGCGGACGCTGTCGCCGACCTGCAATACGCCCGACGCCAGCGTGCCGGTCAACCAGCGCCCGCCGTGTTCATCGCGCAAGATCGACTGCAGCGGCAATCGTGCCGGCAATGTTGCACAAATGTCCTCGATGACCACCGCCTCAAGATGCTGCAGCACATTGGGGCCGGCGTACCAGGCAAAGTTCGGTGACGACGCGGCAAGGTTCTCGCCGGTAGCGGCCGACAGCGGAATGGCAACGACATCGGCAATGCCAAGCTGCGCGGCATGTGCGCGGTAGGCCTGGGCGATACCGTCAAAAACCGCCTGGTCATAACCCACACGATCCATCTTGTTGACCGCAAGCAGGATGTGGCGCACGCCAAACAGCGACGCGATCGCCGTGTGGCGGAACGTCTGCGGCAACAGGCCCTTGGTCGCATCGACCAGCACGACGGCAAGATCCGCTACCGACGCACCGGTGGCCATGTTGCGCGTGTACTGCGCGTGGCCAGGACAATCGGCGATCAGGTAACGTCGATTCACGGTTTGCAAATGTCGCCAGGCGACATCGATGGTGATGCCTTGTTCGCGCTCGGCATCCAGGCCGTCGAGCAGCAATGCATAGTCAACCTGGTCGCCGCGCGTGCCGTGGCGGGCGCTGTCGCGTTCCAGCGCAGCTTGCTCGTCGTCGCGCACGCGTCCGGCCTCGAACAACAACCGGCCGATCAGGGTGCTCTTGCCGTCATCGACGCTGCCGCAGGCGACAATGCGCAGGAAGCCCTCGCCACTCATGTGCAGTTCCGGGTGAAACGGCTGGCCAGGGATCGCGCGGTTGAATGCGGATATGACGCGTGCGATACGCAACGCATCCTGCGCGTTGACCCGCGAGCATCCATGGCGAATAATTTCCGGCATCGCAGGCCGGATAATTTGATGAAAACGGCAACCTTCATCAGAAATATCCCTCGCGCTTCTTCTTCTCCATCGAATCGCCGTCGGCCTGGTCAATCAGCCGGCCGGCGCGCTCGGACTGGCCGCTGGCTTCCATCTCGGCGATCACCGCATCCAGGTCAGTGGCGTCGGATTCGACCGCGCCGGTCAAGGGATAACAGCCCAGTGTCCGGAAGCGCACGCGCCTGGATTGGGGCTGCTCGCCGGGAGCGAGCTGGAAACGATCGTCGTCGACCATGATCCATGCGCCATCACGCTGCACCACCGGGCGCATTGCCGCGAAATACAGCGACACCACCGGGATTTGCTCGCGGCGGATATAGCGCCAGATGTCGAGCTCGGTCCAGTTGGACAACGGAAACACGCGCACGCTTTCGCCTGCAGCCACGCGGGCGTTGTACAGGCTCCACAGCTCGGGCCGCTGCCGGCGCGGATCCCAACGATGCTGTGCATCACGGAACGAGAACACGCGCTCCTTGGCCCGCGACTTTTCTTCGTCGCGGCGCGCACCACCGATCGCGGCGTCGTAACCGCCTGCATCCAGCGCCTGCTTCAACGCAAGCGTCTTCATCACCTCGGTGTGCACGCTGGCGCCGTGGCTCTGCGGTCCGATGCCGTCGCGAATGCCGTCCGGATTTGTGTGTACGCGCAGTTCGATCCCGGTCTCGGCCGCACGCTGGTCACGGAAGGCAATCATCTCGCCAAACTTCCAGGTGGTATCGACGTGCAGCAGCGGGATGGGTGGCAACATCGGCGCGAATGCCTTGAGCAGCAAGTGCAGCAAAACCGAGCTGTCCTTGCCGATCGAATACAGCATCACCGGATTGCGGCATTCCGCTGCGACCTCACGCAGGATGTGCAGGCTTTCCGCTTCGAGGCGGTCGAGGTCCTCGGCTTCGCTGGGGCCGGCATCAATGGAGCGAATTTCATTGGCATTGCTCATGGCCGGCATTGTAGCCAACGCACCTGCGTGCGTTTGAGATCACCGCAGGCCCCTGCGTGCACAGCCGGCCATCCTTTCATGCCCGCCCCGGACGCTTGGTCCCAACTTGCGCTGAATCCTAGGAACGCCCGTAGACATCCTCGTAGCGGACGATATCGTCTTCACCCAGGTAATCCCCCGACTGCACCTCGATCAGTTCCAGCATTTGAGTCCCGGGGTTTTCCAGCCGATGTTTTGCGCCCAGCGGGATATAGGTGGACTGGTTGGCGTGCAGCTCGAACACGTCGTTGTCGCGGGTCACGCGGGCGACGCCGCGCACCACGATCCAGTGTTCGGCACGATGCTGGTGCGATTGCAGCGACAGCCGCGCACCGGGCTTGACCTTGATGCGCTTGACCTGGAATCCGTCATCGGCATCAATGGAGTCGTAACTGCCCCACGGCCGGTGGACCTCGCGATGCAGGACCGCATGGCTGCGCTGCTCGGCCTTGAGTCGGGCGACCACATCCTTGACCTGCTGCACTTTGTCCTTGTGCGCCACCAGCACGGCGTCATCGGTCTCCACCACCACCAGATCATCGACACCGACCAACGCCACCAATCGCCGTGCGTAGGCATAGCTGTTGCGTGTATCGATCGCGATCACGTCGCCATGGTGGGCGTTGCCGTGGGCATCCTGCTCACTGACATCCCACAGTGCCGACCACGTGCCGACATCGCTCCAACCAAAGTCGACCGGCAGCACCATCGCCCGGTCGGTTTTTTCCATCACCGCATAATCGATCGAGTCCGATGGGCTGGCGGCAAAGCCGTCCTTGTCGAGACGGATGAAATCACCGTCGCGTTGCGCCTGGTCGAAGGCCGCGCGCACGGCGGTGAGGATCTCCGGACGGAAACGCGCCAATTCTTCGAGATAACGCGAGGCGCGGAACATGAACATGCCGCTGTTCCAGTAATAGCCGCCGGCATCGAGATACTGTTGCGCGGTCGCTGCATCCGGCTTTTCAACAAAACGCAGGACCCGTTGCACACCTTCGCCAGCTTCGGCCTGGATATAGCCAAACCCGGTGTCCGGGCGTTCCGGGACGATGCCAAATGTCACCAGCGCGCCCGATTCCGCAGCCGCCGTTGCTGTTCGCACCGCGTCGCCGAATGCCCGGCCATCGCGCACCACGTGATCCGATGGCAAGACCAGAAGCAAGGGATCATCGCCCTGCGCCATCGCCTGCAGTGCGGCCGCCGCGATCGCCGGCGCCGTGTTGCGGCCGACCGGTTCAAGCACGATCAGGGCGTGTTCCACTCCTACCTGGCGCAACTGCTCGGCGGCCAGGAAACGATGCTCCTCGTTGGCCACCACGATCGGCAGGGCGTCGGTCAGCGAAGCAACGCGCCGCCATGTTTCCTGCAACATGGTCCGCTCACCGGCCAACGCCAGGAACTGCTTGGGATAAGCTTCGCGCGACAAAGGCCAAAGCCGCGTGCCCGAGCCTCCGGACAGCAGCACCGGTTGCAGTTGGGTCGTCACACGCGTCATCGCAATCTCGCCGGTAGGGTGTCAGGAGTTTACCCTGTGCGCTGTCGATGCCCGCCGGCTGGAGTTTTCCGTGCCCTCGCAATCTGCCCGTCCCCTGCGCGACCCGACCGGCCTGTTCAAGAATGCCTTCCCGGGTTGGCCGCTGGCGCGGTTGCCGGTGTCGCCGCCGCGCACGTTCCAGCGCAATGTCGACTGGATCAGCGTGCAGCGCCATCCCAATATCCTCGGCCTCTTCGCGCGCCCGCACCATCGCGACGGCAAACCAAAATACCTCATCGGTGCACCGCGCTTCATCGTCTATCCGGGCGACGTGCTGCCGCGCCATCCCTTGCTGCAGCCACTGGCTGCGCTGCTGGATGGCACCACCAAACCCGCACTGCAGAAAATCCAGACACCATGAAAGCACTCATCTTTGCCGCCGGACTTGGCGAGCGCATGCGTCCGCTCACCGACACCATACCCAAACCCCTGCTGCCCGTCGGCGGCAAGCCGCTGATTGCCTGGCATCTGGAAAAACTGGCCGCGATCGGCATACGCGACGTGGTGATCAATACCAGTTGGCTGGCCGCGCAATTCCCGCTGGTTCTTGGCGATGGCGCGCGCTGGAACCTGCGCATCACCTACTCCAATGAAGGGGCGGTGGCGCTGGAAACCGGCGGCGGAATGCACCACGCCTTGCCGCTGCTCGGCGATGCAGGCGGCGACGACGCAGGCGACGAAAACCAGGCCTTCATCGCGATCAATGGCGATATCTGGACCGACTACGATTTCGCCCGGCTGCCGCGCGAACCTGCCGGCAATGCGCACCTGGTATTGGTCGACAATCCGGCGCACAACGCGCGCGGGGATTTCACGCTGCGCAGCGATGGCCTCCTTGCTTCCCACACGGATGCTTCCCGCGTAGACGGGGCCGTCCTGGATGAGAGCACCGCCATGCCACACTCCCCGCAACTCACCTTTACCGGCATCGGTGTGTATCGCCCCAGCCTGTTCGAGGGCTGGCGCAGCGTGATCGGCAATGTCGATGGCACCGACCGATCACCCCCGCGTTTCAAGCTCACTCCCCTGCTGTGCGCGGCGATGGCGAACTCCCGCGTCACCGGTGAACACCACCCCGGCCGCTGGACCGACGTCGGTACGCCCGAACGCCTGGCGCAACTGGATGCCACGCTTGCCTGAACGGCTCGCTCCGAGTGCGATTCAAGAACTCACTGCCTGCGATTGCGCGAACACGACGCAGAACCGGCTGCGATTGGTGACGCGGTGATATGGGAGCAGGATTCGGAGACTTGTCAATGATGTGCCCCCGTGCCAGGGCAATTCGTTCGCCAGTCAACGGGTTGGCGACATGCCAACATTCCGTGATGTGCTACACCCACTCTCAAGACACGCTGCAAAGGGCCTTGCCTCCATGACGAAATTGCCTCTGATTGCCTTGTTGCTCATCGTCGTGCCGTGCATGGCCGCCGCGCAGTCCACGCCAAACGTCCTCAGCGCACAGCCGCCGATCGAACGCGCGACGATAGGCAACTATATCGGCGAGCCGGGGATTCCCCCGGAAATGCTGACCGGCGGGTTTCTCTCCGCGCACCCGGACATCCGCTGGCGCCGTGAAGGTGCATATTCGTACAACCGCAAGGAGTACGACATCGCACTCGACCAGTTCCTGCGCGCCGCGCGTTATGCCGACAAACCCTCGCAGGCAATGATTGCCGAGATGTACTGGAAGGGCATCGGCGTGAAGCAGGATCGCGAACTCGGCTACGTGTGGATGGACCTCGCCGCCGAACGGATGTACCCCAATTTCGTGATCAAACGCGAACAGTACTGGCAGGCACTCGACGCCACGCAGCGCCGGAATGCGGTTGAACGCGGGCAATCATTGCTGGCCGAATATGGTGACGGCAGCGCGCGTACACGCATGGAAAAAGTGTTGCGACAGGCGGCGACCCAGGTCACCGGCAGTCGCACCGGCTTCGTCAATCCCGGCCTGAAGATTACCCCGATGACCGGACCGCTGGCGGGGACCGGCATCACCATTTCAGCGGATAAATACTACGCGCCGGAATACTGGCGTCCGACGGAGTACTTCGCCGCCCAGGACGCGGTGTGGGCCGCGCCGGAGCGACAGCACCAGGTGCGCGTTGGGGAGCTTGAACAAACCAGTCAAGTGCCTGCACAGGACACGCCGCCGGAGGATACGGAAACGGGTGTACCCTGACTTACGCCGGGTATTTACTTTCAGCGCCCAGACTAACCCCGTATCAACCACTTCAAGAACCATGCGAGGATCAAATGTCGAAGCTGAAGTTGCTCGCCGTCATGTTGTCGCTGTCACTGCCGTGCCTGCAGTGCTTCGGCTCGTCAGCCGCACAGGAACGCGCGCCCATGGCCGCGTTCGCGATGCCCGACGTTCCGATCAAGGGCAAGCTGCTGATCAAGCGGGTGTCCGATCCTGCCCTGGATCCGGCGCTCAGTACCGAGGGTTCCCTTTCCGCGCATCCCGATGTCCGCTGGCGCCTTGAAGGCCAGCGATCCTACGACCGCCAACAATATGACGCAGCACTCCAGCAGTTCCTGCGCGCCGCACGTTATGCCGACAAGCCCGCCCAGGCGATGCTTGGCGAGATGTATTGGAAAGGGATCGGCGTGGCGCACGACCCTGAGCTCGGCTACGCATGGATGAAATTGGCCGCGGAGCGTCAAGAACCCGTTTTCGCCCGGCAGCGTGAGCATTACTGGAATGAGCTTGATGCAACACAACGCAGCAATGCTGCCAGCCGTGGCAAGTCGTTGTTCGCCGAGTACGGCGACCCTGTTGCCAGGCAGCGGCTGGAGCGGAAGCTCCGACAGGCCAGTCGACAGGCCACCGGAAGTCGCGTCGGCTTTGCGGGGAACTTGGAAATCACCGCAAAAAGTGGCGCGTTCGACAGCTCCGGCAGGTCGTTCGCCGGCCATGATTACTATGCGCCGAAGAACTGGCGCGTCGAGCAAGCATCGGACTCTCCGGACGACGCAACGCAGCAGCCGTCGAACGAAGAGCATGCCGAAGACGGTGAGTAGGACCCTGCCAACTGGTCGCCGACAGCATCCTTAAAGATGGCTATCGGGGCCTGCCTGTAGTCAAACGAGCCGGGGTTGCGTGACCTGACCTTGGCCTACGTGATTTCCTGGCCCAGCACCTGGCGCAGGAACGGCACGGTGATCCGCCGTTGCGCGGCGAGCGAGGCGCTGTCGAGTGTGTCGAGCAGCGTGGTCAAGCTGGACAGGTCGCGATCCACGCGCTTGAGCAGCCAGTCCATGGCGGCATCCTCGATCACCAGCCCTCGTCGCTGCGCGCGCAGGCGCAGTATCTCGCGACGGTCGCCGTCGGCCAGCGCTGCCAGCGCGATACGCGTGCATTGCGACAGACGCGAGCGCAGGTCGGGCAAGGTCAGTGGCAACGCGTCGGGGAGTACGCGCGCGGTGTAGAGAACGGCCGTGCCGGCGTCATGGGCACGGTTGTGGAAATCGAACAGGGCGATCTCGTCGTCGCGATCGCCGGCGATGGCGTCGAGGCCGTCGAGTGCAATGAAGTCGTTGTCGTGCAGGGCGTGCAGTGCATCGCGCAGGCGACCAGCGGCGGAAGACAGTGGCAGGTATGCGCTGCGACGCGCGGCGGACTGGGCAACCGCGCAGGCAGCCAGTGCAAGGTGGGTCTTGCCGACAGCGGGCGCGCCGACCAGATAGAGCCAATCGCGGCCTTCACCGCGCGCCAGCAACTGCAGTTGCGCAAGCGCACCGGCAGGCGCGGCGACGAAGGTTTCCAGGCGCTGGTCAGGTGGATAACGCAGCGCCAACGGCAGTTGCACGATCACGCCGGAGGAGTGTTCTTGCCGGCGTTGCCAAGGATCAGGACGCTACTTTCATCGGTGTGCGATTCCGCCACCACGATTGTCGGCGCATCGCCGGCATACAGGCGGCTGTGTGTGTAGCGCACGTGCGCGTAGCGCAGCAATACGTTGGCGATCGCCGCCACCGGCAAGGCCAGCAACATGCCGAGGAAGCCAAACAACTGTCCACCGGCAAGCACGGCAAAAATCACCGCCACCGGGTGCAGGCCGATGCGGTCACCGACCAGCTTGGGCGTCAGCCAGTAGCTCTCGATCACCTGGCCGACGCCGAACACCGCCAGCACCGCAGCGATGTGTTTCCAATCGCCAAACTGCACCATCGACGCGATCACCCCGAATACCAGGCCACTGGTCGGCCCAAGATACGGCACGAACGTAAGCAGGCCGGCGACCAACCCGATCAGCAAGCCCAGGTCCAGGCCAACGGCCCACAGGCCGATGCCGTACATCGCGCCGAGAATCAGCATCACCGTGAATTGTCCGCGCAGGAAACCACCCAGCATGTCGCTGGATTCGTTGGCCAGCCGTGACACGACATCAAGGTGGTCGCGCGGCACCATCGATGCGGCGCGCTCGACGAAGTTGTCCCAATCACGCAGGAAGAAAAACGTCAGCACCGGGATCAGCACGATGTTGGCCAGCATCGCGAACACGGCAAAACCCGAGCGCGACAGATAGCCCAGCGCGGTGGTGGCAATACCTCCGGCACGCTCCCAGTGCGCACGCATCTGCTCGATCAGGTAGTCCGGGTCGAGCCACGTCGCCAGCTGCAGGTGCGTGCGGTCCTGCACCCACGGCACAGCGGTCTCGACAAACCAGTCGCGATATGTCGGCATCGACTCGACCAGGGTGACAACCTGGCGCTGGATCATCGGCACCAGGATCAGCAGCGCCAGGCCCAGCAACAAGGCCATCAGCGCAAACACCAGGATCACCGCGGTGTTGCGTGATCGGCCGGCGCGTTCGAGCCGGTCGACCAGCGGGTCGCCGAGCCACCCCAGCAGCGCCGCGACCACGAATGGCGTGAGCACCGGGCCAAGCAGCCACACCA
The DNA here is from genome assembly GCA_038241735.1 of Lysobacterales bacterium. GTDB lineage: Bacteria > Pseudomonadota > Gammaproteobacteria > Xanthomonadales > Xanthomonadaceae > Luteimonas. The sequence continues at coordinate 25,642 of JBBSST010000027.1, forward strand.
GCCAGCCGGCGGCAAGCGCAAGCAGTCCCCATTGCAAACGCTTGAGGAAACGGGCGATATCGGCGGTGGCGTCTTCTTGCATCATGGCAATCTCACAGGAGGCGGAACACGGTGGGAACACTCTGCAGTGCAGGCGTCTGGCCACTGTCGTCGCTGCCCACTTCGCGTAGCACGCCATCATCGACCATGCGCCGGAAGCCCGCCAACCCGGTCAACAGGTCGAGGTCGACCTCGTAACCTTCCGGCGTCGCCCGCACCGGGGTGATCCCGCGCACCACCGAGATGCCCTGCAGCATTCCGGACAGGCGAATGAAATCATCAGTGCTGTCGATGCCGGTGAACACGACGCGATATTTGCCCGCCGGGCCGGCTGCGCTGCGCTTGGCGTAGCGCTTGGTCAACGCATCGGCCGCGCCGTCGGCACCGCTGGCCATGGTCTGGCGCGCATCGGTGTCGCTGCTGCTCCACTTCGACAACACGCGGCCACCATCGACGAAAATCCAGTCTGCACTCCAGCCACTCTTGACGCGATACAACTTGCCGATCAACTGCATCGGCGGGCTATAGCGCGATGACAGCCGCGCGATAGCCGCCGTGTCGCCTCGCCAGATCGCACCGACTGCGGCCTGCTCTGCGGCGCTGCCCGACGGCAGGCCGAGCTTGTATCCCCGTTCACGCGCACGCTGCAGCACCGAGCGCGCCACCGAGCTCTGACCCACGCTGACCAATCGCGGCCCGGAGCCATCGTCGATCGCCAGCCACAGCACTGGTTTGGGTCGCGGATCAGGCCAGATCGGCAAACCCAGCGCCGAAGCGATCCCATCGACCTGGTCGGGCTTGAAGCGCACCACCAGCGTGGTGCGAAATGAGGGCGCACCGCCGGCCGACTGGCCTTCGTCCTGGCGATAGTCGTAACCGTCGACGTAGTCCTTGGCGCGGCGCAGCTCCTTGCCCACGCCGGGCCTGGACGCCGCACTGCGATCACCCGACAGCTTGGCCAGCACCTGCGCCAGGCCGCGCGCGAAACCGGCATTGCGTTCGGACTCGGTCTGGTTGTTGACCGTCACTTCCGCCGCGTACATGCCTTGTGCCGACGCGCGATCGCCCTCGACGCGCTGCGCCCAGGCATTGCCTGCGGCCAACAGTCCCGCCAGCACCAGCGCTGTCGCCCACGTCCATCGGATTGCCTGCTGCATCGTTTCGTCCTGCCTGCGCACAAGTGGAAATGGTGCCATAAGCCGGCCTGTGAAAACGTGGTCGCCAGCATCGTCAGTCCTGCCGCTTCCCGCCGTCCCACGGCCGATCACGCCTGAATCCCGCGATTTTTCAATCAACCTGCGGGTGCACGGCGCACTGATCGGCCTGCCCATGCCGCGCGCCGCCTGCATTTGCATGGCCTGGCATGGAATCGCGACAGGCACGGCAATCCACACGATGGCCACTGCGCAGGAGCTTGCCCGCAAACGCCGGAAACCCCCGTCGAGGCTGTTAAAATCGCCGCTTTCCCTGCCCTGCGAGTTGCCGTGACCGGCCCGACCTCTCCCGCGCCTGCTTCCCCTGTCCCGATGACCTACCGCGAGGCGGGCGTCGATATCGATGTCGGCAACCAGGTCGTCGAGCGCATCAAACCGCTGGTCAAGCGCAGTTTCCGACCCGAGGTGATGGGCGGCCTGGGCGGTTTTGGCGCGCTGTTCGATCTTTCGGACAAGTATCGCGAACCGGTCCTGGTATCCGGCACCGATGGCGTCGGCACCAAGCTCAAGCTCGCCCAGCAGCTCGGCCGCCACGACACCATCGGCATCGACCTGGTCGGCATGTGCGTCAACGACGTCTTGGTGCAGGGCGCGGAACCGCTGTTTTTCCTGGATTATTTCGCCACCGGCAAGATCGACATCGACACCACCGTGGCCGTGGTCGGCGGCATCGCACGCGGCTGCGAATTGTCCGGCTGCGCGTTGATCGGCGGCGAAACCGCCGAGATGCCCGACATGTACGCGCCGGGCGAATACGACCTGGCCGGTTTCACCGTCGGTGCGGTCGAGAAATCGCAGTTGCTTGATGGCGCCAAGGTGCGCGCTGGCGACGTGCTGCTTGGCATTGCATCGAGCGGCCCGCACTCCAACGGTTATTCGCTGATCCGGCGCATTTATGACCGTGCCGGCCGACCCGCTGATCTTGATCTTGGCGGCGTCCGCCTTGAAGACGCACTGATGGCGCCGACCGCGCTGTACGTCAAGCCGATCCTGGCGCTGTTGCGCGGCGAGCATGCCGCGGCGATCCACGCCATGGCCCACATCACCGGTGGCGGGTTGACCGAAAACATCGTCCGCGTCGTGCCCCAAGGCCTGGGCGTGTCGATCGAGGCATCGGCAATCGTCCTGCCCGCGGTCTTCGACTGGTTGCAGCGCGAAGGCGCGGTGGCGGACACGGAAATGTGGCGCACCTTCAATTGCGGCATCGGCTTCGTGCTGGTGGTTCCGGCCGATGCGGTATCCAGCATCGAAGCGGATCTCGATGGCCTGGCGCTCGCGCATCGACGCATCGGAGAGGTCGTCGCGACGCCTGGCGTCGAACGCGTCCGCATTGCCTGAGCTGGCCCGCTTGTCCGACCTTCGTTCTTATCGCATCGCCGTGCTCGCCTCCGGGCGCGGCAGCAACCTGCAGGCGCTGCTCGATGCCATCGCCGAAGGCTCGCTGGAGGCGCAGGTCGTCGGCGTGTTCTCCGACAAGGCCAAGGCCCATGCCCTGCAACGCGCTCGCGACGCCGGCATCCACGCGCTTGCGTTGAGCCCGAAGGCGTTTGGTTCACGCGCACAGTTCGATGCGGCGCTGTTTGCGGCCATCGATGGCGTGGCACCGGACCTGATCGTCTGCGCCGGCTACATGCGCCTGATCGACGGCGCAGTCGCCGACCGGCATCGCGGCCGCATCATCAATATCCATCCGTCGCTGCTGCCTGCGTTCAAGGGCTTGCACACGCACCAGCAGGCGCTGGATGCAGGTATCGATACGCACGGTGTCAGTGTGCATTTCGTGACCGCCGATCTCGATGGCGGTCCAGTCATCGCACAGGCGTCCGTCGCGGTGCTTGCCGACGACACTGCGCAAACGTTGGCCGACCGCGTCCTCCTGCGCGAGCATCCGCTGCTGGTCGAAACCGTACGCTGGCTCGCCGCCGGACGCATTGCGCTGGCGGAACACCCGGTTGCTGAAGAGTGCGTTCATGTCGACGGTGTCGCGCGCGGGCCGCTTCAGCTGACAGCCAACCAGAAGTTTGCATGATGGCGGCCTCATGACATCCATCGCCCCCAGATCCATCAGCATCGTCGCCAGCGTGCTCGTGTTTGCACTGACCGCCTGGCTGCCCGCCAGCCACGCGCAGGACATTCCCTTGCCGGCCGATGCGCCAACCCCGGTACTGGAACCGTTCGTCGCCACCTACCAGGCCTACAACAAGGGCACGCTGGCCGGCAACGCCACCATGAACGTCGTCCACAACGCCGGCACGCAATGGCGCGTGGACCTTGGCATCCAGGGCAACCGCGGTTTTGCCGGGATCGTCGGCCTCAACATCCAGCAGAGCACGGTGTTCGACGCCGTCGATGGACACTATCGACCGCTCACCCAAAGTACCGTGCGCAAGGGCTGGTTCATGGGCAAAAAGATCAGCGGCGTCTACGACTGGAAGACACGCAGCGCGCGCTGGAGCGGTGACGTCAAGCAAAACCACCGCCAACCAATCGCTCTGCAAGACGGTGACATGAGCGGCCTGCTGATCAACCTGGCGATCATCCGCGACGCCCGGCCTGGTCAACGCCTGGAATATCGGTTCGTCGATGGTGGGCGCGCGCGCGACCACATTTACCAGGTCGCCGAAAAGACCGAAACCGTTGTCGTGGGCGAGTTGAGTTACGACGCAATGCGGGTTTCACGCGTCAACGGCGGCAACGATGAGACCATTTTCTGGGTTGCCAACGGCGTACCGACACCGGTGCGCATCTTGCAACGCGAAAACGGCGAGGACGGTATCGACCTGCGCCTGACCGAATATCAGGGCACAAAATAATGAGCAATCCGATGAGCAATCCAGTGAGCAACCCGATGAACACTCCACGCAGCAACTCCCGCACCTCGCCGAAAAAGCCGCTCCTGCTCGGCGTTGCGCTGCTGCTTGCAGCGGCCAGCCTGCCGGCGCTGGCGATCAAACCGTTCAGTGCCGATTACCAGGCCAATTACATGGGGCTGCAGGGCCACGGCAAGATGACCCTGGTGTCGCAGGGCGAGCATCGCTGGACGTACACGCTCAGCATCGGCAGCGGCGGCATCCAGCTCAACCAGAGCACGATCTTCGAAGATCGCAACGGCGATTGGCGGCCACTGTCGGGCACGGATTCGTCGATGCTGCTGATCAAGAAAACCGACAAGACCGCGACCTACGACTGGAACAGCGGCGTGGCCACCTGGAGCGGCGACGTCAAACCCGATCGCGCCGGCCCGGTCAAGTTGCAAGAGGGAGACGTCGATGCCCTGCTGTTGAACCTGGAACTGGCGCGCGATGTGTCGTCAGGCCAACCGCTCAACTACCGCATGGTCGACGATGGCCGCGCCAAGTCGCTCAACTATGAAGTGGCCGGAAAGGAGACCATCACCATCGGCGGCGTCGCCAAGCAAGCGACCAAGGTGGTGTACACCAACGGCAACAAGCAGACGGTCGCCTGGGTTGTCGACGGCCTGCCCATGCCGGCGCGCATCCTGCAGCGCAAGAACGGCAAGGATGAAATCGACCTGCGTATCAAGTCGGTGAACTGAGGACGGGTAACACCCACGGCGCGGTGCGCTTGCACGCACCCTGCTCTTTTTCCCTCGCTTTTGTTGCAAGTCACGGTCACAACAAAACCACCAGGGATCCATCAGGACCCGACGGGCCGCGAACATGGATGTGCGCAGTTTCCAGCCGATCCATGGATGGGGAGCCTGGAGATCGACCGTAGTGCTCAAGCATCCGGTTTGCTCCCCCGGGCAAGAACTTCTCTTTGGCTACTTTCTTTGGCTGTGCAAAGAAAATTTCTCGCCAAAATGGAAAGCTCCTGATCCTGGTCTGCCGATGGTTCGGTTGCTGCGTAAAGGCAATCCACAGGCACAGGGCGGCAAAATATAGGGTGAGGACAGACGCGCAAGGCGCGGCGATATCCGCAGCGGCGAGTCAGTCGGAAGACGCGCCAAACGTTGTCTTGCAATCCACCCGGATCGGGGCCGCGTCTTTGCTGCCACGCCAATAGAACGTGTTGCATTCACGCACACCCTGGTGGGTCTTGTTCACGCGTACCGCGTACCAGGCCTGCAGCTTTTCGCGGGTGTCGACCTTGCCGTCGTTGTTCCAGTCCATGTCCTGCGTCGGGATGCCTGCGGTGAAGGCCAGGCCGACGTACCAGGCGTAACCCGAATACGCCAGCAGCAACGCCAGCGCGCAGAACAGCAGCTTGCGCCGCATGCGAACACCACCTACTTGCCGATGCAGGGCCGACATGGTCAATCGATGCGGCGGATCTTCGCACCCAAGCCGGACAGCTTGCGCTCGATGTTCTCGTAGCCGCGATCGAGATGATAGATGCGGTCGATGGTGGTCTCGCCGTCGGCGACAAGGCCGGCGAGGATCAGCGAGGCCGATGCGCGCAGGTCGGTCGCCATCACCGGCGCACCGCTGAGCCGTTCGACGCCGGTGACCGTAGCGTGGGCACCTTCGACCTGGATCTCCGCGCCCAGGCGGATCAATTCCTGCACGTGCATGAAGCGATTTTCGAAGATCGTCTCGTCGATGTGGCCGATACCCTCGGCGATGCAGTTCATCGCCATGAACTGCGCCTGCATGTCGGTCGGAAACCCGGGATGCGGCGCGGTGACGATGTCCACGGCCCTGGGTCGACGGCCGCGCATGTCGACGGTAATGCGATCGCCACGCGTCCCCACGTCGGCGCCGGCTTCGACCAGCTTGTCGAGGACCGCATCGAGCGTGCCCGCCCGCGCATTGGTAGCCGTCACGCAACCCCGTGTCATCGCCGCAGCCACCAGGAAAGTCCCGGTTTCGATCCGATCGGCGACCACGGCGTGGCTGCCGCCATGCAGGCGCTCGACGCCGTGCACGACGATGCGATCGGTGCCGGCGCCTTCGATGTCCGCGCCCAATGCAATCAGGCAATCGGCAAGGTCGACGATCTCCGGTTCCCTGGCGGCGTTTTCGATGACCGTGGTACCCATGGCCAGCGTGGCCGCCATCAATACGTTCTCCGTGGCGCCGACGCTGACGATGTCGAACACCACCTTGCCGCCCTTCAGCCGGTCCGCGCGCGCCTTGATGAAGCCATGTTCCAGCGTGATGTGCGCACCAAGCGCTTCCAGCGCCCTGATGTGGAAATCGACCGGACGCGAACCGATCGCGCAGCCGCCCGGCAGCGAGACCTCGGCGGCACCGTATTTCGCCAGCAATGGTCCCAGCACCAGCACCGAAGCGCGCATGGTCTTGACCAATTCGTACGGGGCCACATGGCTGTTCACGGTGCGCGGATCGATCTGCAAATCGGCGCCGTCCTGGACGATGACGCCGGCGCCCAATTCGGCCAACAGGCGCAACGTGGTCTTGACGTCGTGCAGGTTGGGCACGTTGCGGATCGATACCGGCTCATCGGCCAGCAGGGTTGCACACAGGATCGGCAAGACGGCGTTCTTGGCGCCGGAAATGGCGACCTCACCGTTGAGCGGGACGCCGCCAGTGACCAGGATCTTCTGCATCAGGCGGGCTCGTGTTCGTCCGGCGTCAGCGTGCGCAACGCCAGCGCATGGATCTCGCGACCCATCAATTCGCCAAGCGTGGCGTAGACCAGGCGATGGCGGGCCAGCGGCAACTTGCCGCGGAATACCTCGGCAACCACCAGCGCCTCGAAATGCACCCCATCATCGCCCTGCACCTCGACGCGCGCGTCGGGCAGGCCCTGCTGGATCAGATGGCGGATGGTGTTGGTATCCAAGTGGCAAGTCCTCTTTGTGGAGCGGCCTTCTGAAGCTCGCATGAGCATGTGGAAGACGACGTTGGCGACTTCCGGGCCATTTGCCCACGGAAGCGCATAAAATGAGCGAATCAGCCTAACGGAAAGGCCCGCGCTTAGATATGGCCGTCAACGCAACACCGTCCATCGATGATGCAACACTGGCCGCCAGCGGGCGTCGCGTCCTCGACATCGAGGCGCGTGGGCTTGAAGCGGTGGGCGCGCGCATCGACGGCGAATTTTCACGCGTCTGCCGCATCATCCTGGCCTGCAAGGGCCGCGTGGTGTGCCTGGGCATGGGCACATCCGGGCATGTCGCGCGCAAGATCGCCGCGACCCTCGCCTCCACCGGTACGCCGGCGTTCTACGTGCATCCGGGCGAGGCCGGCCACGGCGACCTTGGCATGATCACCGATGCCGACGTGGTGCTGGCGCTGTCGTATTCGGGCGAATCCGACGAGATCCTGATGCTGCTGCCGGTACTCAAGCGCCAGGGCAATCCGCTGGTCGCGATGACCGGACGCGCGCAATCCACCCTGGCCCGCCAGGCCGACGAGCACCTGGACGTGAGCGTACCGGCCGAAGCCTGCCCCCTACACCTTGCCCCTACCGCCAGCACCACCGCATCCATGGCGCTGGGCGATGCGCTGGCCGTGGCGCTGTTGGACGCGCGTGGTTTCACGGCCGACGATTTCGCGCGTTCGCACCCGGCAGGTGCGCTCGGTCGCCGCTTGCTGCTGCACATTCGCGACGTCATGCATGCCGGCGACGAGATCCCGGCCGTGCGTGAATCGGCGAGTTTTAGCGACGTGCTGGTCGAGATGAGTCGCAAGCGCCTGGGCATGGCTGCGGTGATTGACGTCGATGGCAAGCTGCTTGGCCTGTACACCGATGGCGACCTGCGCCGCACCCTGGCTGAACCTGGCATCGATATCCGCACGACCCGCATCGTCGACGTGATGACGCGCACACCGGTGACCATTGGCATGGACGCCCTCGCCATCGAGGCAGCGCGATTGATGGAAACCCGCAAGATCAACGCGCTGCTGGTGATCGACGACGAGCAACACGTGGTCGGCGCACTTAATATTCACGACCTGTTGCGCGCGCGGGTGGTTTAACGGACCTCAATTGCGGCGCGCGCAGGTAATGTCGAGGCGCTGACTCAACTGCATCCTCCACTGAGCGGCTCCAGGGACGTACAACAACGTACAAGAATGCGACGCCGAAACCCTTTGCAAGCCCCGACCAGCCCTGTGCTTTATTCCTGCATACGCGAGAACGGCACGCAAATAATATTTTCATCGCTGCGTCATTCAATCTCCAACACCACGCCTGCGCACTCCACACCTGCTAGCCCCTGCTTTCGAACCGCACTGCAAGCCCCACACCTGCAAGCCCCCACACCTGCACCCATGCCAGCAAACCCGATGCCCAATCCCGCCTACCCCGCAGAACTCCTCGCCCGCGCCGAAAAAATCCGGCTGGTGTGCTTTGACATCGACGGCACGCTGACCGACGGCCGCCTGTATTTCGACGACAAAGGCGGCGAGACCAAGGCCTTCCACGTCGCCGACGGCCAGGGCATCGCGCTGTTGCGCAAGGTTGGCATTGCCGTGGCGTTTGTCACCGCCCGCACCAGCCCGATCGTCGAACGCCGCGCGATCGAACTTGGCGCGCAGGCCCACGTCGGCATTGCCGACAAACGTGCCTGCGTGGAAATGATCCGGGCCCAGCTGGGGATCCAGGCCGACGCCGTCGCCTTCATGGGCGATGACCTGGCCGATCGCACGCCGATGCGCCACGCCGGCCTGGCCGTTGCGCCGGCCAACGCGCATGCCTGGATCCGCGAGATCGCCCATTGGCAGACGCCATCGCGCGGCGGCGAGGGTGCCGCGCGTGAACTGTGCGACCTGCTGCTGGTCGCGCAGCACCATGTCGATCGCGTGTTGTCCGAGGTCGACGCACGATGACCTGGCGCGGCACGCTCACCCTCTTCCTGCTGGTCGCGGCCATCGTCACCGGCTGGTCGGCGTGGCGACAACGCGCCGAGCAACCCGCTGCGTCCACTGTCAGCACGCGCGCCGACTACCTGCTGCATGATTTCGAACTGGTCGCACTCGATGCCCAGGGCAAGGAATCATTCACCCTGCGCGCGCCGCAACTTGCGCGCAGCCCGGCCGACAAGACCCTGTCGCTGGTCACGCCGTTATTCCTGATCCCGGACAAGGACAACCAGCGCTGGGAAGTCCGCTCGCAAACCGGCTGGGTCAGCGCCGACAACAGCGAGGTGCGCCTGCGCGACAAGGTGGTGGCCACCAGCCCGCCCGGCGATGCGATGCGCAGCACCCTCAAAACCGAGCAACTGAACGTATTCCCCGACACAAACACCGCCACATCGGCGGTTCTGGTGACCGTCACCGGACCGACCTCTACAATGCGAGGCACCGGGATGCGGGCCGACCTGGCCAGCAAGCGCATCGAACTTCTTTCCAAGGTAAGCATGAGCCATGACCCGACGCGACGTTGATTCCCCGCACGTTTCACGCCTGCCGGCCCCGACCGTGCCCGCCCTGACATTGCAAGCCTTGGCCGTGCCGACCCTCATCGTGCTGGCATGCCTGTGCGCGGGTAGCGCATGGGCCAAGACGTCTGATCGCAACCAGACCTTGAACACGGGCTCCGACCGGACCGATTGCTCGATCGGCGAGGGCCCGTGCCTGCTGATCGGCAACGTGCATATCACCCAGGGCACGCTGGAAATCCAGGCCGCGAAGGCCGACGTGCGCCGCAGTGGCGGCGACATCCAGAGCGTCAAGCTCACCGGTGCACCGGTCAAGCTCAAACAGCAAACCGACGATGGCAACTGGATCAACGCCGACGCTGCGCAGATCGATTACGACCTTCCGCAGGACACGGTGGTGTTCACCGGCAACGCCCATGTACAGCAGCCGGGCAGGGGCAGCATTTCCGGCGAGCGCATCGTCTACAACATGCGCACCGGCCAGGTGCAAAGCGGCGCGGCGGCCGGTGGCGGCCGCGTCAACATGACCTTCGAACCAAAAAACAAGACGCCGGCCGCACCAGCCAAGACGACTACGCCGAAAAAATCCGCGCCTGCCGAGCCAGCCAAGCGGGACGGCACCTGATGCTGGTGGCCTCCGGATTGCGCAAGCGTTACCGCTCGCGCGAGGTCGTCAGCGATTTTGGCCTGACCCTGGATGCCGGCGAAGTCGTCGGCCTGCTTGGCCCCAACGGCGCCGGCAAGACCACCTGCTTCTACATGATCGTCGGCCTGGTACCGGCCGACGAAGGCGAGATCGTGCTCGACGGTCGCGATATCACCGCCGAGCCGATGTACACCCGCGCCCGGCTCGGCGTTGGTTACCTGCCCCAGGAACCCTCGGTGTTCCGCAAACTGAGCGTGGCCGACAACATCCGCCTGGTGCTGGAACTGCGCAAGGACCTCGACCGCGCCGGCCGCGACAAGGAACTGAGCAGCCTGATGGACGAATTGCAGGTCGGCCACGTTTCCGAACAAATTGGCGCCAGCTTGTCGGGCGGCGAACGCCGTCGCGTCGAAATCGCGCGCGCATTGGCGGCCAATCCTCGCTTGATGCTGCTCGACGAACCGTTCGCCGGCGTCGATCCGATCTCCGTTGGCGAGATCCAGCGCATCGTTCGCCACCTCAAGAACCGAGGCATCGGCGTGCTGATCACCGACCATAACGTCCGCGAGACCTTGGGCATTTGCGACCGGGCGTATATCCTCAACGAAGGCAGTGTGCTGGCGCAGGGGGCTCCGGACACGCTGCTTGCCAATCCCGATGTGCGCCGGGTCTACCTGGGGGAGTCTTTCCGCCTGTAGTCGCGGTCATCATCGCCACTGGTTTGCATCATTGCGGCACCGGGGAAGATGAAGCCACGCCTCCAGACATCGCTGGGACAACACCTCGTCTTGACGCCGCAATTGCGTCAGGCGTTGCACCTGCTCCAGCTGTCAGCGCTCGAACTCGAAGCAGAACTCAACGCCGCGGTCGAAAGCAATCCCCTGCTCGACTGGGACGAATCCGAACCGATCCGCGCAGCCGACGGAGAAGATCCTGCCGTCACCGCCAATGTCGATACGCGCGACGAACCTCGCAACGCCGAAGGCAGCGACGCTGATTTCAGCGGCGACGGCGATTGGGGCGGGGCCAACGAGGCCTGGCAGGAGTCCGGCGGATGGAGTGGCGATAGCGGTGAAGACGGCGACGCCAGCGAGCGCGTCGTGCAGGTCGACACCCTGCAGGACCACCTGTCCTGGCAGTTGAACCTGACTCCACTCTCGGACCGTGACCGTTGTATCGGCGTGACCCTGGTCGATTCAATCGATGACGACGGCTACATGCGCGAGCCACTCGCCGCCATCGTCGCGGCCCTGCAACCGGAAACCATCTGCACGCCCGACGAAGTACTGGTCGTGTTGCGGCAGATCCAGCGCTTTGATCCGGTCGGCGTCGGCGCGCGCAACCTGGGCGAGTGCCTGCTGCTGCAACTGCAGGGGTTGTCCGACGACACGCCTGGCAAGGCCTTGGCCCTGCGCATCGCCGCGGGCCCGATCGAACGCATGCCGAAGATCGGCATCGAGGGCGTCGCGGCGGAACTTGGCAGCGACGCCGACAGCGCGGCATTGGCCCTGCAACTGTTGCGCTCGCTCGACCCGCGCCCCGGCGCACGAATTGGCGAAATGCCAAGCAACGCCTACGTCACGCCCGATTGCGCGATCACCCGCCAACACGGCATGTGGCGCGTCACCCTGGCCCACGAACGCTTGCCGCGCATCTCCATCCATCGCGGCTATGAACAGATGATCCGCCACGCCACCGGCAATGATGCAGGCTATCTGCGCGGACACCTGCAGGAAGCACGCTGGCTGCTGAAAAACCTGGAACAACGCGGTGAAACCCTGCTCAAGGTGGTGCAATGCCTGATCCGCGAACAATCAGGTTTCCTTGAGTTCGGGGCACAGGCGCTGCGTCCGCTTACCCTGCGCGAAGTCGCCAATGAAGTCGGGCTGCACGAGTCGACGATTTCGCGCGCGGTCTCGCGCAAATACGTCCGCACGCCGCGCGGCACGATGCCGCTACGTGCATTCTTTGCGTCCGGCATTGGCACCGATGGCGGCGGCGAGGCATCCAGCGTGGCCATCCAGGACATGATCAAGCGGCTGATCGGGGCCGAGAACCCGCGCAAACCCCTGTCCGACGCAAAACTCGCCGAATCATTGAAAACCTCCGGGGTACCGGTGGCGCGACGCACGGTGGCCAAATACCGCGAGGCCTTGAACATCCCCTCCTCCCACGAACGCATGCGGGTGGGCTGAGGCAGCCCGCCCTGCACCCACGAGCCAATCAAGCGCACCGCGTCACGTCGCCATGCGCGCCCATACAACGCCCGGCATGCGCGCAGCTTCCTGCCAGATGCGCCGGCAGGAGCGCCGCCCACCCAACCCAAGACAGTTGCCACGTCACGGCCTGATAAGACCCGGCCTGCCCGAGCGTGCATTGCCAGCGGCTGGATTCAATACCAGTGATACCCGCAAACCCAATCCAGGTCATTGCAATGGCAGACACCCGGGATTGCGACGGCGCAATCACTGGCCCACCCCACCGCAGTGGGTTAACCTGTTTTTAGCCCTTGCAAACGCGATTTGCGCGATGCTGGGGTCCGGTGCAACCGCACTAAAACCAGGAGGCGACGAATGCGTATCGAGACCCATGGCCACGAAATCAAGGTGACGCCCGCCCTGCGCGAGTACGTCGAGAACAAGCTTGAACGCTTGTCCCGACATTTCGAGCAGCCCTTCGACGTGCGTACCCAACTCAGCCTCGACAAGCCCGACCATCGCGCCGAAGCCACGGTCAACCTGGCGGGCCAGATCCTGCATGCCGATGCCAACGCCGCCGACATGTACGCGGCGATCGACCTGCTCGCCGACAAGCTCGACCGCCTGCTGCTCAAGCACAAGCAGAAGATGGTGGACAACTATCGCCGCGGCGAGAGCGTCGCGCGCAGCGGCGAGTTTGGCTGAGACCAGGCGCTCACCCATCCCATGCCGCTTGCCGACCTGCTCATCGCCGAGCGCATCGTGATGCTGACCGCACCGGGCCATCGCGACAATGTGCTCGATGCCGCCGCCCGCCTGCTGTCGAACGCATCGCCGACGCTCACTACCACCATCGGCGATGCGTTGCGGGAGCGCGAACAGCTGGGCAGCACCGCCATCGGGCATGGCGTCGCCATCCCGCATGCACGCAGCAACGCGTTCGATTCCGCGCGCGGTGCATTCCTGCGCCTGCAACACCCGGTCGAGTTCGGCAGCAGTGACCGTTCTGCGGTCGACCTGGTGTTCGCGATGAGCGTGCCCGAGCATTCCTCGCAACAACACCTCGAAATCCTCTCGGAGCTTGCCGAACGTTTTTCAAACGATGAATTCCGTGATTCCCTGCGCGGCGCACGCGACCTCACCGTGCTTCGCAGCATCCTGCTGGGATTGCCGCGCACCACCATGACGATGACCGGACCTGTGTCAATGCCAAGCGCAACGCCAGCATGACCGCCAGCATCGCGGCCAACGATTTGTTCGAACAGATGCATGAGCGCCTTGACCTGCGCTGGGCCGCCGGGCAACGGGGACAGTCGCGCGTGCTGGAAGCCGTCGAAACCGTCGCCCGGCGTCCCTCGCTTGCCGGCTATCTCAACATCATCTATCCCAACAAGGTCCAGATCCTCGGCACCGAGGAACTGGCCTGGCTGGACGCGCTGGATTCGCGCCAGCGTTGGGAAATCATCGAGCGGCTCATGCAATACCGGCCGCTGGCGCTGGTGATCAGCAAGGGACAAAGCTGCCCGGAAGACCTGCGTGAGGCGGCCGAAGAATCGGACACGCCGCTGTGGATCTCGCCCAAGCGCGGCCACGAATTACTCAACCATTTCCAGTACCACCTGGCGCGCAAGCTGGCGCCGCGGGTCACCCTGCACGGGGTGTTCATGGAGATTTATTCAATCGGCGTGCTGGTGACCGGCGAGTCGGGCTCGGGCAAGAGCGAGCTGGCACTGGAGCTGCTGTCGCGCGGCCATCGACTTGTCGCCGATGACGCACCTGAATTCACCCAGATCGCCCCCGACGTACTCGACGGCACCTGCCCGGAACTATTGCAGGACCTGCTTGAACTGCGCGGCCTGGGCGTGCTCAATATCCGCGAGATGTTTGGCGACACGGCGGTCAAGCGCAACAAATACCTGCGCCTGATCGTCCACCTCACGCGCCCGCATTTCGAGCCGCAGCAGCCCAACCTGGGCAACGACGGCATGGAGCGCCTCACCGGCGACCTGGGCATGCGACGCCTGCTTGATCTCGACGTGCCGATGATCACCCTGCCGGTGATGCCAGGCCGCAACCTGGCGGTGCTGACCGAGGCCGCCACGCGCATGCACATCCTGCGTGCGAAGGGCGTCGACCCGGCCGCCGCGTTCATGGCCCGACATTCGCATTTCCTCGAACACGGCACGCCATGACACCTGCATCCGTCGCCGCCTCCCCGCCCACCCTGCTCGTGGTCAGCG
>JBBSST010000028.1:0-37805 GCA_038241735.1 Lysobacterales bacterium
CCATGCCCGGGTAGAACCGGTTTGCATCGCCACTGCCCACGGCCAGCAGGCCGATGCCGGGCATCGGCAGCAACGCACTCGACTGCACGTCCTCGACGCGCACGCCATACAGCACGCTGTTTTTTTCAGGCTGCAGGCGACCACACAGGGGTTCGCCCTCGGCAAGGAAATCGCGGAATGGCGACAACAGCGCGCTATCGGCGTCGATCACCTGCAGCCAGTCGACACTCTCCAACCCAGCCACCGGCTCGAACAGCACGATGCGCACCAGGTCGCCGTTGAAATCCTCGGCCAGCGATGCTGCGGTTGCGCGCAGCGTGTCGGCAGCCGTGGCTTGCTTGAGCAGCGCCAGCGTGAGCTGGTGCGTACGCACGGCGAGACGTTCGTTTTCCTGCGCGTTGGCATACAGCTCCTGCAGGCGGCGCGTCAGCTCGCGGTTCTTGTCGCGCAGCACGTCGAGCTGGTAGCTGGCCAGCGACGCGGCCGGGCCTTCCTCGCGCGGCACCACCATGCTGATGGCCAGGTCCGGGAATTGCTGCAGGAAATTGGGATGCCGGCGCAGCCATGTGGCGATTTCGTGGGCGCCGAGTTTTTCGGTGGTGTCGCTCATTGCAGGTTGTGCTCCTGGATACGCCATGCCTTCAGCAAAGCTGGCCGTCGAATACGAATGCAGTCGGTCCGGCCATTGTGATCTGCGCGTCGTCGTCCGGCCAGACGATCCGCAGTCCACCCCCGGGTAATGACACCGTAACCTCGCGATCCACGTGACCTTGCCGCACCAGCACCGCGACGGCCGCGCACGCGCCGCTGCCGCAGGCCAGTGTTTCGCCAACGCCGCGCTCGAACACGCGCAGGCGGATGTGATGGCGCGACACGATTTGCGCAAAACCAATGTTCGCCGACTCCGGGAACACGTCATTGCGCTGCAGCGCCGGCCCCACGGTCGCGACCGGTGCTTGGGCGATGTCGGCAACGCGGATGACCGCATGCGGATTGCCCATCGACACCGCGCCGAAATGCACCGCCGCGCCATCGATCACACACGAGTAGAGGGCCTGCGCCGAGGTGAACCCGGCCAATGGAATCAGGCGCGGCTCAAAGTTGGGCACACCCATCGCGATGCGGTAGATCGTGTCGCCCTGCTGCTCGACTGCGTGCGTGCCGGACGGGCTGTCCAGCGAGAACCGCGGCTGCCGGATCGCACCATCGCGCACCAGCCAGGCCGCCACGCAGCGCGCGCCGTTGCCGCACTGCTGCGACGACGACCCATCGGCATTCCAGATGCGGTACGCGGCAACCGCAGCGGGGCTACGCGGTGGTTCGATGGTCAGCAGCTGGTCGCAGCCCACGCCGACATGGCGATCGGCCAATGCCTGGCATAGCGCTGCATCAGGGGGCGGCCTGCCATCGCGCAGGTCGAGGATCACGAAATCGTTGCCGGCGCCGTGCATCTTGCTGAAGCGCAACGCGTCGGAATGCAGCGGGGGTGGCGACGCAGGCGGCATGCGATCGACCATCGTTCAGTCGTTGTCGTCCTGCGGCAACGGCTCGGCCGTGGCCGGCGTGTCGGTGTTTTCGGTCGGCGCGATGACAGGCACCGGTCGGTCGCTCGGCGCGGCGACGGCCGGAGTGGCATCGACGGCAGGCACGGCAGATTCCGCCGGCTTGTCGGGCAGGACCAGCGGTCCCTTGTTGCCACAGGCGGTCAGCGTCAGCGAGGTGGCGAGCAGGAGCAAGGCGAGGGCTGCAGTTTTCATGTGCCAAGTGTAGCTCGCAGCCTCGCGTTGGATGAAGACGTCGGATGAACCGGACTGCCGGCGCGGATCGGTTCACGCCACTCCGGTCAGCGCGGCGGGTCGGGTTCCGGTCGAAGCCACAGCCATGCGCTCACCACGGCCATGCAGCCGATGCCCATCGCCGCCATCCACAGCCGTGGCGCGGTCAGCAGCATGAGCACCGCGCAGGCCGACATCATCACCGTCGACAACCATTTGCTGCGACGACTGACCGCGCCCTGTGCCTGCCAGTCGCGGATCATCGGCCCGAACTGGGGGTGCGCCAGCAGCCGGCGATGCAGGCGTTCGGAGCCGCGTGCGGCCGCATACGCCGCCAACAGCACGAACGGCACCGTCGGCAAGCCGGGAATCACGATCCCGACCACGCCAAGCGCAAGCGCGACATAGGCGAGCACCCACCAGGCCCAGCGAAGACGACGGTGCTGGATCATCGGATCGTGTTGATTGCTGGCAACGTCATGGCAGGGAAACCCGGGGCGCGATGGGAGTATCGAATGGCTTCATCGCGCCCCGGCAGCACCGTGTGTGCAGGTCAACGGACCACGACCCCAAGCTGGTCGATCAGGAATGCGTACATCTCCGACAATTCGCGATATTTGCGAAAGCGACCGGACTTGCCGCCGTGACCCGCGTCCATGTTGGTGCGGAACAATACCGGATGCGTGTCGCCCGCCTCGTCCGCGAGCTGGACGTCACGCAGGCGCGCGACATATTTCGCCGGCTCCCAATACTGCACCTGCGAATCCCACAAGCCGGTGCCGACAAACATCGCCGGATACGCCCGGCGCGCGAGGTTGTCGTAGGGCGAATACGACAGCATGTAGTCATAGGCGGTCTTGGCTTCCGGATTTCCCCACTCGTCGTACTCGTTGGTGGTCAACGGTATGCTCGGGTCAAGCATGGTGGTGACGATGTCGACAAACGGCACCTGCGACAGGATCACGCGGTATTTGTCCGGTGCCATGTTGGTGATCGCGCCCATCAGCAGGCCACCGGCGCTGCCGCCATACGCGGCCACGCGATCCGGCGCCGCGTAGCCCTGCTTGACCAGGAAATCAGTGACGTCGATGAAGTCGGTGAAGGTGTTTTTCTTGTGCAGCAGCTTGCCATCGTCGTACCACGTGCGGCCCAGCTCCTGGCCGCCGCGGACGTGGGCAATGGCGTAGACCATGCCGCGGTCGAGCAGGCTGACCGTGGTCAGGCTGAAGCCGGGGTCCATCGACAGCCCGTAGCTGCCGTAGGCGTACTGCAGCAGCGCGGCGCTGCCGTCCTTCCTGAAACCGTTCTTATAGACCAGCGACACCGGAATCCTGGTGCCGTCGCGGGCCGTGGCCCAGAGGCGCTCGGTGGTGTACTTCGACGCATCATAGCCAAGCACCGGCTGCTGCTTGAGCTCGCGGCGCTCGCCGGTCTCGACGTTGAGCTCAAAGGTAGTCGCCGGCGTGGTCATCGAGGTGTAGCTGTAGCGCAGCCACGGCGTGTCGTGCTCGGAGTTGGTGTCCAGGCCCATCGAGTAGGCGGGCTCGTCAACCTTGATGTAGCCCGCTTCGGTGGAACGGCTCCAGCGATCCTTGATCGGCCTGTCCCACGACGACACGGGATCAGTAAGGCGAATGCGCTCCAGGCCGTTGGAGCGTTCCGCGATCGCGGTGAAGCCATCGAACAGGTCGAAGCCCTCGATGAACACGTCGTCGCTGTGCGCGATCCACTCCTTCCACTGCGTGCGCGAGGTGCTGCCATCGTCGGCCGTCATCAGCTTGAAGTTGGGCGCGCCGTCGTTGGTGCGGATCACCCAGCGGCCGTCGAGGTGGTCGGCATCGTATTCGACATCGCGCGCACGCGGCGCCAGCACGGTGAATTCGCCCGGGTCAGCCGCCGACGTGCAGCGGATCTCGCTTGAGACGGTGCTGTGGATCTCGATGCACAGGTACCTGTCGTCGCGCGTGCGCGAAACGCCCATGTAGAAACTGTCGTCCTTCTCCTGGTAGACCAGCGTGTCGTCCGCCGCGGGCGTACCCAGCACGTGCTTCTTCACCCGCACGGTCAGCAGCGTTGCCGGATCGTTCTCGAGGTAAAACACAGTCCGGTTGTCGTCGGCCCAGACAAAATCGCCCGACGTGCCGGTGATCCGCTCCGGATAATCCTTGCCCGTGGCGAGGTCGCGGAAGCGCAGCGTGTACTGCCGGCGCCCGCTGTCGTCTTCGGCCCAGGCCATCTGCATGTTGTCCTGGCTGACATCAAACGCACCGACGCTGAAGTAGTCCTTGCCCTTGGCCATCGCATTGACGTCAAGCAGGACATCCTCGCCTTCGTGCGAGGCCTCGCGCGTTGCCACCAGTACGGACGCGGGCGTGGCGTCGCTGGAATCCTTGCGGCGCGCGTGGATCGGATAATCCTGGCCGGTCTCAAAGCGCGTGTAGTACCAATAGCCGCGCTCGCGGTACGGCACCGAGCTGTCGTCCTGCTTGATGCGCGCGACGATCTCGTCGTACAGCTTGTCCTGCAGTGGCTTGAGCGGCGCCATCACCGCATCGACGTAGGCATTCTCCGCGCCCAGGTAGGCCAGCATGTCCTTGTTCTTGCGCGTGTCGTCGCGCAGCCAGTAGTACTCGTCGTTGCGCGTGGCACCAAACGGCGCTTTCACCACATGCGGTTTTTGCGCGACATCAGGCGGCGCGGGAAGGGTGGCGGCTGGGGAATGAGTGGTCATCAGGGAGGCAAGGATCAGCAGGAAGGTCGGTTTCATGGATGGGGTCCGGTAGCTGGATTCGCAACGGCTTGTCCATTCATGACGAATGGGAAGGCAGGTTTCCCCGCTGGAGCGGGCATATTGCACGATCCGAATGGATGGTTCACCCAGACGCCCCTGCCGCCGCCCTATCGCCTCTAGAGATGCCAGCACTTCTGCGTTACACGGAGACCCGGAGGGCGGCGCACATGGATGTGCGCCGTTTTTCTAGGGGACAGGATGTCCCGTAGAAAAATCCCCGTAGTAATGAAACCTTAGGTTTGCCCTGTCGGGGAAGAGCCTTTCTTTGGCTACTTTCTTTGGCTCTGCAAAGAAAGTTGCTCGCCAAAGGCGAAAGCTTTGCCCCTTGCTTCGGTCAGCTGCGTCATTTATGCAAATGAACGAACTCGATCGTGCAGCGGTTGAAACGCCTTGATCGTGGATCGCACGCGCCCTCCCGGAACCGGATACGAAGGCATAGAGGCGAATATCAAAGGCTTCCGCCTTTGGCGGGTTCATTTCTTTTGATAGGAGTCACTGCGCGCGCAGGAGCACGCGCGAACGGCGAAGCCGGCCCGGAGAGCGAGCGCCATGGATGGCGCGAGTCAAAAAAAACGGAAACAAAGAAAAACGCCTTCCCCGTACACGGCAAACCTATAGATTTACTACTACGGGTGATTTCCAGACTCGCCATCCATGGCTCGGCTGGAAACGGCGTGCATCCATGCACGCCGCCCTCCGGGTCTTGGTGGCGCAGCGTCGTTTTGCTGCTGCGTGAAAAAGCAAACGCAAAAACAAACACGTGCGTGTTTATTTGCTCAATTCATTCCACAGGAAGCTGTAATTCAGCGCCCACACGCGCGCTGATTGGGCGTTGGTGGCGCCGGCGCCATGGCCGCCCTCGGTATTCTCGTAGTAGCGCACATCCTTGCCCGCGGCGAGCATCTTTGCCGCCATCTTGCGGGCGTGGCCCGGATGCACGCGGTCGTCGCGGGTCGTCGTCCAGATGAAGGTGGCCGGATAATCCTTGGCTGGATCGAATAGCTGGTACGGCGAGAACGTCTTGATGTAATTCCAGTCGGCGGTGTCCGGATCGCCGTACTCGGCCATCCACGAGGCGCCCGCGAGCAGGTGGCTGTAGCGCTTCATGTCCAGCAGCGGCACCTGGATCACGACGGCACCAAACAGCTCCGGATACTGCGTGAGCATGTTGCCGGCCAGCAGTCCACCGTTGCTGCCGCCCTGCGCGGCGAGATGCTTTGCGGACGTCACCTTGCGCGTGGCCAGGTCACGCGCGACGGCGGCAAAGTCTTCATAGGCCTTGTGGCGATTTTGCTTGAGCGCAGCCTGGTGCCAGCGCGGCCCATATTCGCCGCCGCCGCGGATATTGGCCACCACGTACACGCCGCCTTTCTCCAGCCAGCCCTTGCCGACATTGCCCGAATACCCCGGCGTCAGCGAGATCTCGAAGCCGCCGTAGCCGTACAACAGCGTCGGCGCGCTGCCATCGAACTTGAGGTCCTTCGGCCGCACCATGAAATACGGGACCCTGGTGCCGTCCTTGCTGGTGGCGAAGTGTTGTTCGATCACGTCGTTGGAACTATCGAAGAACGCCGGCATGGTCTTCAGGACCTCGACGCCCTGCGGCTTGCCGGGCTCGGCCAGCATCAGCGTGGTCGGGGTGAGGTAGTCGGTGGCGGTGATCCAGACCGCGTCGCTGTCGTCGGCATCCACCGCGCTGACGCTGGTGGTGCCGAAATCGAGCGAGCCAACATCCAGCGGCGTGGACGTCCAGCCCGTGTCGCCATGCTTGAACAGGAACAGCGTGTTCTTGACGTTGTCCAGAACGTTGAGCACCAGCTGGCTTTTTGTCATCGTCGCGCCGGCCAGCGACGTGGTCTCCGTAGGCTTGAACACGACGTCAAAATCGCGTTTTCCGGCCATGAAATCATCGAAGCCGATGACGATGTACGAGCCGGCCGTGTATGTCTTGCCGCCAACGTCCCATGCATCGCGCAACTTCAGCCCGAGCCATTCGCGTTGCACCGACTTCTGCGCCGAATTGGGCACGTCGACTTTGACCAGGCTGCCGTCCTTGCCGCGCAGGTACAACTCGTCGTTGTAGAACGCCAGCGCGCGCTGGACGAAATCACGTTCGAAACCGGGGCTGTCGTCGTGTTCGGCGCTGATCGCCATGTCGGTCGGCTTGCCCTCGTAGACCACGCTCGCCGACTCGATCGGCGTGCCGCGCTTCCATAGCTTGGCGATGCGCGGGTAACCCGATTGGGTCATCGTGCCGGGGCCGAAATCGGTGGCCACGTACACGGTGTCCTGGTCGATCCAGCCCAGCCCGCCCTTGGCTTCCTTGCGCAAGAATCCGTCTTTCACCCAGGCCTTGTTTTCAAGGTCGAACTCGCGCGTCACGTCGGCGTCCGCACCGCCGCGCGACAGCGCGACCAGGCAACGCGCATAGGCCGGACGCAGGCAGTCGGCGCCATGCCAGACCCAATTTTCGTTCTCGGCCTTGTTCAGCGCGTCGAGGTCGATCAGGGTTTCCCACTTCGGCTCGGGCTTGCGATATTCGGCCAGCGTGGTGCGACGCCAGACGCCGCGCGCGTGGTCGGCGTCCTGCCAGAAGTTGTAGTAGAACTCGCCACGCTTGCTGACATAGGGAATCTTGGCGTTGGAGTCGAGCACCGCGAGGATGTCGCTCTCAAGCTGCTTGAACCCCGGCGTTGCCGACAACTCGGCCTCGGTCTTCGCGTTCTGCGCCTTCACCCAGGCCAGCTGTTTTTCACCGGTGACATCTTCCAGCCACTGGTGGGGATCAACGGCATTGGTCGGTTGCATGGCGTCCTCCTTCGGCGCGGTTTCATCGGCGGCTTGCGCCGCGAGGACGGGCGCGGCCGCCATCCCCATTGCGCTGGCCGCGAGACCCGCAGCGAGACAAACGTGCGACAACTTCGGCATGTGGATCCCCGTTGATTGGATGTGTGATTTCAACCGCTAACGCTAGCACAGCGCTATTCCGCGGCGCTGTGCCGAAAGTCCGGGGCGCGGGGCACACTGCCGCCGGAAACCGGCACTGCGCAGTACGGATCCATCGGCAGCGCGGTGCTGTCGCGGCCACGTCACGGCGTTTCTCCCCCGGCTCGCTGCGGCAGCCCGCTATAGATGCTTGACGATTTCCTTCAACCCCGACACGCAGCGACGACTGACCTCCAGCGGCTGCTTGCCGTGGCGCAGGATGGCGTGCACGCGGCCATCGGGGTCGCGGCGCAGCTCGATGATCTCGTGGCGCGCCACAAGGCAGTTGCGGTGGATGCGCAGGAAACTTTCGCTGAACTCCTCTTCTAGCGATTTCAACGATTCCTCGACCAGATCCTCGCCGCGCGCGTGGTGGACGACGACATATTTTTCTTCGGCCTGCAGGTAGTGCACGTCCTGGATCGGGATCAGCCGCAGGCTGCCACGCAAACTTGCGCACAGGTGGGTACGACGCTTGCCACCGATACCGGCGTGGATGGCCATCTGGTCACGGCCTGCAGCGAAGGTGCGCGCGCGCTCCAGCGCGGCCTGCAGGCGCTCGGCACGCACCGGCTTGACCAGGTAATCCACGGCCGCCGCCTCGAACGCCGACAGCGCATGCACGTCATAGGCGGTGCAGAACACAACCGCAGGGCGCGGCTCGAACGCCGAAAGATGACGCGCCACTTCCAGGCCATCGATACCGGGCATGGCGATGTCGAGCAACACCACGTCGGCGGCATGCTCGGCGCAGGCATGCAGCGCCTCGCGACCATCGCAGGCTTCGGCCACCAGCTCCACGCCCGGCAGCGCCGCAAGCAACATGCGCAGGCGCTCGCGCGCCAGCGGCTCGTCGTCGGCAATGACCACTTTCATCCGGGCAAGCTCCTCAGGGCAGCGTCGGGGCGGGTTGCCGTTGATAGTAGCCCTGGCGCGATACCCCGGCCACGCGCATGCCCTGCAGGTCTGCGATTACCGGCCCGCCAATCGCTGCGACAACCAGTCGCGCAGGTGCACGATTTCATCGGGGCACACCGAATGTGGCATTGGATACGCGTGCCACTCGACGCTGAAGCCAAGCGTGCGCAGCAGCGTCGCGGCGTGCTCGCCGGCCGCAAAGGGCACCACCGGATCCTGGCTGCCATGGGCCATGAACACCGGTTGCACCTGCGCGCCTTCGACGCAGGTGCTGGCCGCGGTGTGTGCGTCCGGAAAATACGTCGATAGCGCGATCAAGCCGGCCAA
The DNA here is from genome assembly GCA_038241735.1 of Lysobacterales bacterium. Lineage (GTDB taxonomy): Bacteria > Pseudomonadota > Gammaproteobacteria > Xanthomonadales > Xanthomonadaceae > Luteimonas. The sequence continues at coordinate 8,797 of JBBSST010000028.1, forward strand.
TGGCTCACGGCGACGCAAACCGGCGGCGAGGGTGATCGCCCCGCCTTGCGAGAATCCGGCGAGGAAAATCCGCGACGCCGGGATGCCGCGCTGCACTTCGCGGTCGATCAAGGCGTCGACCTGTTCGATGGATTGCTCCACGCCTGCAACGTCATTGCGGTTGGCATTGTTGGCATCGGAGAAGCCCAGCGAACGGATGTCGTACCACGCACGCATCGGCACGCCGTTGTTGATCGTCACCGGCCGCACCGGGGCGTGTGGAAACACGAAGCGGATCGCCGGCCAGTCGCGATGCACAAGCTCCGGCACGATCGCGGCGAAATCATTGCCGTCCGCGCCCAGGCCATGCAGCCAGATCACGGCATGGTTTGGTGACGGGCCGGTTTCACGTTCGATGGTGTCGAGCAGCATGTGGTTTTCATCAAGTTTGGCAGCGGACATTATGCCCATGCACGCGGTGGTTCCGAATGCAGCCGCGGCGACATGCGTCGGGGACGTGGCCCCGACCTATGGCCCATGCAGGCGCGTCCCATGGGCGCGATGAACGCTTTGCCGACAGAGCCATCGCGCCCATGGGGCGCTCCTACGACGGCTGCCTTGTGCGCGCAACGCGGTGGTTCCGAATGGAGCCGCGGCGACACGCGTCGGGGACGTGGCCCCGGCCTACGGACAATGCAGGCGCGTCCCATGGCCGCGATGAACGCTTTGCCGGCAGAGCCATCGCGCCCATGGGGCGCTCCTACGACGGCTACCTTGCGCGCAACGCGGTGGTTTCGAATGGAGCCGCAGCGACGCGCGTCGGGGACGTGGCCCCGACCTACGGACAATGGGGCGCTCCTACGACGGCTGCTTTGCGCGCAAGGCGCTGGCGCGTACCAGTATGGGCGGCGGCGACAATTCCTCCGGTGTGCAGAAGATCCTGCGCCGACGCAGCCACTGTCCGGGCGCGCGCGCCGAGGTCAGCATCACGATCGGGATCGACAGCACCAGGCCGAGGATCACCGGCGACATCCACGCGGCCAGCCCAGGTGAGATGAAATACGCCATCACCCCCATCAGTACGCCGAGCACGCTCAGGCCGCCGTAGCTGCGCAGCAGGCTGGAAAACGGCAGGCTGCCATCATCGCGGCGCTGGGTTTCCCAACCCGAATCCTTGCCCGCAAGGACCTCGGCGACGCCGCGCGACTGCACGTACATCGTCACCGGCGCCATCAGCGCCGCGAGCACGGTTTCCAGCAACATCCCAACCATGGTCCGCCATGCGCCACCGCAGCCCCGGCGCAGGTCCGGGTCGCTGACCGTGGCGATGTAACCCATCACCTTGGGCGCCAGCAGCATCGACATGGTGAACACGAATACCCAGATGAAACGTTCGGGATCCTGTTCGCGCCAATAGCTGGTCGGCGAAAAATTGCCCAGCGCGAGATTGCCCCATGCCAGCCCCGCGTGGTTCAGCGGGATCGCCAGGCCAACCAGCATCAGCATCGCCCACATCGGTGCGGTGAAGTAGTGGCCGATGCCGATCAGCAAATGCCAGCGGCTCACCCAATGCAAGCCCTTGGCGGGCAGCACCGCGCCGTGTTGCAGGTTGCCCTGGCACCAGCGGCGGTCGCGCACCAGCATGTCGCTCAGCGATGGCGGGCCCTCCTCGTAGCTGCCGCCCAGCCCCGGCACCATGTGCAGTGCCCAGCCACTGCGGCGCAGCAACGCGGCCTCGACAAAATCATGGCTCAGCACCGTGCCGGCGAACGGCTTGATCCCGCGCAACTCCGGCAGGCCTGCGTGGGCGGCAAACGCACGCGTGCGGATGATTGCGTTGTGGCCCCAGTAATTGCTTTCCGCGCCATGCCACCACGCCACGCCATGCGCGATCACCGGACCGTACACGCGGCTGGCGAACTGCTGCATGCGTGCGAACAAGGTGCTGCCGTTGACGATCACCGGCAGCGTCTGGATCAAGGCGACGTCGTCGTTTTGTGCCATCGCATCGGCCAGGCGCACGATGGTATCGCCCGACATCAGGCTGTCGGCGTCGAGGATCAGGAAGTGCGGATACGCGCCGCCCCAGCGTCGCACCCAGTCGGAGATATTGCCGGCCTTGCGCTCATGGTTGTCGTCGCGGCGGCGATAGAACAGCCGCGCGGCATCACCCGTGCTGGCGTCCAATCGTACACGCAGCGCATGGAAGGCCGCTTCTTCGGCGACCTGGATGTCCTGGTCACGGGTGTCGCTGAGCACGAAGAAATCGAACTGCGGCAACTGCCCGGTCGCCGTCACCGATTCGTGGATCGCCTGCAGGCCGGCCATCAATCGACGCGGGTCCTCGTTGTAGGTCGGCATCAACAGCGCGGTGCGCAAGGAGACCGTGGGCAGCGGATTTTTTGCCGACAATCCCAAGCGCGGACGCCGCTTTGAAAGGATGAGCACGAAGCCGGCCACGGCGCCGACAAACGCCTGCACGATCCACGCAAACAGCGCTACGAACAGCAGCAGCAGTACGGTTTCCAGCACGTCGGTGCCGTCGCTGCGCAACAGCCACCAGATCTGGTACGTCGCGATCATCGTCAGCAGTGCCGCCGTGCCGATCACCGCCGTGCGTCGCCAGCGCATGCCGCGCGGCGTGGTGGGGAAGCGCGCGGGTCCGGCTGCGCGATCGTGCAGCGGCTGCACCGGCATCGCCATCGGCGATTCGGGCGGCAGCATCGCTGCGGACACTTGCGTGTGCGAATCGACGGTCGCGCTCATGCGGTCCACCGGTACAGCCAGGTTTCCGACAGCGGCCCGCGTGCATCCACCAAGCGCGCGCGCAGCTCGACGGCACGCGCCGCGCCGGGCTCAAGCTCGAAACTCATGCGCCAGTCATTTGATCCCGGGTTGCGATAGGCGACGACGTTGCGCAACGTGCCCTGCGAGGCGCTGGCATCGACCTGCGGCGTGGCATCGGCAGGCAATTGCGCCAACTGTCCACCTGCAATATCGATCACCACCAACCGTGCCTCGGCCGTTGAAGCCGCGCCGATGCGGGTGCCGGCAATGGTCGCAAGCTCGGGTTTCCAGGCGTGGTCACGGCACCAGTGCAGGCGATAGCGCCAGCGATGTTCGCGGCCCGCGGCAAGCGCCTGCTTCGGTCGCCAGAACGCAACGATATTGTCGTGGTACTCGTCGGCAGTGGGGATCTCGACCAGGTGCACTTCGCCCTCGCCCCAGTCTCCCACCGGCTCCACCCACGCACTGGGGCGCTGCTGGTAATGGGCTTCGGCATCCTGGTAATCGGCATAGGCATGCTTGCGTTGCATCAATCCGAATCCACGCGGACTGCGATCCTGGAAACCGCTGTGCTGCAGCGATCTGGGATTCTGCAGCTGTCGCCACGCCTGTTCGCCGCGGCCATTGAACACGGCCAGGCCATCGGAGTCGTGCACGGCCGGCCGATAGTCATCGACACCCACGCGGTCGCTGGGGTCGAACTCGAACATGCTGGTCAGCGGCGCGATGCCGGCGTGGCTGAGTTCGACACGCGGATACAGGCGCATGTCGACCTCGAACACCGTCTCCGTGCCGGGCACGATGCGCATGCGGAACGCGCCGGCCACGCTGGGGCTGTCGAGCAATGCATGCACGACGACAGCGTCGGCATCCTTGCCCGGCTGCTCCAGCCAGAACGCCTTGAACAGCGGGAATTCCTCGGCCGCCGGTTCGCCGGTGCCCAGCGCCAACCCGCGCGCCGACAGTCCGTAGTTGAGACCCTTGGCGACCGCGCGAAAATAGCTGGCGCCAAGGAACGTGCAGAGCTCATCGAAACGATCGGCGCGATTGATCGGCGCATGCAGGCGGAACCCGGCAAAGCCAACATCGCCGACCAGCGGCACCGGCTGCGGGCTGTAGTTGAACAAACTGGTGGAGAACGCGAACGGCGTGGCATTGCCATCGTGCACGGTATGGACGTCGACGCGGTCCTTGAACAGAAACCCGCGATGGAAGAACTGCGCCTGGAACGGCAGGCCCTGTTCACGCCACAGCGCGCGCTCGGCGCGATAGCGGAAATCGCGGTATTGGTCGTAGCCGATGTTCGCCAACGCTGCCGGCAAACTGCGATCTGGTGGCTGGAATGCACGACCGGCGAGCGCCTTGGCAAGGTTGGCGACCGTGTCGTCATTGAATTCCGCCTGCGCCACACCGCTGGCGGCAAGCGTTTTCAATGCGCCGCCCAGCGACAGCAGGGGCAACGCCAATCCCGCCAGGATCACTTCACGTCGATGCACCCGCACTCCCCAAAGGCGCCAGATGCGCCGCGTCGCACTATACGGTTGCGTACATCAGCAAAAGGTAAACGACCCGGCCGCTTCACCGCCGGTGATCATCCGGTCGATGTGGAAGCCGGTCACACCCGGGTCGATCACCGGCGTGCCCGCACCGTCCAGCAACAGTTCGATCCGCAGTGCCACGCCTTGCGCCCGGCTCGACCGCGCCTGCGTTGCCTGCACGTCAAGGTCTTGTCGCATCAGGATTCCTCGCATCGCAAGCTACGTCGCCACGGTCGGCGCGGTGGCCTGCGTCCTGTCGCGGTGCAACCAACGATAAAGCGCCGGCAACACCAGCAGCGTGAGCAACGTCGAGGACACGATGCCGCCGATCACCACCGTCGCCAACGGCCGCTGCACTTCCGAACCGGCGCCGACGTTGAGCGCCATCGGCACGAAGCCCAGCGATGCAACCAGTGCGGTCATCAGCACCGGTCGCAGCCGGCCGAGCGCGCCGTCGACGATTGCATCATCCAGCGCATCGCCTTGTTCACGCAGCCTGCGAATGAACGCGATCATCACCAGTCCGTTGAGCACCGCCACCCCGGACAGGGCGATGAAACCCACGCCGGCCGAAATCGACAGCGGGATCCCGCGCAAGGCGAGCGCGATCACCCCGCCGGTCAGCGCCAGCGGCACGCCGCTGAACACGATCACCGCATCCCTGGCCGAACCGAACGCCATGAACAACAGCCCGAAGATGATCACCAGCGTGACCGGCACCATCACCGACAGGCGCTGGCTGGCCGAGATCAGTTGCTGGAACGTGCCGCCGTAATCGATCCAGTAGCCGCTCGGCACCTCGACCTCGTCACCCACGCGCTGCTGAAGTTCGGCAACGAAGCTGCCCAGGTCGCGACCGCGCACATTGGCGGTGACCACCACGCGGCGCTTGCCGTTCTCGCGATTGATCTGGTTGGGCCCCTGTTGCGTCTGGATCCTGGCGACTTCGCGCAATGGCACCGTGCGCGGCGTTCCCGCGGACCACGCGCCGACGCGACTGGACTCATCGGCATCGTCGCTGCCGCTGCCGCTGCCACCCAGTGGAATCGGCAGGTCGGCCAGCGCAGCGGGATCCTGGCGCAAGTGCTCGGGCAGGCGCACCACCAGGTCGAAGCGGCGATCGCCTTCGAACAACTGCCCCGCCACCTTGCCGCCGATCGCGGTTGCCACCGTGTCCTGCACCACGCCGGGATTCAGCCCGTAGCGCACCAGCGCCTGTCGATCCGGCGTCACCGTCAGCATCGGCAGACCGGTGGTTTGTTCGAGTGCCACGTCGGCGGCGCCCGGGACCGAAGCGGCGACGTCCTTGATGCGCGCGCCGACCGCGACCAGCGTATCGAGGTCATCGCCATACAGCTTGATCGCCACGTCGGCGCGCACGCCGGAGATCAACTCGTTCATGCGCATCTGGATCGGCTGGGTGAACTCGTAGTTGTTGCCGGGAAGTTGCTTCACCGCGGCTTCAATCTCCGCAATCAGGCGAGCGCGCGGCTTGCGCGGATCAGGCCATTGCGCACGTGGTTTCATCATCAGGAACGTGTCCGCGACCGATGGCGGCATCGGATCGGTCGCGACCTCGGCCGTACCAAGCTTGCTGAAAACGCGCTCCACTTCCGGGAACTGCGCGATGCGCTGCTCCAGCGTGGACTGCATCGTCACTGCCTGCGCCAGGCTGGTGCCGGGGATGCGCAACGCATGCAACGCAATGTCGCCCTCGTCCAGGTTGGGGATGAATTCGGTGCCCAACCGGGGCACCAGCAGGGCGCTCAACGCGACCAGCGCCAGCGCGCCGGTCATGACCCACGCGCCGCGTTTCAACGACCATGCCAGCAGTGGCGCGTAACCTCGCCGCGCCCATTGCATCAGCCGGTTTTCCGCTTCGTCGACGCGACCGCCGAGGAACACGGCGATCGCCGCCGGCACGAAGCTGAGCGACAGCAGCATCGCGCCGGTCAAGGCCAGCACCACGGTGATCGCCATCGGATGGAACATCTTGCCTTCGATGCCAGTGAGGGCAAAGATCGGCAGGTACACTGCGGCGATGATGCCCAGGCCAAACAGGCTCGGCCGGATCACCTCGGCCGTCGCCGAAGCGGTCAGGTCATGGCGCTCCGCGTCGGTCATCACCCGGCCCAGCTGGTGCTGCATCGCGCCGAAGCGGCGCAGGCAGTTCTCGATGATGATCACCGCGCCGTCAACGATCAGGCCGAAGTCGAGGGCACCCAGGCTCATCAGGTTGCCCGACACCCCGCCGCGGACCATGCCGGACACGGTGAACAGCATCGCCAGTGGGATCACCGCAGCGGTGATCAGCGCCGCGCGGAAATTACCGAGCAGCAGGAACAGCACCACGATCACCAGCAGCGCGCCTTCGATCAGGTTCTTGGACACCGTCGCGATGGTGCGATCGACCAGCGCGGTGCGGTCGTAGACCGGTTTGGCCTGGACCCCGGGAGGCAGGCTCTGGCTGGCCACTTCCAGCCTCGCCGCAGCGGCCTGCGCCACCGCGCGGCTGTTGGCGCCGACCAGCATGAACACCGTGCCCAGCACGACCTCGTGGCCGCCCTGGGTGGCGGCGCCGGTGCGCAGCTCCAGGCCTTCGCCAACGTCCGCCACGTCGCGCACCCGGATCGGCACGCCTTCACGACGATCCAGCACGATGTCGCGGATCGCATCGAGATCGGCGACCTGGCCCGGCACCCGCACCAGGAATTGCTGGCCATTGCGCTCGATGTAGCCGGCGCCGACGTTCTGGTTGTTGGCGGAGATCGCGGCCACCACGTCGTGCAGAGTGAATCCCAGCGCCACCAGCTTCGAGGGCTCCGGGGTGATGTGGATCTGGCGAGCGAAACCACCGATGGTGTTGACCTCGGTGACGCCGGGGGTGCTGCGCAACTGTGGCCGGATCACCCAGTCCTGCAGCGTGCGCAGGTCGGTCGCCGTCCACGGCGTGCCGTCTTTCTTGCGCGCGTCGGGCCTGGCCTCGACCGTGTACATGAAGATCTCGCCAAGGCCGGTGGCGATCGGCCCCATCTGCGGCTCGAGGCCGGCCGGAAGCTGCGATTTCACCTGCTGCAGGCGTTCGCCGACCTGCTGCCGCGCGAAGTACAGGTCGGTGCCGTCCTTGAACGCCACCGTGACCTGCGACAGTCCGTAGCGCGAAATCGATCGGCTGTAATCCAGGCCGGGCAAGCCGGCCATCGCGGTTTCGATCGGGAAGGTGACGCGCTGTTCGGATTCCAGCGGCGAGTAACCGGGCGCTTCGGTGTTGACCTGCACCTGGACGTTGGTGATGTCGGGGGTGGCATCGATGGGCAGTTTGCTGAAACTCCACACGCCCACTGCGACCAGGGCCAGCGTCAGTGCGAGCATCAGCCATCGGTTGGCGATGGCGAATCGAATCATTCTCTCGAGCATGTCGGCGTCCTCTAGTGGTCGTGCGAAGCGCCGGATTTTTCAATGTCCGCCTTCACCAGGTAGCTCTGCTCGACCACGACCTGGTCGCCGGCCTTCAAGCCCGACACCACCTCGACCTGGGTGGCATCGCGCTTGCCCAATTCGACTGGTCGCACTTCATAGGTGTCGCCGACGCGGATGAACACGGCCTCCCACTCGCGGAAGGTCTGCAGTGCCGCCAGCGGCACCACCAGGTCGGCCGGTTGGCGGGCGACGGTGATCTGCGCCTTGACCGCCGATCCCGGCCGCCACAGGCCATCGCGATTGGCGATGGTGGCCCGTGCAACCGTGCTCTGGCTGGCGGTCGCGGTGCCGGGCAACACGCGCTCGAGCGTGGTGTCGATGGTGACGCCGTCACTCATGCGGGTGACCGTGACGGGCACGCCGGGACGGATGTGCTGGGCGTCGGCGCCGAAGATGTGCAGGTCCACCCACAGCGACGACAGGTCGGCAATTTCGAACAACTGCGTGCCTTCGTTCGCCACCGCGCCGACCGACGCGTTGCGCGCCAACACCACCCCGGAGATCGGCGCGGTGATCGTGTAATTGCTCAGGCTCAGGTTGCTTTCGATCGTCGCCAATACCTGGCCAGCGCGTACCTGGTCGCCGACGTTGGCGCCGAGCCTGCGGATCGGCCCGGGGAAGCGCGCCATGACCTTGGCGATGCGTCCCTCCACCGGCGTCAACAGGCCCTGCACTTCGTGCTGGTCGGCGATCACGCCGGGCCCGGCCGGCGCAACGCGAATGCCCGAGTCGGCAGCAACCTTGCCCTGGATTTCCGTTCGGCCTTCGTGGCTCGGATACGCCCAGCGCAGCGCCTTGCCGCCGATGTTCGCCAGCACCTCCACCTCGAACGAATGCGGTTCGCCGACGATGCTTGCGGCCAGCAGGCTGCCGTCGGCCTGCGGCTTGAGGGTGTGGTTCTCGGCGACGTTGCCCAGTCGCTTGAGCCGCACCTCGACCGTGCCAGCCTTCGCCGGCAACGGTTTGCCGTCACGGTACAGCCAGGCCTGGTACCTGGGCGGCGTGCCGTCCTCGGCGATGGCCAGCTCGACGACGTAGCCGTCGCGTTCCAGGAGTCGGCCGCCGTGCTGGCCTTTTTTGGCGTCTTCGACAGCGGCGTGCGCGTCGCCTTCGGCGTGCTGGCCTTCGTTGCCTGCGCCGCCGCATGCGGCCAGCAGCAGGCTCAGCGCCAATGCGCCGATCAGTGGATGAGGTGTCATGGGTGAGTTCCCTGGAGGGTGTCTGGCGCAGGGGCGGCGAGGAAGGCCTGGCCCGTGAGCCGCTGGATTTCGATCAGCGCGCGCTGGGCATCCAGCGCGGCTTCAAGCTGCTGTTTGCGCGCGCTGGTGTGCTCGGACTGCAGCTGCGCCCATTCGAGATAGCTGATGGCGCCGGCGCGATACGCACGCCCTGCCGCCGCCTCGGCCTTGTGGAGCTTGGGCAATATGTCATCACGCAGGCGCTGCACTTCCAGTTGCGCCGTCTGGTATCGGCCGTGCGCTTCGGCCAGGGTCGAATACAGCGACAAGCCCTTGGACTCACGCTCGATCTCCAGCGCGGCCAGTTCGGCTTCGGCGACGCGTATCTCCGGCTGCGCACGGCCGCTGGCACCGAGCGGCATCGAGACGCTGCCGACCAACGCGAAATCGTCACTGGCCTGCAGGCGACGCACGCCAACCTGCCAGTCGAGATCCGCGGACCGTTCGCTGCGGGCCAACTGCAGGCGCGCCTCGCCGATGCGGCGCTCATCGGCAAACTGCGCCAGCTCCGGGGTGTGCGCCAGCAGGCGGTCGAGTTCGCCGAACGCAGCGATCCGCGGCAGCACCAGCGGATCGTTGGCGACGATATCGAAGTCCGGATCGCGCTCGCCCCACAGCGCCGCCAGGTGCTGGCGGGCCGCCACCAGGCGCTGTCCGGCGCGCGCACGATCGAGCTCCGAGCGCGCAAGCGCCGCCTGCGCGGTCAGCAGCACCGACTCCGGCGAAGCGCCCGCCTGCAGCCGCCGCCGGGCAGCCGCCACCGTGTCGTGCCGCTGCACGATATCGAGCCGGGCAATCTCGCCTTGGTGCTGCGCGGCCACCATCGCAAGGTAGCGACGCGCCACTTCGGCCAACAGGTCAAGGCGACGGACCTCGCGCTCGACCGCCAACGCGTCGATGCGGCTTTGCGCCAGGATCCGGCGCGCATCCAGCTTGCCGCCGCGCTCCAGCACCGAGGCCAGGCTCAGGGTGATTTCGGCGCCATCCAGGCCACTCGCCGAGCCGGTGCCAAACGCATTTTCGATGCTGGCGCCCGCGACCAGCGCAGGCGCCAATGCGGCGCGATCCAGTTCGGCGGACAGGCCCTTGGCGCGGGCGCCCAGGAGCCGGAGATCCGGATGGGTAGTGGCGACGCGATCAAAGGCGGCGTCGAGGGAAAGACGGTCGGCGGCACGTGCGGGCAACACCGCACAGAACGCCGCAACCAGCGCAGCCAGGGCCGCGGGATGCAAACGCATGGGAACTCACTCCAGATCAACAGACGTGACGGATGCCGACACTTGGCCGGCGCGCAGTCAGGCCGTGATCGGAGGCCGGAACGGCGCGAGCGACGACGCCTGGTGCAAGAGCTGCTGTTCGGGCAGCGGCAATACGTCGGCCGATGGGGGTGTCGCCGCGGCCGCGATGACCGGCAGCGAGACCAGCGAGGACTGGCCGCAGCAATGGGCAAAGTGGATCAGCGCGTGCAGGGAGTCCGAGCCGCCTTCACCCTGCCCATCCTGCCCGTGTGGCGCGTCGCGCGAATGGTCTGCATGACCGGCCAGCGCATGCGTTCCGGACGGATCATGTGCCAGCTCGTGGAGCTCGCCGATCGCCGCCAGCACCGGCATCATCACCAGCCCCATCGCAAGCATGCCCAGCATCAATACGCGCAGGGCAAGGGGCAGGCAGCGGTGGCGACGGCGGGCAGGCATGGCCGGCAAGGGTAGCGTCGCACCGGCAATTACACAATTTCAGCAGGCGGGATGGGCACGGCATGACCCTGCTTCGGGCGGACGTATGCAGCGCGGGACGGGGCGATGCATTTGGGCAACCGGACCACGGCGTTGCTGTCGCATGCGCGGGCTGGCCTCGCGCGCCGACAGCTGCGACGTGGCCTGCACGGGGGTGCCGACACACTCACGCGATGGCTTCCCCCGACCTCGTCCAGCTGCGCCCCGAAGGCCTGTATTGCCCCGCCGGGGACTTCCACATCGACCCGTGGCGACCGGTCGCGCGCGCGGTGATCACCCACGGTCACGGCGACCACGCGCGTGGCGGGATGGGCGAGTACCACACCACCCGGGCCGGACTGCCGATCCTGCAATGGCGGCTGGGCGAGCAGTCGTATCGCGTGCACGACTATGGCGAGGCGTTCACCGTCGGCAAGGCGCGCGTTTCACTGCATCCGGCCGGCCACGTGCTGGGCTCGGCGCAGGTGCGCATCGAATGCGACCGCGAAGTCTGGGTGGCCTCAGGCGACTACAAGCGCCAGCACGATCCCACCTGCGCGCCGTTCGAACCGCTGCGCTGCGACACCTTCATCACCGAGTCGACGTTCGGCCTGCCGATCTACCGCTGGCCGGACACCGGCGCGGTCGCGCGCGAGATCGTCGAATGGCGCGACCAGTGCGGTGAACGCGGCGAGGCGGCGGTGCTGTTCTGCTACGCGCTGGGCAAGGCGCAGCGCGTGCTCGCCGAACTGGCCGCCCACACCGAGCGGCCTGCGCTGCTGCACGGCGCGATCGCCGCGGGCGTGGAGGTCTACCGCAGCGCCGGTATCGTGATGCTTGAAACCCGCGCGCTCAGCGCGGACGCAAAAACGCGCGGTGCCGGCGCGCAGGATTTCGCCGGCGAGCTGGTCATGGCGCCGCCCTCGGCAGCGGGCAGCGCATGGATGCGCCGCTTCCGTCGCGCGCAGCAAGGGTTCGCATCGGGATGGATGCGCATCCGCGGCAATCGCCGCCGGCGCAACTACGACCGCGGCTTCATGGTGTCCGACCACGCCGATTGGCCGGCCCTGATCCAGACCGTGCACGACACCGGCGCCCGTCGCGTCATCGCCACGCACGGCAATACCGATGCGCTGATCCGCCGCCTCAACGAGGACGGCATCGCCGCCGAGGCATTCCAGACCGATTTCGGGGCGGAGGAATGAAACGCTTCGCCCGCCTGTATCGCGAGCTGGACCGCAGCACCGCCACCCTGGACAAGCGCGCATCGCTGGTCGCTTACTTCGGCGATGCGCCGCCGCACGACGCGGCGTGGGCGCTGTACCTGCTCGCCGGCGGCAAGGTGGCCAGCGCCAGGAAGAAAATCGCGACCACGCGCGAACTGCGCGCCTGGATCGCGATCGAGTCCAACACGCCGGACTGGCTGGTCGACGAGAGCTACGACCAGGTCGGCGACCTCGCCGAGACCCTGGCCCTGCTGCTGGACGATCCCGACGAAGCGTCCGACGACATCGCGCTTACCGATTGGATCGAGTCGCGCCTGCTGACGGTTGCCAACCGCGATGTCGAGGAGCGGCGCGCGGTGATCGTCGACGCCTGGCGCACGCTGGCCTTCGACGAACGCCTGCTGTTCAACAAGCTGCTCACCGGCGCGCTGCGCGTGGGCGTGTCGCAGCGCCTGGTGCAGCAGGCGTTGGCGGAGATGAGCGGCATCGACATCGCCCGCATCGCCCAGCGCATGCTCGGCGACTGGACGCCCACGCCGGCGTTCCTGCGCGACCTGCTGACGGTGGAGGAGCTGCCGGGCGATCGCCAGCAGCCCTACCCGTTCTTCCTTGCCTCGCCGCTGGATTCGGCGCTGCGCGACGGAAACCTCGACGACGACGCGCCTGCCACGACACCCGTCGCCGCAGCGCTGGGTGACATCGACGACTGGCTGCTTGAGTGGAAGTGGGACGGCATCCGCCTGCAGTTGATCCGGCGCGATGGCGAGGTGGGGCTGTGGTCGCGCGGCGAAGAACGCCTCGACGGCCGCTTCCCCGAAATCGAAGCGGCCGCGGCCTCGCTGCCCGACGGCTGCGTGCTGGATGGCGAGCTGCTTGCGTGGCGCGAAGACGACCGGCTGCCGATGCCGTTTACCGCGCTGCAGACCCGCATCCAGCGCCGCAAACCCGGCGCGAAGACGCTGGCCGATACGCCGGTACGCGTGCAGGCCTACGACCTGCTGGAACTGGACGGCGAAGATTTGCGGCAGCGGCCGCTTGCGGAGCGACGCGGGGCGCTGGAGGCGCTGCTCGCTGCGCACGGCAACCCGCGCATCGCGCTGTCGTCGCGCGTCGTCGCCGCCGATTGGCAGGCCGCCGCTGCGCTGCGCGAGGATGCGCGCGAACGCGGCGTGGAAGGACTGATGGTCAAGCGTGCCGCCTCGACCTACCAGGTGGGACGCCGGCGCGGCGACTGGTGGAAATGGAAGATCGACCCACTCACCATCGACGCGGTGCTGCTGTACGCACAGTCCGGCCACGGTCGCCGCAGCTCGCTGTACACCGACTACACCTTCGGCCTGTGGGACGGCGATGCGCTGGTGCCCGTGGCGAAGGCGTATTCCGGGCTGGACGACCGCGAGATCCTGCAGCTGGACAAGTGGATCCGCGCGCACACGCTGGAGCGGTTCGGGCCGGTGCGGTCAGTGCAGGCGCAGCACGTGTTCGAACTCGGCTTCGAGGCGGTAAACGTGTCGAAGCGTCACAAGTCCGGGATCGCGGTGCGCTTCCCGCGCATCCTGCGCTGGCGCCACGATAAACCGGCGGCCGAGGCAGGCCGGCTCGACGCGCTGCGAGCGCTGGCGCGATGAAGGGCATTACAGCGACGCGCGCAGGAACATTCACCTGATGGCGCGCCGCGACGCCGCGCTGTCGGCATGGTTCAACGCCCAGGGCTGGAAGCCGGCGCCGTTCCAGCGCGACGCCTGGCGTCGCTACCTGGCCGGCGAATCGGGCCTGCTGCACACGCCGACCGGCAGCGGCAAGACGCTGGCCGCGTTCGGCGGGCCGCTGCTTGAAGGCTTGGCGCGCAAGGCATCGACGCCAGGCCCGTCGCCCGCCGCCAAGGCTGCGCGCAAGCGCCGCGACGGTTCGCTGCAGGTGCTTTGGGTCACCCCATGGCGCGCGCTGGCCACCGACACCGTGCGCGCGCTGCGCGAGCCGATCGAGGCGCTGGGCCTGGACTGGATCGTGGCCATGCGCACCGGCGACGCCAGCGCGCGCGACAAGCGCCTCGCGCGTGCGGGCAAGGCCGACGTGCTGGTGATCACGCCGGAATCGCTCGCCCTGCTGCTCACCTATCCCGACAGCGCCGCACACTTCGCCGGGCTTCGCTGCGTGGTGGTTGACGAATGGCACGAGCTGCTGGGAAACAAGCGCGGCGTGCTGCTGCAGCTGTCGTTGGCGCGCCTGCGTGCGCTTGCGCCGGGTGTGCGCACCTGGGGACTGTCGGCCACGCTCGGCAACCTGGCGCAGGCGCGCGACGTTTTGCTGCCGCATGCGCCTGACGCGGCGATCGTGTCAGGCGTCAAGCCGCGCACGCTGAAAATAGAAACCCTGCTGCCCGCCGAGGGCGAGCGTTTTCCCTGGGCCGGCCACCTGGGCCTGTCGCAGCTGTCGCGCGTGCTCGATCGCATGCGCTCGGTGCGCACCAGCCTGGTGTTCACCAACACCCGCTCGCAGGCCGAACTCTGGCACCAGGCGCTGTCCGCGGTGTGGCTGGAGGAGCCCGCCTCGCTGGCCCTGCACCACGGCTCGCTGGATCCTGCGCTGCGCGCAGCGGCCGAACAGGGCCTGCGCGACGGCAGCGTCCGCTGCGTTGTCGCCACGTCCAGTCTTGACCTGGGCGTGGACTTCCCCGCCGTCGACCTCGTGTTCCAGATCGGCAGCCCCAAGGGCGTGTCGCGCTTGCTGCAGCGCGCGGGACGCTCGCGGCATCGTCCGGGCGAAGCCGGGCAGGTGGTGTGCGTTCCGACCCACGTACTGGAACTGGTCGAATATGCCGCGGCGCGCGAGGCGATCGGGCGCGGCGAAATCGAATCGCGCCCACCGCCCACGCTGTGCCTGGACGTGCTCGCACAGCATTGCGTCACCCTGGCGCTGGGCGGTGGCTTCGACGCCGACGAGCTGTTCGACGAGGTGCGCGGCACGCATGCGTTTGCGGAACTGGACCGCGCGACCTGGCACGCGGTGCTCGATTTCATCGTGCAGGGCGGCGCCGCGCTGTCGAGCTACCCGGATTTCTGCCGCGTGGTCCGCGACGACGACGGCATCTACCGCGTGCACGAGCGCCGCGTCGCGTTCCGGCATCGGCTGTCGATCGGTACCATCGTCTCGGACGGCAGCGTGCGGGTAAAGCTGCTGCGCGGCGGCGCGCTGGGTTCGGTGGAAGAAAACTTCGTCGGGCGCATGCGTCGCGGCGATCGCTTCCAGTTCGCCGGCCGCCTGCTGGAGCTGGTGCGGCTGGAGGACATGACCGCGCACGTGCGACTGGCCAAGAGCGGCGAAGGCGCGGTGCCCAAGTGGCAGGGCGGCCGGATGCCGCTGTCGACGGAATTGGCACACGAAGTCGAACGCATGTTCGACAGCCCCGGCAGCCAGCCGGAACTGCGCGCCATCGCGCCCCTGCTGGCCTTGCAGGCATCGCTGTCGATGCTGCCCTCGCCGACGCGGCTGCTGGTGGAAGTGGCGCGCACGCGCACCGGCCAGCATGTCTTCATCTTCCCGTTTGCCGGCCGCGCCGCCAACGAAGGCCTGGCGGCGTTGCTGGCACTGCGCTGGGGGCGGATCGCGCCCAACACGTTTTCCTACTCCGCCAACGACTATGGCTTCGTGCTGTCGCCCGATCACCCGGTCGACGTCGATGACGCCACGCTGCGCATGCTGCTCACGCCCGCATCGTTGCTCGAGGACCTGCACGAAAGCCTCAACCTGGGCGAACTCGCACGTCGCCAGTTCCGCGAAGTCGCGCGCATCGCCGGCCTGCTGCCGCCCTCGCTTCCCGGCCGCGCACCGCGTTCGCTGCGCCAGCTGCAGGCGTCCAGCGGCCTGCTTTACGACGTCCTGCGACGCTTCGATCCCGGACACCTGCTGCTGGCACAGGCGGAGCGCGAAGTGTTCCTGACGCAGCTGGATGTTGCGCGGCTGCAGGCCACGCTGGACGACTGCGCCGGTCGCACGCTGTCGCTGCATGTCCCCGCATCGCTTTCCCCGCTGTCGTTCCCGCTGTGGGCCGAAAGCATGCGCGGACAGCTCAGCACCGAGGACTGGAAGACGCGCGTGCAGCGCGCCGCTGCAAAACTTGAGCAGCGACACCGAGGCGATGCCCGTGGCCGCTAGGATCGCGCTTGAACTCGCCGGCGAGCAGGTCGAATTGCTCGCCGACCGCGCCCTGTTCTGGCCGGCACGCAGGCGTTTGATGATTGCGGACCTGCACCTGGGCAAGGCCGACACCTTCCGTCGTGCCGGCATCGCGCTGCCGCGCGGTGGCACCGATCACGACCTGGAGCGCCTGGGCGCGCTGCTCGCGGACACCGGCGCGCGTTCGCTGTGGGTGTTGGGCGACATGCTGCACGGCCCGCTCACCGACACGCACTGGCGCGCAGGCTGGGATGACTGGCGCGCACATCATCCCGACATCGAGATCGGCGTGCTCGCCGGCAACCACGACCGCGCGCTTGCCGCTGCGGGTTTGGACATCCGCTTGCTTGGCGATCGCATCGACGAGCCTCCGTTCGCCCTGCGCCACACCCCTTCCACGCACGCGAGCCTGCATGTGATCTGCGGCCACGTCCATCCCGTGGTCGCGCTGCCCGGCATCCGCCGTCGCTGGCCCGTTTTCTGGCTGCGGCCCGGTATCACCGTGCTGCCCGCCTTCTCCCGCTTCACTGCGGGCGAACTGGTCACAGCCAGTGCGGGCGGGTCGCTGGTGGCGTGCGTGGACGGAGGACTGGTCAACCTGGCGACGGGCGAGTCGTGAGCGCCCACGAGGACGCCCACGCGGTGATCAGCATTCAAGAAGTGCTCAGTTGGGAGCAGGGTTCGCCTTCTCGGCCGCAGCGGCTTTCGCCAGTGCCTTCTCGACTGCTTGCTTCGCTGCCGGAGTCGCTTTCCACTGGGCATATTGCTCGTCCATCTGCGCGCGCTCTTCTGCAGTAAACATTTTTCGCGCCATCTTGAACATTGTTTTTTCTTCTTCGTCCGAGTGATGTTTGACCAACTCCCCCAGGACCTTGGCGCGCCCCGCGAATTCTGGCGTGGTCGGCGACGCGGCCTGCAGATCCGGCAGCACGCGCAGCTCCACCGCCCGGTGCTCCTGGATGGCTTCAGCGTGCGTCTGCAGTCCATCCCGGTCTGCGCGCTGCTTGAACGCCGGATAGAAGACCTCTTCTTCCCAGGTGGCATGCGGCAACAGCCCGGCCTGGATCTTTTCAAGAAGCTCCTGGCGACCCTTGCTGGCGCGCTCCGTGGTCTTGCCCATTTTCTCGAACAGCGTCCGCAGTTCGTCGTGCTCGTCGGTGAGCGTCTTGAGGATGTCGCGTGCCATTGGGATCTCCTTTTTCTACCGGGTTGAAGGTGCTCAAGAATTGTCTACCTTGAGTCACGGCGCCGTGAAAAAGGGGCTGAACGGTTCACGTCGCCTGGTCGCACGGGCTGACGTCGCGCGCGTGGACAAGGCGTCGTAGCTCCAGTGCATTTTCCAGCGCGAACCCCTGCGCGGTGTTGTCAAAGACGATGTAATGGTCCGGCAGGGTGTCCGTGCCCCCTACGCGCCGCGCAAACGCTTCCAGGAATGCCTGGTCGTACCGGCTCCGGTAGACGACTGGCGATCCGTGCAAGCGTGCGTAGCGCCAATCGGATGGTGTCTCGGTCAATATCTGCCGGCCGAGCGGGTTTGGGTCCGCGGCAACGTGGTCGACCCCGTGAGTCCGCAACACCCGTTCCGCCGCCGCCGTTTGCCAGCTCGGATGGCGCGGCTCGCATGCGATTCCCACGTTCGTCGCCAGCCCGCGCAGGCGTCCGAAGAATGCAGCGGCAACTGTGAGGTCGAATTGCAGACTCGGAGGCAGCTGGACCAGCAGGAATGCCAGCTTGGAGCCCAAGCCAGAACATTGACCGAGAAAGTCGACCAGCAGCTTGGCGTGATCCTGAAGACGCGCGTCGTGGGTGATGGACCGAGGCAGCTTGACGGAGAACCGAAATGCATCGGGAACGCTCCCCGCCCACCGCTCATAGGTCTTGCGCTGGTGAGGGCGGTAGAACGACGAGTTGATCTCAGTGAAGTCCAGACGCGTTCCGTAGCGCGTCAACACAGTCCCCTCAGGCCCGAACGCAGGGCGCTGCGATGCCGGAATCGTCCATCCGGCGGTGCCTACAAGGATGCGCGACGGCATGACGCCTAATCCTCATCGCAGCCGCCAGGGTCATCGGCGGTGCGGCCCTCCTCTTGCCGCGCCTTTCGCGCCAATTGATCGAACTGCTTGCGCAGCTTCTCAAGCGCTTGTTCGTCAAGCTCCTCTAGCGCCAGCATGCGGTTGCTTGCAGGCCCCACCGCACGGATCAACTCGTCGAGCTTGATCTGGATGGCCAAGGTGTCACTGCTCTGGGTGCGCTGGATCAAGAACACCATCAGGAACGTCACGATCGTAGTGCCGGTATTGATGATGAGTTGCCACGTTTCATTGAACTTGAAGATCGGTCCGGTCGCGGCCCAGACCACGACGATCAGGACCGCCCCTATGAAGCAGGCGGGCGTGCCGGTGAACCGCGCTGCCTTGCGAGCAAGTTTGTCGAATGACGAGTGAATGTTCATGCCGGATCCTCGTGAGGTTGCATACAATTGGATGACGGCCGTGGAACCGGCGTGAATTCAGCAACCGAATGAGGATGTCCTCATCGTCGGCGACCTGTCGCCAAATCCTCCCTGACGGCCAAAGCCTGCAAAACTGTTCGCGTGGCGTGCCCGGCCATCTACACCGGCATTCCAGTTGAACTCGACTTGGCGGCTGCACGCGTGGATCGAACGCGGCGAAACCAGATCCGCCGCGACGAATCGCTTGAGGAGATCAAGACGTTCCTTTGACAGAAAAACGGACTCGAGCGCCTTCTGTTGAATCATCCAATCCATGAATCATCCAATCCAATCGAACACGTCCTAATCGAACACGTCGCGGAGCCTCCCGGCGTCTGCCTCCTCGACGCTGCCAGGGCGGCACTGCCGACCGCAATGCATGCAACATCTGATCCGGCCTGGCGTGCAGGTGAGCTACGTTGACCATCGTCCTCTGGCGTCGGTGTTGGCCCAACACATGAAACGGTAAACACGTTTCGGTGAAAGGCAACAAACAGCACTGTGGGAGAAGTGCAGACGCTACCCGCGGCCGACCCCTGCGTATCACGCTTTACGCGGCGGGCAATTCGATCCTGAGAGTGGTGCCGATTCCCGGCGCGCTACGCACATCAAGACTGCCGGCCGCCGCGGTGACCAGATCGCGCACGACCGACAGGCCCAGGCCGGTGCCTTGCCCGCTGGGCTTGGTAGTGAAGAAGGGTTCGAAAACCCGCGCTTGCACATCCGAGGCCATGCCGACGCCATCGTCGCTGAACTCCAGGGCGATACCCCCTTCCGCACGAGGCGTTGCGCTGAGCACGAAGCGGCCGCCGTCCTGCATGGCCTGTTGGGCGTTGCTGGCGATGTTGAGCGACATCAGTTCGAACTGGTTGCGGTCAAAACGGATAGACGGCAGGCTGACCGGCATGTCCAATTGCAGATCGATCTCGGGCGGGAACAACTGCCGCAGCATGGGCTGCAGTTCGCGCAGGGCTTCGGCCGGGTCGAAGACCTGCAGCAGAGTCTCGTCCTGACGACTGAAGCTCAACAATTTCCGCACGACCAGAACGGCGCGGCGCGCGGCCGATTCCACGCCCGCCAGGGCCTGCCGCAATTCTTCCGGCTCCTGCAGCCTGCGCGCGCGGGTGGTGTAACCCAAGATCAGCGACAACAGGTTGCCGAAGTCATGCGCCACACCGCTGGCCAAGCGCCCTACCGCCTCAAGCTTTTGCGCGTGGATCAGCTGCTCCTGCGCCTTCTCGCGCTCGCTGATCTCTTCCTTCAGACTCGCATTGGCGCGCGCCAGCGCGTCGCCGCGCTCATTGGCTTCGCGCAGGCTCTCGCGCAAGGCGGCCGAGCTGCGGTCCAGCACCACCGCGACCATCAAGAACATCGCAGCGCTGAAAAGGCCATCGCCGATCAGGCTGTTGGCTGCTTGACCCGCATCCACGTCCACATAGGCGCCGACGGCGAACGCAGCCATTACGCAGCAGAACATGATCCACAGCGCGCCGCGCCCGATCACGAGCCCGGCAATCGCCATCCACAGCACCAGGATGGGCTGCTCGAAACGCTGTGCGCCGAAGCCAGTGGCGAAATATGCGGGAATTACGGTGATCGCGAACACCACCAGCAGCAGTCGCGACGCCCACATGAAACGGCCGTAACGGATCAACACGAAGCACAGCGCCGCCGCCGCACACACCGACAGGCTCAACGCCATGCTGCTGAGCTCACCGGGCCGCCACGCAATATCGGTACGCCAAATACGGTAGAACCACGCCAGAGAAGGCAGGATCGCCAACAGCAGCGACACCAGTTGCAGCATCGGCGCGTTGCGCCGATCCACGGGATCGGCGATAGGTACGTTGCGCAACCAGCCAAGGAGCGCCTGCCAGGCGGCGCCAATCAGCGGAATTCGCGCACGGGGCGGCACGGTTATTGCAGGGATGTCGTCGATCATGGAGGCGTGGCTCTCGAAAAATGGGCGTCGGTATACCGGCGCTTATTTCGTAGCTGCCCGGCTCCCACGGCCGATTATAGGAAGGTGGGAGACGTTGATGACGCGGATGGGCTGGACTCAAGCGCCCCAATGCGGTTGGCCTGTTTCATCGAACAGCGCCTGCTCGCACCCATCTGCTCCCCTTGCTCTGAAAAGCTGAGGCAAACTGCCAAGGACCATCGCAACTCGCCAGTCACGCTATCCAAACGGGAGCATGACCTGAGCCAAACGGCCCCCGCGAAAACCGGGACAATCCATTCTTGCGAAGCGAGCCGCGAGCGGCTACTGGACCGTACATCCGATGAGCAACGTCAGGCTGCTGTTTGCTGGCAAGGTAACGATTGCAACGCCACCGGGGGCCTGCAACTGGGCCACCGTGACCACCGGGCAGATGGCGCCATTGGTCTCGCTGCCGCATGTGACCGTCGTGCACGTCAAACCTGTTGGTGCGGGATCGCGTAGCACCGTGCCGTCGGCCGCATCGGGGCCGGCGTTGTTCACCACCACCTGATAGCTGACGGCGCTGCCTGATGCAACGGTGTCATCAAGCTGATCGTTGGCGCCGGCGGCCGGTGTATTGGTTTTGGTGATGCTGACATTGGCGGATTTGAAGCGAATACGATAATCCTCGGCCTCGCCTTGCGTGGCTACCCCCGTGGGGTCCGCAACATCCGCGACGTCCGCACCCATGCGCAGGCGCAGGTAGCTCGTCTGCTGGGCGACGAAGCCGGCTCCCGATGGGACATTCCAGCTCAATGAAACCGAATTGCTTCCCGACGGGCAGACTGCCGAGTTGGAACGTTCCGATGCGTCGAACACGCCATTGCCGTTGAAGTCGATCCAGCCCCCAATAACACCGGTGCCCACGCAACTGACGTTCGGGACCGTGTAAACCGCGCCAGAAGTCGGTGGTGGCACGTCCGCATACCCTGCCCCAAGCGGTCCGCTCGTTTTTGGCAACGCATTGACGTCCGGACCACCGACAGGACCGGTCGCGTTCTGGTCCGGCTCCACGGATGTGCCGAGGTAACCTGTGTAGATGAGCGTCGAGAGGTTGGCAGGATTGTTGTAGTTGACGCCGGTCGCGGCCACACCGCCGGACCAGGCCGGTGAAAGCACGTGTGCCGCGATGCCATAGCTGTTGGGGATCGCTTCTGAATACTCGACTTCCAGCACCGCACCGACCGCCACGGCAGACTTGCCGCCACCGCGAGCGATGACACGCGCGGATGTCGCGCCCTCGATATAGCCCACCAATGCGGGTCCCGCGCGTTGCAGCGGGTTGCCATTTTGCTCACAGCTCTGCTGTGGCAACGTAGGACCGTTGAAACGGACCTCTGCTGGTGATCCGGGCACAACGTTGACGGTAGTCGCCGAGCCGCACTGGGAGACCTGGTCAATGATGCGAAGATTGCCGCCACTGGTCAGGCGCGCGCCCACATACTCGGTCCCGCCGCTCGCCTCGGCATCAGCAAACACCAATCCCTTCAGCTGGAAAGGCGTGCCTCCCAACGTTGCGCTGCAGTTGAAGTCAAACTCGATCTGGGAGTTGTTGTTCGTGCTTAGACCCACGTCAAGCATATTTGGGTTCGTGCCTTGCCCCGGCTGGTTCCCGCCGATGTTGTACAGCTCATCCAGGCCGTCGCCCTGCCAGGAGCCGGGAGCGTAGATGAACAAACCCGCTGTCCCGGTCGGCGTCGTCGCGTTCGACAACGTGCACGTGATGTCCAGACGATTCGCCGGGGTCGCCGGACTGCCGATGTTGAAGCCCCGCGTGATGGTTGCACCCCCGTAGACGTTCTGGCCCGGGTTTCCCCAATCGACCCAGAAAATACGCGCACGGTGCAGGCCATTACCCCCCGTGGCGTACTGCGCATTGGCTGCCAGCGGCATGAGGCAAGCCAGAAGCAGCACACCCAGAAAAAGACGGCCATTGGAACCGAGAAGAGACTTCGTTGCGAACATGGAATCAGTACCTCCCCACCACGTTCAGGAAAACGCCGCGATGGTCATAGTCGAAATTGGTAAGTTCATCGCTGAACTCAGTGAAGTTGTAGCCCAGGCCCACGCGGAAGTACTGCCCCAGGTCGCGATCGATGCCGACCAGGAATCCTTGGCGGTCACCACCATCGCGCACGCCCAGCCAGCGATATTCCGCTAGTGAGTGCCACCCCTGTGCGAACGCGTATCGAACCTGCGCCGCGGCGAACGTCGTCGCGGAATCGGCCCATTCGCCGCTCAGGCGCCCCAACCTCACTTCGCCCTCTCGGCGCATCAGCTTGCCTGCGAACTCCCAGTGCGTATCCGGGTTGTACACTCCTTCAAGCGACAGGATCTGGCTACGCTGGTCATAGAACGCGACATTGTTGCCAGTCTGCTCAAGTGACGACACGTCATACAGATAGGTGTACTTGCCGAGCAGCGCATAGCGCGTCGAGTTCCACGGGCGCCATGCAAAGCCGACGTTGCCTTCGATGAACTTCGCGCCGGCTGACGCATTTGTCTGATCGGTGGTGTCGGAATAGTTAAGGCGAGCCGCGATGCGGAAGCTCTCGCTGAACTTGTGCAGCAGGCGATTGGTGGTCACCCACTGCTCGCGGAGTTCCGCACCACTATCCTGGCGCCACTCAAGTTTGCTCTGCCACTGCGTGGCATTGGAGGTGTGGCCACCGTTGAGGCTGATTGCGCGTCGATCGACCTGGCCAACGCTGTTGTCCAGCTGCGCGTTCTGCAGCGTGAACCCCGTGTTCCAACCCTGTCCCGGATAAAAATCCATCCCGAACGTGTGAGCCAGGCCTGACTCATTGGGAGCCTTGAGGAACTGGCTCTCGTTGAACATGTTGACTCGGTTGGAAAGCCGCCAGCGCTGCCCCAGTGTCCAGCCCGGATTGGCGCCGCTGTTGAACAGCGGGTCGTAGTCCGTAGTGTCATCGGAGTACGTGTAGCTGCCGTAGACGCTGTGTTCCGGGTTGAGTCGATATTCGCCGTTGAGCTGCGCCGCGCTGCCGCGATCACCGTCGGTCACTTCGGCTCCGATCGTGGAAAGATTGCCAAACAGGTACTTGGCGCCGACCGTAATCGCATCGTTGTCCGCGTATGTGCCGCCGTCGTCCTCTAGCGTGAGCTGGCCGGTGGCGTACACGTCCAGAGTGCTACCGAAGCGCTGTTTGTAGCGCAGCGCTGCCAACGTGCCCACCGCGTTCCCGCTCAGACGCATCTCGTCGACGCGGCGCAGTTCGCCAGTCAGTGAGATGTCATCGTTGAGCAGCCACTCGACAGTAAGCTGTTGTTGTTCCAGCGACTCGACTCCACGCTCCGCGCGGCTGTAGCGGCCGTACATATTGACCGTCGGTGAGAACTGTCCGAGCACCTCCACGCCATGCTCCTCGATGTCCTGCCCTTGATCGAAGCGCGAAATCGAGAAGCCATCGTTTACCTGACGCCACCAGGCGCCTGCCGACCAGTCCAGCTGCGTCCAGCCCAGCTCCTTGAAGTTGGCGCGCGCTTCCACAGCGTCCGCACGACCTTCACGCGCACCCAAACCTGAGTTGGTCTGCGTGAAACTCAAACCGCCGTTGCTTGAGAAGAAGATCGGTGCGCTCGAGGCTTGGGTCCGGGTGTGCTCGATCTTCAGATACGTGCCGCGACCCGCCTGCAGGGTGACGTCGGCTCCCTTGATGGTGTAGTCCTCGCCGGCGCGATTTTCGTCCACGTACGTCGCGCCCACTGCGAGGTGTTCGCCGAACCAGTGCTTGCCGCGGAAGCCGGCGGTGACATCGTTCGGATCAAAACCGTTTGGTACGTACTCATAGTCAACGAGCAACACCTGGTCATAGCCATCCAGTGGTGCGTCGCGGGTGAGTGTAGGAATGTTCTCGCGCGTAACCTGGGCCAGCGGACGCGTCAGCAGCAGACGGCCCTGGAATTCGTCGACCTCGTAGTCGGCGCCGCGTTGCAGCTCGACCCGATTTTCCACGCGCCCCGTCGTGCCATCGCGCACTTCCAGCACAACCCGGTCCGAGCCCGGCAGCACATCGGTGTGCTTGAGGTAATACAAGCTGCCACCGGTGCCGAGAAACTCGCTGTGGCCGGGCGCCGTCTGAGCCTCGGAACCGAATGCTCGCACCTCGGTCGCAGGCTCGCCCAGCGAGGTGGTGCTGCGCGAACGCCAGTTCAGCGCGGCGCCGTACAGCGAACGCACGTACTGTCCGTACTCGGTTCCGGTGATGCCGGTGTAGTAGTTCCCCCACAGCGCCTGATTCTTGTCCCAGTCAACGCGCACGTAGAGCTTGCCCTGCGTATCGACGTCACGATAGGTCGTCGAGTCATCGCCGTAGACCGGGTAGTAACTGTCCGGATCAAGACGCCGGAAGATGTCCTGCGGCTCGGCATCCCAGAAGCCCCGGAACAGGCTGCTGACTTCGCGCTCCTGGGTGTCGGCTTGCGCAGTGACCAGGTACTTGCCCTTGATCTTGCCCTTCAGGTAGAACGCCAGGCGGCCTTCGAGCAGGAAGCCGTCGTCGTACTGGTCGTCTCCGGCGAGGGGCTCGATGGAGCCCGAGACGCTGTTACTCGAGGCGGTCAGGTCGGCGATCGCGACGGCAAACATGTAGCGGCCGCTGACGTCGATGTCCAGCTTGTGGCGAATGATGCGCTTGTCGGGACCGTCAAGCTCGATGTCGAACTTGTGTTCACCCACCGGCACCAGATACTCGGCTACAAGCTTGCGCTCCAGGTCGACAGGGAAACCCTGGCCATCGATCTTGACGCTGTAGTCTTGAGGCAGGTTACGACCCTGTATCCGGATGCGTGAGCCATAGATGGCGATGTTTTGCTGGCGCAGGCTGTTTTCGCCGAACGCAGCGTCTACCAGGCTCTGCGATTCCGCCGCCTCGGCGCTGAAGGCAGTGCCCTGTTGTTTCTCGATCTGGTTGCGCAGGATCTGGATGCCGCGTTCCGCATCCTCCGGCCTTACCAGTTGCAGGCGACGCGGATACGTCTCATCGACGCTGCCGTCAGAGCCGAACGCCCGCACGATGTAGATCAGCTCATCACCCGCACGCGCCTTGTAGCCAGCGGGCAGATCTCCGTTCCACTTCACCTCGCTGACCGCCGCTACCGGCAGCGGCACCGTGGCCAGTGGCGCGACCAGATCGGTGTCGCTCGCACGGAACACTAAGACTTCCGCGCGGTCGATGAAGGCTGGGTAGTTGTTGTAAGCGTAAAACTGCACTGGCTTGACGATGCGTGTGCCGTCGAACGCGACCAGTGACGATGCACTGACATTGAACGACGGCTGGCCAAGGTTGGGATCTTCGGTGGCCCAGATCACGCCGCCGTTGGGCAACTGGACCGTCCACTTGCCAACCACCACCGCCTTGCCGGGCTGTTCGGTTTCCACCGTGACCCGACGATCGGCTTGCAACGATTGCGAAGAGGACGTTGTCGTGGTGCCGTGCGTCAGCGGTTCACTCTCGCCGCGGGTGCGGATACGCATCAGCACGCCGCGATCAGACGCGCAGGTGTCGCCAGAGCAGTCCACCGCGGGGCTGGTCGTGCGGGGAATGGAAGCATCGCCCACCTGCTCTGCAGCGCTGGCCGATGTCGCCTCTTGCGCCATGGCGGTCGGCGTGACCCCGGTCAGCGCACAAATCAGTGCGTAATCGAGCAGTTTGATCTTCATGTTGACCTTCATGGCTGGCCCTCCGGTTGCGCGACTTCACTGGTCGCGCCGGAGGACGGCGTCGTGTTGGCGGACGAGCCACTGGACGGTGAGTAATCAAGTTGCGCTGTCGGGTCATTGCTGATCTCCACACGCAATCTTTCGCGCACGGTCGGATCGAGGCTCGCCGCTATCGCTTCGTACACTGCCCTGGCACGGCGCAGCCCCAGTGCGACGTTGTAATCGTCGGAAGCGCGTTTGTCCGCGTGGCCGATCACACCGATCACCAGCCGCGTCCTTGCGCTGGCAGCAAGCGCACCGATGTCATCGGCGATTTTCGCGATCAGCGACGCGAACTCCGGCTTGATCGTGGCCTTGTCGGTATCGAACAACACCGTACCCAGGATCGGAGCCTCTCCCAGCGCCAGCAGCAGGCTGTCGGGATTCTGCAGATCGGTGCGCAAACTGACTGTCAGCGCCTGCGCTTGTTCCGGCGTGAGCTTGGCCAGCAGCGCGGCACGCACGGTTTTGGCGCGCTCGTAGGCAATGGCCTGCGATTCGCCGTTCGCCGCGATCACCACGTCACCGCGATCCCGCTCGCGCACTTGCTGGGCCATTGTTTCGATGACCGGGACAGCATCGGGACCGAGCTTCGCGCTCTCCGCGTCGAACATCACCTCGCCAAGTTCCATCTCGACGCCCTGCTCGCCGCCCTGCACCAGTCCCGGCGGCAGCTTCACGCCGAAATCGAATCGGACGGGCAAGCCCGGGGTCACCCGGCGAAGCAGCGGATTGTCCGTGGTGAACGCGCTGCCAGGCGGCAGGGTCGCGGGGTCGACCTTGAGGATGAAGTTGCGCCCGCGCTCCCAGGTCCCGCCGGGGATACCGACGATGTGGTAGCGACCGAACTGGTCGGTTTCGATCAGCAGGCCTTCTACAGACACCACGCGCACGCCCGGGATGCCGCGTTCATCGACGCCGACGTTGTCGATCACGTAATCCACGCGATAGCCACCTTCGACCGTGCTCACGCGACGCTCGACGCTGGGCTCGGCGCTGGTCTTGCCCTTTCGGGCATCGCCATCGTTGCGCTCGACACGGGTGCTTCCGGCAGCGTCCATCCGCAGGCTGACGCCCTGGCTTGTTGTCAGCACGAAATCGTCGCCGAAGACGAGCGAAGACAGCTTCTGGCTTACCACCACTCGGTGGGCTGCCAACGGGTCGGCGTCGGATTGACGCCCACTGATTTCGCCCAGCTCGATGCCGTGTAGCAGAGGCGCGCTGGCGTCCGCTGCGGGTTTGGCACCGTCACCACGATCCACCGTGGTCGAGTTCGGCACGTAGGCACCTGGCGCGAAACCACCTTGCACGCGCAAGCCGGTCATCGCGGCACTGTCCTGCCAGCCGTCGCTGTCGCGGTCGTCGAACACGGTACCCAGGATCAACGATTCGTCCAGGGACGGATCAGCGACCATCTGCACGTCCGCAGTCGCTACGTTGGAAATGGTCACGCCATCGTCTTGCAGGTAGGCGCTGTTGCGGTAGATGCCCGGGCGAACGCCCGCGCCCACCCGCAGCAGGTACGTGACGGTGGCACGATCGCCCGCCGCGATGTCGATCTGGTCGACCCGGATCGGATAGGTGCCTACCAGCCGGGCGGCGCCGTCCGCATCGGCAACGTCGAGCGAATTGGCGACATACGTGAAGCCCGCGGGCGGAGTGTCGATCAACGTCCCGTCAACCACCGCTCCGGTACCGGTGTTCTGCAGCACGAGCGTGTAACGCACCAAGTCCCCGACCTTGACGTCACGCGGGCTGGCGGCCTTGGTGATACGGACCGTCGTGGGATCAGGTTCGACGTTGACCGTCGCTGTGGCAATGGCGGTGACCGCCGTGCCGCCCGTCGTCTGTCCGCTAGCCGTTACGATGTTGTCCAGCGTCGACTTGCCCGCGTTGACTTCGTCAGCGGTGATCGTGTGCGTATAGGTGTCGCAGGTTGCCGTGGCACCCGGGGCCAACGTCGTGGGTGAGCACACCAGCGTCGTCGGCGCGTTGCCGTCAAAGCTGTCCAGGACCGTCACGTTGCTGAGGGTGACGTTGCCGGTATTGGTGGCCGTCACTGCATAAGTGATCACGTCACCGGTGTTGCCCACGCCTTGGGTTGCGTTGTCGACGGTGAGCGTCGCGGTCTTGGCCGTGGAGATTGCCGGACGTTGGCTCACCGGTACGGTCACGGTCGGTGCGCAACGGGCATCGCCGGACCCGATCGGGCACGCTTCCGGCGGTAGCGTCGGTCCACCTGGCGGCGGTTCGCTGGTGACCAGCGCGGTGTTGACCACCTGGCCGGCGTCAGCGTCGGCGAGGGTGACCACGTAGATCCCGGTCAGCACGCAGGTGCCTGCTGGCAGTACCAAGGGGCAGGTCGTGGCGCCCGGAGTCAGCATGGCATCGGCGATCGTGACGTTGTTGAGCGGCACGTTGCCCGTATTGGTCACGGTAATGCGGTAGTTCAGCGTGTCGCCGATGCTGATCGCGCCGTCGCCGTTGGCGTCTGTGTAGCCGGTCATGGTCTTCAGCGTCGACAGCGAAGGACGACCGACCGGATGCTCGGTCGTGCAGGTCGTGCACACCGGATCGGGATCCCCGCCCGGCGGATTGGTCGCCAGCACGGCGTTGCCCACCGTCCCGGTCGCATCGGCGTTCACCGTGCTCGTGTAGCTCACCGCATAACTGCCCGGC
>JBBSST010000029.1:0-37072 GCA_038241735.1 Lysobacterales bacterium
GAATTGCTGGGCGACGGCAAGCCGGAAAAATTCGCCCGCGAGGCCTTGCGCCAGGCGCTGGTGAACCTGGAGGCGATCGATGCGCCGGCCGGCATGATGCCGGTGGTGCTGGGCAACGGCTGGCCCGGCGTGCTGTTGCACGAGGCCGTCGGCCATGGCCTTGAAGGCGACTTCAACCGCAAGGGCACCTCGACCTACGCCGGCCGCATGGGCCAGCGGGTTGCATCCAAAGGCGTGACGATTGTCGACGACGGCACGTTGGCGGGGCGGCGCGGTTCGCTCAACATCGACGATGAAGGCACCCCGACGCAATGCAACACGTTGATCGAGGACGGCGTGCTGGTGGGTTACATGCAGGACACGCTCAATGCGCGCCTGACGGGCGGCAAATCGACCGGCAATGGCCGACGCGAATCCTTTGCGCACCTGGTCATGCCGCGCATGACCAACACCTACATGCTGGCCGGGCAACACGATCCCGAAGAGATGATCCGCTCGGTGAAAAAGGGCCTGTATGCCGTCAATTTCGGCGGCGGCCAGGTCGATATCACCAGTGGAAAGTATGTGTTCTCGGCAACCGAGGCCTACCTGATCGAGGACGGCAAGGTCACCGCGCCCGTGAAGGGCGCAACCCTGATCGGCAATGGCCCGGAGACGATGCAGAACGTGAAGATGGTTGGCCACGACCTGGCGCTGGACGAAGGCGTCGGCGTTTGCGGCAAGGATGGCCAGAGCGTGCCGGTAGGCGTGGGCCAGCCGTCGTTGCTGATCGAGGGCATTACCGTCGGCGGTACGCAGGCGTGAGAAGTCGCGCATGGGAAGGCGGACGCGGGCACCGGGGGAAACAGCTTGCCTGGCCGCCCGGGCTGGCGGATTCCTGCGGCCAGGGTTTCATGAGCCACGGTTTCATGAGCCACGATTCCCGGCTGCGCCAGCGCGCCGATGCCGCCCGACCAAGGTCGCAGGACGCATTGGCAGGCGCAATGGAATCGATCCCGGATGCGCTGCGCTTACCCGGACTCCGCTGGGTCGATTCCAGGATCGTGGTTTCCGATTCCCGGCTCCTTCAGCAATTCACGCAACGCACGGAACAACTCGCGCAAGGCATGCGGCGGTTTGTTGCGCTTGCGTTCTTCCAGCGTGTTGCGGACCAGCTGTCGCAACTGCTGTCGATCCGCACCGGGGTGCTGTTCCAGCAACTCCGACAGCGCGGCGTCGCCTTCCTCGACCAGGCGGTCGCGCCAGCTTTCCGCGCGATGCAGCAGGGCGGTGTCCTGGCGCGCGGCTTCGCCGCCGGCGTCGAGCGCATCGCGCACCGCGTCCAGCGTGTCGTCGTCCTCGCGACGCATCTGCTTGGCCAGGAACGCCATCTGCCGCTTGCGCGCGATGTGCGAGGTGATGCGCTGGGTGTCGACGATGTGCGGATGCAGGGACTCGGGGATCGGCAGCTTGGCCAGCTGCACCGCGCTGAGTACGACCAGTCGCTGCGCCAATACCAGCACGTCCAGCGCGTCGCGCCGTTGCTGGCTGCGGCTCTGGCCCAGGAACTCACCGGTCTCGTCGTCTTTTCCGCGCATCGTGCAAGCCTTGTTGTTCGTCGAGCAGTGAATAAGCCACGGATGGGTGCGCAAACAGTGAGGCGGCAACCACCGGGCGATCAAGCTTGCATCGGTTCGCGTCTCGATTGATCCGCAGTATCCGCGTGAATCCGTGGCAAAAAATCGCCCATCAGCCGAATTTCCGATCCAAGGATAATCCATTGAACACCGTCCTTTCCCCAACAGCGCCGATCCGCGACGACAGCATCGAACGCCTGGAACACCTGCAAGCCATCGCCGGGCGTCTTTTGCAGCAATGCCGCGCGGGCGGTGCCAGCCAGGCCGAGGTGGCGTGTTCGCAGGAACGCGGCATCAACGTCAACGTGCGCATGGGTAGCGTGGAAACCGTGGAATCCACCCGGGATCGCGGGATCGGTGTCACCGTCTACTTCGGCCAGCGCAAGGGCAGTGCCAGCACGGGAGACCTGCGCGAGGAGAGCCTGCAGGCGACCGTCGACCAGGCCTGCGCGATTGCCACGTTCACCGAGGCCGATCCCGCCGCCGGCCTTGCCGATGCCGCGCTGATGGCCGTGCCCGCGGCTGATGGCCGCTACCGCGAATTCGATGGCTGGCATCCGTGGGCATTGGACGCCGACCACGCCGTCGATCTCGCGCTGGCCTGCGAGACAGCGGGGCGCGAATCCGATCCGCGCATCACCAATTCCGACGGCGCCTCCATCGGCAGCGGTGAGTCGCTGAGCGTGTATGCCAACTCGCATGGGTTTGTCGGCTGCGAGCGCAGTAGCCAGCACAGCATCGGTTGCGCCTTGATCGCCGGCCAGGGTGAGGCGATGCAGCGCGACGGCTGGTACAGCATTGCACTCGCCGAAGGTGACCTGCAGTCGCCGGCGGCGATTGGCCGCATGGCCGCGCAGCGCGCCGTGTCACGACTCGCCCCGCGCGCGCTGGCTACCGGCGAATACCCGGTGTTGTTTTCCGCCGAAATCGCCCGTTCGCTGATCGGTCACCTGCTTGGCGCGGTCTCGGGCGGCGCGTTGTATCGGCGCGCAAGTTTCCTGGTCGACAGCGTCGGCACGCAGCTGTTCCCGGATTGGTTCTCGATCCTTGAACGTCCCTTCCTGGCGCGCGGCCTGCGCTCGTCGGCGTTTGATGCCGAAGGCGTGGCGACGCGTGAATCGGCGCTGGTTGAAGGCGGCGTGCTGCAGCGTTACGTGCTGGGCAGCTATTCGGCACGCAAGCTCGGCTTGCAGACCACCGCCAATGCCGGTGGCGTGCACAACCTGGAAATCGCCGGCAATGCCGGCGACTTCGAGGCCATGCTGCGCGGCATGGGCCGCGGTCTGCTGGTCACCGAATTGATGGGGCAGGGCGTCAACACCATCACCGGCGACTATTCGCGCGGCGCGGCCGGATTCTGGATCGAGGGCGGTGAGATCGCCTATCCCGTCGACGGCATCACCATCGCCGGCAACCTCAAGACCATGTTCCGTGGCATCGAGGCGGTTGGCAGCGATGTCGATCCGCGCTCGCACATCCACACCGGCTCGATCCTGGTCGGGAAGATGACCGTGGCTGGCGGGCAGTAGACGCCCGCAGTCAACGCCCGCAGTCAAAGCGCGAAGGTAGCCATCCGGGCGCGCGGCGGCGCGTTGTTCATGACGCGTCGGCTGATGCGGCGAGGCGCAATCGGACGGATGACTGTCGGGGCTGCGACTGACGTATGCTGCGGTGCAAGCGGCCGCAGCCGGCTGCTCTTTCCAGACAAATTCTTTCGATCCGATGGGGAATGACAATGACCGATTTCAATGAAGCCATGACACCGCCGCCGCCGCCCTCGGGCACCGCCAGTGCTGAGGAACGGCAATGGGCGATGTTCGCGCATCTCTCTGCACTGCTCGGCGGCATCCTCACCTCCGGCTGGGCGGGCAGCATCGGTTGCTTCATCGGCCCGATGATCATCTGGCTGGTGAAGAAGGACACGATGCCGTTCGTCAACGACCAGGCCAAGGAAGCGCTGAACTTCAACATCACCGTGGCGATCGTGTTTTTCGCCCTATTCCTGCTGGCGCTGCTCACCCTGGGCATTGGCCTGATCGTGGCGGTGCCGCTGTGGATCATCATCGGCATCGCGTGGCTGGTGTTGACGATCATTGCGGCGATCAAGGCCAACGAAGGCGTCGCCTATCGCTATCCGTTTGCGCTGCGCCTGGTCAAGTAACCGGCATTGCATGAAACAAGCGGCCCGCACCTGCACAAGGCGCGGGCCGTTTTTATTGGTTGGACCCCGAAGAATCAAATGTCACGCAAGGATCGCCGTCGCCTCACTTGTGGCTGCGAATCGCCGCGAAATCATCGCGTCGCACGACATCGCTGATCTCGCATGCAATCACGGCGGCCACTTCGCCATCGTCTGCGAGCAACTGGTAAATCCTGCGCGGCGCGGCGCGGCGTGGCGCTAGTGCGTGCGTTCGACCACGCGCCTGGCCAGCGCCGCCAATGCCTGGGTGCGGGTGCCCAGAGGTGCAAGGGCATCGTGCATCGCATCGGCCAGGTCGCGCAGGCGCAAGCGCGAGGCGTGCATGCCGATCAATGCCGGGAACGTGGCCTTGGCCTGTGCCACGTCCTTGCCCGCCGTCTTGCCGAGCGTGGCGCTGTCGCCTTCGACATCGAGCAGGTCATCGCGGATCTGGAAGGCCAAGCCGAGCGCATCGGCATAGCGATCCAGCTGGACGCGCGTTGTCGCATCAACCGCGGCCGCCATCGCGCCAAGTCGCACGCAGGCGCGCAGCAATGCACCGGTCTTCAGCGCATGCAGGCCTTCGAGCTGGATGATGTCCACGGCGGCCGAGGCGCCAGTGGCGTCGATGTCCAGTGATTGTCCGCCGCACATGCCGTGCGAACCGGCGGCGACCGCCAGTTCGTGCAACATCGCGATGCGCGCATCGGCGCTGCAGCACGCCTGCGCCAATGTGGCGAAGGCAAGAGATTGCAGGGCATCGCCGGCGAGGATCGCGGTCGCGTCGTCGAAGGCGACATGCACGGTTGGCTGGCCTCGGCGCAGGTCGTCGTCATCCATCGCCGGCAAATCGTCGTGCACGAGTGAGTAGGCATGGATCAGTTCGACGGCGGCAGCGGGCGCATCGAGCGTGGAAACATCGGCGCCGAACGCCGTGCCGGTGGCATAGACCAGCAATGGACGCATGCGTTTTCCGCCCAGCAGCACGGCATGCCGCATCGCAGCGTGCAGGCGTCGTGGCGCGGTATTGGATGCAGGCAGCACATCATCGAGCGCGACATCCACACGCAGGCGCCAGGAATCGAAGGTGCCTTCCAGGTTCGGCGGCGCCACGTCAGCGCACTCAGGCGTCTGGCGTGGTGGTGCCGAACGGTTCGGCTGCCGCAGGATTGGCAGGGTCACTGAGCAGGCGCACGCGCAGTTCGGCCTGTTCCAGTGCCTGTTGGCAATGTCGGTACAGGCCGACGCCGCGCTCGTAGGCGGCCAGCGATTCTTCCAGGCTCATCTCGCCGTGTTCCATTTTCTCGACCAGTTGCTCGAGGGCATCGAGCGAGGTTTCAAAATTGGCGACAGGAGAGGTTTCAGTGGCAGGTTTGCGGGGCATGGCTGCAGTTTACGACAAAGCGTTCGCCTGCAAGGATCGCGCCGTGGGCGCGATGCTGGATCGGTCAGGCAATCGCGCCCACGGGGCGCTTCTACAAGGCCCAATGCAGTCGCGCGCCCTGGGCACGCAGCCAGGCATCAAATGCGGCTGAATACACACGATCACCGGCGGCCTGCACTGCGCCATCGGCATCGCACAGGAGAGGCAGCTGTTCGCGGATCCATGGCGGCACGCCACGATCCTGCAGCACGTTCTTGAGGGCATGCGAATGGCCACGGCCGGGCAGCGCGATGCGTTCGCCACCCTGGCGGGCATGCACGACGAGCGGGGCGGCAAAGCCATCGGCGCCTTCGAGGTGAAGCTGGCTTCCGCCTGGCAGCGCGAGTGGACGGCGACCATCCCACGATGCCCGCCATTTCGGCGACATGGGTTCGCGATGCGGTCCGGCCTGCAACAAGCCGCGCCAGCGACGCACCACCGCGCCATGCCACGCAAATCGCGCATGGCTGTCGGCAGCCGCGGTGAGCAAATCCGACTCGATCCTCGCCACGCCCTGCGCCGGCAGTCGCGGCAACGCCAGTGCTTCGATCCAGCATCGCAACACGCGGGCACGTCGGGCACGCGGCAATGCACGCAGGGCGTCCACGGAAAGCACCTGCGGATCGGCCGTGCCGCTGTCAGCAAGTGCGCAACGGTCATCGCCTGCCAGCAGGTCGTGTGCGTCGGCCGACAGCGCCGCCGCACGTGCAAACGCGGCATCGGCATGCGGCCAGCGTTCGCGCAACAGCGGCAACACGCGTTGGCGCAGGAAGTTGCGGTCGTGCACGGTGTCGAGGTTGCTCGGGTCGTCGATCCAGTGCAGTACGTGTGCGCGGGCATGGGCGAGCAATCGGGCACTTGGCGTGTCGAGCAATGGCCGCCACAGCCATGCGGCGCCGAAACGCCGCCATGGTCGCATCGCCGCGAGTCCATCCGGACCTGACGCCCGCAGAGCGCGCATCAGGAAGGTCTCGGCCTGGTCGTCGCGATGGTGGGCCAGTGCAAGCACGTCGTCGGGACCCAACGCATCGGCAAACGCCGCGTAGCGTGCGTCGCGCGCCGACGCTTCCAGGCCGTTGCCGGCATCGCCGATGACATCGACGCGAATGGTTTGCAAGGGCACCGCGAGTGCCTCGCACACCGCGTGGCAATGCAGCGCCCAGCGGTCGGCCTCGACGTGCAGGCCATGATGGATATGAATCGCGCGCAGCCCGCGCGCGCGCATCACGGGCTGCGTCGCCAGCAGGTGCAGCAACACGCTGGAATCGAGTCCGCCACTGAATCCCACGACCACCGCGCGCGTCGGCGCTTCGGGCGGGATCGTGATGAACGTGGCGGGCAGCGGGTCAATCATGTTGCGATGTTGCCACGTTGGCAGCGTGTGGGCTTCGATGCGCGATCCGCATATTCAATATGCCGTGGATCGGTCTGCAGGTGCTGGGCGGAGCAACGTCCGCCCAGCGATTCCACGTGGTTCAACCGATGACGGCACGCCTTGCTGCGAGATTCATTCGGTCTCGATGCGGATGCCGCCGACAAACCCTGCGGCGATGTTGTAGATGAACGCCTGGAGCGCGCCGCCGATGAATCCGAGTACGCCGTACAGGATCGGCAGGATGATGACACCCATGATGCCGCCAAGCGCGGCGAAACCACCGCCGGCCTCACTTCCCATCAGTCCGCTGAACACGCTTCCAAACAGCAGGATGACCAGCCCTGCAATCAGGCCGAGCGCGGCGGCGATAATGCCGGAAATCTTGCCTGCGGACAGGACATCGATGCGTTTGATGATCATGTTGAACTCCCCATGCCGACCCATCGTTGACGGGCCGATTCTATGGCATCAACGAAATTCATTCATGCCGTTGGGGTCCTGGCCCACGGCGGTGGAAGTCAGCGCACCAGGCGGCGGTCGACGGCCGTGCGTGCGGCGTCATTTCGATCGACGTGGCCGCGGCCCGCTCATGGCAATGGCGGCGATTGATCCTGCATTGGCTTTCGGGCAACCAGGGCAATCGAATCGTGGGCGGTGTCGTCGGTCACCAACTGGCCATGCAGATCATAGGCCTGTGCGCCGGCACTGAAGCCGGCATCTGTGAGCTGCTGGCGCTGGTTGTCCAGGGTCACGTAATACAACATGGTGCCGTAGTGGTGGCAGACATCGTTGATGACCGAATAACCGGGCGTGCGGATTTCGTGCGACACGAACCGGCTGCGGTTGAACACGCGCAGCGCGGTGTGGGCGACAAAGCGCGTGGATCGCACCAGTGCGCGCAGCGGGTGCATCGACCATTCGACCGGCGGGAACTGGAAACCGCGACTGTATTCGGGCGAGTTGCGGTTGTGGGTGGAAAACAGGAAAAACCCACCGGGCTGCAGCACGCGATGCACCTCGCGCAGGATCAACAGCCGATCCTCGTGCGAGACCATGCCGATGCCGTTGCAGCTGAACATCGCCAGGAAGATCGATCCATCGGCCACGTCCGACATCGCGCGCGCATCGGCGCAGGCAAAACGCGCTTCGGGAAACCGGCGTCGACACGCCTCGACCATGTCGGGGCTGTAATCGACGCCGAGATAATCGTCGCTGACATCCAGCAGCGCCTGCACCGTGCGTCCACCGCCCACGCCGATGTCGAGGATGGGCTTGCCGCGTGCAGCCCCTGCGACCTGGTCCAGCGATGCCTGTTCGGCCGGGCTCAGCTCGCTATTGCGTGCGTATTGCGCCACCACCGCAGGATTGTTCATGGTCCGCATGTTGATGCGGTCGATTGATCCGGTCATCGCCTGCTCTCCATCGTGCGCTCCCCATCCCGTGCTGCGATCCCTGCGATCCATTTCATATTTCCCGCACTGCTGCCCTGTGCAACGCGTATGTCGCGTGAGCGACCGGGCATCAAGCCGCTTCGTAGGCCCCATACCCACGCAGTCGGCGGTAGCGTTTTTCCAGCAATTGCTCCATCGGCAGCTGTTCCAGCGCATCGATCTCGTTGAGCAGCACCGCTTTGAGGCGGATGGCGGTTTGCCTGGGATTGCGATGTGCCCCACCGATCGGTTCGCGGACCAATTTATCCACCAGGCCAAGGCCGAGCAGGCGTTTTGCGGTCAGGCCGAGTTGTTCGGCCGCGTCCCTGGCCTTGTCGGCTGATTTCCACAGGATCGAGGCGCAACCTTCCGGTGAGATCACCGAGTAGGTGCTGTATTCCAGCATCACCGTGCGATCGCCAACGCCGATCGCCAGCGCGCCACCGGAACCCCCTTCGCCGATCACCGTGCAGATAATCGGGGTTTTCAACTCCGACATTTCCATCAGGTTGCGGGCGATGGCTTCCGATTGCCCGCGCTCCTCCGCGCCGATGCCCGGATACGCGCCGGGCGTGTCGATGAAGGTCAGCAGCGGCAGCTTGAAGCGCTCGGCCATTTTCATCAGCCGCAGCGCCTTGCGATACCCCTCGGGACGCGGCATGCCGAAGTTGCGGCGCACCTTGGCCTTGGTGTCGCGGCCCTTCTGGTGGCCGATGATCATCACGCTGCGGCCGTCGATGCGGCCGAGGCCGCCGACGATGGCGGCGTCGTCGGAATAGGCGCGGTCGCCGGCGAGTTCCTGGAACTCGTCGCAAATCACCCGGATGTAATCATTGGTGTAGGGCCGCGCCGGATGGCGGGCCAGCTGCGAGACCTGCCATGGGGTCAGGTCGCGGAAGATCTGCGCCGTGCGCAGGCGCAACTTGTCCTGCAGCGTGTGCAGTTCGGCGTCGATGTTGACCGCCGGCCCGGTGCTGGCCTGGCGCAGGTCCTGGATCTTCGCTTCGAGATCGGCGATGGGTTGTTCGAAGTCGAGGTAGTTTGGATTCATCGACGGCAATGGCTGCGGAAAGCCGACAGTCTAGCGGATGGCCCCGGCCAGCCCGTACTGCGAGGTAGGGCGTCGGAAAACCCGGGGCATCCCCGCCATGTGCATGGCCATGAATGCGGTCCAGGCCCGGGTTGCGATGCGCGTGGGCGCGTCAACTTGTCCACGGCTTGTGGCCCATGGCCACTTTCACCATGCGTACGCCCGGCTGCGCGCGCAGGGTGCCAACCAGGTCGGCGTCGACGCGTACCGACTGGCTGCCGTTGAGGTCCAGGGTACCGGCGGAGCCATCGGGCAGCAGCAGGTCGTAGCGCAGTGGCGTCGTGCCGGGGCGATAGTGCGCGAGCAGGGTTTCGATGTGGGCAAGCAAGCCGGGCACACGCAGGTCCAGGCGCATCGCCAGGCGTTGGGCACTTTGCGCGCAGACCTGGTGGAAATCCCAGCAGCGGCGTGCACGCAGCGAAAATCCGCCGCTGAACTCATCTTCGCGCAGGCCGCCTTCGACGATCAGGATGCGGTCGCGCGTGAGCAGCTGCGCGAATTCAAAATAGGCCTCGGCGAAAAACGCGCATTCGATGCGGCCGCGCCCGTCTTCCAGGTGCACGAAGGCCTGCGAATCACCGCGTTTGCGCATGCCGACGACCTGGCCGGCGATGACCGCGGTGACATCCGGGCGCCAGCTGCGACCTTCCTGCGGCGCCCGCGCGGTGTGCTGTGCGCGCTCCCACAGGCCATCGAGCTGGCCAAGATCGTGGCCAACCATCGTGGTGAGTTCATCGCGATAGGGGTCCAGCGGATGGCCGCTGAGGTAGTGGCCCAGGGTTTCGCGTTCGCCGGCGAGTTTTTGCGCCAGCGGCCATTCGCTGGTTTCCGGCAATTCGATGCGTGCTTGCGCTGCGAGCGTAGCGTCGCCACCGACAGGACCGCCGCCAAACAGCGACACCTGTCCGGCCTCGCGTTCGCGCGCCAGCTGTTCGGTGGCCTTCAATACTTCGGGCAACTGCAATGTCAGTGAGGCACGATTGCGGCCCAGGGCATCGAAGGCACCGGC
Source organism: Lysobacterales bacterium (assembly GCA_038241735.1). Lineage (GTDB taxonomy): Bacteria > Pseudomonadota > Gammaproteobacteria > Xanthomonadales > Xanthomonadaceae > Luteimonas. The sequence continues at coordinate 10,123 of JBBSST010000029.1, forward strand.
GTTGACCAGTGCTTCGAGCGTGCGCCGGTTCAATCGTGATGATTCCACGCGTTTGCAGAAATCCAGCAGGTCGTCGTACACCCCGTTGCGCGTGCGCTCCTCGGCAATCGCTTCGCAGGCGCCGCGACCGACGCCCTTCAGCGCACCCAGCCCGTAGCGGATGGTGCGCTCATCGATGGCCTCGAACATGTAGTTGGACGCATTGGCATCGGGCGGCAGTACGGTCAGGTCGAGCGCGCGCGCCTCATCGAGGAACATCACCACCTTGTCGGTGTTGTCCATGTCCGACGACAGCACCGCGGCCAGGAACTCCGCCGGGTGGTGCGCCTTCAACCACGCCGTCTGGTACGACACCAGCGCATAGGCGGCTGCATGCGACTTGTTGAAACCGTAGCCGGCGAACTTTTCCATCAGGTCGAAGATCGACGAGGCCTTGCGCGCATCGACGTCGCGCGCAGCCGCGCCTGCCTCGAACTTGGCGCGCTCCTGGGCCATCTTGTCGATGTCTTTCTTGCCCATCGCCCGACGCAGCAGGTCCGCGCCGCCCAGCGAATAGCCGGCCAGCACCTGGGCGATCTGCATCACCTGTTCCTGGTACACGATCACGCCGTAGGTCGGCGCCAGCACGGGTTCGAGCCTGGGGTGCGGATAGCTGACTTCGGCGCGGCCGTGCTTGCGCTCGATGAAGTCCGGGATCAGGTCCATCGGGCCTGGCCGATACAGGGACACCAGCGCGATCAAATCGCCGAAACGGTCGGGCCTGGCGCGCTTGAGCAGCTCGCGCATGCCGCGCGATTCAAACTGGAACACCGCCACCGTTTCGCCGCGTGCAAACAGCTCGTAGGTCTTGGCGTCGTCCAGCGGCAATGCGGTGATGTCCAGCAGCGGCAGCCGGGCCAACTCCCGGCGCACGTTGATCGCCTTCACCGCCCAGTCGATGATCGTCAGCGTGCGCAGGCCCAGGAAGTCGAACTTCACCAGGCCCACGGCTTCGACGTCGTCCTTGTCGAACTGCGTGACCGGGTTGCGGCCATGGCCCTGGCCGTCGTGTTCGGCGAACAGCGGGCAGAAATCGCTGAGCGGGGTGGGCGCGATCACCACGCCACCGGCGTGCTTGCCGGCGTTGCGGGTGAGGTTTTCGAGCTGCAGGGCGAGGTCGAGCAGGTCGCGGACCTCGTCTTCGTCGTTGTAGCGCTGGATCAGTTCGCTGCTGGCGAGTTCCGGGTTCTTGATCGCCTCCTTCGAGCGGCCGAGGGCATCGTCGAGGCTGACCCCCAGCGTCAATGGGATCAGCTTGGCCAGGCCGTCGACAAACCCGTACGGAAACCCCAGTACGCGGCCGGTATCGCGCACCACCGCCTTGGCTGCCATGGTGCCGTAGGTGATGATCTGGCTGACCCGGTCGCGCCCGTACTTGGCGGCGACGTAATCAATGACTTCATCGCGCCGATCCATGCAGAAATCGATGTCGAAGTCGGGCAGCGACACGCGCTCGGGATTGAGGAAGCGCTCGAACAGCAGGTCGTAGGGGATCGGGTCGAGGTCGGTGATGCCCATCGCCCACGCCACTAGCGAACCGGCACCCGAACCGCGGCCCGGACCGACCGGGATTCCGTGGTCCTTGGCCCAGTTGATGAAGTCCGCGACGATCAGGAAGTAGCCGGGGAAGCCCATCCGGATGATGACGTCGAGTTCGGTCTCCAGGCGCGCCTCATAGCTGGCGCGATCGTGGCCCTCGGCCAACGGATGCCTGTCCAGGCGCTTGCCCAGGCCACTGCGCGCCTCGCTGCGGATCCAGCTTTCCAGCGTGTGCTCATCGGGCACCGGAAACGCGGGCAGGAAGGTCTTGCCGAGCGCGAGTTCGACATTGCAGCGCTGCGCCAGGGCGATGGTGTTGTCGATGGCGTCGGGGATGTCGGCGAACAGCGCGGCCATTTCATCGGCGGATTTGAGGTACTGCTGCGCGTTGTAGTCGTGCGGACGGCGGGCGTCGTCAAGCACGCGGCCCGAGGCGATGCACACGCGCGCTTCATGGGCGTCGAACCCCGCGGCATCGAGGAAACGCACGTCGTTGCTGGCCACCACCGGGATGCCGAGCTTCGACGAGGCATGCAGGGCGAAATTGTTGAACGCGGCCTCGCCATCCAGGCCGCAGCGGGTGAGTTCGAGATGCAAGCGGTCGCCCAGGCTGCGCTGCAGGCCAAGCAGCGAGTGCTCGGCCAGGTCGTGGCGATTGGCCGCGGCCTGCTGGCCGGCCTGCGCATGGCGTCCGGCGATTACGAACAAGCCGTTGTTGGCCTCGTGCAGCCACTGCGGACGCAGCATCACCCCGTCATGGCGCTGGCCTTCCATCCATGCGCGCGTGAGCAGGCGCGACAGGCTGAGATAGCCGGCGTGGTCGCGACACAGCAAGGTCAGCCGCGATGGCGCCTCGTCGGCTTCGGCAATGAACACGTCGGCGCCGGCGATGGGCTTGATCCCGGCTTTTTCCGCCGCACGATAAAACTTGACCAGCGCGAACAGGTTGTTGCGATCGGTGATCGCCACCGCCGGCTGCCCCAGCGCGACACAGCGCGCGACGAGTCCCGGGATGCGGACTGTCGAATCAGCGAGCGAATACTCGCTGTGCAGGTGGAGGTGGACGAAGCGAGCGGACATCTGGAAACCGGACTGGCAAACAGCAGGTTAGGGCGGCATGCGAGGCAGAACAAGGCTTGACAGCGCGCGATGCCGCCTTGGCCACCTGCGGTGCGCATGATTCGCGTGCGATGGGCTCAGGCCAGCGCCAGCAATCGCCTGACGGGGGCAAAACTGCGCCGGTGATGGGGGCACGGGCCGTGCAAATCCAGTGCCGCCAGGTGGGCCGGGCTTGGATAGCCCTTGTGGCGGTCGAATCCGTAGTGCGGCCAGTGGTCGTGCAGCACGCACATGGCGCGCTCGCGGGCGACCTTGGCGAGGATGGAGGCGGCCATGATCGCCGGCTCGATGGCATCGCCGCCGATGATGGCTTCTGCAGGACAGGGCAGGTCGCGCGGCAGGCGGTTGCCGTCGATGCGGGCCAGGCCGGCCGCGGGTGCCAGCGCGCACAGCGCGCGCTGCATGCCGACCAGCGTGGCCTGCAGGATATTGATCCGGTCGATCTCGTCGACCTCGACAAACTCGATGTGCCACGCCAGCGCGTGGCGGATGATCAGCGGATACAGGGCTTCGCGCTTGCCGGAGGAAAGTTTCTTGGAGTCGTTGAGGCCGTCGATGGGGCGCGACGGATCGAGGATGACGGCGGCGATCGCCACCGGTCCGGCGAGGGGGCCGCGCCCGGCTTCGTCGACGCCGGCGATCAGGATCAGGGCCTGGCTCACTGATGCTGGATCATTGCGGGTCATGGTCGATGGCGGGTGTCAGGTTTCGGTGCGTCAAGCAGTTCGGCGACTGCATCGGCGGCCCGCGCCGACGCATCCTGGCGTAACGCCAGGTGCAGTTGCCGATAGCGCGATTGCAGCGCATCGACCGCGAGCGGGTTGCCAAACCAGTGCAATACGGCGGTGGCGATGTTGCCGGCGGTGCAATCGTCCTGCATCAGTTCCGGCGCAAGATCCGCGCCGGCCAGCACATTGGGCAATGCATAGCGATCGACTTTCAGCATGCCCAGGCGCTTGACGATCGTGTAGGTCAGTGGCGCGATGCGATACCCGACCACCATGGGCCGCTTGGCCAGCATGGCTTCGAGCGTGGCGGTGCCCGAGGCAAGCAGGACCACGTCGGCGGCGACCATCGCGGCGCGCGACTGGCCGTCCTGGACACGGAAGTTGGCAGTAGCGATGGAGGCGTTGGACAGCAGCGCTTCGATCGCGTCGCGACATGCGGCGTTGGCGGCGGGAATCACCACCTGCAGATCCGGAATCTGACTTGCAACGCGCGCGGCGGCGTCGATGAAAATCGCGCCGAGGCGCTGGATCTCGCCCAGGCGCGAGCCCGGAAGCACCGCCAGCACGGGGGCCTCGTTTGACAACGCCAGCTGCCGGCGCGCGGCCTGGCGATCGGGCTCCAGCGGCATCGTGTCGGCAAGTGGATGGCCGACGAAGCGTGCATCGACCGCATGGTTTGCGTAGATCGCCGGTTCCATCGGGAACAGGCACAGCACGCGATCGGCGCTGTGGCCGATTTTCGCCGCCCGCTTCTCGCGCCACGCCCACACCGACGGGCTGACGTAATGCACGGTGCGCACGCCGCGCGTTTTAAGCCAGCGTTCGACGCCAAGGTTGAAATCGGGTGCATCGATGCCGATGAACACATCCGGCTGCCACGCCAGCGTGCGCGCGCGAAAGGCGCGTCGCAGCTTGAGCAGGCGCGGCAGGTGCGACAGCACTTCGGCGAACCCCATCACCGCCAGTTCCTGGGCGTCGTGCCAAGCGTCCAGGCCGGCCGCGCACATCGCATCGCCGCCGATGCCGGAAAATTGCGCGTCGGGAAAACGTTTGCGCAGTTGTTCGATCAGGCCGGCGCCCAGAAGGTCGCCGGAGGCTTCGCCGGCGCAAAGCGCGATGCGCACCGGGCCCTTGCGGTTCACCGCAGCAGCGGTCGTTCGCCGCGCTCGATGAAATCGAGGAAATCACGCACGTCGCTACTGTCCACGGCGAGTTCGCCAAGCCGCAGCCTGGCGTCGGCAAGACTGTCGCCAGCCACATACAGCGCGCGATACGCGCGCTTGATCGCGGCGATGCGTTCGGCGTCGAAGCCGCGACGTTTCAGGCCTTCGGCGTTGATGCCGCGTGGGCGGCCCTGTTCGCTTTCGGCGACCATCACGAACGGAGGGACGTCGCCGGCCACCAGTGCGCCCATGCCGATGAAGGCGTGCGCGCCGATGCGACAGAACTGATGGATGCCGGCGAAGCCGCTCATGATCACCCAGTCGCCGATTTCGACGTGCCCGGCCAAGGTGGCGTTGTTGGAAAACACGCAATGGCTGCCGATGATGCAATCGTGGGCGATGTGGGTGTACGCCAGCAGCCAGTTGTCGTCGCCGATGCGGGTGACGCTGCCGCCGTTGCCGGTGCCGCGACTGATGGTGGTGAATTCGCGGATGACGTTGTCGTCGCCGATCAATAATTCGACGCGTTCACCGGCGTACTTCTTGTCCTGCGGGTCACAGCCAATCGCGGCATGGCCGTGGATGCAGTTGTTGCGGCCGATGCGAGTCGGGCCGAGCACGCTGCAGTGCGAGCCGATCCGCGTGCCATCGCCGATGACCACCTCGGCGCCGATCACGGTGAACGCGCCGATCGAGACATCCGTGCCGATCCGTGCAGACGGATCGATTACCGCGCTGGCATGGATGCGCGCATCAGGCATGTCAGACCTTGACCTCGGCGCACAGGATGTCCGCGCAGGCAACCTGCTGGCCATCGACACTGGCCACGCCGCAGTAAAACGTCATGTTGCGGATCTCGCGCTTGATCGTCACTTCAAGGTCGAGGCGGTCGCCAGGCACCACCATGCGCGAGAATTTTGCGTTGTCGATCTTGACCAGGTACGACAGGCGGCCTTCGGCGCTGCCGCCGTGGGTGAGTTGGGTCAGGATGCCGCCGGCCTGCGCCAGCGCCTCGATCACCAGGACGCCCGGCATGACCGGGCGGTCGGGGAAATGGCCCTGGAAGAAGCCCTCGTTGGCGCTGACGTTCTTGTAGCCAAGCACCCGCTTGCCCGATTCGAATTCGACCACCCGGTCGATCAGCAGGAACGGATAGCGATGCGGCAGCATCCGCCAGATTTCGGCGATATCGACCGGCATGGTCACGGGTGCGGACATCAATCCTCCTGGTCGCGCGCAGGTTTGTCGCGCGGGTTCATCGTGCGTGCAAGTGTATCGAGTTGCTTGAAGCGCGCGGCGCTCTTGCGCCATTCGCGGTTTTGCATCAGCGGTGTGCCGGACGAATATTCGCCGGCCTCGCGGATCGAGTGGGTGACCAGGCTCATCGCGGTGACCATGACCCGATCGCACACTTCAAGGTGGCCGAGCACGCCTGCGCCGCCGCCGATCAGGCAATAGCGGCCGATGGTGGCGCTGCCGGCGATGGCGGCGCATCCGGCCATCGCGGTATGCGCGCCGATGCGGACGTTGTGACCGACCTGGATCTGGTTATCGAGGCGCACGTCCTCTTCCAGCACGGTGTCCTCGATCGCACCACGGTCGATGGTGGTGTTGGCACCGATCTCGCAGTCGTGGCCGATCACCACGCCGCCCTGTTGCGGAACCTTGATCCAATGGCCGGCATCCATGGCCAGGCCGAAACCGTCGGCGCCAATCACCGCGCCGGGATGCACCAGGACACGCTTGCCCAGGCGCACGCGCCGGACCAGGGTGACGCGTGCGACCAGGATGGACCCTTCGTCGATGGCGCAATCTTCGCCGATCACGCAACCCGGTCCGATCAGTACGCCGCGCGCCACGTGCGTGCGCGCGCCGATGCTGACGAACGGGCCGATTTGCGCCTGTGCATCGATCACGGCACTGGCATCGATCACGGCGCTGGCGTGGATGCCCGGTTGCAGCGCAGCAGGGGCGTCGAACAGGGCGGCGATCCTGGCAAACGCGACATAAGGATCGGCTGCGATCAATGCCGTGCCGACGTAATCCCGCGCATCGTCTGCGCGCATCACCACCGCCGCCGCGGTGGATTGGGCGAGTTGGCCGCGGTAACGCGGATTGGCCAGGAAGGCGAGTTGGCCGGCGCCAGCTTTGGCCAGCGTCGCCACCGATGTCACGCGAATCGCGTCGTCGCCGTGCGCTTCAAGCTTGAAACGCGCGGCGATCTCGGCGATGGAGTACGAAAGCCCAGGCATGGGCGATATCTCCCCGCGCGTGGTCAGAACGCGCCGCCAAAGGTGAACTGCAGGCGCTCGATATCATCCTCATCGCCCTTGCGCAATGGCATCGCGTAGCTGATCGAGATGGGGCCGACCGGGGCACGCCACATCAGCGCGACACCGGCGGAGGCACGCAATTCGCTCGCCTGGACCGCGTCGACGTTCTTGAACACGTTGCCGAAATCGACGAACGCGGAAACGCGCGCCGCCGGGCTGTCGAACAAGGTCGGGAAAAACATTTCCAGCGAGCCGACGGTCTTCACCGCGCCGCCCAGTGGCTGCGAGTAGCTGCTGCCGCCGGCCGACTCGCGCGGGCCCAGGGTGTTGTCGCGGAAGCCGCGTACCGAACGCGCGCCGCCAGCGTAGAAGTTCTCGAAGAACGGCAGCCCGGTGGCGACCATGGTCTTGTCGTAGACCGAGCCTGGCTTGCACTGCGCCTGCGCGGCGGCCATCGAGACCCCGGCGGGGGCGGTCGGCGGCTGGCTCGGCAGCGTCTGGCAGAACACGCGCTCGACGTCGGCGCCGTAGCTGTCGCCGTAGCCAAGTTCAAAGCGCGTGTTGAGCACCAGTGCACGGGAGATCGGCCAGTATTTCGAGAACTCGTAGTTGAGCTTGTAATACTGCGCGGTCGAGCCGGGCAGGGTGGTTTCCAGCGAGATGCGCTGCAGCTGGCCACGGGTGGGCTGCAGGTAATCGTTGCGGGTGTCGCGCGCCCAGGACAGCTCGGTGCGCCAGGAATGGAAGGTGCGGTGGCCGAGGGCGTCGATGTAGTCGACGATGCTGTCCGGCGTGCTGCCGCGATAGGTGTTGATCTGGTTGCGGTCGATGCCGAACACGGCGCTGACCGTGTCTGATTCGGTGATCGGGATGCCCAGCACGGCCTGTCCGGCGGCGCTGGTGGACGAATACTGCGCGGTGTTGAACTCGGAGTTGTCGAACTCGCGCCACCACACATTGTAGCCCAGCGACAGGCCGCTATCGGTGAAGTACGGGTTGAGGAACGAGAACGAATAGCGCTGCAGGTAGACGTTGCGCTGCGCTTCGACGGACACGCGGTTGCCGCTGCCCAGGAAGTTGTTCTGCGACAGCTGCACCGAGGTGGTGATGCCGCTCAGCTGCGAATAACCCAGGCCGAAGACGAAGCTGCCCGAGGTGGTTTCCTTGACGTTGAACACCACGTCGACCTGGTCGTTGCTGCCGGCGACAGGCTCGGTCTTGACGTCGACGCTGCCCGGTTCGAAGTAACCCAGGCGCTGCAGGCGGATCTTCGAGCGATCGATCGCGGCCTGCGAATACCAGGCGCCTTCGAACTGGCGCATTTCGCGGCGCAGCACTTCGTCGGAGGTGCGGGTATTGCCCTTGAACACGACGCGGCGCACGTTGACGCGCGGCCCCGGCACGACCTGCAGGTCGATCGAGACCGTGCGGTTTTCGCGGTCGATGTCCGGGACCGGGTTGACCTGGGCGAAGGCGTAGCCGACGTTGCTCAGCGTGGCGATGATCGAGTCCGAGGTGATCTCAAGCAGCGCGCGCGAGAACGTCTGCTCCGGCTTGACCAGCACCAGCCGCTGGATGGTTTCCTTGGGCAGCACGGTATCGCCGGTGAGCTCGACCTTGGAGACCTTGTAGATCTCGCCTTCGGTCAAACCCATGGTCAGGAACATGTCGCGCTTGTCGGGGCTGATCGCGACCTGGGTGCTGTCGAGGCTGAAGTCGACGTAGCCACGGTCGAGATAGAAATTGTTGAGTTTTTCCAGGTCACCGGAAAGTTTTTCGCGCGAATACTGGTCATCGCGGCGATACCAGCTCAACCAGTTGCTTTCGGCCGACTCCCACGAACCGGTGATGGCCTTTTGTTCGTAGATTTCGTTGCCGATCAGGTTGATGTGGCGGATCTTGGCCGCCTTGCCTTCCTTGACGTTGATGGTGAGGTCGACGCGGTTGCGATCAAGCTTGCTGACCGTGGGCGTGATCTCGACGTTGTACTTGCCGCGGTTGTTGTACTGGCGGGTGAGTTCCTGGGTGACGCGGTCAAGGTTGAGGCGGTTGAACGTCTCACCCTCGGTCAGGCCGATGTCGTTGAGGCCCTTGGTGAGCTCTTCGGTCTTGATGTCCTTGTTGCCGGACAGGGTGAGCTTGTTGATCGCCGGGCGCTCGCTGACGGTGACGACCAGGATCGTGCCCTGGCGGCCGATCCCGACATCCTCGAAGAACCCGGTCTTGTACAGCGCGCGGATCGCCTGGGCGATGCGGGTCTGGTCGATGCTGTCGCCGCGTTCGATCGGCAGGTACGTGAACACCGTGCCTGCGCCGATGCGCTGCAGGCCGTCGATGCGGATGTCGCTGACAGTAAAGGTGCTGTCGGTAACCGGGACAGGCGCGGGTGACGCAGCAGGTGCCGGAGGAGGCGCCATGCCGAAGGCAGCTTGGGGGTCGACGGTTTGCTGTGCCAATGCGGGTGCGAGCGTTGCGGTCGCGGTGAGGGCGGCAGCCAGGGCAAGGACGAGCAAGCGGCGGGTAGGGGGTCGCGTCATCAAAATCGAATCCAGGTGGGAGGCCATGCCAGCGCAGCGAGGCGGTGGCGGTCAAAGTCGGACAATCAGCGCACGAAGTTGTTCAGGATGTCGTTGTAAAACGCCAGACCCATCAGCCCTGCCAGCAGGGCCAGACCGACATATTGCCCGGTCGCCATCGCACGCTCGCTTAACGGGCTGCCTTTGACCAACTCGATAAGGTAATACAACAGGTGACCGCCGTCCAAGAGCGGGATGGGAAGCAGGTTGAGCACGCCCAGGCTCAGCGACAGCAGGGCCAGGATGGTCAGGTACCAGGCCAGGCCTTGCTGGGCATACGCATTGGCGGCCCGGGCGATGGTAATTGGTCCGGCAACGCTGCTTTGTACGGACAACCGACCGGAAAAAACCCGGCCGACCATGGCGAACAACTGTTCAGTCTGGTAGCGCATTTCGCGCAGCGATGCCGGGACAGCGGCCAACGGGCCGTAACGCTCGATGGCGTCCTTGACCGGCATTTCGCTGCGGGCCATCGGCTCGATGCCCAGCATCCAGAATTGGCCGCGCCCGGCCTGCTCGGTCAACCGGGGCGAAATCGGCAGGGCGAGGCGGTCGCCGTCGCGATCGACTTCCACCATCGCCTCGCCGCCCTGCTTGCCCAGCATCTGGATCAACGGGCCGACATCGTCGAATGAACGCACGGCAGTCCCGTCGATGGCGGTGATGCGATCCCCTTCGGCCAGGATGCCCCAGGCCGGCGTGTCGGGCCGGACGCGGCCCACCAGCGGAGGCAGCAGGGCGTGGCGCGCGGTCAGGCCGATGTCGAACAGGACGCGGCGCTCGTCGACATCAGCGGGCAACGTCGACAATTTCAGGGTGCGGTCGTGCGCCTGGCCGGCGGCATCGCGCACGTGCACGGTGACGTCCTGGCGGTCCAGCGCCGCTGGCAACAGGGCCATCTGCACGCCGCCCCAGGTGGGCGTGGCGCGATCTCCCACGGCCAGAACGGTGTCGTCGCGCTGCAGGCCCGACACCGCGGCGATGCCCTCGACATGGCCAATCACCGGCGCGTAATCCGGACGCCCGACCACGAACATCGCCCACAGCAGCAGCAGGCACAAGATCAGGTTGGCGGCAGGTCCGGCGATCACGATGGCGATGCGGCGCCAGACCGACTTGCGGTTGAAGGCCTGGTCGAGTTCGGCTGGATCGACCTCGCCCTCGCGCTCGTCTAGCATCTTGACGTAGCCGCCCAGCGGGATCGCGGCGATGACATATTCGGTGCCGTCCTTGCCGCGACGCGACCACAGCGCCTTGCCAAAGCCCACCGAGAAGCGCAGCACCTTGACGCCGTTGCGGCGCGCGACCCAGTAATGGCCAAATTCGTGGAACGTCACCAGCAAGCCCAGGCTGATGACAAACCACCATATCGATCCGATGGTGCTGCTCATGTCAGGTGGCTCGTGTAAGTGTGTGGCGGGGCAGCATCTGCCCGGTGTGCTGGCGCGCGCGCGCATCGGCATCGCGCAGGGTATCGAGCGATGTCGCGGCGGTCGATGGCAGGTCGATCAATGCCTGCTCGACCAGCGCGGCAATGGCCAGGAAACCGATCCGGCCGTCAAGGAACGCTGACACCGCTACTTCGTTGGCCGCATTCAAGATGGCCGGCGCGGTGCCCCCCGCCTCAAGCGCGGCGTAGGCCAGGCGCAGGCAGGGGAAGGCGTCGTGGTCGGGGGCCTCGAAGTCCAGCCGGCCCTGGCTGAGCAGGTCGAGACCGGCGACGCCGGATTCGATCCGCTGCGGCCAGGCGAATCCGACCGCCAGCGCGGTGCGCATGTCGGGCAGGCCCAGCTGCGCCAGGGTCGAGCCATCGACGAATTCCACCAGCGAATGCACCAGGCTTTGCGGATGCACCCAGACGTCGATGCGCGCGCCGGGCATGTCGAACAGGTGGTGCGCCTCGATGACTTCCAGGCCCTTGTTCATCAGCGTGGCCGAATCGACCGAGATCTTCGGCCCCATCGACCACTTCGGATGCGCCACCGCCTGCACCGGGGTGACATCGGCCAGTTGCGCTCGTTGGCGGCCGCGGAACGGGCCACCGGAGGCAGTCAAAATGATCCGGCGCACATCGCGCACGGTGCCGGGCGCGCGCGCGGCGCCGATCTGCTCGTGTGCGGACGGCAGGCACTGGAATATGGCGTTGTGTTCGCTGTCGATCGGCACGACGGTCGCGCCACCGTCGCGGGCGGCCGTCATCAGCAGTTCGCCGGCCAGCACCAGGGATTCCTTGTTGGCCAGCAGCAGGCGCTTGCCGGCGCGCGCGGCGGCGAGGGTCGAATCCAGCCCGGCGGCGCCGACGATCGCCGCCACCACGGTGTTGCAGCAGCCATCGGCGGCGAGCTCGGCGATGGCTGCCATGCCGGCGTGGGCCTGGGTGGCCAGGCCGGCGTCGCGCAGGCCCTCGCGCAACGCGAGATGCAGCTCAGGATCGGCGATCACCGCATGCGCGGGGCGATGTTTGCGGCATAGCGCCAGTAGGCCATCGACGTTGCGACCGGCGGCAAGCACGGAGGCACGCAGCTGGTCCGGATGGCGTGCGATGACGTCCAGCGCGGATGATCCGATCGAACCGGTGGCTCCAAGGACGGCGACGTGCTGCATGTCAGAAACCAAGGATTTCCTTGCCGACCAGGAACACCGGTAACGCAGCCAGGACGCCGTCGATGCGGTCGAGGACGCCGCCATGGCCGGGTATCAGCGTGCCTGAATCCTTGACGCCGACATGGCGCTTGAGCAGGCTCTCGAACAGGTCGCCGACCACCGAAAACAGCACCGTGATGAAACACACCAGCGCCAACGCCGGCAACTGCGCGGTGGCGATGCCGGCATACCAGCCAAACGCCAGTCCGACGGCGATGCCGGCGACCAGCCCGCCCACCAGGCCTTCGACGGTCTTGTTGGGGCTGATCCGCGGCGCCAGCTTGTGCTTGCCGAAATGGCGGCCGACGAAATAGGCGCCTGAGTCCGCTGCCCACACGATCATCAGCGCCGTCAGCAGCCAGCGATGTCCCATTGGCTTGTCGCCGTGGATCATCACCAGTGCGCACCAGGCCGACAGCGTCGCCAGGGTGGCCGCGCCGAGCTTGAACGCGCGCGCATGGGTGTCATGGTCGGAGGCAAAATTGAAAAAACGCAGCCACAGCAGGGCCAGAAGCCACCAGCCCACGCCGATCACCGCTGCGATCAGGAACAACACCCACGACCCCTGATCCGCCCAGACGATCAGCACCATCAGCAGCAGGTTCAAGGTCAGCAGGATCGTGCGCTGCAGGGTGTCGTCGATTTCGGCCAGCTTCAGCCATTCCCACAGGCCCATCAGGAACACCACGGCGGCCAGCGCGGCCATCCATGGTGTAGGCAGAAACAGGATCGCCAGGATCGCCAGCGGCGCCATCAGCAGGGCGGCGATCACCCGGGTCTTGGTCATGCATAAACCTCATCGGAAGGGCCGGCGACCCCGGGCCCAGCCTTGGGAAATCCAGTCTGGGGCGGGCACTGGGCGCTGGTCAGGCCGAAGCGGCGTTCGCGTGCGGCGAAATCATCCAGTGCGCGCGCCAGTGTCGCGGCGTCAAGTTCTGGCCACAGGATATCGGTGAACCACAGTTCGGTATAGGCAAGCTGCCACAGCAGGAAGTTGCTGATGCGCATGTCGCCGCCGGTGCGGATGAACAGATCCGGTGCCGGCAAGTCGGCCAGCGCCACGCGCGCGCCGAAGCTGGCCTCGTCGATATCCTCGACGCGCAGCGTGCCGGCGGCCACGTCCGCCGCCAACGAGCGCGCGGCGGAGGCGATGTCCTGGCGGCCACCGTAACTGGACGCGATCGACAGCGTCAGGGATGTGTTGCCGGCGGTCTGGACTTCGGCGGCCTGCATCCGCTCGCGGATCTTCTCGCCAAAGCGTTCGCGCTCGCCGATGAAGCGGATGCGGACGTGGCGGCGGTCGAGTTCGACCACCTCGCGTTCAAGTGCATTGAGGAACAGCTTCATCAGCGCGCTGACTTCGTCTTCTGGCCGGCCCCAGTTTTCGCTGGAAAAAGCAAACAGGGTCAAGGCCTCGATGCCGCGTTCAAGGCAGAAATCAATGCACAGGTTGACCGCACGCGCGCCGGCACGGTGGCCGATCATGCGCGGACGCCGGCGCCGCGCCGCCCAGCGGCCGTTGCCGTCCATGATCACGGCAAGGTGGCGGGGAATGCTCATCGTGCGGCAGGCAATCGGCAGTCGGGAGCGGGGCGTTGGAAACGTACGATCACAGGCGCCGTTGCGCAGCATCGCAGGGGCGGACGCTGCAGCTGCCCACAGTCCCGATTTCCCATTGCCGTTTCCCGGCTCGTCATACCGCCATCAATTCCTGTTCCTTGGCCTTGACCACGTCGTCGACGTCCTTGATGCCCTTGTCGGTGAGCTTCTGGATGTCATCGCCGCCGCGACGTTCCTCGTCCTCGGTGATCACCTTGTCCTTCAGCAACTCCTTGACCTGCTGGATGGCGTCGCGGCGGATGTTGCGGATCGCGATCTTGGAATCCTCGCCTTCGCTGTGCACCACCTTGGTGAGGTCACGGCGGCGCTCCTCGGTCAGCGCGGGGATGTTGATGCGGATCACCGTGCCGGCCGTGTTTGGCGTCAGGCCGAGGTCGGAGGCAAGGATCGCCTTCTCCACAGCCGAGACCATCTGCTTTTCCCACGGCGTGATGGTCAGCGAGCGCGAATCGGTGACGGCAACGCTGGCGACCTGGGTCAGGGGCATGTCGGAGCCGTAGTAATTGACCTTCAAATGGTCGACCAAGGCGGTGGAAGCGCGGCCCGTCCGCAATTTGGTCATGGCGTGGCGCAATGCCTCCACGCTTTTTTGCATGCGATTGTTCGCATCCTTCTTGATGTCGTCGATCATGGCCAACTTTCCCGCGATTGCTTAATCGCCGAATTATAGGCGATGCCCGCTGGACAGGTCGCAGCCGCGCCCGATTGCCCCTGTAGGTTGGGACTACGGCCCCGACGGCTTTCCCCAGGCAATGGCGTCGGGAGCGCAGCCCCAACCTACGTCAATGCGCGTGCGTTGAGCTGCCGTGAATGTCCTGCCCACAGCCCTTGCCGCGCTCGATCTGCAGGGTCGGGTGGTGGATGCCGAATCGGTGGTTGAGCGCATCGACGAGGCCGGCGATGAAGGCGTCGTGGTCACTGGAGTCTTCGCGTACCAGGTGCGCGGTCATCGCGGTCTCGTTGGCGCCCAGTGGCCAGATATGCAGGTGATGCACGGCCGTCACCCCAGGCTGCGCGGCGAGGAACGCCTGTACCGCCGCCCGCTCGATCCCGTCCGGCACGGCATCCATGGTCGCGTTGAAGCTGTCGCGCAGCAGCCCGAACGCGCCGACGGCGACCACCACGCCGACCAGTAGCGCGGTGACCGGATCGAGCCACGTCCAGTGCAGCGTGAGCATGCCGATGCCGGCCAGGACAGCGGCCAGCGACACGGCGGCATCGGCGACCAGGTGCAGGAAAGCGCCGCGACGATTGAGGTCATTGGCATGTCCGCCGCGCACCAGCCAGGCCGCGCCGAGGTTGACGACGATACCAATCGCGGCGACCACGATCACCGGCATCGCCGGCACCTGCGGTGGAGCGTCGAGCCGGCGGATGGCTTCCCAACCCAGTGCCCCGGAAAATGTGACCAGCAACAGGGCATTGGCCAGGGGCGACAGCAGGGTGGCGCGGCGCCAGCCATAGGTATGGCGATCGGTCGGCAGCCGCTTGGCCAGCACCGCTGCACCCCAGGCCAGGCCCAGCCCGAGCACGTCGCCAAAGTTGTGCAACGCATCGGAAAGCAGCGCCAGCGAGCCGGTGGCGAAGCCGTATCCGGTCTCCAGGACCGTGTAGGCAAGGTTGATCAGGGTGATCGCGGCAAACGTGCGCGTCGACGAATCGTGGGAATGGGAGTGCATGGTGGAAATGTTGCCACCCCAAGGACGCGGACACTATTTCAGCCGCCATCCAGAACACGCCCGTAGGAGCGGCTTCAGCCGCGAGCTCTTGATCCAGCTGCCATCGCTCCCACACATCAGGAGCTCGCGGCTGAAGCCGCTGCTACGAGTTCAGCTGGTATGAATCCGCCGATCAGGCGTGGTTCTGCACCAGCGTGCCGATATGTTCGCCGTGCAGGATGCGCAACAACTGGCCCGGCTGGGCCATGTCGAAGATGCGCAGCGGCAGGTTGCTGTCGCGGCACAGTGCAAAGGCGGCGGTATCCATCACGTTGAGGTTGCGCGAGAGAACCTCGTCGTAGCTCAGCGAGTCGTAGCGCTTGGCGTCCGGATTTTTCTTCGGGTCGGAGTCGTACACGCCGTCGACCTTGGTGGCCTTGAGCAGCAGGTCGGCACCGATCTCGATCGCGCGCAACGCCGCGCCCGAATCGGTGGTGAAAAACGGATTGCCGGTGCCGGCGGCGAAGATCGCGATGCGACCTTTTTCAAGGTGGCGGATGGCACGGCGGCGGATGTAATCCTCGCAAACGTCATTGATCTTGATTGCACTCATCACGCGTGCCCGTGCGCCGAGTTTTTCCAGCGCATCCTGCATGGCCAACGCGTTGATCACCGTCGCCAGCATGCCCATGTGGTCGCCGGTGACGCGGTCCATCCCGGCCGCGGCCAGTCCGGCGCCGCGGAAGATGTTGCCCCCGCCGATCACCAGCGCAATCTCCACCCCGGCCTGCTGGGCCTCGATCACCTCGGTGGCCAGTCGCCCGATCATGGCCGGGTCGATGCCGTAATCCATGTCCCCCATCAAAGCCTCGCCGGACAATTTCAACACGATGCGGCGATAGGCGAGGGATGGCGACATGACAGGCTCCGGGCAAGCAAACGAGGGCAATTCTAACGGAAGCGCAGCGCGCGCGGCCGGGTGATCCAGGCGGCGGGCTCGCCGATCGCACAGCGATATCGCTGCGGGCATAAAAAAGCCGCGGTTCCCCGCGGCTTTTCAACGCAAGCGCATGGCTTATGCCAGGCCCGCCTGCTTCATCACTTCGGCAGCGTAATCCTCGACCACCTTCTCGATGCCTTCGCCAACGGCAAGGCGCTGGAAGCTGATCACTTCGGCGCCGGCAGCCTTGAGCACGCTCTCGACGTTCTTGCCGTCGGCGTCAAGCACGTATGCCTGGCCGTACAGGGTCACTTCGTTGATGATCTTGGCGATCTTGCCGCCGATGATCTTTTCAAGGATCTCGGCCGGCTTGGCGCGGTCCTTGTCGGACATCTTGGCAAGTTCGATTTCCTTTTCCTTGGCGACAAACTCGGCCGGAACGTCGGCGGCCTTGATGTGCGGCGGATTCATCGCCGCGATGTGCATCGCCAGGCCGCGCGCCAGGTCGGCGTCGCCACCCTTGAGCTCGACCAGCACGCCGATACGATCGCCGTGCACATAGGCGGCGATGTTGTTGGCGCTGTCGACGCGCGCCATCCGGCGCACCTGCACGTTTTCGCCGACCTTGGCGATCAGCTCGGCGCGGGTTTCCTCGACGGTCTTGCCCGAATCAAGCGTGACGGTCTTGAGCGCGTCGACGTCGGCAGCGGTCAGCGCGGCCTGTGCAACGGCGTTGGCGAAGGCGATGAAGCCCGCGTCCTTGGCGACGAAATCGGTTTCGGAATTGATCTCGGCCAACACGGCCTTGCCGGCCACCTGGGCCATGGCAACGCGACCTTCGGCGGCAATGCGGCCGGCCTTCTTGTCGGCCTTGGCAAGGCCGGACTTGCGCAGCGCCTCGGCGGCAGCGTCGATGTCGCCGCCGGTTTCAGTGAGCGCTTTCTTGCACTCCATCATGCCGGCGCCGGTGCGCTCGCGCAGTTCCTTGACCTGGGATGCGGTGATGTCCATTTGGATACCTCAAGAATTTTGGAAACGGGGGTAGGAGCGCGCCCCATGGGCGCAATGAGGCGTGATTGGCCAGGCATCGCGCCCGTGGGACGCTCCTGCGAAAACAGATGCAGCCGCGCACTGTCGCGCGACTGCATGACCGCCGGATTACTTGGCGGCGGGCGCGGCGTCGGCGGGGGGTGGTGCTTCCGCAGAAGCGGCTTCGGGTTCGGCGGCAGCGGGTGCAGCTTCCGCAGCAGCGGGCGCGGCTTCCGCAGCAGCGGGCGCGGCGGCAGCGCCATCGTCCTTGGCCGAAGCACGGCTGGGCGGGGCTTTCTTGGCCGGTGCGCGGCGCGGGCCACGCTTGTCGTCGCCTTCGGATTCGGCGAAATCCTCTTCGCGCACGTTGGCGACGTTGGGCGCGGCGGCCTTGCCTTCCAGCACGGCGTCGGCGACGGCGCCGGCGTACAGCTGCACGGCGCGGATGGCGTCGTCGTTGCCGGGAATCGCGTAATCGACCAGGTTGGGATCGTAGTTGGTGTCGACCACCGCGATCACCGGGATGCCGAGTTTCTTGGCTTCCTTGATGGCGATGTCTTCATGGCCGATGTCGATCACGAACAGCGCGTCGGGCAGGCGGTTCATTTCCTTGATGCCGCCCAGCGAGGCCAGCAGCTTTTCGCGCTCGCGACGCAGGCCCAGCACTTCGTGCTTGACCAGCTTTTCGAAGGTGCCGTCGGTCTCGCCGGCTTCCAGCATCTTCAGGCGCGATACCGACTGCTTGACGGTACGGAAATTGGTCAGCGTGCCGCCCAGCCAGCGCTGGGTCATGTACGGCATGCCGCAACGCTCGGCCTCATCCTTGATCGGATCGCGCGCGCTGCGCTTGGTGCCGACGAACAGGATCATGCCGCGCTTCTGGGCGATGCCGGAGATGAAGTTCATCGCGTCGGCAAACAGGGGCATGGTCTTTTCGAGATTGATGATATGGATCTTGCCGCGGGCACCGAAGATGTACGGTGCCATCTTGGGATTCCAGTAGCGGGTCTGGTGGCCGAAATGGACGCCGGCTTCCAGCATCTGGCGCATGGTGATCTGTGGCATTGCTGTGTAACTCCTGATGGGGAACCAACCGCCGGATGGGTAGTGGCGGCTCGCCGTCGCAACCCATGGGGGTGGCGGGGCGAAAGGTTCCGGGGTTGGGCCTCCCCGCTGCCTCCGTATCCAGATCCCTTGCCAGGAAAAACGACCGGAGCCTTGGCTCCAGACTGGCAGGGGACACCCCGGAACGGGTGTTTGCAGCGGGTGTGGATTCGACGGTAACGCCCGTCGTGGGCGGTTTCACAAGGCTCTGGCCTCATGGAGCCGGAAGATTATAGCGTGTCTAGGAATACACCTGCAAACCGGCGGTTGGGTGGAATGGGGGGGGCTCTCTGGCCTCTGTGCGGGAGCGGCGAATCTGACATGGCCAACATTCCAACAAACTCGCGCGCGTTCAGACAGCCGCCCGAATCAGCGATAATCCCCGCATGAACATCCACCTGAAAACCTCCGACGAGATCGAGAAGATGCGCGTCGCCGGCCGCCTTGCGGCGGAAGTCCTGCAGATCGTCGCCCCGTACGTGAAGCCCGGCGTGAGCACCGAGGAACTCGACCGCATCTGCCACGAGCACATCGTCAACGTGCAGCAGGCCACGCCGGCCAACGTCGGCTATCGCGGCTACCCCAAGACCGTGTGCACCTCGGTCAACAATGTCATCTGCCACGGGATTCCCAACGAATCCAAGGTGTTGAAGGATGGCGACATCGTCAACATCGACGTCACCGTGATCAAGGACGGTTGGCATGGCGACAGCAGCCGGATGTACTACGCCGGCGAGCCATCGGTCATGGCGCGGCGGCTGGTGGACGTGACGCGCGAGGCGATGTTCCGCGGCATCCGCGCGGTCAAGCCCGGCGCCACGCTGGGCGATGTTGGCCACGCGATCCAGCAGTACGCCGAGGCCGAACGCTTCAGCGTGGTGCGCGAGTACTGCGGCCACGGCATCGGCAAGGTCTACCACGACGAGCCGCAGGTGCTGCACTACGGCCGGCCGGGCGAGGGCCTGGCGCTGAAGGCCGGGATGACCTTCACCATCGAGCCGATGATCAACGAGGGCACGCGCCACGCCAAGGTGTTGCCGGATGGCTGGACCGTGGTCACCAAGGATCGCAAGCTGTCGGCGCAGTGGGAACACACCGTCGTGGTGACCGACAGCGGCGTTGAGATCCTCACGCGCTTGCCGGGCGACGACAACGATCTGTGACCACGCCGGACGCGAGGACTGAAAGCCAGGGGTCGACGAGTCAGCCCGGAAACCCTGCGCACGCCGAAGCCAGCCCTCAGTCGTCAGCCTCCAACCCTGCACACATCGACGAAGCCAGCTGGCTGCACGCCGCGCGCGACACCCTGGCGCAAACCGACACCGCGCTTGCGGCGCGCTTCGACAGGGGGGATGACGTCGAACGCCTGCTGGCGAAGCGCGCGCGCGCCGTCGATGCGCTGATCAAGGATGCGTGGACGCGCTGTATTCCCGCGGACGCACAGCTGGCGCTGTTTGCGGTCGGTGGTTACGGCCGCGGCGAACTGTTCCCGCAGTCGGACATCGATCTGCTGGTGCTGGCCGATGAGGCCACGCAGCACATCCAGCACGAAGCGTTGGCGCGATTCTTCGCGCTGCTGTGGGACATCGGCCTGCAGGCCAGCCACGCGGTGCGATCGGTGGCCCAGTGCACGCACGCCGCTGCCGACCAGACCGTGTTGACCGCGCTGCTCGAAGCGCGGTCACTGATGGCCAACATCGCCGATCGTTCGGACCTGGCCGAGGCCATCGCGCCGTCGCGGGTGTGGCCTGCACGCGCGTATTTCCTGGCCAAGGTCGACGAACAGCGCCAGCGCCACGAACGCTACGGCGACACCTCCGACAACCTCGAACCCAACCTCAAGGACGGCCCCGGCGGATTGCGCGACCTGCACACGCTGGGCTGGATGGCGCTGCGCAGTTTCGGGGTGAGCGAACTCGATGCGCTGGTGGGGTTGGGCCATGTCGGCGCCGACGAAGCGATGGCATTGGAACGCGAACGCAAGGTGCTGTCGCGCCTGCGCTACGGCTTGCACCTGGTCGCCGGCCGTCACGAGGAACGCCTGCGTTTTGATTACCAGAAAGCGCTCGCCGCGCACCTTGGTTACGCCGACGATGCGCGCAACCTGGGCGTTGAACAGATGATGCAGGGGTTCTATCGCAGTGCCGCGATCGTGCGTCGGATCAGCGACCGGTTGCTGCAACGTTTCGAGGAACATTTCGACGGCACCGCCGTGCCCGAACCGCTGGATGCGCGGTTCGAACTTCGGCGCGGTTACCTGGCCGCGCGCGATCCGCAGTGGCCGCACGATGACGTCGCCGAGATCTTCGCACTGTTCGCGATGTGGGCCGCGCGCAAGGACGTGCGTGGACTGCATTCGCAAACCGCCCGCGCGCTGGCCGAGGCCTTGCACGTGGTGCCGCCCTACACCAGGGCCAGCGAGCCGCTGCGCGACCGCTTCATGGGCCTGCTGCGCGGCGCGCAGCCGGTGGCGACCCTGGAGCGCATGGCGCGGTTGGGTGTGCTGGGTCGCTGGATCCAGGCGTTTGCGCAGGTCTCCGGGCGCATGCAGTTCGACCTGTTCCATGTCTACACCGTCGACCAGCACACGCTGGCGGTGCTGCGCAATCTTGCATCGTTCGCGGTGGCGGAGGTGGACGAACGCTTCTCGATGGCGCATGCGATCTGGCCGACGCTGCGCAAGCCGGAGCTGCTGCTGCTCGCGGGTTTGTTCCACGACATCGCCAAGGGCCGTGGCGGCGACCATGCCGAAGTCGGCGCGCAGGATGCGCACGCTTTCTGCCTCGCCCATCGGCTATCCACCGCCGATACGGCGCTGGTCGAATGGCTGGTGCGCAGGCACTTGCTGATGTCGATCACGGCGCAGAAGCAGGACATCTCCGACCCGGACGTGATCCATCGCTTCGCAAGCCAGGTCGCCGATCGCGAGCGCCTGGACTATCTTTACCTGCTGACGTGCGCGGATATCGCCGGCACCTCGCCCAAGCTGTGGAATGCATGGAAGGATCGCTTGTTGGCCGACCTGCGCACCTCGACGCGACTGGCGTTGCGGCAAGGCCTCGAGCATCCGGTGGCGGCGGTCGAACACATTGCCGAAACACGCGCGGCGGTGCGTGAGTTGTTGTCGGCACAGCACGTCGACAGCGATGACGCCGACGCGATGTTCCTGCGCTTTCCCGAATACAGCTTTTTGCGCGCACGCCCCGACCAGATCGCCTGGCAGGCGTTGGCGTTGCGCAAGCAGCCAGTCGGCGAGGTGGTGGTGGCGGTGCGCACGCTGGATGTCGGCGACCACGCGCTGGAGGTGTTTGTGCATTCGCCCGATCGCGATGGCCTGTTTGCCGCGATCGTCATCAGCCTCGATCGGCTGGGCCTGGCGATCCAGCAGGCGCGTGCGCTGGATGGCCCCGGGCGCACGATTTTCGACAGCTTCCAGGTGTTGCCCAGCGATCCGCGGCAGATGCCATCGGCGCAGGTGATCGAGCGCAGGCTGGCCGAGGCGCTGGCCGGACCGCTGGAACGCATCCGTCCCGCACGTCGTACCCAGCCGCGCCACCTCAGGCATTTCCGCATCGTTCCGCGCATCCTGTTCGACGATGCCGCCGACGGCGCGTACACCGTGCTCAGCCTGATCTGCACCGACCGCCCGGGCCTGCTCGCCGACATCGCCCACGTCCTGCGCGCCCAGCACCTGCGCGTGCACGACGCACGAATTGCCACGTTCGGCGAACGCGCCGAAGACGTGTTCCGCATCAGCGATACCGACAATCACGCACTTGAGCTATCCAGCCGCGGCGCCCTGCGCGACGCGCTCCTGTCCCGCCTCGATGGAGAAGCGAATCAATGAGTCCCCCCAAGACCACCGCCAAGGCCACGAAAAAGGCCACCAGGAAAAAAGCCGCGCCGAAGTTGCCCGGCGCCGAAGAACTGAAATTCATGATCGACAGCGCGTGGGAACGTCGCACGATGCTGACGCCCGAAGAATTGGAGGGCTCGACGCGGCCGACGGTGGAACGCGTGGTCGAAGGACTGGAAAGCGGAGAGTTCCGCGTTGCCGAACCCGATGGCAAGGGTGGCTGGACAGTCAACGAATGGCTGAAAAAAGCCGTGCTGCTGTATTTCCGCGTGCAGGACATGGAGTTGATCGAAGCTTATCCGGCGCCGTTCTGGGACAAGATCCCGATGCGTTTCGAGGACTTCGACGAAGCCAGGTTCCGCAAGCTGGGCGTGCGCGTGCTGCCGGGCACGGTGGTGCGTCGCGGGACGTACCTGGGCAAGGATGTGGTGCTGATGCCCAGCTTCGTCAATATCGGCGCGCACATCGGCGCCGGCACCATGGTCGACACGTGGGCAACGGTGGGTTCATGCGCGCAGGTGGGCAAGCATTGCCACATCTCCGGCGGTGCCGGCATTGGCGGCGTACTCGAACCCCTGCAGGCCACCCCGACGATCATCGAGGACCATTGCTTCATCGGCGCGCGTTCGGAAGTGGTGGAAGGCGTGATCGTCGGCCACCACAGCGTGATCGGCATGGGCGTCTTCATCGGCCAGTCGACGCGCATCTACAACCGCGCCACGGGTGAAACCAGCTACGGCGTGGTACCGCCCGGCAGCGTGGTGGTGTCGGGGTCACTGCCGGCCGCCGATGGTTCGCATTCGTTGTACTGCGCGGTGATCGTCAAGCAGGTCGATGCCCGGACGCGTGCCAAGACCTCGATCAACGACTTGCTGCGCGGCCACGCGGATTGATTTTGTAGGAGCGCCCCATGGGCGCGAAGCACTACCGATAATGCTTCATCGCGCCCATGCGGCGCTCCTACAAGACGGAAGAACCACGTGACGACGATTTATGGATTGAAGAACTGCGACACCTGCAAGAAGGCGCGCAAGTGGCTGGATCGCTTCGGCATTGCGCATGTCTTCGTCGATTATCGCGATGACAAGCCCACGCCGGACATGCTGTTGGAGTGGGCCCGCCAAGCCGGCGGCTTCGCTGCGCTGGTCAACAAGTCCTCGACGACGTGGCGGCAGTTGCCCGACAACCGCAAGGCCGCAGCGTCGGATGCGGAATGGAAGCTGTTGCTGCGCGATTATCCGCAGCTGGTCCGGCGCCCGCTGGTCGTCACCGAAGATGGCAGGATGACGCAGGGCTTCAGCGATAGTGGATTCAAGCAACGTTTTGGCACTTAATCCCCCTCGCGCTGTGGAACCAGGATTGAAGGCGATCTCCTGCAACTCTTCCGGACCACCATGACCAATGTCCTGCAACTTGCCAAAGACCTGATCGCGCGCGCATCGGTCACGCCCGATGATGCCGGCTGCCAGCCGTTGATCGCAGGTCGCCTGCAGCTGGCCGGGTTCACGTGCGAGTCGCTGCGTTACGGCGGCGTCGACAACCTCTGGGCGACGCACGGCACGGGCAATCCGGTGCTGCTGCTGCTGGGCCACACCGACGTCGTGCCGGCGGGGTCGTTGGAGGCCTGGACCAGCGATCCATTCGACCCACAAATCCGCGACGGCGTCCTGTATGGGCGCGGCGCGGCCGACATGAAGGGCAGCGTGGCGGCGTTCGTGGTGGCGCTGGAGCGCTTCGTCGCCGACCACCCCGACCACGCCGGTACGGTCGCGCTGCTGCTCACCTCCGACGAGGAAGGTGATGCCATCGACGGCGTTCGCCGGGTCGCCGAAACATTGCGCGCGCGCGGCCAACACATCGATTGGTGCATCACCGGCGAGCCGTCCTCCAAACACACGCTTGGCGACCTGCTGCGCGTAGGCCGTCGCGGCAGCCTGACGGCGACCTTGACCGTGCACGGTGTGCAAGGCCATGTCGCGTATCCGGAAAGCGCGCGCAACCCGATCCACGAGGCGCTGCCTGCGCTGGCGGAGTTGGCGTTGATGCAGTGGGACGATGGTTACGAAACATTCCCACCGACCAGCCTGCAAATCAGCAACTTCCAGTCCGGCACGGGCGCCAGCAATGTGGTCCCCGGCACGCTGCAGGCCGTGTTCAACCTGCGCTACAACCCGCATTGGGATGCGGCGCGGCTGGAAGCGCAATGCGAGGCGATCCTGCGCCGCCACGCGCTCGACTACACCCTCCACTGGCATCGCAGTGGCGAACCTTTCTTCACCCCGGAAGGCCCGCTGCGTGCGGCCGCGCGCGAAGTGCTGATGGAGTTTGCGGGTGCAGTGCCCGAGGAGAGCACGGGAGGTGGCACCTCGGATGCTCGTTTCATCGCGCCGCTCGGCGCGCAATGCATCGAGATCGGCCCGGTGAATGCCAGCATCCACAAGGTCGATGAACATGTGTCCGTGGCAGATTTGCAGGCCTTGCCGGACCTGTACCAGGCCCTGATCGAGCGCCTGCTTTCGTAGGAGCGGCTTCAGCCGCGAGCTCGTGGCTGACTGGCAAGCACTCGCGGCTGAAGCCGCTCCTACGTAACGCTTGCCAGCAACGATGGAACCGGCTAGCGTCACCCCCATGCACCGTCCAGCCACCACCACTTTCAATCCGTCCAACCGCAATCAGCGCGGTTCGAATAACCGTGCGCCCACGAGGCGGGTCGGCGACTAGGTGCGAGCAGTACACCCGGTATCCCGAAACCCGCGCCTGGCGCGGGTTTTTGTTTTTGTCAGTTCGTGAATCCCCCTCCCGGAGAAACCAGCATGTGTTCGATCCTCGGTGCATTCGACCTGCGGCCCGGTGCCGACCTTGCGCCGCTGCGTCCCCTGGCGGTGTCGCTGTCTGCACTGCAGCGTCATCGCGGGCCGGACTGGAGTGGCGTGCACGTCGCTGCCAACGCCTTGATGGTCCACGAGCGGCTCGCCATCGTCGACCCGGCAGGCGGCTCGCAGCCATTGAAATCGGCCGACGGCGAACTGGTGCTTGCCGTCAACGGCGAGATCTACAACCATCGCGAACTCGAATCCTCGTTGCACCGGCCGTACGCATTCCAGACCGGCTCGGACTGCGAGGTGATCAATGCGCTGTATCGCGACGAAGACGATATCGGGTCGTGGCTCAACCGGCTCAACGGCATTTTTGCATTCGCGCTGTGGGACGCGGCTCGCAAGCGCGTGGTGATCGCGCGCGACCCGATCGGCGTGTGTCCGCTGTATTGGGGCCATGATGGCGACGGTCGACTTTGGATCGCATCGGAAATGAAGGCGCTGGCGCGACTGTGCAACGACGTCGCGCAATTCCCGCCCGGCCACTGGTACGACAGCCAGACCGGCGGCCTGCATCCGTACTACCGCAAGCCGTGGCGCGACCACGACGCAACGCGCGGCGTGCAGGTGTCGCCGGTTGAACTGCGCGAAGCCCTGGAGCGCGCCGTGCATCGCCAGATGATGAGTGACGTGCCTTACGGCGTACTGCTGTCGGGAGGGTTGGACTCATCGCTGATTGCCGCCATCGCCGCGCGTTTTGCACGCAAGCGCATCGAAGACAACGACAGTTCCGAGGCCTGGTGGCCGCGGCTGCATTCGTTTGCCATCGGACTGGAAGGCTCGCCCGACCTTGCAGCGGCACAGATTGCCGCCGATGCACTGGGCACCGTGCACCATGGCTTCAAGTACACCATCGAGGAAGGCATCGACGCATTACCCGATGTCATCCGTCACATCGAGTCCTACGATGTCACCACCATCCGCGCCTCGACTCCGATGTTCCTGCTGGCACGCCGGATCAAGGCGATGGGCGTGAAGATGGTGCTGTCGGGCGAGGGCAGCGACGAGATCTTCGGCGGCTATCTGTACTTCCATAAAGCGCCAAACGCGCGTGAGTTCCATGAGGAGCTTGTGCGCAAGCTGGACGCCCTGCACAACTACGATTGCCTGCGCGCGAACAAATCGATGATGGCCTGGGGCGTGGAGCCGCGGGTGCCGTTCCTTGACGTGGAGTTCCTGGATGTCGCAATGCGCATGGATGCGCAGGCAAAGATGATCGACCACGGCGCGGCGGGTGTCGGCGCCAATGGCGCGCGTCGCATCGAGAAAGGCGTGCTGCGTGAGGCGTTTGCCGGGTATTTGCCCGATGAAATCCTGTGGCGGCAGAAGGAGCAGTTCAGCGACGGCGTGGGCTACGGCTGGATCGACGGCCTCAAGGCGCATGCGCAGCGGCAGGTCAGCGATGACGAATTTGAAGCCGCGGCAACGCGGTTCCCGATCAATCCACCGCAGACAAAAGAGGCGTGCTGGTATCGCCGCCTGTTTGAGGATGCATTCCCCGGCAGCGCGTGCGCGCGCACGGTTCCCGGTGGCAAGTCGATTGCGTGTTCGTCACCGGCGGCGATCGCATGGGACGCGAGTTTTGCCAATGCCGCAGATCCATCCGGGCGCGCGGTGGCCGGCGTGCACAACGCGGCGTTGTAGATGTCAGGCAGGAGCGCCCCATCGGCGCGAACAACCGGTACCAGCAAAACCCCAACGACCCCAAGGGGCGCACCTGCGCCCTTTATGTTGGGCTGGTTGGAGTAGGGGGGGGGGCCCGGCTGCTCCCCCTCGGACCCACCAAC
>JBBSST010000030.1:0-35749 GCA_038241735.1 Lysobacterales bacterium
GCGTTGATCTTCAGCTTGCTGGTCTGGGCGGCGTGGCGCGGCTTTGGACGGCGGCCAAAGCAGGGCTGAGGCCTGGGACGACGAGGCGGCCACGGCTGCGGCGGAACCCGCGGTGACCTTGCAATCGGCACGCCTTGCCTGGCTCGGACAGCGCCGCGCGTGGAATTTCTCCACGCTGTTCCAGCCTTGGCCCTTCACCCCGCCCCGGCGTTAAACTCACCTGCATGAGCCAATCCCCGACCGTCGACATCCATCGCCTGCGTGAACTCGCCGGCGAACTCATCATCAACGTCCGCGAGCTGTCCGCCCTGGGATGGACGCCCGCGACCAGCAGCAATTTCTCGCATCGGCTCGACGACCGCCATGCCGCGATCACCGTGTCCGGCCGCGACAAGGGCAAGCTGTGCGAGTCCGACATCATGGTGGTCGATTTCGATGGCCGCGCCGTTGGCAGCGAGCACGTGCCCTCGGCGGAAACCCTGCTGCACACGCAGCTCTACAGGCGTTTCCCGGAGATCGGCTGCGTGCTGCACACCCATTCGCAGGCACAAACCGTGGCCTCGCGCCTGTACGCGGGTGCCGGCCATGTGCATCTGCAAGGCTACGAATTGCTCAAGGCCTTCACCGGCAACACCACCCACGAAACGGCGCTGGACCTGCCGGTACTACCCAACACCCAGCACATGCCGACCCTGGCCGCGCAGGTCGATGGCCTGCTCGACGGTGATGGCGTGTGGGGTTACCTGATCGATGGCCACGGCCTGTACACCTGGGGTCGCGACATGGCCGATGCACGCCGCCATCTCGAGGCGTTCGAATTCCTGCTCAAGTGCGAGCTTGAACTGCACAAACTTCGTCAAGCGTAGGTTGGCGCCCCGCCCTGGCGTCTGTACTCCCCGACGTCAGTACGCGAACGCCCGGACGACAGCCGCGTCGGAGACGTGGCCCCAACCTACCGTTTCAATCCAACCGAGGCCCCCATGAGCCGACTTCGCATTTTTGCCGACGACACCCCCGACCATCCACAGTTCACCAGCAGCGACGGCGACGCCATCACGCGCGCGCTGGCGACGATCAATGTCACATTCGAGCGCTGGCAGGCTTTGCAGCCGGTCACCCCCGGAGCCAGTCCGGACGAGGTGATGGCCGCGTACAAAACCGACATCGACCGGCTCGTGGCTGCGCACGGCTTCAAGAGTGTCGATGTCGTCAGCATCGCGCCCGACAACCCGGCGCGTGCGGAGATGCGCAAGAAGTTCCTCGACGAGCACTTCCACAAGGAAGACGAGGTGCGCTTCTTCGTCGCCGGCTCAGGCCTGTTCACCCTGCACGTCGACGGCAAGGTCTACGAAATCGAATGCGTGAAGGGCGACCTGATCGCGGTGCCGGACGGCACCACCCATTGGTTCGACATGGGCGAGGAGCCGAGCTTCATCGCGATCCGCTTCTTCACCGAGCCTGATGGCTGGGTGGGTCATTTCACCGGCGACGCCATCGCGCAGGCATTCCCGCGTTACGAGAAAAACCAACCGGGTTGACCGCGTCACGCCAGCCGCGCCGCCCGCGGTTCTCCGTAAAAACAATGCATGCCCGCGACCACAGGCCCTCCATGAAACCAACCATCCTCACCGACATCGAAGGCACCACCAGCAGTATTTCCTTCGTCAAGGACGTGCTGTTTCCGTATGCGCGCCGGGCGTTGCCAGGGTTCGTGCGCGCGCATCGCAATGATCCCCAGGTACGCCGCTGGCTCGATGCGGTCGCGGTGGAAAACGGCGGCATGTGCCAGGACGAGATGATCGTCGAGACGCTGCAGGGCTGGATCGACGAGGATCGCAAACACACCGCGCTCAAGGCCTTGCAGGGGCTGATCTGGGAAGGCGGTTATCGCAGCGCCGATTTCACTGCCCATATCTACGCCGATGCCGCCGACGCCCTGCATCGCTGGCACCAGGGCGGGCACACACTCGCCGTGTATTCATCAGGTTCGGTGGCCGCGCAACGATTGTTCTTCGGCAATTCCGATGCGGGCGACCTGTTGCCGTTGTTCAGCGGGTTTTTCGATACCGCAATCGGCCACAAACGCGAGGCCGACAGCTATCGGCGCATCAGCGCGTCGTTGCAGCAGGCACCCGGCGAGATCGTGTTCCTGTCTGATATCGTCGAGGAACTCGATGCCGCGCGCGAGGCCGGCCTTTGCACCGTCCTGGTCGACCGTCTCGATGATTATCCGCAACCGCGCCTGGGCGCTGCCACCCACGGCCACCTCCGCGTGGAGGATTTCACCAGCATTGATATCGATGCCGTCGCGGACAATCTCCCGTAGAAACACCCGCTAGAAATGCCTCATAGAAGCCATCAGTAGAAGCGCCCCATGGAAGCGCACCTGGGCGCGCTTCAACCGTGGAGTTTTTCACCCTTCGCCAGCATCGCGACGAATTTCGCGACCCGCGCTGCGCGCGTCTCCGGCGTCTTCGCCGTTACCACGCGCCAGCACACGGCATAACGATTGGTCTTGTCGAGAGTGTCGAAAAACGCCTGGGCCTTGGAATTATTCGCCAGCGCGGAGGCAAGTTCGTCAGGCACCGTCATCTGTGCGGCGCCCGCATATGCAGCCTCCCAACGCCCGTCGGCTTTCGCCATTTCAACTTCGCGCAACCCGCCCGCCTGCAGGCGTCCGGCCGCGATCAGCCGTTCGACGTGGCCGATATTGATCCTTGACCACACCCCCTTCGGTCGGCGCGGCGTGAAACGTTGCAGGAAAAACACATCGTCGAAGCTGCGCTTCTGGCTGTCGATCCAGCCATGGCAGAGGGCGACATCGAGTGCCTCGGCGTAACTCACCGATACGCCGCCGGCATTCTTTTTCGCGAGCTTCAACCACACGCCCGTGCTGTCGCCGCACGACACCAGCCATTTTTCCAGCGTCGCGGCATTGCGGAAATGCCTGGCCTGCAGGTGGATCGGGAGTTCGTTCGCCATGTACCTACTCGTCTGCCATCTGCAGTTGATAACCCGTCACCGCGCGCTGTTCGCCTTGCCAGGCATCCAGCGCACGCACTTCGACACGATGTTGGCCAACCGCAAGGTCGGTTGCCAATGCACCCCGCCATAAGTGCGCAGATAGCTTGGCTTCGGGTGAGCGATCGTAGCCACGCAAGGTATCGGCTTTGTCGTCACGCATGTTCTCGGCCAGCATGCGCGGATCGGGTTGCGAGACTTTCACCATTGGCTTCCAGGGGCCGTCATCGATCCGGTAGTGCACGCGCGTGTCGTCGCGGCCCATGAAGACATTGGCATAGACACCCCATGCCGGGTATGCGCCTGCGCGCAAGACCTTGGGCGCGTGCAGCGCCATCGCCAACGTGGACGCGGGATCGCCCTGCTTCCATCGCGCCGGATGCCAGGCCAGGGCGTATGCGCCGCCTTGCGACACACGCAATGTCGCGTAACCGTTGGGCGTGCCGTCGCTCATCGTTGTATCGGGAATGCCATCGGCATCCTTGACGCCGGACCAGAACGCCCCGCAATTGGCACCGACGTTGTATTCGTGCAGCGGCTTGTCGCCGCGCCAGCCGGTGTCGGCGCCGTGCAGCCAGTGCTGCTGGGTGTGGTTGTGCGCACTGAGTATCAACACGTGCGGAAAATCCTTGAGCAACGCGAACAGACGCATGCGGTCGGCATCGCGAAACGTATCCTTGCCGGCCGGCTCGAACAGCGGGATATGCATCGCCAGCACCAGCAGGCGCTCCCTGGACACGCCGGGCAAATAAGCCTCAAGGAAGGCGAACTGGTCGTCGCGCAAACCACCGACATAGGACGGCTTGCCTCCGGGCAGGTGGATCACGTCGTCCAGCATCACGAACGTGGCGCGCGCCTCTTCCCATGCGAGGGTGTCCGGGCCAAAGTGACGACGGAACGTCTGCAGCGATCCGGCATCGTCGAGCGCGTCGAGGTTGATGTCGTGATTGCCGGCGACGTGCAGCCAGGGCACGCCCAACGATGCGGTTACGGCGTTGACCTGCGGATACAACGACAGGTCATCGTCGACGATATCTCCAAGGCTCAATCCCAGCGATGCCTGCGTGTTGCCGCGCAGCGGTTCGACGATGTCGCGTCGGTAGTAGCCGACATCAATGGGTGATTTAGGCTGCGGATCGGCAAAGACCAGCACGTCGAGTTCGCCTTCAACCGACGGTTGCCGTTGCAGGGCAAAATCCATGCGCCTGCGCAAATCTCCCGCCGCAATGCCGCCATAAACCAGCGACGACGCGCGTGTGAGCGGCTGCTGTTGCCAGAACGCCGGCAGGCCATCGGCGCCCACCGGCGCACGCCAGCCCGCCGGCTTGACCACGAAAATCGTCTGGCCCGCCTGCATCGGCAGACCATAGCGGCCCTGCGCGTCAGTGCGCACCACCTCACGGCCGTTGGAAACCGCCACCTCGGCGATGCCCGCCTCGCCGGCGTCGCGCCTGCCATTGCCATTGGCATCGTCGTACACCGCGCCACCGGGCAGTTGCGCCGCCCACGCACACGCGCAGACTGCCAACCACAACACCACGCCTGCCATCGAGCGCATCGACCGCCATCCCTTCATCACCAGACGCAGCCATTATGCCGCTGGTCCGGCCGTTCATTTATTCCGTGATCCGCCGACAACGGAAAGAGATATCCAACGATCAGCTGACGTAATATCCCCCCATGGCAGACAGGATGGGCCATGGATCGATCTGGGGGGTTGGGCATGCATCGTGGAGGAGTGTTCGCGTGGCTGTTTGCGATCACGTTGTCGCTGGCGGCCGCGTGTGCATCGGCATCGGCGCCACCCACGCTGCAGATCGAGCCGGGGCAAGGCGAAATCCAGATTTCACCCTGGCTCAGCTACCACCAGGATGTCGGCTCGGTCGACACGATCGACAATGCCTACCGTCGTTTCGCCGCGGGTGAATTCGCCCCGCTGCCCAATGGCAAATCCGAATTCGGTTTCCAGCCCGATGCGTTCTGGTTCCATGCCAGCCTGGTGAACCTCGACGACGAAGAATCCCGCTGGCTGCTGGTGCAGCAATATGCGCTCAGCGATTCGGTCGATGTCTACGTCCGCTATCCCGATGGCCGCCAGTTCCACCAGGCCGGAGGCGACCATCTGCCGTTCTCCGTGCGCAGCGTCCGCGACCGGCACCCCAATTTCCAGCTCAACCTGCCGGCCGGACAACAGGTCGAACTGATGGTGCGGGTCAAGAGCCAGAGTTCGATGCAGGTGCCGCTGGCGTTGTTCACGCCGACCGCGTTTTCCGAGCTTGCACGCGATGCCCAGTTCGGCATCGGCATCTATTACGGCATCCTGCTGGCGCTGTTTTTCTACAACCTCGTGCTGTGGCTGATGCTGCGCGACGCCAGCTATTTCTGGTACCTGTTCCACCTCAGCGCCTTCGGCATGGTCCTGTTCACGCTCAACGGGCTGGGCTTTGAATACCTGTGGCCAAACTCGCCATGGCTTGCGGACAAGTCGGTGCCACTGTCGATCTGCCTGGCGTTGATCGGCATGCAGCAATTCGCCCGGAGCTTCCTGGAGTTGAAGCAACGCTTCCCGCGCGGAAACCTCGTCAGCCTTGGATTGATCGTGTTTTTCCTGATCCTGGGGCTGGCATCGCTGTGGTTGCCGTATCGCACCTCCACCCCCATTGCCGCACGCGCGGTGTTGGTTGGAGTGCTGTGGATCGCGGTGGTCGCCGTGGTGGTGATGCGCCGCGGATATATTCCTGCACGCCTGTTCATGCTGGCGTGGGCGATGTTCCTGCTCGGCACCACGATGTTCACCCTGATCGCATTTGGCCTGCTGCCCAAGACCTTCTACACCGAGTACGGGGTGCAGATCGGTTCAGCGCTGGAGATGCTGCTGTTGTCGATCGCGCTGGGCAATCGCTACGCCTCGCTGCGCAAGGAAAACGAACGCATCGTCAGCGACGCCAACCAGAAACTCGAGCGCAAGGTCGCGCAACGCACCCAGGAAGTCCGCAATGCGTTGGTCCAGCTGGAAGAGGCGCATGGACGCCTGCGCGATTCCAGCCGCCGCGACGGCCTGACCGGGCTATACAACCGCACCTACTTCCATGACGCATTTGAAAAAATGCTGCTCGACAGCCAGCAGTCGCAGCGCCCGCTGTCGTTGCTGATGATCGACCTGGACCATTTCAAGGCGATCAACGACCGCCATGGACATATGGTCGGCGACGATTGCCTGCGCTCCACGGCGCAGCGCATCGGCAAAGTCCTGCGTGCACACGATGCATTGCTGGCCCGTTTCGGCGGCGAGGAATTCGTGGTCGGCTTGCCCGACCACGACCAGCATGCCGCAGTGGAGGTGGCCGAAAGCCTGCGCCGCAGCCTGGTCGAGAAACCATGCGCATCGCAAGGCCGCCAGATTCATATTTCCGCCAGCGTCGGCGTCCACACCATCATGCCCGGCACCATCGACAACCTGGATGCCGCGCTTGAAATCGCCGACCGTGCACTTTATGCGGCCAAGGCCAATGGGCGCGATTGCGTGGAAACATCAGTTGGTGCGACCTGAGCCGCGCCGATCAGCCGCCAGTGCGTGCGTGCAAGGCCGCCTCAAGATCGCGCAGGCCAACGCCACGGGCACGCAACAGCACCAACAGGTGATAGGCCAGGTCGGCCGCTTCGCCCAGCAACGCTGGCGGGTCTTGCACAACCGCCGCCAAGGCCACCTCGACGCCCTCCTCGCCCACTTTCTGGGCCATGCGCTGAACCCCCGCCTCGAATAATTGCGTGGTGTAGCTACCAGTGGGACGCTCGCGATGGCGGCGTTCGATCAATCCATCGAGATCGGCCAATTCCGACGCCGGTGCGTTTGCAAAACAACTGCGACGTCCGAGATGACAGGTGGGCCCCTGCGGATTGGCCAAGATCAGCAGCGTATCGGCATCGCAATCGCTTTCAATGGACACGACGGCAAGGGTGTGGCCGCTGTCTTCGCCCTTTTTCCACAGGCGCTGCCGGCTGCGACTGAAAAACGTGACCTGCCCGGTTGCGAGCGTGGCGTCGAGCGCGGCGCGGCTCATGTATCCCAGCATCAGGACGCGCAGGTTGTGCGCATCCTGCACGATCACCGGCATCAGACCGCCGCCCTTGTCGAAGTCCAGGCCAGCCATCGAAAATTTCGCCTGCGTGTTTTCGTCCATATCGATGATCGTGCCCATTGGATGGTCGTTATCGTCCATCACGCACCGGGATTGCGCTATTGCGCAATGCACGTTTGAGTGACGGGATTTCAATCGCACCGCTGTGGAAGGCACTGGCGGCCAGGGCTGCATCCACGTCGGCATCGCGGAATACGTCGACAAAATGTGCGGCCGTTCCGGCCCCGCCCGACGCCACCAGCGGCACCTCGCACACGGCGCGCACCGCACGCAGCTGGGCGATGTCGTAACCATCGCGCACGCCGTCGCTATCCATGCAGTTCAACACGATCTCGCCGGCGCCCAATCGCTGCGCTTGCACCACCCAATCCAGCGTGCGCTGAGGCAAGGCGCGCATGCGCCCGGGATCTCCGCTGTGGCTGCGCACGCGCCATTGGCCATCGCCGTCGCGCGACGAGTCGATGCCGACCACCGTGCATTGGCGACCAAAGGCTTCGGCAATTTCGGCGATCAGCGCCGGCCGTTCGAGTGCCGGAGTATTGATGGAAATCTTGTCGGCCCCGGCATGCAGCACCGCGCGTGCGCTCTCGACGCTGGAGATTCCCCCGGCAACACAGAACGGGATGTCGAGCTCGCGCGCCACGCGCCCGACCCATTCGCGATCGACGCTGCGCCCTTGCGGACTGGCGGCGATGTCGTAGAACACCAGCTCATCCGCGCCGGCATCGCGATAGCGCAATGCCAGCTCGACGATATCGCCCATGTCGATGTGATCGCGGAAGCGCACGCCCTTCACCACGCGGCCATCGCGTACATCCAGGCAGGCGATGATGCGACGGCTCAACATTGCAATGCCTGCGCAAGGTCAAGGCGCCCCTCCAGCAATGCCTTGCCCAGCACGATGCCGGCGCACCCCGCATCGCGCGCTCGATTCACGTCATGGATATCGCGCGCCCCACCCGATGCCTGCACCTGCAACTTCGGCGCCCACTCGCGCAGCAATGCATACAAATCAAGGTTGGGGCCGGCCATCATGCCGTCGCGATCAATGTCGGTGCACAACAGGTGGCATAAGTCCTGGTGCGCATAGAACCTGACCAGCTCGCCCAGGGTTTGACGACTCGCCTGTGTCCAGCCGTGGCTGGCGGCAAACCAGCGTCCGTCGCTTGCACGACGGGCGTCCAGCGCCACGGTGAGGCGTTGGTTGCCAAACCTTGTGAGCCAACGTGCAATGCGTTGCGGCTGCGAAATCGCCAATGACCCGATCACGACACGATCAGCGCCCGCGTCGAGCAGGCGCTCCACGTCGGCTTCCTCGCGAATGCCGCCGCCGGTTTGCACGCAAAGCCGTGTTTCAGCCTTGATGCCACGCAACAGGCCGTCGAGTGCATAACCTCCATCACGCGCAGCGTCCAGGTCAACCAGGTGCAACCACTGCGCGCCGGCGTTGTCATAGCGGCGCGCCAGCGCCAGCGGATCGTCGCCATAGTGTGTCTGGCGCGCGTAATCGCCCTGTGCCAGGCGCACGACAGCGCCGGCGCGGACATCGATCGCCGGATACGTGGTGAACCGCCTTTTTCCGATGTCTATGTTCATGGCTGCCAGCTGATGAAGTTGCGCAGCAGCTGCGCACCGAGCGCGGATGAGCGCTCCGGATGAAATTGCATGCCCACATGGTGTCCATGACAAACGATGGCGGCAAAGTCCATGCCGTGGCGAGTGGTTGCCAAGGTGTTGGCATCGACCGCTGCGGCATATCCGTGCACGAAGTACGCCGGCTCACCATCGCCAATACCTTCCAGCAATCCGCCGGCCTCGCGATGGTGCAATGCGTTCCACCCCATGTGTGGAATGCGCACGCCCGGTTGCGGCTGCATTTTCCGCACCTGCCCGGGGATCAGTCCGAGGCAATCGACGCCGCCCTCGTCCGAGGACTGGTAAAGCAGCTGCATGCCGAGGCAAATGCCCAGCAATGGTTTCGCGGAGGCCCGTAGCGCCTGGACAAACCCGCGCTCGTGCAGCGCCGCCATGGCCGGTGCAGCGGCACCAACGCCGGGCAATACGACCCGGTCCGCGCCAGCCAGCCCATCGGCATCGCGCACGACACGCACCATGATGCCAAGACGCTCGAAAGCGTAACGCACAGAACCAAGATTGGCGCCGCCGGCGTCGATCAACGCGATATCCATCAACGCGCCTTCATCGGATTGCCTTCATCGGGTCGCTCTCATCAGGCCAACTCCATCGGCAGGGGTCATTGCATGACTCCCCATCACAGCACGCCCTTGGTACTTGGCAGTTCGCTGCCCTCGCGCCGGATGGCCTGGCGCAGTGCGCGGGCAAACACCTTGAAGCAGGCTTCAACCTTGTGGTGATCATTGTCGCCTTCCACGCGCAGGTTGAGATTCAAGCCCGATGCGTCGCACAGCGAACGGAAGAAATGCGGCACCAGCTCGGTCGGCAACCCGCCGACGCGTTCACGGCGAAACGCACCTTCGAAGACGAAATACGGCCTGCCGCTGAAATCAAGCGCCGCGCTGGCCAGCGTTTCGTCCATCGGCAAGGTAAATCCGTAGCGACCGATGCCGCGCTTGTCGGCCAGCGCCTCGCGCAACGCCTGCCCCAGTGCAAGGCCGCAATCCTCGACGGTGTGATGCTCGTCGATGTGCAGGTCACCGGTGGCGTGCAGCTCCAGGGCAAAACCACCGTGCTTTCCGATCTGTTCCAGCATGTGATCGAAGAACGGCAAGCCAGTGTCGATTACAGGATCGGCCGTGCCATCCAGATCGACCTTCACGCGAATACGGGTTTCCTTCGTGTTGCGTTCGACCAGCGATCTGCGCGGGGCATCGGCCAATGCATGCGCGATATCGGCCCAATCCCATTGCCCATCGAACTGCGGGGTACGCAATTTGAAGCCGCGAATGCCGAGCCTGTCGGCGAAGGTGATATCGGTATCGCGGTCACCCACCATCGCCGAGCGCGCCCAGTCGATGCTGCGATCCTTGAGGTACGGCATCACCAGGCCCAGGCCTGGTTTGCGCGTGTCCTTGTTGTCCTGGGCAAAGCTGGCATCGACAAGCACGTCGCGGAAATGGATCCCCTGGCTGGCGAATACCTGCAGCATCAACGCATGCGGGCCCTCGAAACTCGCCTGCGGGAATGACTCCGTGCCAAGCCCATCTTGGTTGGTCACCATCACGAACTGATAGCCGGCATCGCGCAGTTTCAGCAGCGCCGGGATCACCCCGGTGAACAAGCGCAATTTCTCGAAGGCATCGACCTGGAAATCGGCCGGCTCCTCGATCAAGGTGCCGTCGCGATCCACGAAGAGAATCGGGTTCATCTGGCCTCCAGCCCTGCCAACGTCGCCAGCAGGCGGTCATTCTGCTGCGGCGTGCCGATCGTGATACGCAGGGCATCGCCAAGTTGCGGCGCGGCGCGCTGGTCGCGCACCACGATGCCAGCAGCAAGCAGCGCATCGAATGCGGCGCCCGCGTCGAAGAAACGCACCAGCAGGAAGTTGGCCTGCGAGGGATACACGCGCGTGACCTGCGGCAGGATCGACAATCCCGCACGCACCCGCTCGCGCTCGCCATTGACCAGGGAAATACGTCGTCGCGTCTGTGCAACCGCCTCCGGCGACAGTCCCGACAGCGCCAACTGCGCGCAAGGTGCCGGGACTGGATACGGTGCCTGGCAACAGCGCAGGACATGGATCAGTTCGGCATCGGCAATCACGCAGCCAATGCGCAGGGCCGGCAAGGCATGGGCTTTTGACAGCGTACGCAGCACCGCGATGTTCGGACACGCTGCAAGCAGCGACACTGCCGATGGCTCGGACGAGAATTCGCCGTAAGCCTCGTCCACGACCACCAGTGCCTGCCCATGAAGTCGTGTCGCCAAGGCCTGGATCGACGCAAGCGCAAGCGCCCCACCGGCTGGATTGAGCGGCGAACACAGGAATACCAGTTTCGCCCGGCGCGTCAGCGCAGCCTGGGCAACCCCGTCGAAATCAACCGCAAGTCCGGCCTCACCATCGCACAGCGGCACCTCGACGACAGCGACGTCCTGCAATCGCGCACTCACCGCGTACATGCCAAACACCGGCGGGGTGATCACCACCGCGTCGCGGCGGGCAACACACAGCGCACGCACCAGCAGGTCGATCGCCTCATCGCTGCCGCGACCCAGCAACAGCTGATGCGGTTCGCATCCGTACAACGATGAAAGCGCAGCGCGCAGCGCTTCGGGCTGCGGCTCGGGGTAACGGCGATTGTCGGCAGCGGTATCGGCAAGGTTCGGCCACGGCGATTCGTTCGCGTTCAACCAGACGTCGCCCTGCAGGTCCCCGCAACGTGCGGACTGGTAGCCCCCGAAGCCGCGCAAGTCCTGGCGGATGAGGTCGAGCACGACGCTCATGCAACGACCGCCTCTTGAACAGGTACGGCCTCGCGCAGACGAAGGCGCACTGCGTTGGCGTGCGCATCGAGGCCTTCGGCAGCCGCCAGGGTGATCGCACACGCGGCAATCGCGGCGACGCCGGCTCGCGTGGCCGATTGCACGCTGACGAAATTCTGGAAGCTGGCCACACTGACACCGCTGTATGCCCGGGCAGCGCCATTGGTCGGCAAGACATGGTTGGTGCCGCTGCAGTAATCGCCCAGCGCCTCGGGAGTGTAGTCACCCAGAAACACCGAGCCTGCAGCGCCCACCCTGTCGAGCCATGCGCGCGGTTCACGTATCGCCAGGATCAGGTGTTCAGGCGCATAGGCGTTGCTGATCTCGAAGGCCTCTTCAAGTGTGGACACCTTGATCAGGCGCGATTCGGACAAGGCGATGCGCGCAATATCGGCGCGCGGCAAGGTTGCCAGTTGCATGGCGAGCTCGACTTCCACGCCTGCCAGCAAACGATCGCTGTCGGTCAGCAGCAACACCTGCGAATCCGGCCCATGCTCGGCCTGCGACAGCAGGTCGGCGGCTACAAACCCGGCATCCGCGCCGGCGTCAGCGATCACCATCACCTCCGATGGCCCCGCCGGCATGTCGATGGCCGCGATACCCTGCTGTGCGACCTGCTGCTTGGCCTGTGTCACGTAGCTGTTGCCCGGGCCAAACAGCTTGTCGCACTTGGGTACCGAGGCGGTGCCGAACGCCATCGCCGCGACAGCCTGCGCGCCGCCAAGCCGGAATACGCGGGTGATGCCGGTCATTTGCGCGGCGACCAGCACCATCGGATCCACCGTGCCGTCCTTGCGTGGTGGCGTGCACATGACCACGTCACGACACCCGGCCAATCGCGCGGGCACGCCCAGCATCAACGCCGTCGATGGCAAGGGCGCGCTACCGGCAGGCACGTACAGCCCGACCCGCTGGATCGGACGAATAATGCGCTCGCAGACCACCCCGGGCGCTGTTTCCAGCGTATAGGGTTGCGCCATGCCGGCGCGGTGGAACGCCTCGATGCGCAGGGCTGCCTGGTGCATGGCGGCGCGCAGTTCGTCGGGGACGACCGCGTGCGCGGTCGCGAATTCGTCGGTGCCGACCTCCAGGCCATCCTGCACGACCCCGTCGAAGCGCGCACAGAACTCAAACAGCGCTGCGTCGCCATCGGCGCGTACCCGGGCCAGGATATCGGCAACATCGCGCGTGATTTTCGCTGCCGCAGATTGCATCGGACGCTGCAGCACCTGTCTGCGCGCTGCGCCATCGAGTTGCGACCAATCAAGCCGCTTGACCAGGGACATGCTCATGCCAGCGTCCTGTCCACCGGCAACACCATCAACCCCTGGGCGCCCGCGGATTTCAAATCTTCCAGTCGTTGCCAGGTCATCGCGCCGTGGCACAACGCCTGCAGTGCCAATGTCTCGGCGCCATCGACCTGCATCACCGTGGGCGACTGGGCATCGGGAAGCAGCTTCAGCAATCCGGGCAACGCATGGCGCTGGGCCTGGAACAACAGAAGTCGGCTGTTCTTGAGTTTCAACACGCCGTCGAGGCGACGCAGCAGCAGCTGCGCAAGTTCGGCGCGTGCGTCGGCAAACGGCGCCATG
The DNA here is from genome assembly GCA_038241735.1 of Lysobacterales bacterium. Taxonomy (GTDB): domain Bacteria; phylum Pseudomonadota; class Gammaproteobacteria; order Xanthomonadales; family Xanthomonadaceae; genus Luteimonas. The sequence continues at coordinate 13,214 of JBBSST010000030.1, forward strand.
GGCCCAGCCAGCACCGCTTCGCTGGTCAACAGGGTTGTCACCGGCTTGAGCTGATTGGCGCGCAACGTGGTCCCCGAGGACACCAGGTCGCAGATGAAATCGGCCTGGCCGAGTCGCGGCGCGATCTCGACCGAGCCCGACAGCGTCACGATCGAAGCCTCGATCCCCTGGGCGCGCAGCCATTGCCTCAACAGGGCTGGATAACTCGTTGCGATGCGCATGCCGTGCAGCTGTTCCGCGCCCTGCCATTGGCAATCCTCGGGCGCGGCGATATCAAGCTGACAGGCACCGAAGTCCAGCGCGCGCAATTCCTGCGTCAGCTGGGGCTGCTGGCGTTCTGCGCGATCAGCGGCCTGCTCGGCCAGTACGTTGCGCCCGACGATGCCGTAATCGCAGACACCATCGGCAAGCAGGCCGGGAATGTCATCGTCGCGAACCAGCAAAAGATCGACCGGCAGCGATTCGCCGTAGCAAAACAGCTTGTCGCGACTCTCGCGCCAGGACAATCCGCAAGACGCCAGCAGCGCGCGCGCGGGATCGCCGAGGCGCCCGGATTTCTGGATGGCGATGCGCAGTCGGTCGCGCACCGCCGGAATGGCGGGTGGGCTCATGTCCTGCACTCAATGGGAAGCGATTAGTCGGGGATGCTGGCGCTTGGCGGCTGCGGCATAGCCACCCGCGCCACGCTCCAGCGTGCGTGCCACGCGACCGATGGTGGTGACGCTGACCTGGGTGCGCTCGTGGATTTCGCGATACGGGACGCCTTCCAGAAGCAGCGGCACCACGCGCCAGCGATCGACCATCGCTTCCAGCTCTGCGGGGGTGCACAGGTCCTGCAGGAACGCAGCGACGTCCTGTGGACGTTCCATGCTGGCAAATGCCCGCGCCAACGCCTTGAAGGAGGCGTCTGCATCTTTTCCGGGCAAGGGTTCTGGTCGTTGTTTCATCGTATTAATGTAATAGCGTGTTAATACGATAATAGGCATAACGTGGGATGTCAACAGCTTCTGGGATCAGTGCTTTCAATGCGGGCGGTAGCGCGATCGGCCTGCCTGTCCCAACCGCACCCGGGTGACTCTTGCGGGCGCGGATTGAGTCAATAAGGATCATGCAAGCTTCGCCGTCGCGAAGACGACATCCGCAACGACCACAACGACATCGCCGATGCGAGCCTGGTGGACTAGCCGCTTTTGCCGGCACCGCGCGATTGAAACCACATCCATGCCAACAGCACGCCGCTCAATGCCCCGAGGATCTCCATGACCGTGCGCGTGCCCAATCCGCTCGGATCATGGATGCCGGCCAAGGCCTGGCGTACATAGCCGGGCGATCCGGGATTGACGAAGAACAGCGAGAGCAGATGCCACAGGTCGATGCCCGCGCCGACGACCACGGCGGAAAACCCGGCCCACCCGATCGCACGACCTTCCGGCCAATGCAATTGCCTGGCCACCAGGTGCCACAGCAGGTACGCGAGCAGACCGATCACAAGGGCGATGGCGCCTGCCTCCAGCGCGCCCAGCCAACCGGTGTGCAGGCTGAGGTTCACTGCACGCCCGCGACGCCGCCATCATCTGCACGCATCGCGCGCACTTCGCACAGTACCGTCCCGTCCGCGACCAGCTGTACCGCCGCGGCCACGTCGCCGTCGAGCGCGCGGTCGCGATCCAGAAACGCGATGCGTGCGCGAATCACCGCATGTGCCCGCGCCACCATCGCGCCGGGCTGGAAGGATCTGGCTGCCGATAGCTCGGCGCGCAGGGCTTCGACCTCGGCGATGAAATCCGCACGGTCTCCCGCGTCCGGTGACGGCCCGCCCTGGATCTTTTCGGCCAGCGTTGCGGCATCGGCGCGTTCGGCCAAAGCGCACGCGGCGCGGATCATGTCACGGCGCAGGTCGAGCGCTTGCGCGGCCGTGTACAGCTCCAGCGCCAGCACCTTGCCAAGATCGTCGGCCATCGCCAACACGTGGCGCGCCTCGTTGGCACCCATCGACACGTGGTCTTCGGCGTTGGCGCTGGTGGGGATCGAATACACCGATGCCGGCATCGCGCGGCTGGTGAGATCGTTGACGATTGCCGCCGCGGTGTATTGCACGATCATGCAACCCGATTCGGTGCCGTCCTCGTTGCCGATCAGGAATGCCGGCAGGCCATCATTGGTGGCCGGATCGACCAGCTTGTTCAAGCGCCGCTCGGAGATCGAGGCCAACACCGGAATCGCGGCCTTGACGTAGCTCATCGCCAGCGCCAGCGGCATGCCGTGGAAATGACCGGCGGAGATCACCTGCTGCTCGACGTGCTCGGACTGGGCGTCCGGGAATACCAGCGGGTTGTCGGTCACGGCGTTCAACTCGATGTCGAACACGCGCTTGGCCTGTTCGACGGCATCGCGCACCGCGCCATGCACCTGCGGGGTGCAGCGCAATGAATAACTATCCTGGGGCTGGTGTTTCTTGCCGCCCCGGAATGGTTTGAAACGCTGGTAGAACTTCTCGCGACCGTGGCGCTGCGCGAATGGCACCCACTCCCAACCAATGTCGAAACCCAGTCGCTGCGCCTGCGCATCGTCCCAGCTCGATGGCAGCCACTGCCGGAACTTGGGCACTAGGTGATAAGGAATGTCGGCCAGGGTCGAGCCGGCCAGCAGCGCGCGCAGGTTGGCGGCCGTGCGGACCTGCCCCGGATGCGGACGCAGGGCATGCACCTCCTCGGCAAATGCGCCGAGACGGCCAGCAAACGCATCGATGGTCATCGCGGCGGCGAGGTCGGCGGTATCAAGCAGGTCGTCGAGTTTATGCAGCGCCAGCACGCCGGTGGCGAGCATCTGCGCGGTGCCGTTGTTCAACGACAAACCTTCCTTGTATGACAGCACGACCGGCCGCAGGCCGGCGCGTTGCAAGGCCTGTGCGCCCGGCATACGTTGACCATCGGAGAACGCTTCGCCACCGCCCAGCAGCACGATCGCCAGGTGCGACAACGGTGCCAGGTCGCCCGACGCACCCACCGAACCCAGTTGCGGTACCACCGGCACGATGCCGGCATTGAGCATCGCGGTGAGCGCCTGCAGGGTCTGTACCCGGATGCCGGAATGTCCACGCAGCAAGGTGTTGATGCGGATGCACAGCATCGCCCGCACCACATCGGCGGCGAACGGTTCACCGACGCACACCGCATGGGTAATGATCAGGTTGGTTTGCAGCTCCTCGTGCAGCGAACGACCGGAGGGTTTCGCGCCGGGCAGTTCGTCGCGCAGCGGATGCGCGCCGAGCAGCTTGTCGGCATTGCTTCCAAAGCCGGTCGAGACGCCATAGATCGGCTCCTCGCGGCGCACCTGGTCGGCGAGGAACTCCGCTGCGCGCGCGACCTTGGCCAACGCTGCTTCGTCGAGCTCGACGGTGGCGCCGTAGGCGACAGTGAGCAGTTGCTGGCGGGTCAGTGACCGGCCGTCGAGCTGGATGGACTTCATGCTGCTATCCCGTAGTTTGTATTCATTCGGATGACAGCGGCCAGACCGCCCGTGTCCCGTAGGAGCGGCTTCAGCCGCGAAGTGCCGCACTGACGCCGGCCTCACGAAGAACTCGCGGCAAGCGGCACCTGCGGGTGCTCACGGACTGCCTGCGACGCGCGACTGTTCGCGCTCGATCCGCAGCGTGCGCGCAAGCTCGGCATCCGCCACTTCAAACTGTTCGCCGCGGCGCAGGTCCTTGACAGCCACGACGCCCTTGGCCGCCTCGTCGCCGCCGCGGATCACCACGAAGCGGATCCCGGCGCGATCGGCGTATTGCAGCTGCTTGGCCAGCTTGCGCGGCTCCAGCTGCGTTTCGACGTTGAGGCCGGCGGCACGCAGCTGCTGCGACAGCGCCAGCGCATGGTCGAGGTCGGCGTCATCAAGCATGGTCACCAGCACGTCGACCGAGCTGTCCGCGGTGGCGATCAATCCCGCCTCGCGCAGCTGCCAGAACAGCCGCGTCAGGCCGATCGAGATGCCCACGCCCGGCAGCTTCGACTTGGTGTAATGGCTGGCGAGGTTGTCGTAACGACCTCCCGAGCAGATCGAACCAATTTGTGGATGCGCATCCAGCACGGTCTCGTAGACAAGGCCGGTGTAATAGTCCAGGCCGCGCGCGATCGACAGGTTGATCGCGTAACGCGATTCGGGCACTCCCATCGCCTTGAGTCGCTGCAGCACGTCGCGCAGTTCAACACGGCCTTCTTCGAACAACGCCGTGCCGGCGCCGAGTGCATCGAGTTTGGCCAACGCATCATCGTGTCCGTGCGAGCGCACGCGAGAAAATGCCATCAGGCGTTCGATGACCGGCGCAGGCAAGTCGAACCCGTCACCGGCCAGCGTTGCGCAGACCGCCTGCTCGCCGCGCTTGTCGAGCTTGTCGATCTCGCGCAGCACCGACGCCTGCTGCGCATCCTCGATGCCCTGCCATTCAAAGTAGCCACGCAGCAACTTGCGATGGTTGAGCGCGATGGTGAACTCGCCGATCGCCAGCGCCTCGAACACCGCCGCAATCACCGCCGGGATCTCGGCGTCGTAGCGGGTCGACAGCGCATCCTTGCCGACCACGTCGATGTCGCATTGGTAGAACTCGCGGAAGCGGCCGCGCTGCGCACGCTCGCCGCGGTACACGCGCTGCATCTGGTAACGGCGGAACGGGAACGCCAGCTCGTGCTCGTGCTCGGCGACGTAGCGCGCCAGCGGCACGGTGAGGTCGAAACGCAGCGCCAGCTCCGGCCTGCCCTCGCCCGTCTCGCCGGCGGCAGATTTATCCAGGGCGCCGGTGGACTGCACGAAATACACCTGGCGCTCGGTTTCGCCGCCGGACTTGGTCAGCAGCACTTCGGACAATTCCATCACCGGCGTCTCCACCGGCAGGAAGCCGAAACGCTCGAATGTCAGGCGGATCGTGTCCAGCATGCGCTGGAACGCGATCTGGTCGCGAGGCAACAATTCCATGACGCCGGGCGGTGTGCGGGGCTTGATCAAGGCAAAAACTCCGGGCAAATGCGCAAGCCGCACAGTTTAGCCGTTGCGTCCGCGCCAGCCCGCGGCGATGGCGTCAGCGCGCGGTCAACCCGCCGGCGCTTGCCGCGACCCACCCTGCATCATTACAATGCGCGGCTCACCCTGTCGGGGTGTAGCTCAGTCTGGTAGAGCGCTACGTTCGGGACGTAGAGGTCGCAGGTTCGAATCCTGTCTCCCCGACCAATCAAATCAATGGTTTTGCAAGAAAGCCGGCCCGCGCCGGTTTTTTCATTGGCGACGCTATGGTTTCGCGTGCCACGCCGGCCGTTGCGACAGGAACCCGACCCATGAGCAGCCAAGCATCGCGTCGCCTTTCGCCCAGGCCACGCCTGCTGGATGGCCGCGCACTGGTGCTGGCGGGCATCGTGCTGTCGGCGCTCAACCTGCGCACGGCCGTGACCTCGCTGACGCCGCTGCTGGACAGCCTCGGCGAGATGTTTGGCTTCGGCGCGACCATGACCGGCGTGTTCGGCATGCTGCCGACGGCGGCATTCGCGGTCTTCGGTGTCACCACCCCGGCCATCGCCCATCGCATCGGCCTGGAACGCACCGCGTTGCTGTCGATGCTGCTGGCGGCGGTGGGCCTGGTGCTGCGTTCATTGGCCGGTGGCACCGGCGGCCTTCTGGCCGGCTCGATCATCGCCCTGGCCGGGATGGGCATCGGCAACGTGGTGTTGCCGCCGCTGGTGAAGCGCTACTTCGCCGATCGCGTCGGCACGGTCAGCACGCTTTACATCACCATGCTGCAGTTCGGCACGATCTTGCCGGCACTGCTGGCCGTGCCGGTGGCAACGGCAGTGGGCTGGCGCATCTCGATGGGGGCCTGGGCCTTGCTCGCGATCGCGGCTGCCTTGCCGTGGATCGGCGTGCTGCTGGTCGAACGCCGCAAGGAATCCGCGCTTGCGCGCTGCCACGATGCCGCAGTGGCCGACGATGACGAAGCGCCCGAGCTCGCGACCCCGCCCGTGCGCGGCAAGGTGTGGCGATCGTCGCTTGGCTGGGGCATGGCGCTGATGTTCGGCATGACCTCGCTGATCACCTATTCGATGTTCACATGGCTGCCAAAATTGCTGACCGAGGCCGGCGCCACCCCGGCGTTCGGTGGCGCAATGGTGGGGTTGTTCTCCGCGTTCGGTCTGCTCAGCGCGCTGGCAATGCCGGCCATCGCGGTGCGCATGGCCAACCCGTTCCCGATCGTGCTGGCCTGCGCGGCCTGCCATCTGGGTGGATTTGCCGGCTTGCTGTTTGCACCGATGACACTGCCGGTGCTGTGGATCCTGCTGCTTGGCCTGGGGCCCAGCACGTTTCCGCTGTCGTTGACGCTGATCAACCTGCGCACGCGCACCGCCGGTGGTTCGGCAGCCATGTCCGGCTTCATGCAGGGCGTGGGCTATGCGTTGAGCTGCTTCGGGCCGCTGTCGTTTGGCGTCCTGCATGAGGCCACCCACGGCTGGTCGTGGCCGTTTGCGATGCTCACCGCCAGCGTCGGCGTGCTGGTCGTCGGCGGTTGGCTGGCGTGCCGACCGCGGATGCTGGAAGACAGCTGGTAACCAGCGCGTGTCTGGGTGGCAGGGCCTTCAGTCGCGCAACGCGGCCAGGCGTTGCTGCAACACGTCCAGGCGAGGATCGCCCGCCGCGCCGGGTGACACCCGCGCAGCCAGGCTGGCGGCGGCATCACCGGCCGCCCAGCGCTGCGGATCGGCCGCCTGCCGATAGGCGTCGCGGAACGGCACGCCCTGCTTGGCCAGGTCGACGGCAAGATCGGTGGCATACATCGACGGCTCCAGCGCAGCGCGCATGCGCTCGGGCTTCCATTCCAGGCTGCGCAGCAGGTCCGGCAGCAACGCGAGGGCCTGCAAACCCTTGCCAAACCCATGGAACAGCGCACCCTTGCTGAGCTGCAGGTCGCGGTGATAGCCCGATGGCAGCGACAGCAGTTGCTCGATCTCGCACCGCGCAGCAGCGACGCTGGCATAGCTGGCGCGCATCAGTTCGATCACGTCGGGATTGCGCTTGTTGGGCATGATCGAGCTGCCGGTGGTGTACTGCGACGGCAAGGCGACGAAGCCAAACTCGGCGCTGGTGAACAGGCTCAAATCCCAGGCGATGCGGCGCAGGTCAAGCATGGCGCTGCCGAGCGCTTCCAGCGCCGCCATCTCGAACTTTCCGCGCGACAGCTGCGCGTACAGCGGCGATAGCTGCAGCCGCTCAAAACCAAGGGCTTGGGTGGCATGGTCACGATCCAGCGCCAGGTTGACGCCATAGCCGGCGGCGGTGCCCAGCGGGTTGGCGTCGAGCCATGCGCAGGTGTGCCGTGCGCGCTGCGCGTTATCGATGAACGCCTCGACCCAGCCGGCCCACCACATCCCCAGCGATGACACCACCGCGCGTTGCAGGTGGGTATAGCCGGGCAGCGGCACGTCGATCTCGGCGTGCGCGCGCTGCAATGCGATGGTGGCGATATCGCGACACACGGCCGACACGCGCGCGAGCTTCTCCTTCAGCCACAGGCGCGTGGCCACCAGCACCTGGTCATTGCGACTGCGGCCGGTATGGATGCGCCGGCCGGCATCGCCCAGTCGCTGCGTCAGGCGCGCCTCGATCGCCGAATGGCCGTCCTCGTACTGGGCGTCGAGCACGAACGCACCGCTGCGGAAGTCATCGGCCAGTGCATCCAGCTCACCCAGCAGCCCGGTCAATTCATCAGCCGACAGCATGCCGATACGCTGCAGGCCTTGGGCATGCGCGCGGCTTGCGGTGATGTCGTGCAAAAAGAAGTCGCGGTCGAGGATTACATCATCGCCGGCGAGGAACGCCTGGATATCGGCATCGACGGTGACGCCGGGCTTTTGCCAGAGCAGGTCGGACATGTTGGTGATCCTTGTGTCTTGCTTGGTCGTTTCCGGGCAGGGGTTGCTTGGGCGGCGAGCGTTGCATTTGATGGCACGACTACAGAATGAAAAGCTCGCGGCTGAAGCCGCTCCTACGGTGGATCCAGGGGAATGCCTTCGGTTTCGGGAAAACCAAAGGCCAGGTTGAGGTTCTGCATCGCCTGGGTCGCGGCGCCCTTGAGCAGGTTGTCCAGCGTGGCGACGACAACCAGCCGCTTGCCATCGTCGGACAGCGCGAAGCCGCCGATCGCGACGCCGTGCTGGCCGGCAATGCGGCTGACCCAGGGCGCGGCATCGTCGACCTGCACCAGCGGTTCGCCGGCATAGCGCGCTGCATAGTGCTGGCGCACCGCGTCCAGCGTCGTTGGCGCGCGCAGGTGCAGGTTGGCGGTGATGGTGAGGCCGCGGAAATGCGCTGCGACGTGCGGCATGAACTCGATCGGCACGCCAAGCCGATGCGTCACTTCACGCTCGTGCATGTGGTTGACCAATGCGTACGGCATCAGGTTGTCGCGCAGCTTGTCGACATCGTTCTTGTCCGACGGCATGGTGCCCGCGCCGGAATAGCCCGATACGCCAAAACATTGCACCGGCCCATCGAGGGCGTCGCGCATCGGGGCGATGGCGAACTGCATGGCGCTGGCATAGCAGCCCGGGTTGCTGATGTGTTTCTGGCCCGCATACCCATCGCGCGTGAGTTCCGGCAAACCGTAATACCAACCGGCATCGAAACGATAATCGGCCGAAAGATCCACGATGACCGGGTTTGCGCCTTCCGCCTCGATGCCGGCCACGCAGGCAGCTGCCTTGCCGTTGGGCAATGCCAGCACGCAGGCGTCCGCTCCATGCTGCGCCAGCTGCTCGTGGGCGATATTGGCGTAGCGCAGGTCGCCGCGATACTCCGGCACGTGCGCCGTCACCGGTTGGCCGTCGAGTTCGCGCGAGGACACGAAGGCCAGCTCGAAGCGTGGATGGCCCGACACCAGTCGGATCAATTCCGCGCCGGTGTGGCCGCGCGCGCCGACGATGCCTACGGTGGCGGTCATTGTTTCGTGTCTCCTTGCGCGAGCCGCGCCTGCAGCTTGCGTTTCAATGCCGGCCACTCGGATTGAATGATCGAGAACGCCGCCGTGTCACGCACGCTGCCGTCGGCATGACGGCGATGGCTGCGCAGGATGCCATCCTGGCGGGCACCCAGCCGCGCGATCGCGGTGCGCGACGCCTGGTTGCAGGTGCTGGTCTCGAATCCGACCGCGATGCAGCCGAGCACCTCGAATGCATATCCGAGCAGCAACAGCTTGGCTTCGGTGTTCAGTCCGGTGCGTTGCACGCGCGGCGCGTAAAACGTATAGCCGACCTGCACGCGCGGGACCGCTGCGTCGATGTCGTAATAGCGCGTACTGCCGACCACCACGCCATCGGAATCCAGCACTGCGAACGGCCAGGCGTCGCCGCGAGACTGCATCGCCAGCGCCGCATCGATCCAGCTCGCCGCGTCTGCCGGCGCCGGCACGTTGGTGTACCACAGGCGCGACAATTCGCCGTTGCCAAGCGCCACGCGCAGGCCGTCGACGTGCGCCATCGTGAGCGGCTCAAGCGCGACATGCGCGCCCTGCAGCCGTGCTGGTGGCATCCATTGGGTTGCACGGTCAATCACGTCCATCGATCACTCCGCCAGGGTCTGTTCGCGAACGGCGCAATGGGCAACCGCGCGCTGGATCGCATCGAAGCCGTCGAGTCCATACCAGAACACTTTCCACGTCTCCTGCTTGTAGCAGCCATCGGACTCGGCGTAGTAAAACGGATTGACGGCATTGTGGTGACGCGATCGCCAGAACAACTGCGGCGTCTCGTCGCGCATCACCTGCCACACCGCCCGGCCCAGGCCTTCACCCTGGGCATCGTCGAGCACCGCGAATTTGTCCAGGTACGGCATGCCGTCGATCTCGACCAGCAGCACCGCTGCGCGGTAGTGTTCGCTGACATACGCACGCAGTAGATGCGTGCGTTCAAAATAATCAGGCACCAGGTTGCGGCCAAACGCCGACTCGATCAGCTCGCGCAGGCGCGGCAGGTCGAGTTGATCCCAGCGCTCGGCGCGCAGCACGCGTTCACCGCGTCGCACCAGGGTGCCCGAGCCCTTGTGCGTGAACAGTTCCTTGGCCAGTTCGTCGGGCTTGGTGATCGACACCGATGATGACGGCGGCAACGCCATCAGCAGGTCGTGGATCTGCTCGATCTTGACGCGCATCCCGGAGTGCAGCCACGGCTGTGCCAGCAGCTCGTCGTACTGGGAATTGAGGTTGATCGAATCGATCACCTGGCCATCGCCATCAAGCAGGCCGCCGGTCGCGGTGAGGAACACGATCTTGTAGGGCTGCAGTGTCTTGATCAGTTCGCTGGCGGCCCAATCGGCGTTGACGTTGACGATCTGGCCGTCGGCGGTTTCACCCAGCGACGCGATCACCGGGATCGAACCGACCTTGATCGCGGCATGGATGCCGTGGGTGTCGACGTGGACCACTTTGCCGACCAATCCGTACTTTTCACGACCCAGGTATGTCGCCTCGAACACACCCGACTGGATCGACGTCGCGCGCACGCCTGCGGCTTGCAGGGCTTCGACCAGCCTCAGGTTTTCATGTCGCAACACCCGTCGCACCACGGCCAGCACGGGCGCATCTGTGTAACGCAGGTTGTCGATGCTGGTCTTGCTGATTCCAGCGGCCTGCATTTCGGCATCAAGCTGCGGGCCAGCGCCGTGCACCACGATCGGCGTCAAGCCCACCTGCTGCAGGAACGCCAGCGACGATACCAGTGCATCGAGCTCGTCGCGCAGCACGGCGCCGCCGACCTTGACCACGGCGAAGCGCGCCGCATCGAGCTGTGAAAATCGCTTGAGGTATTGCTGGATTTCCTTGGCGCTGGCCATGTTGGACAGCAGACGGACAATCGTGGTGCGCAGGTCAGTCATGGTCAGGTAGTTCTCGGCACGAGCCGCGCGGAGGCGACCCCCGATGCATGAGCGGTGCGACGATTTCGGAGACCCTGGTGGCCTGTTGCATGCTGTCGCCTTGGTTTCCGGCTGCGGACGGCGCGGAGATTCGCGGATCTAATCTCTTCTTTTGAACGTGCTGTCCATGGTTTGGCTGCATCCGCATCCATCTGCGCAAACTGCGACGAATTGGTCATTGCATGATCCTGCGCACGGTCTCGGCATAGGTCGATAGTTGCTCCAGCGACACCCACTCATCGGCGGTGTGTGCCTGGGCGATGTCGCCCGGACCATAGACCAGCGCCGTCAGGCCGGCCGCGGAGAACAGCGCGGCTTCGGTCCAGAAATCGACGGCATGGCCAATCGGTATTCCCCATGCGTCGGCAAGGTCGCGCGCGGCCAGGCGATGCTCCTCGGCGTCGGCGATATTGCCGGCGGGCAACGATGGCCCGCGGAAAGTCTCCGCATAGCGTTCGAGTACACCTGTTTCGGCAAGGCCGCCGAACTGCGTGTGCAGGTCATCAATATCCTGCGAAGGCAGCGGACGGAATCCGAAACGCACTTCTGCACTGGGTGCGATCACGTTGGCCTTGATGCCGCCCTCGACGCGGCCAATGTTGAAACGCAGCCCGGTCAATCCGCCGAAGCGAACATGCGACTGGCCTTCGACGAAATCCAGGGCGCGCGCACCCCAGCGCATCGCCTGGTGCAGGGCATTGGCCTGCATCGCGGCGGCGCCGGACGCATGGCCGGCCTGGCCCTTGAACCGCAGCAGCACCGAACTGATACCGCGATGCGCCAGCACGGCTTCGGCATGGGTTGGTTCGGCGACGATGACATGGTGGAAGCCATGCGGCCTCTTCAGGAAGGCCTCGATGCATCGCGCGTCGTTGGCTTCCTCGTCGCTGCTGAACAAGAACGCGGCATCGCCGCGCGTCGCCTGCGCCGCGACGATCAGGCACGCGGCCGCGCCCTTGATGTCGCAGGCACCCAGGCCAATCGCACGACCGTCGACCACCCGCAACTTCAACGGGTCCGCGCTCCACGCCGGCGAAGCCGGCACGGTATCCAGGTGCACGTTGAACAGGTGTTTTGGATTGCCGCGCACGGCGAACAGCGAGATTGCACCATCGCCGTGATCGACAATCTCGACCTGGAAATCCGGCAGTTGCACGCGCACGTATTCGAAGATGCCCACGCCGATCCGCCGTGGCGGATTGCGTGTGTCGAACGACACCAACACTTCGAGTTGTCTTAATACCGCGTCAAGCATGGCTGGCTTCCATTTCTTCCTCTGAGACCCGTAGGAGCGGGCCCCGGGGGCGGGGGAGGCTTGACACGGGAGGAGAAAGGCGCCCCCGGGGGGGGGCCCACAAACGTAGTTTAAATATTGCAGAGCCCCCCCCCAGGCGGCCCACTATGTTTCACGGGTGTTGATACTCCGCCCCCCGGGGGCGCTCCTACAAACGTTATTTACGATTGACCTGCGCCCACAGCGTGCTGCTCATCCCATACAACCGGATGAATCCTTCGGCTTCCTCAACGCCCCAGTCGGCCGATTGCGCGTAGGTCGCGCCGCTGCTGGCAAGCAGGTGCGGCGAGCGCACGGCTACCGCATCGACGCGGCCACCGCGGGTTTCCAGCACGACCTCGCCATTGACCATCTGCTGTGACGAGGCAAGGAACGCCTCGAGGTCGGTCTTCAACGGGTCGTGGAAAAATCCTTCGTAGACCAGCTCTACCCACTTGCGCGCAACGTCTGGCTTGAAGCGGTTCTGCTGCTTGCTGAGCACGGTTTCCTCGAGCGCACGGTGCGCGACGAGCAACGCCGCCAGCCCCGGCGCCTCGAACACGATGCGCCCCTTCAGGCCGATGGTGGTGTCGCCGGTGTACATGCCGCGACCGACGCCATATTGCGCAAACAACGTGTTGAGCCTGGCCAGCAACTGCGCGCCCGGCATCTCGTTGCCATCAAGCGCCACTGCTTCGCCTTCGACGAATCGCAGCGTCGCGCGCAGCGAGTCGGCCGGCCACGCATCGCGCGGCGCACACCAGCCACGCGCGCCCTCGCCGGGTGCTTCCCAACGGTCGATCTCACCGCCGGACATGGTCAGGCCAAGCAGGTTTTCGTTGATGGTGTAGGATTTTTGCTTCGCGTTTACCTTGAAGCCGCGATCCTCCAGATACTGCTGTTCGTAAGCGCGGACTTCGGTGTGTTCCTTCTGGATTTCGCGAATCGGCGCGATGATCTGGTAATCACCGCTGGCCTTGACCGCCAGGTCGAAGCGTACCTGGTCGTTGCCCATGCCGGTGCAGCCATGCGCGATCACGCGGGTGCCGAGATCATGCGCACGCGCAAGCGCGGCATCGACGATCAGGTAGCGATCCGAAACCAGCAGCGGATACTGGCCCTGGTAGCCTTCGCCCGCCCACACGAACGGCTTGACGAAGCCTTCCCAGATCGCCGGGCCTCCATCGATGGTGACGTGGCTGGCCACGCCGAGTTCGGTCGCGCGATCCTCGATGGCCTGGCGTTCGTCGGCATCGACACCGCCCGTGTCGGCAAACACCGTATGCACGGCCCAGCCACGTTCCTGCAACCACGGCACGCAGAAGCTGGTATCGAGGCCACCGGAAAACGCGAGGACGATGTCGGATGCGTCGGGATTCGGGCTGGTGGACTGTGGACTGGAAAGGGCTGTTTGGGTTGACATGGAAGTGTCCGGGGCAAATGAGGGATATGCAGTGCTACCGACCTGTGGAACGCGGGCGTTGTCTTGCCCTAATCGAGTCCCGAGCCGCGAGTCCCGCGCCCCGGCGCCTGCGCAACAAGTCGCGCCATCACCGCCTTCTGCACGTGCAACCGGTTCTCGGCCTCGTCGATGGCGATGCAGCTGGGCGAATCCATCACCGCATCGGTGGCCTTGACGTTGCGCCGCAGCGGCAGGCAGTGGCTGAAGACGGCACTGTTGGTCGTCGCCATCTTGGCCGCGTCGACGATGAAATGCCTGAACTGGTCGCGGATCGGTTTTTCCGGCTCCCAGTTGCCAAAATACGGCAACGCACCCCAGCTTTTGGCGTAGACGATGTCGGCGCCGGCATAGGCGCTGTCGATGTCATGGCTGACAGTCAGGGAACCGCCGTTTTCGGCGACGTTCTGCGCGGCCCAGCCCATGTAGCGCTCATCCAGGATGTAGTCAGGCGTCGGACACAACAAGGTCACGTTCATCCCCATGCGCGTGGCGATGGTCAACGCGGAGTTGGCCACCGCGGTGTTCAATGCCTTGGGATGGTAGGTCCAGGTCAGCACGTATTTCTTGCCGCGCAAATCGGCGGTGTTGAAATGCTCCTGCAACGCCAGCGCGTGCGCGAGTTCCTGGCAGGGATGGGTGATGGTTTCCATGTTGATGACAGGCACCGTCGCGTGCTCGGCAAAACCGCGCAGCACCTTGTCCTGTCGATCGAGCGACCAGTCAACGAACTTGGGGAACGCGCGCACGCCGATCATGTCGACGTAACGGCTGAGCACCTTCGCCACTTCGGCGATGTGTTCCTCGGTATCGCCATCCATCACCGTGCCCAGATCAAACTCGATCGGCCAGGCATCCTTGCCCGGCTGCAACACCACCGCGTGCGCCCCCAGCTGGAATGCGCCCAACTCGAAACTGGTGCGCGTGCGCAACGACGGATTGAAGAACACCAACGCGATGCTCTTGCCCTTGAGCTGGTCACCCAGCGTGTTGCGCTTGAACCATGCGGCCTGCACGAGCAACGCGTCGAGTTCGGCGCGGGTCCAGTCCTGGGTGTTGAGGAAGTGGTTGGGCATGTTGGCTCGGGAGAATTTGGTTGGGGACTGGGTTGGCCGGGAGATCAATATCGCGACCGGTTGCATCACTTGGTTTCAACGGGCAGATCAAGAACGAAAAAACCCAGCGCTGGGCTGGGTTTGTCCTGTGAAACTCGAATGACGACGAGCTCCGGCTACCCAGCGAGTTGGCAGGTTTCCGGTCGGCGCGCGCGCGATGTCATGCCAGACGCCATGCGGGCGGAAGTCAGGATGTCGGCGTTGGCGCGGAGGCATTGCATCAGGCGGGCATCCTCGCATGCCGTCGCCATCGTCGCAAGCATGGCCCTTGCAAACATGACCCTTCCAGGTATCCACATTGCAGGCCTGTGTCGCTCAACGATCGCCGGCCGGACTCACGATCGGGGTGATCGATACGCGCACACGCAAGCGGTTGCCCGGATCGTAGGGCAGGCGCGAACGGTATTTGACGCCGTGATGGACGTAATCCACGTCATAAGCAATAGGCCTGCGGAATTCACGATCCAT
The DNA here is from genome assembly GCA_038241735.1 of Lysobacterales bacterium. Classification (GTDB taxonomy): domain Bacteria; phylum Pseudomonadota; class Gammaproteobacteria; order Xanthomonadales; family Xanthomonadaceae; genus Luteimonas. The sequence goes on from JBBSST010000030.1 coordinate 28,470, forward strand.
CGGCACCATGCGGCAATCGCCGGCAGCCGCGGGCTTGTCCTTGCCGGTATTCCCCGGGGTCAACGCATCCTTGACCACGCCGACCACGCGCGCGATGCCGCGCTTGGACTCGTCATTCTGGACGTCGGTGGCCGGACCACAATTTTCAACCACGCTGGTCGCCCGCAGGGTCTGGTAGACCGGATCTGCACGCAGCACGCGGGCATATTCGGTACGCACGTTTTCAGCCTGGATCACCGTGTTTTGCGCCCACACTGGCGCAGCGATGGCGGCAAACATCAAGATCACGGCAAAGCGGTGGACTTGTTGCATTGAAACAGGCGGTCCATTGCGGGCGACCTGCAGTGTAGGCGTCGCTTGGTTACAGGGGCTGAATCCCGGCTGTCGTAACTGGGGAGTGGACGTTAGAATTGCAGGCCGTCCCAGCCTTTGCCCGCGATGAGCCTGCACCTCCACAACAGCCTGACCCGTCGCGTCGAAGCCTTTGCGCCGCTTAACCCGGCCTGCCCCACGCTGTATGTCTGCGGGCCCACGGTTTACAACTACGTGCACATCGGCAACGCCCGCGGACCGGTGGTGTTCGGGGTGTTGGCGGCCTTGTTGCGTCGTCGCCATGGCGCGCTGAAGTACGCGCGCAACATCACCGATGTCGACGACAAGATCAACGCTGCGGCCGCCGTGCAAGGCGTCCCCATCGCGACCATTACCGACCGTTTTTCCGCCGCATACCGCGAAGACATGGCTGCCCTTGGCGTGGCCGCGCCGGATATCGAACCTGAAGCCACCGGCCACATTGCGCAGATCATCACGATGATCGAACGCCTGGTCGCAAGCGAGCACGCCTACACCGCCGATGGCCACGTCTTGTTTGCCGTGGAGAGTTTCGCCGATTACGGCAAGCTGTCGGGACGCGATCCAGAGGACATGCTGGCAGGTGCGCGGGTCGAGGTCGCGCCCTACAAACGCTACGCCGGTGATTTCGTGCTGTGGAAACCGTCCAGCGGCGATCTCCCCGGCTGGGATTCGCCTTGGGGTCGCGGTCGCCCCGGCTGGCACATCGAATGCTCGGCGATGGCGGCCGCGCACCTGGGCGACACCATCGACATCCACGCCGGCGGCGTCGACCTGCTGTTCCCGCACCACGAAAACGAGATCGCGCAAAGCGAGTGCGCACACGGCGGCAAGACCTTTGCACGTTTCTGGCTGCACAACGGCATGCTTAATTTTGGCGGTGCCAAGATGTCGAAATCACTCGGCAATATCGAAAAAGTCCACGACCTGGTGCGCGCGCATCCGCCCGAAGCCCTGCGCTATGCGCTGCTGTCGGCGCATTACCGGCAGCCGCTGGACTGGTCGCCGGCGTTGATCGAGCAATCGGTGCGCACCCTGGACCGCCTGTACGGCACGCTGCGCGACCTGGCCGACGTGGACGCAACCGCTGAGATTCCTTCGACCATCGAAGCCGCGCTGGATGACGACCTCAACACTCCGCAGGCATTGGCCGAAATCGCCGGCATCGCCAGCGAGGCGCGCAAGGCGACGCGTGCCGACGACAGGACGCGGCTGAAATCGCAGCTGCTCGGCGCGGGTTCGGCGCTCGGCCTGCTGCAACAGCCTCCCGCCGATTGGTTTGCCCGGGGTGTGTCGGCTGACGATGATGTGCGGATCCAGGCCCTGATCGACGAAAGGACCCTGGCCAAGAAGAGTCGCGATTTCGCCCGCTCCGACGCCATTCGCGACCAGCTCGCTGCGGAAGGCGTACTGCTGGAAGACACCCCGCAAGGCGTACGCTGGAAGCGTGCGTGAATGCATCAAAACCCGGAGCGCGTCGAGCGGGCTGCGTGGTCCGCATATGCCACTGCGCGTACAGAGGCTCCGCAAATAAATTGACCCGCCACACGCAGAAGCCGTTGCCGTGCTTTTCGAACAAGAATTGAAGAATCCAGTAGATCAAAGCCCCGCCCCAGCTCTCCCGCGCATTTCGCGCAAGATGATGACGCCAAGATCAACAACGCCATGCCCGACACTCCCTTCCCCCTCGAATCCACCCCCACCGCCGCCCAATCCGCCATCAAGGAAGAGTTCGCCTTCTTCAGCGACTGGTCCGAGCGCTATCAATACCTGATCGACCTAGGCCGCAAGCTGCCGCCGTTCCCGGACGCGTGGAAAACCGAACAGCACCGGCTGCTTGGCTGCCAATCGATGGTCTGGATCGTGCCTTCGGGCGATGCAGCCAGGCTCGACTTTGCTGCGGCGAGCGATTCGGCCATCGTCTCGGGCCTGGTGTTCCTTGCGCTGCGCGTGTACTCGGGGCGCAGCGCGCGTGAGATCCTCGAAACCAAGGCCGATTACATCGGTGAGATCGGCCTGGCCAAACACCTGTCGCCAACCCGCAGCAATGGCTTGGCCGCCCTGCTGACCTTCATCCACGACACGGCGCAACGCACTGCGTGAGCGCCACGGGCTCGCCCAGCGCTGCCGAGTCACCCGCCTCGCCGCTGCATAACCCGCGTTTCCGCGCACTGATGGCGTATCGGATCTGCACGATCCTGTCCTACCAGATCGTCGCGGTCACCGTCGGCTGGCATATCTACGAAATCACCGGCAGTCCGTTTGCATTGGGACTGATCGGCCTGGCCGAAGTGTTGCCGTATTTCTGCATCGCACCGTTTGCCGGCTACCTGGTCGATCACCTGCCGCGACGCAAATTGGGAGTCGCGGCGTGCCTGGGATTGTTCGCCACCGCGTTGCTGCTGACCGCCATCACGCAGGCCTGGTTGCCGGTCAGGGGCGTTTGGGCGATTTATGCGGCGATCGCACTGACCGGTATCGCGCGCAGCTTCCTCGGCCCGGTTTACAACGCCCTGTTTGCCCGGGTGTTGCCGCGCGAGCAATTCGTGCGCGGTGCAAGCTTGGGCAGCATCGTGTTCCAGGGCGGCATGGTGGTCGGCCCGGCGCTGGGGGGCGTCCTGGTGGGCTGGGGCGGCAAGGGTGTCGCCTATGCGACGGCGGCGGGCATCGTGGTCATTGCGGCGTTCGCGATCGGCACCCTGCGCGTCACCGAACCGCCAAGACTGCTGCAACGCGCACCCGTGTTTTCCAGCATCGCCGAGGGACTGCAGTTCGTGCTGGGCAGCCAGGTCATGCTCGGGGCGATGGCGCTGGACATGTTCTGCGTGCTGCTGGGCGGCGCGGTGTCGATGCTGCCAGCGTTCATCCAAGACATCCTGCATTACGGCCCGGAAGGGCTCGGCATCCTGCGCGGCGCGCCTGCGCTGGGTTCGATCTGCGTGGCCACGTGGCTGGCGCGGCATCCGCTGCAGAAAAACGCCGGCCGCATCCTGCTGGTCGCCGTGGCCTGCTTTGGCCTGTGCACGATCGCCTTCGGGCTGTCGCGGCACTTCTGGCTGTCGGCGGCGATCCTGGTGCTGTATGGCATGTGTGACGGGGTTTCGGTGGTGACGCGCTCGACCATCATGCAACTGGTCACGCCCGACGAAATGCGCGGCCGGGTGTCGTCGATCAACGGCATCTTCATCGGCTCGTCCAACGAGCTTGGCGCGTTCTACGATGGCGTCATGGCGCGGCTGCTGGGACTCGTACCGGCCGTGGTGGTGGGCGGCTGCGTCACCCTGGGCGTGGTGGGCATCACCGGCTGGAAGGCGCCGAAGTTGCGCCGACTGGACCTGCGCGAGCTGGAGTAGATACCCCACCATGCGTCAGCAATAAAAAGCCCCGCGATGCGGGGCTTTTTTTCCGATGGTGCCGTCGATCAGTCGCCGATCTGCTTTTGCAGGTGTTCCCAGCGTTCCTGCTCATCGATGGTGCGTTCGGCGGTGAGGCGCGCTTCGAGGCGGTCCAGGCCAATTTCCTCGCCCGAATCGACGCTGTAGCCATATTCGCCGGAGTCCAGTCGCTTGAGCGTGCTGTCGATCTTGCCGATCAGCTTGCGGTAGCGGTCACGGGTGCGCAGTTCCAGCGAGTTTTCGGTTTCGCGGGTGGCACGTTCAGCCTCGTCACCGACATCACGGACTTCTTCCTTGAGGTTCTCGATGGTCTGCTTGGATTCCTCGACCAGGTCATCGCGCCAGGCAATCAGTCGCTGACGGAAATACTCGGTCTGCAGCGGACTCATGAACTCCTCATCCGCACTGGGCTTGTAGCCCTCGGGCAGGATCGGGCGGCCGGTCATCTTGTCGATCTTGTACGGGATGACCTTGCCCCGGGCCTTCGGGGTGGGCTTGATCTGCTTGCCGATCACCGCGACCGCGACCTTGCCCACCGGGCGCGGCGCGAACGGCGACCTGACGACGGCCGGCTTCGCGGGCGGATGCTTGGCTACCGGCTTGGCGGGCGACGCGGCCTTCTTGCCCGACGGCTTCTTTTCAGGCACCGCCTTGGCATGCACGGCTTTTGCAGCCGGCGCGGCCTTGGCCACATGCTTTGCGGTTGCAGCCTTTTTGACCTCTGGCTTCCTGGCTTCAGGCTTCCTGGCTTCAAGCTTCTTTGCAGGCGCCTTCGCAGGCGTTTTTGCTGGCGCCTTTGCTGGCGCCTTTGCGGGCGTCTTCACCGGCACGGATTTTTTCGCGACCTTGGCGATTGCCTTCTTCGCTGGCGCCTTTTTAGCGACCGCAACCTTCTTTTGCGCGGCTTTCTTCGCGACGGCCTTCTTGGCAATCGGCTTGGCAATGGGCTTGGCGGCGGGCTTTTTGGCAGCCGGCTTGGCGGCGGGCTTGCTGGCGGCGGGCTTGGCGGCTTTCTTGAGGGCCTTGGCGGCCGTCTTCACGATTTTCTTCACGGGCACGTTGCTGCAGTCCTTCTGATTCCCTTGGACGGGAAAGCGCGCTGTTATACCCTGCCCTGACCACAGCGGCAACCATGCGGCTGCTTTATCGCTGTTTTCCGCCGTTTTTCCGCCGCCGCCACGACCGTGATCGCCCGCCTCCTCATCGCTTTGTTGCGCGCCTACAAACGCTGGCTGAGCCCACTGCTCGGGCCACGCTGTCGCTTTGCGCCCACCTGCTCGGAATACGCGATGGAGGCGATCAGGCGCTTTGGGGCACTGCGAGGCGGCTGGCTGGCGCTGCGCCGGATCGGTCGCTGCCACCCCCTCAACCCGGGCGGTCACGACCCGGTTCCACCCCCTCCCCACACATAGGAATTGCCATGTCCGACACGCTGATCGTCAACGCCCGCCTTGTGAACGATGGCCGCCAATTCGATGGCGACCTGCGTATTTCGCGCGGCCGCATCGACGCCATTGGCAGTGGACTGGCGGCGCGCGAGCGCGACACCGTCATCGACGCGAAAGGCCGCCTCCTGTTGCCGGGCATGATCGACGACCAGGTACACCTGCGTGAACCCGGCATGGAATACAAGGCCGACATGGCCACCGAATCCGCGGCTGCGGTCGCCGGCGGCATCACCAGCTTCATGGACATGCCCAACACCAGCCCGCCTACCCTGAGCGCAGGCGCGCTGGAAAATAAGTACCAGCGCGCCACGGGTCGTTCCCGCGCCAACTTCGGCTTCTACATGGGCGCCAGCAACGACAACCTCGAGGCGATCCGCATGCTGGACCCGCTGACCGCGCCCGGCATCAAGGTGTTCATGGGCGCGTCCACCGGCAACATGCTGGTCGACAACCCCGACACCCTGGCCGGCATTTTTCGCGAGGCACCCACGCCGATCATCACCCATTGCGAAGACACCCCGATGATCGAGGCGACGCTGGCGAAATATCGCGCCCAATACGGCGACGACATTCCCGCTGCCTGCCATCCAGACATCCGCTCGCGCGAAGCCTGCATGAAGTCCACGCAACTGGCGCTGTCGCTGGCACGCACGCACGGCACGCGACTGCATGTGCTGCACATCTCCACCGCCGACGAACTGGCGCTGTTCACGCCCGGCCCGCTGGTCGACGCCAACGGCGTACGCAAGCGCATCACTGCCGAGACCTGCATCCATTTCCTGCGTTTCGATCGCGCCGACTACGCCCGCCTGGGCCACCTGATCAAGTGCAACCCCGCGATCAAGGACGCCAGCGACCGCGAGGCTTTGATCAACGCATTGGCCACCGACGTGATCGACGTGCTCGCCACCGACCACGCGCCGCACACGCTGGAAGAAAAATCCAATCCCTACGTGCGCGCACCCAGCGGCCTGCCGCTGGTTCAATACGCCCTGCTGGCAGCGCTGGAACTGGTGCGCGAGGGCCGTTTGTCCAATGCACAGGTCGTGCAGAAATTCGCCCATGCCCCGGCGCAATTATTCGACGTGAAACAACGCGGGTACCTGCGCGAAGGCTATTGGGCGGACCTGGTGCTGATCGATGAGTCACCGCTCACCGTCCGTCGCGAGGACGTGCTGTCCAAATGCGCCTGGTCGCCGTTCGAGGGCACCACGTTTCATTCATCCATCGCCTCGACCTGGGTCAATGGACAGCTGGCCTGGGATGGCGAACGCGTCGTGGGCGATGCGCAGGGGCAGCGGCTGGAGTTTGAGCGTTGATGACGATGCTGAGGATGCTGTCCTGCCTGCTGGCCATGTCCATGCCGGCTGCGGCGTTTTCGCAAGGCAAGGCGCCCGATGATGCCCGCATCGTGTTCCCTGCCAGCGTCTCGCAAGGCGCGCTTGTACTGGGGAAAGTGCCGGCCGGCAGCGTCGTGAATTACGCCGGCCGGCCGTTGCGCCCGACCGATTACGGCACCGTGGTGTTGGGGGTCGGCCGTAACGAAACCGGTCCACTGCAGCTTGAGGTCGTGCAGCCCGACGGTACGCGCACCCTGCAGGTCATCCTGGTCACGCCTCGCGACTGGCCGGTCGAGCATGTCAACGGGGTGCCGCCGAAAACGGTGAACCCGCCGCCCGCCGTCGCCGAGCGCATCCGCCGTGAACAGGCGCTGGTGACGGCCGCGCGTGCACGCGACGACAACCGCGCCGATTTCGCCACCGCGTTCATCTGGCCAGTGAAAGGCCGCGTCAGCGGCCGCTTCGGCAGCGGCCGGGTCTACAACGGGCAGACGGCGCCATCCGGGCATTCCGGAATGGACATCGCCGTATCCACGGGCACGCCGGTCAAGGCGCCGGCGCCAGGCGTGGTGACATTTGCCGCGACCGATCTCTACCTGACCGGTGGCACGGTGCTGATCGACCACGGCCACGGCGTGAGTTCGAATTTCCTGCACTTGTCACGCATCGATGTGAAACCACAGGATCGTGTCAGCCAGGGACAGGTCATCGGCGCGGTCGGTGCCACCGGGCGCGCCACCGGCCCA
>JBBSST010000031.1:0-34278 GCA_038241735.1 Lysobacterales bacterium
AGATCAGACGCTCGCGGCTGAAGCCGCTCCTACAAAAGCCGCTCCTGCAAGAGTCGCGCATACAAACATGCAGGGCTTGCGAGGCTTGCCTGACGTCTTTGTATCGCGGGGTGCGACTGCGCTCCGGCATCATGGCGGCATGGCCGCACGCACGGACGACTTCCGCCTCTATCACTCCAACGCCCTCGACGTGCTCGCCGCACTGCTGGCGGATGCGCTGCGCACGCCGGCGCCCGGACAGCCGCTGCTGCGACCGGACGTGGTGCTGATCCCGCAAGTGGCGATGAAGCGCTGGCTGCAGGCGACCCTGGCCGAGGCCCACGGCGTGGCCGCCAACCTCGAGTTCCTGACCCCGGGCGAATTCGTCACCCGCGCGCTGGAGGCCAACCTTGGCAAGGCCGACGACGAACCGGATGCCGCGGCCCTGCGCTGGCATCTGTATGCGGCGCTGATCGATCCGGCCTTCCTCGCCCAGCCGGCGCTCGCGGCGCTGCGCGCGCATGTCGAGGGCCCCGGCATCGCCTCCGAAAATCCGCTGCGGGTCTGGGCGCTGGCCGGCGAACTCGCCTCGGTGTTCGAGAAGTACCAGGCCTGGCGCCGCGACTGGCTGCTGCGCTGGGAGGCGGGCGCCGATGCCCAGGATCCGCAGGCGATCCTGTGGCGGCGCATCGCGGGCGGGCGCGGCCACCGCGCGCGCCGCATCCAGCAGTACCTGGATCGCTTCGAGGCCGCGGACGCGCCGCTGCCGGCAGGGCTGCCGCCGCGACTGTTCGCCTTCGCAATCCTCAACGTATCGCCGGACGTGCTGCGCGTGCTTGCCACGCAGGCGCGGGTGGGCACCCTGCACCTGTACGTGCCGTCGCCGAGCCGCGACTACTGGGGCGACCTGCAGCGGCTGCGCGGCAGCGCGTTCGACGACGCGGCCAACACCTCCGAAAATCCGCTGCTGCAGGCCTGGGGCGCGGCCGGCCGCGACTTCATGGCGGTGCTGGGCGGCTACGAGGTGGTCCATCCGGACGTCGAGATCCGCGCCGACGCCGACCCCATCGATGGCGGCGGCGCGCTGCGCGGCAGCCTGCTGCGGCGGCTGCAGTCGGACCTGTTCCAGCGTCGGCCCGGACCACCGCTGGTGCCCGGCGATGACGACGCGCGCACGCGCCTGCCGGCGCTGCGCCGCGACGATCCCAGCCTGCAGGTGCACGCCTGCCACACCCGCCTGCGCGAACTGCAGGTGCTGCATGACCAGCTGCGCGCACTGTTCGATGACCCACGCTTCGATCCGCCGCTGCAGCCGCGCGAGGTTGCCGTGCTGGCGCCGGACATCGATCCGTATTTGCCGTACTTCGACGCGGTGTTCGGCGGCCACTGGCGCGAGGACGGCGCGGGTCCACAGGCCATCCCCTACGCGCTCGCCGACGCCAGCCCGCTTGCCGGCGAACCGCTGGCGGACGTGTTCGTGCGCCTGCTTGCGCTGCCGGTGGCGCGCTTCGGCCTGGAGGAAACGCTGGACCTGCTGGCGAGCCCGCCGCTGGCCGAATCCGCCGGCCTCGATGCGGTCGCGTTTGCCCGCCTGCACGCCTGGCTGCACGCCGCCGGCGCGCGCTGGGGCCTGGACGCCGCGCATCGCGAGCGCCTCGATGCCCCGTTCGATGACGCCTACACCTGGGCGTTCGCACTCGACCGCCTGCTGCTCGGCCACGCCAGCGGCAGCGACGCGCCCATCGCCGCCGGCGCCGGCAAGCTGATTGCCCCGCTGCCGGACCTGGAAGGCGGCGCGCTGGATGCCCTCGACACCCTGGTCCGCCTGCTGCGCGTGCTCGCGCGCCACGCGACCTCGCTGGGCGAGGCGATGCCGCCCGACACCTGGCGTGAACGCCTGCTTGGCCTGCTCGACGCGCTGTTGCCGCAGGCGCCGCGAAACCCCGTCACCCAGCGCGCGCTGGATCGCCTGCGCAGCCTGATCGACGCCTTCGCCGCCGACGCGCGCCGCGCCGGCTTCGATGCACCGGTGCCGGCCGAAGCCGTGCGCGCACATTTCGCCGCGGTGCTGGGCGAGGCCGACACCCGCGCGCCGCTGCTCACCGGCGGCATCAGCGTCGCGCGCATGGTGCCGATGCGGCTGCTGCCGTTCCGGGTGATCTGCCTGCTGGGCATGGACGACGGCGACTTCCCGCGTCGCGACCCCGCCGCCGGTCTCAACCGACTCACCGCCGAGCTCGGCAGCGACCGCCGCCGCCGCGGCGATCGTTCCACGCGCGACGATGATCGCTTCCTGTTCCTGCAGCTGTTTGCCGCCGCGCAGGACGTGTTCTATGTCAGCTACCTCGGCGCCGATCCGCGCGACGGCAGCGCGCGCGAACCGTCGGTGCTGGTGTCGGAACTGCTCGACGCCGTCGATGGCCAGCACGCGCCCGGCGCACATGCCGGCAGGGACCTCGTCGTGCGGCATCCGCTGCAGCCGTTCGCCGCGGCGGCGTTCGGCGCCGGCGACGCGCGACGCTTCTCGTACCGGCAGCAGTGGTGGCCGGCGGCGACGCAGCCCGCGCAGCGGCGCGTGGCGCTGCCGCCGTGGTTCACCGGTGAACCGCTGGCCGAAACGGGCGACGCGGACGACGCGCTGTCAATCGACGTGCTGCGCCGCTTCCTGCAGGCGCCTGCCGAAGCGTTCCTGCGCCATCGGCTGGGCCTGCGCATGGCCGAGGTGGATGCGGCCGAGGACGATGTCGAACCGCTGCTCGCGCCCGGTCGCGGACTGGCCCGGCAGGCGCTGCAGGTTGCGGTGTTCGATGCAGTGCTGCGTGGCGACGACGACGCGACCACGCAGGCCCTGTTGCGCGCGCGCGGCATGCTGCCGTCGGGCCCGCTGGGCCGGCGGGTGTTGTCGCAGATGCGCGACGAGGTCGTCGAGTACGCACAGTCGTTCGCCACGTGGCGCGGCGCTACGCTCGCCGATGCGCCGCGCGTCGAGGTCGACATCGACGGCCTGCGCCTGCACGGCCGCATTGCCGACACCTACCCGCACGGCATCGCGCGGCTGCGCTTCGACGCCCCCAACGGCAACTCGGCGATCCGCAGCGGGCTGGACTGGCTGCTGGCCAGCGCGGCCGGCCTGGCGCTGCCGCTGGTGCAGTTCCATGACGGCGGCGATCTTGGCAAGGGCCCGCACCAACGCGAGCCGCTTGACCCCACTGAAGCGCGCGCTGCGCTGCGCCACCTGCTCACGTTGCGCGAGCACGGCCTGCGTGCGCCGCTGCCGTTCGCGCCGTACAGCGGCTGGGAGCTGTTCAAGCACGGCGACAACATGGAGCGCGGCCTGGATGCCGCGGCGAAGAAATGGCGCGGCAGCGACCGCAGCTGGGGCGAGGGCACCGGCGAGGCGCCGCGGTTGGCGCTGCGCGGTCGCGACCCCTTTAACGACGAAGCCACCCAGATCGAGTTCGTCGATCTGTCGATGGCGATCTTCTCCGCGGTGATGTCGGGCGCGCTGTACGGCGGCGTCGACCACGACGCGCTGCGCGCGCTGGCCGCCGGCCTCGACGTGGAGGACGCGGAATGACCGGCGTCGCGGGCGATCCCTATCTCGCGCTGCCGCTCGACGGCGTGCGCGCCATCGAGGCCTCGGCCGGCACCGGCAAGACCTTCACACTGGCCACGCTGGTGGTGCGGCTGGTGGTGGAGCGCAAGCTGCGCATCGGCCAGATCCTCGCGGTCACCTTCACCGAAGCCGCCACCCAGGAACTGCGCCACCGCATCCGCGCGCGGTTGGTGGAAGCCGCCCTGCTGGTGGACGCGGTCGCAGCGGCAGACGCATCGCCCGCGGCCGTGCTGACGCGCGCGGTGCTCGAACGCCATCTCGCCGAGAGCGGCGAGAGTGCGGATGCGCTGCGACGACGCCTGCGCGCGGCTGCCGACGACATCGATCTCGCGGCGATCTTCACCATCCACGGCTTCTGCGCGCGGGTGCTGCGCGAGCACGCACTGACGTCGGGACAGGGCTTCGACGCGCCCGATCTGATGACCAGCGACAGCGCGCTTCGCGAGGCGATCGCCGCCGACCTGTGGCGATCGCACGGCGCCGGCGAGGACGCCGCGGACGACCTGCTCGCGCTGTGGGCGCAGGGCCCCCCGCTGCTGGCCGGCGACCTCTCCAAACTGGTGCGCGAACGCGTGCTGCGTCCCGCGCTGTCCGAACTGCCGGGCGATCCCACGCCCGCGCTGCGTGCCGCCGGCGATGCGCTGGCCAGTGCGTTCCGCGCGCACGGCGACGACTTCCGCGCCGACCTGCTCAACGCCGTCGACGCCAAGGTGCTGCACGGCGGCAGCTACCGGGCGGGCTGGATCGCGGCCCTGTTCGATTCGCTGAAGACCTGGTGCGACGCGGACGCGCCGGATGTGCCGTTCGAGCACGCCAAGCTGCCGCAGCTCACGCATGGCACGCTCGAGCTGCGCACCAGCACCAAGCACAGCGGCCGCACGCCGTCGTCGCCGATCTGCGAGACCGTCCCGCCCTACCTGGACGCGCTCGCGTCGATGGCCGAATGGCAGGACGTGCGCCGTGTGCAGTTGCTGCACCGCCTGCGCGACGATGCCCGCGTGCGGCTGGGCAGGTTCAAGCAGCAGCAGCGCGTGCAGACCTACGACGACCTCATCGACCGCGTCGCCGACGCTGTCGACGGACCAGAGGCCGATGCGCTGGTCGCGGCGCTGCGCGCGCAGTACGCGGTCGCGCTGGTGGATGAATTCCAGGACACCGACCCGCGCCAGTGGCGCATCTTCGAGCGCGTGTTCGGCGCTGCGAGTGGCGCGCCCGCGCTGTTCGTGATCGGCGATCCCAAGCAGGCGATCTACGGGTTTCGCGGTGGCGATGTCGACACCTATCTGGAGGCCAGGAAGGTCGCCGAGGAGGCGCCGCCACTGTCGCACAACTTCCGTTCGCGGCCGGGTGTTCTAAAGGCAATTTCCGCGCTCTACGCGCAGGCCCAGCAGGCATTCGAGGAGGACAAGGACAAGGACGACAAGCAAAAAGTCGTCGACAAACCACCATTCGTCATCGACGGCATCGAGTTCCGCGACGTCCAGCCCGGAGGCACGCGCAGCGATGACGACTTCCTGCGCAACGGACAACCTGCACCCGCGCTCACCCTGTGGCGTGCGCCCGAGCCGTTGCCCGACCACGCCGGAAAGCTGAAGCCCTACAGCGCCGGCCGCTCGCGCGAACTCGCCACCCAGGCCTGCGTCGCCGCGATCCACGCCGTGCTCGCCGACGCGCGCGCCGGCAACGCCACGATTGAAGTGCGCGCGGTGCAGCCCGGTGACATCGCGGTGCTGGTGCGCTCGCACAACGAGGCCACGCGCATCCGCCAGGCGCTGGCGATGGCGGGCATCCCCGCGGTTGCCGCCGGCAAGCAGAGCCTGTTCGCCACCGACGAGGCGCGCGACGTGCACGCGCTGCTGCTCGCCCTGCTGCACGGCGCCGACGACGGCCGCCTGCGCATGGCGCTGTCGACGGTGCTGGTGGGCGTGGACGCGAAGCACGTCGCCGCGCTCGGCGATCCGCTCGACGGCAGCGACGGCGAGGCACTGCGCGGCTGGCAGATGGCGGCGCTGGCCTGGCGCGAGCGCCTGCAGCGCGGCGGCGCGCTGGCGCTGATCAATGACCTGTGCGCCCAACATGCCGCACGCCTGCTCGGCCTGCTCGACGGCGAGCGCCGGCTCAGCAACTACCTGCAGCTGGCCGAGCTGCTGCAGGACGCGCAGGCCAACGCGCTGGGCCTGCACGGACTGGTCGACTGGCTGGCACGCGCGATCGCCGGCGCCAGCGCCGATGACGAGACCCAGCTGCTGCGGCTGGAATCCGATGCGCGGCGCGTGCAGGTGGTCACCCTGCACAAGAGCAAGGGCCTGGAATACCCGCTGGTGTTCCTGCCGTTCGCCGGCGTTGGCGGCATGCCGCGCACCGGCAATCGACACGTCACCGTGGGCGGCGGCGCCCAGCGCGCGCTGCACTGGAACCTGCTGCCCAAGGCCTCGGGCTGGGACGATGCCAGGGGCGCGGCGGCGCTGGCCGAACGCGCCGAGGATGCGCGCCTGCTCTACGTCGGCCTGACCCGCGCGCGCGACGCGCTGTGGCTGGCGGGCGGCAAGTTCTACAACCACACCCGCGCACCGCTGGCGGCGATGATCGCCAACGCCGATGCGCTCACCGACGCGCTGGGCGACGCCATCGTGGTCGACGACCGCGCGCCATCCGCCGCGCTGCCCTGGCTGCCGCCGCTGGCCGAAGGCGAGGTTCCCACTGCACGCACCAGCACCCGCACGCTGGCCAGCGACTGGTGGGTCTACAGCTTCACCCAGCTGGCCAATGCCGACGCCGGCAGTGATCCGTCGAGCGCCGCCACCCAGCCGGTGCCCGGTGGCCGGGATGAACCGGCCACCGATGCCGATGTCGATGCCACGCCCGATGCCGAAGCGTTTGACCCGCGCTTCGTCGGCGCGCGTTTCGGCGTGGTACTGCACGACGTGCTCGAGCGCAGCGACTTCGCGCGCTGGGCGACGTGGGCGCCCGGCCTGCCGGCGCCCGACGGCGAAGCCGACACCCTCCTCGAACGCCTGCGCGCGGGCGGCTACCCTGCCGAGGATCTCGACGACGGCATCGAGGTACTCACCCCGCTGATCGGCCAGACCCTGACCGTCGAGCTGCCCGAAGGCGTGCGCCTGGCCGACGTTGCGCCCGATGCGCGCCGCGCCGAGATCGAGTTCCATTTCGCCCTCGCACCCACGCGCATCGACGCGCTGCTGGCACTGCTGCATCGCCACGGCGTGCTGCGCGAGCGCCACGGCTTCGGCATGCGCCGGAAGCTCGAAGGCCTGATGACCGGCCTGATCGACCTGACCTACCGGCACGACGGGCGCTGGTACGTGCTCGACTACAAATCCAACCGCTTGCCCGGCTACGGCCCCGCACAGCTCGATGAGGCGATGGCGCACAGCGAGTACGACCTGCAGGCGCTGATCTACACCCTGGCCCTGCACCGCTGGCTGCGCTTCCGGCTCGGCAGCGCGTACGACTACGCCCGCGATTTTGGCGGCGCGCGCTACCTGTTCTGCCGCGGCCTCGACGCCGCGCGCAGCGACGCACCCGGCGTGCAGGCCTGGCGCTTCGAACCCGAGCTCGTGCACGCGCTGGATGCGTTGTTCGCCGGCCACGCCACGCAGGCCGCCCCATGAAGCTGCTGCATAGCCGAGTCGTGCACGTCGTCAGTAACAAGCCCCTCTCCCGATCGCGGGAGAGGGGTGAGGGTTCGCCCGAAGCCGGGATACAGCAACCATGAACGCACCTTCCCTGCTCGATGCCCTGCGGCGCGCCGGCGTGCTCGGCACCCTCGACCATGCGCTTGCCCGCAGCCTGGCCCGGCTTGAACCGGACACGCCCGACCTCGTCCTCGCCGCCGCCGCGCTCGCCTCGTTTGCGGTCGCCAACGGCCACGCCGGCTTCGACCCGCGCGAACCGCAGCGCCTCGTCGACGCCGACATCGAATGGCCCGCACCCGAAGCCTGGCTCGAAGCGCTCGCCGCGTCGCGCTGGGTTGCCAATCCCGCCGAGGGCGATCTCGAATCCGACCCCACGGCGCCGCTCGTCCTCGAGGGTGCTTCGGAAGGCCGCGGCCTGCTCTACCTGCGCCGCTACCGCGAGTACGAACGCCGCCTCGCTGCGGGTCTGCAACGCATCGGCGCGCAGGTGCCGGACGCCACCGGCATCGACGCCGTGGCATCGCTGTTCGCACAGCTGTTTCCGCAAGCGCGTCCAGCACCTGCAGACGGCAACGCGGCAGGGATTGCCGGTTCGGACGGCGACGCCGCACGCAGCGCGAGCGCCGCGGATGACGCAAGTCAACGTGGCCGAAAGCCGGATGAGGAGTCACCCAAAGCCCTTCTCCCGCTTGCGCGAGAAGGGGGCCGAAGGCCGGATGAGGGCGCTCTTCCCTCAGCAGATCTCCAGGCCCGCGCCGCCGCCACCGCGCTGCGCCACAACCTGCTGCTGGTCACCGGCGGCCCCGGCACCGGCAAGACCACCACCACCGCGCGCCTGCTGGTGCTGCTGGTCGCCCACGCACGGCAACAGGGCCGGCCCGCGCCGCGCATCGCCCTGGCCGCGCCCACCGGCCGCGCCGCCGAGCGCATGGCCGAAAGCGTGCGCAACGCCGTGCAGGCACTCAGGTTGGCGGGCATCGACGGCTCACTGACCGAGCCGCTGCCCGCCACCGGCACCACCCTGCATCGGCTGCTGGGCACCATCCCGGAGTCGTCCAACTTCCGGCACCACGCCGATAATCCGCTGCCGTTCGACATCGTCGTCGTCGACGAAGCCTCGATGATTGACCTGCCGCTGATGGCCAAGCTGGTCGAAGCGGTCGCCGACGGCGCCCGCCTGGTGCTGCTGGGCGACCCCGACCAGCTGCCGTCGGTGGAGGCCGGCGACGTGCTCAGCGGCATCGTGCACGCGGCCGGTAGCGGCACCCGCATCGCACGCGACGATGCCCAAGCGCTCGCGCCACTCCTGGGTCGCTCGCCCCACGAGACTGTCGGCACCTCCCAGGGCAAGTCGCTGCAGTTCGCCGCGGCCGCGAATCCCCGCACCTCTCCCGCCAGCGCGACAGATCCCGCCGAAGGCGCTCGTTTCCCGGGCCGCCACATCCACCTGCAGCGCGGCTACCGCCAGGGCGCATCGCTCGACCTCGCCCCGCTCGCCGCCGCCGTCCGCGACGGCGACGCCGACGCCACGCTGCGTCTGCTGCGCACCGGTCACCTGGCCGGCGTCCACTTCCACGAAAACCTCGCCGACCCGCTGCAGCCGTATCGCGACCGCCTGCTCGCGCACTGGACCGCGCTCGCCGACGTCGACGATCCTGCCGAGGCGCTTGCGCTCGCTGGCCGCCTGCGCCTGCTCACGGCCGTGCGCGAAGGCCCGCAGGGGGCGCGCAGCCTCAACGCACGCATCGAGGCAATGCTGTCCGGCAGCGGCACCGCCAACGCCGCGCGCCGCGGCGCCGGATCACAGCATTTCCACGGTCGCCTGCTGCTGATCACCGAGAACAGCTATCGGCATCGCCTGTTCAACGGCGACATCGGGATTTGTTTGCGCGACGACAGCGGCGTGGTGATGGCCTGGTTTCCCGGCGACGCTGTCGGCACGCCGCGCCCATTCCATCCCGCCGCGCTGCCCGCGCACGACAGCGCCTTCGCGATGACCGTGCACAAGGCCCAGGGATCGGAATTCGATACGGTCTGGCTGCTGTTGCCAACGCACGATGCGCGGCCGTTGTCGCGCGAGTTGCTGTACACCGCGCTGACGCGCGCGCGCAGTGAGGTGCATGTCTGCGCTGGTGAAAACGTGCTGCGTGTAGCACTCGGCCGCGATGCCGAGCGCATCAGCGGGCTTTCCGCGCGGCTGTGAACGCAGGTGCCGTGCAGTGATGCAGCACGCGCCATGAACGACGCCGCGCGGTTCAGGAAAATACGTCGAGGATTCACCTGCAAACGACCGCTGGGCCGATAACCTGCATGGCAACTGCAAGACACACCCTCCGGCAGGAGTGGAGGTTCGGCATGCACGACAACCACGACCAGAACAAAAAGCACAGCCAGCACAGCGGGCAAAACCAACGCGATCGCAACGACCGCCAGGAAAATAATTTCCCTGGTCGATCAGAAGCCTCGCACGCCCCCGCCAGCAGCGCCGCTGAGGGCCAGGACGAAGCCCGGTACAGGACCCGCTATCGCGATGCGGCCTATTACTCCACCGGCCGTAACTGGCGCGATTACGCGCCCGCCTACCACTACGGTCGCGTCGCGCACGACACCCACCCGGGTGAACGTTTCGAGGCGGTCGAGCAAGCGCTTGCCGATCATTGGGATAGCGAAAAACAGGGGTCCCGGCTGGTCTGGGCCGAGGCACGCGGTGCGGTACGCGACATCTGGAAACATCTCGACGACATCCATCCCGGCAGCGTTGATCGCCGCAGCCCGCGGTGATTGCGCGATGGTGGCCAGCGCCGCGCAAATGATCCGGCGCCACGGCAAGCGACCCTTTAGCCACCGCAAAGCCGCCAATCATTGGCCTGCGGGCAACACGACAGCAGCGCCCTGTCGGGTGGCAATGCGAGCCGCCAGTGCAGCGAAGCGTTAATATGGGCTCCTTCTGAAACACGGGCACCCTGCGATGCAGAATTCCGACCAGGAACGTAACGGCGTCGACCGCAAACAAGCCGAAGAGGCGGTGCGCACCCTGCTGCGCTGGGCAGGTGAAAACCCGGAGCGCGAAGGCCTGATCGATACGCCCAAACGCGTCGTCAACGCCTATGGTGACTGGTTCAGCGGATATCGCGACGAACCGCGCGAATATCTGGAGCGCACCTTCGAGGAAGTCGCCGGCTACGACGAGTTGATCGTGTTGCGCGACATCCAGTTCGAGAGCCACTGCGAACACCACATGGCGCCGATCATCGGCAAGGTGCACGTGGGTTACCTGCCCGATGGCAAGGTCGTCGGCATCAGCAAGCTGGCGCGCGTGGTGGACACGTATGCACGTCGTTTCCAGGTGCAGGAAAAGATGACTGCGCAGATCGCCGGCTGCATCCAGCACGTCCTGCAGCCGCGCGGCGTCGGCGTGGTGGTTGAAGCCTCGCACGAATGCATGACCACGCGCGGCATCCACAAGCGTGGCGTCAGCATGATCACCTCCAAGATGCTGGGCAGTTTCCGCGAGGATGCGCGCACGCGCGCCGAGTTCCTGCGCTTCCTCGATGGGCACGGCTGAGAATACCGAGGGCCGGCGTGGATCCACGCTCAGTACGCGCGGCCAGCGCCGCCGCGCGCCGATCATGATCAACGCAAGGCGCAACGCAAGGCGCAACGCAACGCTACGCGCAACGCTACGGTCAAGCGTGCTGCTGTAGTCGATGCCGGGTTTCTCGCCGCATTGACACGTGCCTGCCCATGCTCGCGCGATGAGTTCCCACACCGCGCATCCTTCCCCCGAATCCCCCGAACACACCGCGATCGATGCCGGCCTGGTGTGGGTCAGTGACGCCGATCCTGGGTTCGCCCGGCAGCGTGCCGGCAAGGGGTTTGCTTATCGCCTGCCCGACGGCCAACCTGTGCGTGATGCCGCGACGCTGCAACGCATCCGCGCCCTCGCGGTTCCGCCGGCATACACCGAGGTCTGGATCTGCATGCGCGGCAATGGCCACCTGCAGGCGACCGGTCGCGACGCCCGGCAACGCAAGCAGTATCGCTACCACGCGCATTGGCAACTTGCGCGCGGTGAAGGCAAGTTCGATCGCATCGTCGCGTTCGCACAGGCACTGCCGAAACTGCGTCGTCGGCTGCGCGCCGACCTCAAGCTGAGGGGCTTGCCGCGCGACAAGGTGTTGGCGATCGTGGTGTCGGTCATGGCCGACACCCTGGTCCGCATCGGCAACGACCAATACGCGCGCAGCAACAAGTCGTATGGCCTGACCACCCTGCGCAACCGCCATGTCGCGTTCCTGCGCGGAGGGCGCGCGCGCCTGGCGTTCAACGGCAAGGGCGGCCAGCAGCAGGACGTCGAGTTGGGCGATGCGCGGATGGTGAAACTGGTGCGCGCCTGCCAGGAACTTCCCGGGCAGGCGTTGTTCCAGTATCGCGATGATGACGGTACGCTGCAGCCGGTTGATTCCGGCGAGATCAACGACTACCTGCGTGCGGCCATGGGCGAGGATTTCACCGCCAAGGATTTTCGTACATGGGGTGCAACCCTGCAGGCCTTCCGCCTGTTCGCCGCTACGCCGCTGCCGGCCCCTCCGCACGGCGAAACCCCCAGCGAAAGCGCACTGGCCGCCGCGCAGAACGAAGTCGTCAAGGCGGTGGCAGCGATTCTTGGCAACACGCCGGCGGTGTGCCGCAAGGCCTACATCGACCCCGCCGTGTTCACCGGTTGGCGCGACGCGACGCTTGTCGCCGCAGCGTCGGGCGCGCGCGGTGCGAGGCAGTGGGAACAGGCGGCGCTGAAGTTCCTCAAGCGTGCGCATCGCAATGCGAAGATCACGGCAAGGAAGTCGAGGAGTTGGTCGAAAAGCCTGCCGCGCTGAGGGCGCGCCTGGCGATCATTGCACTGCACGTACCCGGGCACCGCACGTAGCCGGAAAAGACACAAAGAAAACCCACTTTCCCGGGCGGAAAGTGGGCAATGGGATGACTCCGGAGAGAGGGGGAATCAGCCTTTGGGCGGTGATGCCGAATCGGTCGGCATTTGCGGATCAATCGGATCTGCCGGGGTGTCGACCGGTGGCGGCATCGACGTATCGGCTGGCGTTGTGGTGTCGGTCGGTGGCGCCATGGTGTCGTCCGCCGGCGGCGGATATTGGCTGGCGTCGTTTTGCGTATCGGCCGGTGCAGTGCTGTCGGGTGCCGCGCTGGTATCGACTGGGGCAACGTCGGCTGGCGCAGAGGCGGCTGGCGCAGAAGCCGGTGACATCAGCCCACCCTCATCTTTCTGGCAAGCAGACGCCATCAACGCGAGCGCGGCGGCCAATGGCAGGATCATGAGCTTCATCGTGTGTCTCCCCGTAGTGTTGCGATGGCTGCATTGTGCGCAGGCCGATGTAGCCGGACCGTTATTTTTCAGGGAGGAAATCGTGCAACGCGCATTTGCGCATCGCCCGGGTTGGGCGAGGTTCATGCAGAAAACCCGCGCGCGGCCCCGCGGCGGCAATCAGTCGATGGCGGCCAATGCTTCGGTCGACAGCGGCATCAGTGCCCAGAACGGGATGCGCTGCACGCTCCATTGCTGGGCCACGTCGTTGAGGATCGCGAGCAAGGTGGCAAATTCAGGCGCATCGGCGCTGCGCAGCTCGTCGACGTTGTCGAGCAGCAGCAGATAGCCGTCGGCCGGCCACCACGACAGGTCAGCGAGACAATCGGACAGCGCATCCCAGTTGTTGCCGAACCAGTCGGGGAAGTTCAGCGCCTGCGCGAAACGCATCATCACCTGGTGCTTGTCACTACAACCGGCAAAGTCGATCGGTGCCAATGCCAAGTCGAGTTCGGTGGCGGCCTGGACCAGCGCATCGCGATCGCCAACGTCGACGAAATACGCGCCGCACTGGGCAGCGTCGACCAGCAGCGCGCGCAGCTCCAGCGCGCTCATCGCCTGGGCTCCAACGGCGCGAATCGACGGAAGCTGCGGTAGTGGTCGTCGCTGTAGAAAAACTCCGCTGGCGGATCACCGCCGGCGATGATCCGACGCGCGCCGCGGTCGCGAGATCCGGGCGTGCGCACGGTGTATTCGCGGTAATGGCCGCGCGGTTGCGAAGGCAGGCGACGTTCGCGGTTCTGGAACACGCTGCCGTCCTGACGATGCGGATACGGCCCGCCACGTGCGATCAACTGCAAGGTGTCGAGCGCCTCGCGCGGCAGGTATGCGGGATAGGCGTCACGATGCGCGGCGGCGGTGGGATTCGCGCCGGGCCGTACGTCGACATCGGGCGCTGATGCCAGTGGCGCATGTGCGCTGGAGGTCGGCGTTGCCTGCGTGGCGTCCGCACCGGATGTCGCGGTCGCCGGGGGCCGTTGCGACCACGCCAGCAAGGCCAGCAGCAGTCCGACGATCAGCCAGCCGTAACGTCGCATCGTATCGGTCCGCAAAGAGGTGCCCAATGATGGCAGGCGCCGCCGCGACGTGCGTCGCGTACGACGCCCGCCGGCGACGCATCAGCCGCAGGTGATCTTGGTGATCTTGCCCTGCTCGTCGACTTCCACGTTGAGCCGGTCGATGCGGTAATCCATGGTCACCGCCTGGCCGGGCTTGATCACTCGCACGTCGCCGCGGGCAGCGGCTGCGCGCTGCGCCTGGGCGACAGTGTCTTCGCTCGCCTGCTTGCCGACGAACGACTGCGCGGCATCGGCATTGCACAACGCGGCGGTATCGGCGGGTATCACGGGATTCGCCTGTTCTGCGGGCGTAGGCGTGGTCGACGAAGACGAGGTGTCCGCTGGCGCGACCGGCGCAACATCTGCAACGACCTGTTGTTTTGGCGCGCAGGCCGCCAATGACAGCATCAGCAACGCAGCGACGGACAGGGCAAGCGACGAATGAGTGCGGCGTGCAGGCATGAGGATTCTCCGGGAGGGACGGGTCAGCGTGCCGAGGCGGCTGTGTGCAGGGCGTTAAATCGAGCGTTCACTGGGACGACATCGCGTCACCCCGCGCGGCCACGCTGCGCATCCGCGCCGGTTGAGTTCCGCAGATGCGGCCTGGGTGAATGGCTGGGTGCGAATTCTAGCCAAACACGCGGGCCTGCCAGCCCCCGTCCAGTCGCTTCCTCTCGAATGCATCGCGGCTATAAACGTTTCATGTCTTGCGTCGGCCCGTCGGCGACGTGGCGTGCGCTTGAATGGAGCGCCACGCTCCGACCAGTTGATGCGGGAACCGATCTACTCCGCCGCTTTGGGAGCAGCCAGGCTCTTGCTGTACAACCCGGAGCGATCGAAGCAGCACACGCGTCGCTTCCCGGCGGCGAGCATTTCGCAGGCATTGTCGATTCGACGCGCGCGAGTCTCTGGTCGCTTGGCAGATGTCATCCAGTGGATCCAGTCCCTGCGCGCGATGGGCGTGATGTCGGACCACAGCGCCCGCGCCTTCGGGGCGGCGGCGAGCGCCTTCCGCAGACCTGCCGGCATCCTGGGTTCCGGCTGCCTTTCAACCGGCGTGATCTCAAGCGTGACGACATCGCCCATGTTTGCGCCTGCGGCTTCGCGCATCTTCTTGTCGACCTTCAGCCAATGGCTTCGTTGGCCGTCTGGCTCAAGCGTGGCTCGAAATGGATGACCGTTGATGGTGCCGTCCACTGTCGTGATGCCCCGCGTGGGCAGCTTCGCACTGGCGCTCCTGGGCAGGACAAGGAAAGCCCAGGCGCTGGCATTCGCCGTGGTTTCCGGCCGCACGAGCGTTGCCTTGAAACTGATTTTCGGAGCGGTTGCGGTCATTTCGGCGCGCCATCGACGGGACGATGCAGTTTGAACGCAGCGTGGTTCAGTGTCTCGACATTGCCTGATTCGATGCTTGCGCGGCAACTTGGCCGCGACGCGTGATGATGTGCCCGCAGCGACCCTGTAAACGCTGGCATGTGCATTTCAGGCCGCGCGTGGAAGCCGAGGGCGCGCGACCGGCGCAGTGCGACGACGCGCCTGCGCCACGCCTGGTCGGCGCTGGCGCACGACCGGTGAAGCGTCCTGCAAATGCCGGCGCTGCAGGCGGAAACGCGGTGCGTGGGCCACGGCCAATGCGCACAGGCTGGCCAGCGGCATGCCCAGCAGCCAGAGCGGCATCCAGCCCAGCGCCGCGCTGTCGGCGCGCGCGGCCGGCAGGGACAACAGGGCGATCACGCCCAGGAACAACGCGCCCAAGAGATAGTGCGCCAGGCGCGGATCAGCCTGCGCATTGGCGGCATCGCGTGCAATCCAATCACAGGCGGGCAGGGCGTGGATGGCAGTCATGGCGGCGTCCTCGTGGCGGGAGGACAGCCTCGCGCGACGACATCTCACCGACTGCGACCACACCCCAAGTGCGACGTTGCGATGGATTGGCCCACGTGATGACCGTCGCGTTTATCGACATCGGAGCGTGGGCGACGGGACACGAACGGCCGATTGAATACGCAATCAACCACGCCGCCGCATGCGCGCCGCAACAGGATCACCGCAGCCTGTCGTGCTGCGCGGTTTCGCGTGCTGCCGGGGAAAGTCCTCGCGGGCCGGCCGATTCCAGGGACAATCAGTAGCCCGCTGCGTCGAGGGCCTTTTCAGCCTGTGCGCGACCGATTTCGATCAGCTCGCTGGCGCGCCAGAATTCGTAGAACTGGCAGATGTCGCGCGGGATGCGGATGACCAGCTCCGGCGGGTCGAGGGCCAGCTGCACGCGCGCGATCTGGGCCTGCATGGTGTCCAGCGATCGCGACATGATATCGGTGAAGCCGATCTCGCCGGGGTCGTTGCCCAATCGCCGATCGAACCAGCGTCCCAGGCGCGACGTGCGCGCGTCTGGTGTCGTGGCGGCGGGGGCCGGTTCGCCCGGCGGGCGTCGCGGCGGGCCATGCATGTCGACGGCAACCAGCCGGTGCGCATCGGACAACCGGGTGGCGGTGATCGGCAGGGGTGCCAGCAGGCCGCCATCGACCAGTTCGCGGCCGTGCACGATGTGCGGCGTGAACAGGCCGGGGATGGCGAACGATGCACGCAGCGCATCCCACAGCGGTCCATTGCGCAGCCACACCACGCGCTGTCGTTCCAGGTCCACGGCGACGGCGGTGAACTGCACCGGCAGCGTCTCGATGCGCGGATCGCCGACCACGTTGCGCAGCGCATCGACCAGGCGCTGGCCGGCGATGAAACCCGGACGGCCAAGCACCGGATCGAGCAGGCGCAGGAAATCACTGCGCGACATGTGCCGGATGCTGTCGCGAAATGCATCCAGTTTGCCGGCGGCGAAGATCCCGCCCACCAGTGCACCGCTGGACGAACCGGCGACGTTGACGATGTCGAAACCGCGCGCCTGCAAGGCTTCGATCACGCCGATCTGCGCCAGCCCGCGTGCGCCACCGGCGCCCAGTGCCAGGGCGATTTTTTCGCGCGTCGACGGCGGATCGTGTTCGATCGGCGCGTTGGCGTCCTGGGTGGTTTCGCCAGCGCTCATCGGGGGGGTGTCATCGGTGTGCGGTCATCGTGCTGTCGTCATTGGGTTGCTGTCATGAGGCTGTGGTCATGGGGCTGCGTTGATTGGGTCACGGCCACGGGGCTGCGGGCTTCGGCTCAGCGGGCATCGGCTCAGCGCTCGTAGTTGGCCAGCGCCAGGGTCAGCAGCGTGCGCGCCTGCTCGCGCAGTGACTGCGGCTCGATGATCTCGGCGTCGGAACCGTAATGCAGCACGTCCATCAGCAGTTCGCGCGGCGCACTGTACGGCACCTTCAATTCATAGCGGCCATCGGCCAGGTGGCGACCCTGTTGCTGCGAATGCCAGTGTTCATCGGCGACCCAGCGCGCGGCCTTGGCACTGAACACGATGGTGGCGATGCCCTTGGGCGGCCCGGAAAAAATGCCGTAGCTGCCGGCCAGGTGCTGGTTCAACTCGGCATCGTCGATGTCGCGCGCGACCGCATCGAGCTGGCGTGCGACGGTGATGCGATCCACCGAAAAACTGCGCAGCGCCTCGCGCTCCTGGTCCCAGGCATCGAGATACCAGTTGTCGCGGTAATGGGTGATGCGCTGCGGCGACACCGTGCGCCGGGTTTTCTCGTCGGTCGACCGGGCGCGGTATTCAAAACTCAACTGCTTGCGCGACAACACCGCCGAGCACACGGTGCGGAACGCGTGCTCGTCCATGCGCCGGGTGCGATGCGGGATCACGCGTACGCGTTCGACCGGCCACGGCTTGCCGGCGGAGTGCTCGGACAGCAATTTTTCGATGCGGCCCTGCAGCGGCGCCAGTGCATTGGACAACACGCCGCCGCCGCTGCGTGCGAGCAGCTGCTGCGCGGCCAGCAGCGCGTGCAGTTCGTCGGAGTTCAACCACAGGCCGGGCAATTCGAAACGACCGCCCGCTTCGGCGTCGTAGCGGAATCCGGCCTCGCCATCGCCGACCACCGGTGCCATCAGGCCATCGCGCAGGAACGCGAGGTCGCGGTAGGCGGTGGCGCGCGAACATTCAAGGTCGTCCTGCAGGCGCGCCACCGTTACCGGGTAGCGTGCGGTCTTGAGGATGCGATGCAGCGAGAGAATGCGTTCGTAACGGTCCATGCCGCGATTATGGCGCGCGCTGGCCGGTTTGGCTGCGCTCTTGCCGTTTGGCCCTGGAATACGCCATTGATTGCTGGAGTCATGCATGCCTCGTCATCTGCAAGGTCCGCCGCTGCTGGTTTTCCTCGCGCTTTTCACCCTCGGGGCCTGCAAGGCCGAAACACCGGTCGTCGCCGCGCCACCCGCCGCTGCGGCAGCAACCGCGCCGCCGTCTACGCCTGCCAGGATCGCCGCGCCGAACCCGTTGTCCAATCCGCACGACGAGTTGAAGGCGTCGATGCGCAAGTTCATCAACCTCACGTCCTACCAGGCCAGCATGGAAGTGAAGATGGACGCCGCACCGAACGGCGTGATGCGCAACCAGCTTGAATTCGTCGCCCCGGACCGCTACCGCATGACCATGCAGGGCGTCGGCACGCAGGTCATCATCGGCAACACCATGCACATGGACATCGCTGGCCGGCAGATGAAAGTGCCGCTGCCTGCCGGTACGCTGAGCCAGTGGCGCGACCCGGGCAAGCTGGACGAAAACGCCACCGGCATGACGGTAAAGGCGCTTGGTAGCACCACGCTGGATGGCAAGCCGGCGCGCAAATACCTGATCCACCACAGCAAGCCACAACCGTCCGACGTGACCATGTGGATCGGACGCGACGACCTGCCGATGCAGATCCACGTCGTGGCCAATGCCGATGGCCGCGCCAGCGAAATGACCATGCGGTATTCGCGCTTCAACGACGCCGCGATCGTGATCGATCCGCCGAAATAAACGGATAACCGGGGTTTAACCCGCGCCATCGCAGACTTCGCGCTTTCGTGTGCGGGGCAGCGCCATGCAGTTAGCAAGGAAGCTCGATGGCGAACGGACGATCGCCTATGCGGTGGTGCTGGGCGTGCACCTGTTGTTCTGGTGGGTGTTGACCCGGGCGACCTCGATCTTTGTAGCTGTCGATGCGGATGCCGGTGCCCTGCAGGTGACGTGGATCGAGCCGCCTTTGGCGGCAAACGTCGAGCCGGTGGTCGCGGATAATGCAGGAAAGTCATCCGCGCAATCCGCGCAGGATCGCAGGACGCCGTTGCAGGTCGTGCCGCCACCCGATGCCGCGTTGACGACGTCGACGAACACGGACACGGACACGGCCCCTACCACGCCCACTGACACGCCCACGGCGTCGACATCGATGTCCGCGGTATTCATCGAGCAAGGCAAACGCTGGGCGGAATCCCGGGGGGACGGCGATGGTTTCGCCCGCGATCCCCTGGCCAACCGCAGCGCCTCGCTGCCCGGCAGGCACGCCGAAACTTTCCGCATGCGCAAGCCGATCTCGCCGCAGGCGGTCGTCAATGCGGTTGGCCGCTATCTGTTTGCGCCTCCGGGCTATGCCACGGACCCCTGCCAGCAGATCCGCGAGAACATCGCCGGACTCGGCCCCGGCGGCGACGGTGCGCTGCTGCAGGAAGAATTGCGCCGCAAGCGCGCGTATTGCCATTGACCCCGACATCGCAGGCACAATGGATCCATGCATGCGCCCGCTTCCAAAGAGCCCGCCATTAACCTGTCGCCTTCGCCCGGCGACGAGGTCAAGACCACGACCTGCTACATGTGCGCGTGCCGCTGCGGCATCAAGGTGTGGTTGGCCGACGGCAAGATCCGCTACATCCAGGGTGACGCCGCGCATCCGGTCAACCAGGGCGTGCTGTGCGCGAAGGGCGCTGCCGGGATCATGCAGCACTATTCACCGGCGCGGCTCGACAAACCCCTGCTGCGCGTGGGCGAGCGCGGCACCGGCGAATTCAAGGAAATCGAATGGGACGAGGCCCTGCGCATCGCGACCGGTTGGCTTGCGCCGATCCGCGCACGCAATCCCGATGAGCTCGCGTTTTTCACCGGCCGCGACCAATCGCAGGCGTTGACCGGCTGGTGGGCGCAGCAGTTCGGCACCATCAACTACGCCGCGCATGGCGGGTTTTGTTCGGTCAACATGGCCGCAGGTGGTTTGTACACGCTGGGCGGCAGCTTCTGGGAATTCGGCGAGCCGGACTGGGAGCACACCCAATACCTGATGCTGTGGGGCGTGGCCGAAGACCACGATTCCAATCCGATCAAGCTGGGCCTGGGCAAGCTGAAGGCGCGCGGCGCGAAAGTCGTCGCGGTCAACCCGGTGCGTTCGGGTTACGGCGCGATTGCCGACGAGTGGATCGGCATCCGTCCCGGCACCGATGGCTTGTTTGCGTTTGCGCTGATCCATGAACTCCTGCGCAGCGATCGCATCGACCTGGATTACCTGGTGCGCTATGCCAACGCGCACTGGCTGGTGATCCGCAATCCCGGCGCCGCCGACGACGGCTTGTTCGCCCGTGATGCCCAAGGCAACCCGCTGTGCTGGGATCGCACGACAGAGGGCGTGGGTGCACCGGCACTCGCCAACGCAATCGACATCACCCCCGCCGTGGTCGGTGAATACAGCCTGCCCGATGGCCGCGTCGCGGTGCCGGTATTCCAGCTCATCGCCGAGCGCTATCTCGACCCGCAGTACGCGCCCGCTGCCGTCAGCGAGCGCTGCGGCGTCCCCGCCGACACCATCAGCCGCATCGCGCGCGAACTCGCGCAGGCTGCGTTCGACAGCAACCTCACGCTGCCGATCGCATGGACCGACGCCTGGGGCCGCGAACACAGCGAAATGGTCGGCCGGCCGGTGTCGATGCACGCGATGCGCGGGATCAGCGCGCACAGCAACGGCTTCCATACGTGCCGCGCACTGCACCTGTTGCAGCTGCTGCTGGGTGCGGTGGATGCGCCCGGCTCGTTCCGCTACCAGCCGCCGTATCCCAAGCCCATCCCGTTGCCCAACCGGCCGGGTAAATCGCGCAAGGCCGATGGCACGCTTGATGCCGGGCCGCTGGGTTATATCCACGGGCCCGAGGATTTGCTGGTCGACGAACACGGCCAGCCACGCCGCATCGACCATGCGTTCTCGTGGGCGTATCCGCTGTCGGCGCACGGCATGATGCATACGGTGATCCGCAATGCGCACGCCGGCGATCCGTACAAGATCGACACGCTGCTGATGTTCATGGCCAACATGAGCTGGAACTCGGCGATGAACACCGGCCAGACCATGCAATGGCTGACCGACAAGGACGACAGCGGCGAATACAAGATCCCGCACATCATCTATTCCGATGCCTATGCCAGCGAGATGGTGGCGTACGCGGACCTGATCCTGCCCGACACCACGTATCTCGAGCGCTTCGATGCCATCAGCCTGCTCGACCGGCCGATCTCCGATGCCGATGGCGCCGCCGATGCGATCCGCCAGCCGGTGCTCGATCCCGCGCAGCCGCGCAGCGATGCGCCGGGCAAGACGCGTGACGTGCGCGGCTTCCAGTCAGTGCTGCTCGACCTGGGCGCGCGCCTGAGCCTGCCCGGGATGGTGCATGGCGATGGTTCGCCGCAATACCGCGACTACGCCGATTACATCGTCCGCCACGAGCGCGCACCCGGCGTCGGCCTGCTGGCCGGCTGGCGTGGCGAGGACGGCACGCAGCACGGCAAGGGCGCGCCCAATGCGCAGCAGCTGCAGCGCTACATCGACAACGGTGGTTTCTGGCGCGAGGAGATCCCCGAACACGCGCGCTACTTCAAGATGGCCAACCGCGGCTATCTGCAATGGGCGCAAAAACTTGGCTTCGTCGGTTCCACCGAGCCCATCGTGCTGCAGCTGTATTCGGAAACGCTGCAGAAATTCCGCCTGGCCGCGCAAGGCCATGGCGCGCAGCAACCGCCGCCCGAACATCGCCAGCGCGTGGCGACGTATTTCGATCCGCTGCCGATCTGGTACGAGCCCTTTGAACACGACCAGACCAGTCGCGAGACCTATCCGCTCAATGCCGTGACCCAGCGGCCGATGTTCATGTACCACGCCTGGGGCTCGCAGAATGCGTGGCTGCGGCAGATCGCCGCGCGCAATTATCTGTACCTGCATCCCGACACCGGCGCGCGCCACGGCCTGCGCGACGAGGACTGGATCGACGTCACCTCGCACCACGGGCGCATCACCGTGCAGGCCAAGTTCGCCGCCAACGTGCAGCCCGATACGGTGTGGAGCTGGAACGCGATCGGCAAGCGAAAACGTGCGTGGCGGCTGGCAGGCAATGCGCCTGAAGGCACCAGGGGATTCCTGATGAACCATCTTATTTCCGACATCACGCCCAGGGGCGATTACGCCAACGCCGATCCGGTGACCGGGCAGGCGGCGTGGTTCGACCTGCGCGTGGACATCCGCAAGGCCGGCGACGGCACCCAAAGCCAGCCGCAGTTCGCAGCACTGGATTTTGCCGAAGCCAACGACGCCCCGTTGCGTTACGGCGCCGCGGCGCGTGCAAAGGCGCACAAGCCATGAAGACGCTCATCGTGATCCTGCGCTGGGCCTGCCTGATCGGCGGGGTCTGCGGCCTGCTGGTCAGCACCTGGGCGTTCATCGACCCGGGCGCATTCCCGCAGCTGCTGGGCGACGGGCCGTTCGCGCCGCCATCGCCACGCTGGCGCGCGGCCTTCGGGTTCGTGTTCTCGCTGCTGCTGGTGGGCTATGGCTCGGGCCGGCTGCGGCATCGGGAGTTGCCATGACCGCATTGCCGCCACCGTCGAAGGTCAAGCTCGGCCTGGTGATCGACCTGGACACCTGCGTCGGTTGCCACGCTTGCGCGACCAGCTGCAAGGAATGGAATTCCGGTGGCATCGCCGGCCCGTTGACCGACGAGAATCCCTACGGCAAGGACCCGCACGGCGTCTGGTTCAATCGCGTGCACAGTTATGAGATCGCGCCGACGACGGCCTGCGCATCGCAGGGCAGCATCGCCGCCGAAGCCGCGCAGCCGGCCATGACCCTGCATTTCCCGCGCAGCTGCCTGCACTGCGAAACCCCCGCCTGCGTCACCGTGTGCCCGACCGGCGCCAGCTACAAACGCGCCGAGGATGGCATCGTGCTGGTCGACGAGGACAAGTGCATTGGTTGCCAGCTGTGCAGCTGGGCCTGCCCGTATGGCGCGCGCGAGTATTCGCCGGTCGAAGGGGTGATGAAAAAATGCACGCTGTGCGTGGACCGGATCTACAACCAGAACCTTGCCGAAGAAGACCGCCAGCCGGCCTGCGTGCAGGCCTGCCCGACCAAGGCGCGGCATTTCGGCGATCTTGGCGACCCCGAATCGAAGGTCTCAAAGCTGGTGGCCGAACGCGGCGGCGTGGCGTTGATGCCCGAGCTTGGTTACCAGCCCGTCAACCGCTACCTGCCGCCACGACTGCGCCGCGTCGGCGCTGAAACTGCAGATGTCGACACGCCGTCGCAGGTGACATCACCGCTGCATTGGCTGGATCGGCTGTTGCAGCGTTAGGGGGCCTGCGAACAATGACATCATGTTTTTATCGAAGCATGCCCATCGAAGCATGCCCATGCAGAATGTTTGATGGACGCACGTTTTATGGAAGCAGCCCGAGCCGCGATCGGCGATTTCCGCACCCGCACTTCGCCTCGCCTGGAATGACGGCAAGAAACAAACCGGAAAGCAGATAACCACGTCCACGATGTATTCACCGGCGCACGCCATCCAGCCATGCATCCCGCACTCTCCGTGATTTTCTTCACCACCCTGTCCGGCGCCGGTTATGGCCTGCTGGCATGGCTGGGCGTTTCCATCACCCTGCTCAGTCTGCGTGGCCAGATGCTGCCGGCACTGATGGGCATGCAACTCGCCGCGCTGATCCTGGGGCTGCTGCTGTCGACGATCGGCCTGCTGTGTTCGCTGGGCCATCTCGGCAAACCGCTGCGCGCCTGGCGCGCGTTTTCGCAATGGCGCACCTCGTGGCTGTCGCGCGAAGGAGTGATGGCGATGGCCACGCTGCTGCCGGCGCTGGCGACGGGTGCACTGCTGTTGTGGGGCAAGCCCGGCGCCAACACCGCCTCGCTGCTGGCGGTGCTTGGCGTACTGCTGGCGATCTGCGCGCTGGCGACGGTGGCGTGCACGGCGATGATCTACGCATCGCTCAAGCCGATCCCGGCCTGGTGCCATCCGCTGGTGGTGCCGGTCTACCTGCTGTTTGCCCTGCTGACCGGGCTTGCACTGCTGTTTGCCCTGATGTTGGCGATGCTGGGCAACCAGGGCCCGGAGATGATGCTGGCTACGCTGGCGATCCTCGGGGCGCTGCTGGTTGCGTTGAAATGGCGGTATTGGCATCAGACCGACCGCGCCGGCCTGCCTGGCAGCCGCGCCTCCGCGATTGGCTTGCCCGGACGCCAGGCGACGGTATTCGAGCGGCCGCATACCGAGGCCAACTACATCACCCGCGAAATGGCCTTCGAGGTCGCGCGCCAGCATGCACGGTGGCTGCGCATCGCGGCCTGCGCGCTGCTGATCGGCGGACCGTTGCTCGCATGGGTGACGCTGGCATGGGCTGCGATGGCGTGGGGCTCGGCCAACCCGGCGCTGGCGCTGTGCCTGGCGACGGTGCTGATGCTGGGCGGCGCGTTTATCGAACGCTGGCTGTTTTTTGCCCAGGCGCGGCATGTGGTGACGCTGTATTACTGAGCAGGTTGCCGGCCGGATCAACAGATCCGACATGTAGGAGCGCCCCATGGGCGCGATAAAGCGTTACCGATAACGCCCATCGCGCCCATGGGGCGCTCCTAAAAAAATGCGCGGCGAGGATGGACGTTGCACGAGGATGCGCGGCGAGGGTGGGTATCCCACGAGGATGCGTGGCGAGGGTGGGCGTTCCACGAGGATGGCCGGCCAAGGTGGACGTTCCACGGCGACGTTCGGCGGGCCTGATTCCTGAATAGGGCTCGTCCCCGCATCCGGCGATGCTGGGATTGTCATCATCAGCTCGGCATAATTGACCGCTGTAATCGTTTCCAGAGAATGTTGTGATGCCTGCGATCTGGTGGCTGGCGCTGGTTGGCCTGCCTGTTTTCCAGCACCCCTTGCCTGAATCCCCGGACGAGCCGGCGATGCTTGCCGTCGCGGCGGAGCACGTCTCGCTGCGCGCACCGTGCTTCCAGCTGGTGTGCCCGGACGCCGAATGGCTGGCGCCGACGCGTTACACCACGCTGTGGAAACCCAAGGTGCCCGGCACCCTGTCGCGCCTGCGGCCAGCGCGGTCCTCGCCGCTGGCAACCCGCCGCTACGCCTCGCTGAACGCGCCGGCCTCGCAGCTCGCGTGGTTTGATGCCAAGGCCAGCGACGCCAAGATCAACACCACCTTTGGCATGGACGCGATCCGCCGGCCCGGTACCGACTTGCAGGTGCAGCTGGGCACCGGTTATCGACTTCAGCCCTACGCCGACCATGGCACCGCCGTGGTCGGGCCGATCGCCAGCGGCGGGCTGCGGTTGTCGCAACGTTTCGGTGAGCGCACCCAGTTCAACCAGCAGGTGCGGGTGGAAACCGGGCGCCACAACACCTTCGTGCGCCAGACCATCGGTGTGGACATCAGCCTGCAGCCGCAATGGACGCTGCAATCGCGCGTCGAGATGAACCACGACTCGGCCGCCGACGGCGGCAAGGGCCGCACGGACACCGAGGGCTCGTTGAACCTGTTCTACAAATTCTGAAGCGAGCGTCGCGGGTCGCGAACGTTGCCTGGATTCAACAGGCGCGCGCATTTGCCCGCGTGGATTGCCAGCCTGGATTGCTGGCCTGGATTGCCCGCTTGGAGCTTCCGCCCGGACTGCAGCCCAGACCGTCAGCGTGGCGCGCTCGCGCGGCGCACCCGCCTCACCTCACGCCCGGCAGTTCAATCGCGCGGCGGCAGGAACTGCGCCGCGCCGTTGTCGAGCAGGCGCTGCGCGACCTCGATACCAATCGCCTCGGCGCGTTCGACTGCGCCGAAGCTGCTGGCGCGGACCACGCGGCCATCCTCGGGGCAACCCACCAGGCCCTGCAATGTGAGCTGCGTGCCGTCCAGTCGGGCCAGCGCACCGACCGGGACGTGGCAGCTGCCGTGCAAGGCGCGATTCATCGCCCGCTCGGCCTCGACGCAGCTGCGCGTGGGCGCATCATCCAGCGCCAGGCACCAGTCGCGCGTGCGTGTATCGCCATCGCGACACTCGATCGCGATCGCGCCCTGCGCCGGCGCCGGCAACCATTCGGGTGCGTCGAGCCGGCTGCGCACGCGTGTCGAAAAACCAAGGCGTTGCAGGCCGGCGCATGCCAGCACGATGGCGTCGTAGTCGCCGGCATCCAGCTTGGCCAGGCGCGTGTTGACGTTGCCGCGCAAATCCGACAAGTGCAGGTCCGGGCGCATTGCCCGCAATTGGGCCTGCCGACGCAGCGACGACGTCCCGACGCGCGCGCCGCGTGGCAGCGCGTCGATGTCGGGATAATGATTGCTGACAAACCCATCGGCATGGTCGGCGCGCGCCAGGAATGCCGGCAGCGCGAACGGGCCTTCGAGTTCCATCGGCACGTCCTTGAGCGAATGCACGGCGCAATCGGCGTCATCGCGCAACATCGCAAGCTCGAGTTCCTTGAGGAACAAACCCTTGCCGCCGATCGCCGCCAATGAGCGGTCCAGCACCTCGTCGCCGCGCGTGGACATCGGCAACAGCACCACCTCGAGGCCCGGATGCGCAGCGCGCAACAGCGCGGCGGCGTGTTCACTTTGCCACAGCGCAAGCGGGCTCTTGCGGGTGGCGATGCGGAGAAGGCTCATGCGGGCATTATCGACGATTGCGCGTCTTTTGCAGGCGCGCGTCCATGGTTGCGGCGGGATGCTGCGGTCCATGCATTCGCTTGTGGACCCGTCAACGCCAGGACAGCGGGTAGCGCAGCGACACCGTACGCAAACGCCCTGCCAGCAGGGCATCGGGTCGATTCACCCCGCGCTGGCCGCATCCTCGGCGTGCAGCGCCACCAGTCGGGCCATCAGCAAGGCCAGCGTCACCACGTCCTGGTGGTTGTGCGCGGCCACGCGCCGGAGCAATGCCGACGAACCGCCGCGCAGGTAGCCCAGCCACGCTGCCGGCGCCTGTGACCCCGGCAGGTCGTCTTCGCGCGCGATGGCCAATGCCTCGCGCTCGATCGTTGCCAGCCGGCAGTTTTCCCAGCGGCCGCGCCAGCGCCGACGCGATGGGAACAGCAGGTCGACGTGGTCGAGATCGTGCAAGGGATCATCAAGTCGCGCCAACCGATACCGCGTCTTCAGCAGCGGCGCATCGAAGCAGCGACCGTTGTAGCTCGACAGCATCGTGCGCGGCGACAGCCACTGCGCAAACGCGCGCAGCATCGCCGTCTCCGCTCCCAGCGTGGTGATCAGCAGCTGGCGCACGCGCAGGCCATCGCCCTGTTGCGGATGGCAATAAAAATCCGCCGCGCCGATCATGAAAGCGCGCGTGCCGGTGCCACCGGCCAGGCCCGTGGTTTCGGTATCGAAGAACAGCAGGTCGCGCGGATCGACTGTGCCGGGCAGTGGTCTTTGCGTGGCTGGCAAGCGCGCGCGACGCGGCGCAATCCGCTGCGCGAAAGCCAGCGGCCAGGTCGATGGCGGCGCCGGCATCGGCAGGTGCGCCTGGATCAATCGCACGCCAGCGGCGATTTCATCGCCGGGCAGCGCGCGGTCGACCGGTCCGCGTACTCGCATCGGCGCCAGCGTGCCGCCACGCACGCCCAGCAGGCGACGCAGCGACTCGATCGACTGCACGGCAGGGCGTGGCGGCGCTGCGACGCTTCCATCCGCACACGACGGAGGGTTCAAGAATTTCCCGGGCACGGAACGCGAGGCGGCATCGTTCGGCCCACGCGCGGGAGCGTCGTTCCGCGCGCCATCAAGGCCGTTGCGTGGGTTCTGCAGCGCGCGCGCCGAAGACACCTGGCCCGACTGCTTTCGCAACGCCCGCAGCTTCTGCAGCGAAACCGTCACCCTCGTTTCTCGTGTAGGAGCGGCTTCAGCCGCGAGCCGTGCAGTCGGCGGCAGGAGATGGCGTCAGCGTTGGCGACGATTACGTCTGCTGCCTTGGCGACGGGCTCGCGGCTGAAGCCGCTCCTGCGGATACCAGGCGTCATGTCGACTGCTCCGCCAACAGGTCCAGCACCTGCAGCGCCAGGGACTTGGGCGTGACCGAGGTCCTGGCTTCATCGGCCGCCAGCACCGGCCCGACGCATGCCGGACAGCCGCCGCTGCAGTCGCAGCGTGCGACCAGTTCGCGTGCGCGCTGCACCAGCTCGGCCTGTCGCAGCCACAGTGGTTCGCTCAGACCCACGCCGCCGGGGAAGTTGTCATACAGGTACACCGTCGGCACGAACTGACGCGTCTCCACCATCACCCCATCGATCAAGTGACCAGTGCCGTGTGCGGCGTGCGCATCATCAAACCCAATGCCGCCATGCACCGGCCTGCCATCGCCATCCTGCAGGCGCGCGTGGCCGGTTCCGTCGGCGGTGACGAACCACGCACCATCGCCGTCGCCCACCGATTTTTGCAGATCGCGCGCATCGGCCATCACCGCCACCGTCGCCACCACATGCAGGGCGTAGGCGGCGCCGAGGAAGCCATCGAGCGCGTCGTGTTTCGATGCAAACGCGCGCAGCAGCACCGCCTGCGGCAGCTGCCACCACACCGCGGTGGTGTGCAATTCCTGGTCGGGCAGGGTCACCGGCCCGTAGCCGATGTTTTCGTGGGTGTAGTAGCGGATTTTCTTGTAACCGGCCACGCGTCGGACCACGTGCACTTCACCGTGGTGGGCGTCGCCGCGTCCGGCAGCGCCGCCGTCGAAGCGGTCGAGCACCTTCAACCTGGTGAAGTCGATGCTGTCGGTGTAGTAATCGACATGGGTGCGGACCACGTAGGCCTTGCGGCCGTCCCAGTCCAGCCGCTCCACCTGGTACGGCGTCGACTGGACCATGTGGATCGCGCCTTCGTACAGGGTCAGCGCGGCGGCCGAATAATCGACCTCGGCGATGATCTGCTGCTTGCCGTCGGTCTTGTCGACCACAACGAAGTTGCCGTCCGCCACCGAACGCAAGCTCACCGCCTGCGCCGGATAGCTGTCGGCAATCCACTCCCAGCGCGTGCCTTCCCGGTGCACCACGTCGGTTTCGGCCAGCGCCTCCAGGTACACCGACGGATCGATCGGGCCGAATGCGTCGCCCACGTCGAACGGCAGCTCGAACGACGCGCAGCGGATGTGATCGAACAGGATCAGCGGCTGGTCCGGCGCGACGCGCGCGTGTTCGGGCGACGCCGCGGCGAAGAAATCTGGATGCCGGACCACGTACTGGTCGAGCGGCTGCGAGCTGGCCACCAGCACGCCGAGGCTGGCCTGCTGCCGGCGCCCGGCGCGACCAAACCGCTGCCACGTTGCCGCCACCGTGCCGGGATAGCCGTTGAGCACCACCACGTCGAGGCTGCCGATATCCACTCCCAGTTCCAGCGCCGATGTCGAAATGATCCCGTCGATGCGCCCGGCGCGCATGTCGCGTTCGGCGGCGCGGCGTTCGGTCGGCAGATAACCGCCGCGATAGGCGCGGATGCGCGGCGGCTTGCGCGGGTCGTGGTCGAACACATCCTTCAGGTACTTGGTCAGCACTTCCACCATCAGCCGCGTTTGCGCAAACACCAGCGTCTTGAGTCCGGACTTGATCGCGATGCGCGCGATGCGGTTGGACTGCGAACGTGCCGACGCACGCAGCCCGAGGTCCTGGTTGACCACCGGCGGATTCCACAGCAGCACGTGCTTGTCGCCGGTCGGTGCGCCGGACTGCGTGATGGCATGCACCGGCGCCTCGATCAGCGTCTGTGCGTGCTCGCGCGGGTTGCCGATCGTCGCCGAGCACAGGATGAATTGCGGCGTCACGCCATAGAACGCGCAGATCCGCTTGAGCCGCCGCAGCACGTTGGTGACGTGGCTGCCAAACACGCCGCGATAGGTGTGGATCTCGTCGATCACCACATAGCGCAGGTTCTCGAAGAACTGCGCCCACTTGGTGTGATGCGGCAGGATCGCCTGGTGCAGCATGTCGGGGTTGGACACCACGATGTCGCCGTGCAGGCGGATCGCCTGGCGCGCATCGCCGGGCGTGTCGCCATCGAAGGTGAACGCCTTGACCCCGAGTTCGCCGGCGCGGTTCAACTCCAGCAACTCCGCCACCTGGTCCTGCGCCAGCGCCTTGGTCGGGAACAGGTACAGGGCCTTGGACCCCGGCCCGCCCGTCGTCCCGCCCATCGCTGCGGCCACCACCGGCAGCGTGTAGCACAGCGACTTGCCCGACGCGGTCGGGGTGACGATGGCCACGTGTTCGCCGGCCTGCGCCGCGGCCCATGCCTCGGCCTGGTGGCTGTAGAGCTGGTCGATGCCGCGCGCGCGCAGCGCCAGCTTCAGGGCCTCCGGCACGTCATCGGGGATCAGCGCATACGCCCCCTCGCGGCCGGGAACCATGAAGCTGCCGGTGATCCGATCCGCATAACGCCGCGACAGCGCCTGCGTCAGCGCCGCGCCGTCACCGCGCACGATCGCGCCACCGTCGCGGGCCGAACCGGGCACCGTCGGATACGCGCCGTCGCCCGCCCTTGCTCCATCGCTTGCAGAGCTGGGCAATATCAGGGAAGGGTGTTCGTGCTCGCCGCCGTCTCCAACCTGCCGCGCCAGTGCCTGTCCTGCTGTCATTGCCGTCCCCGCCAAATGGAGGCAGTGGGCCCGAGACGCGTCGCAGCAGATGAGACTGGACAGCGCCCGCCACCCGCCACACCTGACTAGACTGACCGCATCCCCCGACCTGCCCAGGCGCGCCCATGTCCGACCGCATCCATCACCCCGACCTGCTGCAACGGCGCATGTCCGCTGCCGACGCGGCGGCGCTGATCGGGCCGGGCGACACCGTGGCGATGAGCGGTTTCACCGGAGCCGGCTATCCCAAGGCCGTGCCGCAGGCGCTGGCCGCGCGCATGGAGCAGGCGCACGCAGCCGGCGAGGAGTTCCGCGTGCGCGTGCTTACCGGCGCCTCGACCGCGCCGGAGCTCGACGGCGCGCTGGCCAAGGTCCGCGGCATGGAGCTGCGCCTGCCGTACCAGTCCGACCCCACCGTGCGCGCCCGCATCAACGCCGGCGAGATGGAATACATCGACATCCACCTCAGCCATGTCGCACAGAACACCTGGTTTGGCTTCTTCGGCAACATCGACGTGGCCCTGGTCGAGGTCGCCGGCATCCGCGAGGACGGCAGCCTGATTCCCTCGTCCTCGGTGGGCAACAACAAGACCTGGCTGGAGCGCGCCGACAAGGTGATCCTGGAGGTCAACCGCTGGCAGCCGGCGGGGCTGGAGGGCATGCACGACATCTACTACGGCACCGCGCTGCCGCCGCACCGCAAACCCATCCCGCTGATCCGGCCCGACGACCGCATCGGTGAGCCCTACCTGCGCTGCGACCCCGACAAGATCGTGGCGATCGTCGAAACCGATGCGCCGGATCGCAACTCGCCGTTCGCCCCGCCCGACGCCACGTCCGAAAAAATCGCCGGCCACCTGCTCGACTTCCTCGCCCACGAGATCCGGCGCGGCCGCCTCACCGACACGCTGCTGCCGCTGCAGTCCGGCGTGGGCAACATCGCCAACGCCGTGCTCTCGGGCCTGGCCGGTGGCGGCTACCGCGACCTTACCGCCTACACCGAGGTGATCCAGGACGGCATGCTGCAGCTGATCAAGGACGGCGTGCTGCGGATGGCGTCGGCAACCTCGTTCTCGCTCAGCCCGGTCGGCATCGCCGAGTTCAACGCCCACGTCGACTTTTATCGCCAACGCATCGTGCTGCGCCCGCAGGAGATCTCCAACCACCCCGAACTGATCCGCCGACTGGGTTGCATCGCCCTCAACGGAATGATCGAGGCAGACATCTACGGCAACGTCAACTCCACCCACATCGCCGGCAGCGCGATCATGAACGGCATCGGCGGCAGCGGTGACTTCGCCCGCAACAGCTTTTTGTCGGTGTTCATGGCGCCAAGCATCGCCAAGGGCGGGGCGGTGTCGTCGATCGTGCCGATGGCCAGCCACGTCGATCACACCGAACACGACACCATGGTGCTGGTCACCGAACAGGGCCTGGCCGACCTGCGCGGCCTGTCGCCCAAGCAGCGTGCCCAGTCCGTCATCGACCACTGCGCCCACCCCGACTACACGCCGATGCTGCAGGACTATTTCGACCGCGCCTGCCACGCGAGTTACGGCCGGCACACCCCGCACCTGCTCGGCGAGGCGCTGTCGTGGCACCAGCGGTTCGTGGACACGGGAAGCATGCGGATGCCTGACCCGAGCGACGGTTCAGAGACTCCGACGCCAAGATAATTCCGATCGCGAAAATTCGGTTTGATCGAGCGCGTCCGTCGCGACGGCGCCGCTATCAATCAGGTGAACCTGCCCCTGCTGTCGGTCAGCCCAGGACCTCAGGCGGCAGGTAGATCGTGAACGCGTTGATCGGCTCCACCAGCACGCTGTGCGGATGCTGCTGCTCATCGGGCGTGACCAGACCCAGGCGATCGAGCAGGCCAAAGCGCGCATGTTCAAGTCGTGCGGGCGCGACCCGGAGCCGCTCATGCCAGACGCGATAGGTGCCGAGGCGACCATCGCGGCGGTGGTAATAGCCGCGCATCGGGTGTGTCAGGTAGACCAGTCCGGACTCGACATCGTCGAAACCCGGCAGTTGCACGATCGGCCCGGCCTCTCCAACCAGTCCCACCGATGCCGGCGCCCAGCGCGCATCCGTGTCCATGCGATAGCGCAGGTAGCGGCCATCGGCCGCCTGTTCGCAGTCGAAGCGCACCTTGCCGCCGTACCAGGGCAGGTTCCACAGGCCATGCGGCACCACGCGCGTCCACGAGTCCAGGGTGGTGCCGATGAACCAGACGCAACGCTCGCCGGTTTGCGTATCAACGATGTAGATGCGGTAGTTGGTCTGCCCCATGCAGAATTTCATGAAGGGAAAGACCGCCGAGGTGAAATCCACATCGATGAAAGGCACCACCGACAGCAGCGCGCGCGCTTTTCCATCGATCACCACGGTGTCCAGGCGGAACCGCTCCGGCATCACGCCCGCGAAGCGCGCAGGGTCGAACGCATACGTGATGATCGCGAAGTGCTGCAAGCTGCACAGCACATCCATGCCCGACGGCGTTGGCCTGTCATGCAGGGCATCGGCAAAGCGCAGGCGTGGCACAGAGCCGCCCGCTATCCTGGATTGAATCGTCATCGGTTTGCCCTGGGCCCAGATTCGCCACGGGGATTGTAGATGCGGCATCGGTGCCGACTGCCGGCGAATCGGCAACAGTGGACTCTGCTTCTGCTTACGAGGCCATGTGCTTCGGCACGCGATCAACCTGACCTCTTGTCTTCGTGGTGGATGCGTGGACAAGGGAAATTGAGCCTGAGGTGGCCCGGCCTTTACGGACACGTTAATTAAGCACTCATCGCTTCGCCATCCACAACAGCTGGTGTTCGATAGCCCAGCGTCTGATGCAGCCGTTTTCGGTTGTAGAAGCCCTCGATGTAGCTGACGATCGACATCTTCGCGGCATCGCGTGTCGCGAAGGATTCGCCATGAACCAACTCATTCTTCAGCGTTGAGAAGAAGCTCTCCGCGCACGCATTGTCGTAGCAATTGCCATGACGACTCATGCTTGGCAGTAGACCATGGGCAGCCATCAGTCGACGGTAGTTGCCCGAGCTATACAGCACGCCGCGATCGGTGTGATGGATGAGGCCGGCCGGTGGCCGTCGATGGATGATGGCCATGCGCAGGGCAGCCGACACGAGCGGCTCGTCGTTGCGGTCGGACAGCGCCCACCCCACCACCTTGCGTGAGCACAAGTCGATTAGGACAGCGAGATATAGCCATCCCTGACGCGTACTGATGAAGGTCACATCGCCGACCCAACACTGGTTCGGACGTTCGGCTTGGAAGTGACGACGCAATCGATCGGGCGCCGTATTTTTGTGGCGTCGTGCGTAGTGAGTCACCTTGAAGCGACGCCGACGGCGTGCTTCGATGCCGTTCTCGCGCCGCAACCTTGCAACACGATGGCGGCCACACGCGATGCCTTCGGCAATCAACGCCTTCCAGACCTTCCTGGCGCCATAGGCCTCGCGCGACGCGACGTGGATGCGCTTGACGTGTGCTGCCAGAGCCAAATCGTCGCGCTGCCGCGCGCTTGACCCACGTGCGCACCAGCCGTAGTAGCCGCTGCGGCTGACAGACAGGACGCGACACATACCGGTGAGCGAGAACTCGTCGGTATGGGCGCGCATGAAGTCGTACTTCATGACAATTCCTTCGCGAAGTACATCGCCGCTTTTTTTAAAATATCGCGCTCCTCAGTCATCCGCGCCAGATCGCGCTTTAGGCGGTCGATCTCCGAATCCTGATTCGCGTGCTTGCGCCCAGAGCCAGGAAACGAGAGCTCGCCCGA
>JBBSST010000032.1:0-33316 GCA_038241735.1 Lysobacterales bacterium
AGCAAGCTGAAGATCAACGCGCCAACCAGTGTCTTGACCGGACTGGAAAACACCAGCAGTCCGCAAGCTACCAGGGCGCCCATGCCCAGCACGCGCTCGCGCATGCCCGAGGGCTTCTCGCGCGTGCCCAGCAGCAGGCTCAGGCCGGCGGCGATGTACGCCATCACCACCAGCACCACCACCATTTCGATCAGAGTCTCGAATTGTCCGGCCACAGTCGACGATGAGGTCAACAAGGCCAGCGCCGTCATCGCCATCGCGATGATGAACAATCCCCAGCCCGCCGAGCCGTTGTCTCGCACGCGTCCGAACACCGACGGCAACAAGCCGCGCTGCGCCGCACGTGCACCGGATTCGCCGGTGACCAGCATCCAGCCGCCGAGCGTGCCGGTGGCTTTCAACGCAGCCGCGGCGGCAATGACCGGGATGGCCCACACGCCGAACATCTTGCCGGCGACCAGTGCGAATGGGGCGCTGGAGTTGGCCATTTCCGCTGCCGGCACGATCCCCATCATCAACACCGATGACACCAGGTAGACGACGCCGGCAATGACGATGCCGCCCAGCGTCGCGCGTGGCACGTTGCGATCCGGATCATCGACCACGCCGGCAACCATCGCACCGGTTTCCAGCCCGACGAAGGCCCAGAAGATCGGTGCCAGCGAACTGAACACCACCGACACATCGGAACGGTCGGTGACATTCCAGGCTGCGCGATACAGGTCGCCATCGAAACTGCTCCAGCCGGCAGTCAATACCGCAACCACCGGCAGCAGGCCGAAGATCACGCAGAACGACTGGAAGCGCGCAATGCCGCGCGGGCCGATCAGGTTGAGCGCGAACATCAGCCAGATCAGCACGATCTGTCCAGCCAGCCGCACCATCGGGCTGTCGCCAATTGGCAACAGGATCACCAGGTAACCAAATGCGGCGACCGCGATCGCGTTGTTGCCCATCCACGACGAGATCCAGTACAGCGTGGTGGCGAGGAAACCCATGTCGCGACCGAGCGCCGGGCGCACGTAATCGTCCGGCGATTGCAGGTTGGGGTATTCGCGCGCCAGGCGTGCGAATGCGCCGCCCAGCACCACCGCAAGCACGGTGCCGATCAACCAGGCGAACACCGTGACCCCGCCCGATTTGGCCAGCGTCGCCGGCAACAGGAAAAACCCCGAGCCGATCATGTTGTTGGCGACCACGAACGTGGCCAGTACCGGGCCGATCTTGCGGGGAGATACGTGGCTCATCGTCAACAGTCTCGTGATGTCGGGGTTTGGCGGCGCGTGCCGCAGCGCTGCGTCCTGGATGTGGAAACGGCGCGGTTGCCCGCGCCGTTTAAGTGGATACCTCAGGCCATCGAGGCGACCATCAAGCCTGTGGACCTTCGTGGAATGGCGGCTCCGGCGGCATGCGCGGACCGCCTTCGGGACCGGTGATTCCGCGTGCCATGTCGCTGTGCTTGTAGCCATAGAGGCGGTAAACCACCAGGCCTAGCGCCGCCCAGACGAAGAAGAAGATGATGGTTTTCGTCGACAGGTTCATGAACAGAAGCAGGCAGCCAGCGACTGCGAGCGGGCAGACCACCCACACCAGTGGGGTACGGAACGGGCGTGGCCGATTGGGTTGCTGCCTGCGCAGGATCATCACGCCGATCGCCACCATGATGAAGGCGAACAGCGTGCCCGAGTTGGAGATATCCGCGAGGATTCCAACCGGGAACATCGCACCGAACAGCGCCACGAACACGCCGGTGATCATGGTGATCACGTGCGGGGTCTTGTACTTGGGATGGATCCTGGAGAGCTTCTCCGGCAACAGGCCGTCGCGCGACATGGTGAAGAAGATGCGGGTCTGGCCGTAGATCATCATCAGCACCACCGAAGGCAGGGCAAGTGCCGCCGCCAGGCCAATCATGTTGCCGACCTTGCCGAAGCCGACCATGCGCATCACGTGCGCCAGCGGCTCCTTGCTGCAGACCAGTGCATCGACGTTGGCCGCCATGGCACAGACGGCGGCCATTTCCGGCGTACCCGGCGACAACACGACGCCGTCGGCGCCCACCATCGGTGCGGAACCCGCCGCGCCCACCGCGCCGTAGCCGACCAGCAGGTAGAAGATGGTGCAGACGATCAGCGAGCCGAGCAGGCCGATCGGAATGTTGCGGTTCGGGTTCTTGGTTTCTTCCGATGCGGTGGAGACTGCATCGAAACCTACGTACGCGAAGAAAATCGACGCCGCAGCGCCCAGCACGCCGACTCCGCCCATCGGGCTGCCCCAGCCGGTCGGGAAGAACGGTTCGAAGTTCTGGTTGTTCACCGCCGGCAGGGCGATGACGATGAAGGCGATCAGTGCGGCGATCTTGATCATCACCAGCACGGCGTTGACCTTGGCCGACTTGGACGTGCCGATCACCAGAAGCCAGGTCACCAGCAGCGCGATTCCAAACGCAAGGATGTTGAAGGTGCCGCCGTCCAGCGGACCGGTCTGCAGCCAGCGGGGAAGCGATAGTGCCCCGGGTTCGACAAGTCCGAACAGCTCGACGTGCATCAGCAGCCCGTTCATGTATCCGGACCAGCCCACCGACACCGCGCCTGCGGCGACGGCGTATTCCAGGACCAGTGCCCAGCCGACCACCCAGGCCAGTCCTTCGCCGAGCACGCCATAGGTGTAGGTGTAAGCGGAGCCCGCGACCGGGATCATGGAGGCCAGTTCGGCGTAGGCCAGCGCAGCAAGCGCACACACGATGGCCGCGATGACGAAGGCGATCATCATTGCCGGGCCGGCTTTCTGGCCGGCTTCGGCGGTCAACACGAAGATGCCGGTGCCGATGACCGCGCCAATGCCCAGCATGGTCAGCTGGAAAGCCCCCAGTTGTCGTGTCAACGCCTTCTTGCTTGCGGTTTCCAGAATCTTGTCGAGCGGCTTGACGCGCCAAAACAGCATGGCGTACTCCCCTAGGGCAATGTGCGAATGGAAAATCCCGTGTCGACGGTCGAATGTCGAAGCTTTGCGACCTTAACCGCCACGTCCCGGTCGCACAAGCGCCATGCGAGGGGGCATCGGCGATAAAATTGCGGCATGGAGACAAACACGCAATTGCGGCATCGCAGCATGAATCCCGGGCCCGATGGTCTGGACCATGCGCTGGACGCGGCGTTGCGCGATTACCGTGCGCGCTGGCCGGCGCAGGACGCTTGCGTCGACGATTTCCTGGTCCTGCTGTCCGATCCATTGAACCCCTTCATGCGCGAACGCCTGGCCGGCCACTTCACGGCATCGGCCTGGCTGGTCGACCGCACTG
Organism: Lysobacterales bacterium; assembly: GCA_038241735.1. GTDB lineage: Bacteria > Pseudomonadota > Gammaproteobacteria > Xanthomonadales > Xanthomonadaceae > Luteimonas. Next base: position 3,302 of record JBBSST010000032.1, read on the forward strand.
GCCGGCGCGTCTTGCTGACCCACCACCGCAAGCTCGACATGTGGCTGCAGCTGGGTGGCCATGCCGACGGCGATCGCGACCTGGCGCGTACGGCATTGCGCGAGGCCGAAGAAGAATCGGGATTGATCGGTTTGCAGCTGGTGCCCGGGATCTTCGACCTGGACCGCCATTTGATCCCGGAACACAAGGGCGTGTCGGCGCACTGGCATTACGACGTGCGCTACGTCGTGCATGCCGGCGACAACGAGGATTTCGTGGTAAGTGATGAATCCCACGCGCTGGCGTGGCGCGAGATCGCCCTGCTGGTCGATGACGATGGTGCCGACGCATCGTTGCGACGCATGGCCGCCAAATGGCTGGCACGGATGTAGGCCAGGGCGACGCCCCCGGCGATCGGTAGCCTCATGTATCGGGGCGCGCAGCCCGAGCTACTTCAATACAGCACGCGCGTGCGCAGTGTGCCCGGAATCGCCGCAAGCGCCGTGCGCAGTTCGACGGCCTGGCGTTCCTCGGCGGTCACGTCGATCACCACGTAGCCCACCTTGGCATCGGTGCGCAGGTATTGGCCGTCGATATTGATGTGGTGCTTGCCGAAGATCTCGTTGACCTGCGACAGCACGCCGGGCACGTTGCGATGGATGTGCAGCACGCGATGGCTGCCGACGTGTTCGGGCAAGTTGACTTCGGGGAAGTTCACCGCCGATAGGGTGCTGCCGTTGTCGCTGTAACGCACCAGCTTGGCGGCGACTTCCACGCCGATGTTGTCCTGCGCCTCCAGCGTGCTGCCGCCGACGTGCGGGGTGAGGATGACATTGTCCAGGCCCAGCAGGGGTGACTCGAACGGATCGTCGTTGCCCTTGGGCTCGGCCGGGAACACATCCACCGCTGCCCCTGCAACGTGGCCTGATTGCAACGCCGCGGCCAATGCATCGATGTCCACCACCGAGCCGCGCGAGGCGTTGATCAGGTGCGCACCGGGCTTCATCTTCGCGATCTGCCTGGCGCCGAACATCAGTTTGGTCGACGGGGTTTCCGGCACGTGCAGGGTCACCACGTCGGAGCGTTGCAACAGATCGTCCAGGTCGATCGACGGCCGCGCATTGCCCAGCGAAAGCTTGGTCTCGATATCGTGGAACAGCACGTGCATGCCCATTGATTCGGCCAATACGCCGGCCTGGGTGCCGATGTGGCCGTAGCCGATGATGCCAAGCGTCTTGCCGCGCGCCTCGTGGCTGCCGGCGGCGGATTTCGACCAGCCGCCGCGATGGCATTCGGCGTTTTTCTGCGGGATGCCGCGTAACAGCATGATGGCCTGGGCAATCACCAGTTCGGCGACGCTGCGGGTGTTGGAATAAGGCGCGTTGAACACCGGGACGCCGGCCAGTTCGGCGGCATCGGTGTCGACCTGGTTGGTGCCGATGCAAAAGCAGCCCACCGCCAGCAGGCGCCGCGCGTCGGCGAGGACATCGGAGGTGAGCTGCGTACGCGAGCGGATGCCGACGAAGTGAGCGTCGGCGATGCGTCGCTTGAGCTCGTCATCAGGCAGGGATTTGGTGTGCTGTTCGATCTGCTGGTAGCCGGCGGCGCGGAAGGTTTCAACAGCGGTCTGGCTGACGCCTTCCAGCAGCAGGATGCGGATGTCCTGCTTGGGGTACGAGGTTTTTTTCATCGGGGCGAACGTGGCGGGGGTGGCCTGCAGTGTGCCAGCAAGCAGTGGTGCTTGCTGCACTGCCGCACTGGACGCTGTGCGCGCGCGCTGGCAGTCTGGCAACACATCCTGCGCAGCCTTGGCCATGACCGATACGCCCCTGGACATCCTGCGGCAGAGCCTGCCGCAGCTGCAGCTCAAGACCGATCCGGCCGACCTGGAATATTACGGTCGCGACTGGACCCGGCGCTGGACGCCCGCGCCGCTGGCGATCGCGCTGCCCGGCGACATCGCCCAGGTGCAGGCCGTCGTGCGCTGGGCCAACGTGCACCGCGTCGCCATCGTGCCGTCCGGTGGCCGCACCGGCCTGTCGGGCGGCGCGGTGGCCAGCAACGGCGAACTGGTGCTGAGCCTGGAGCGCATGAATCGCGTGCTCGCCTTCGACGCCATCGACCGCACGCTCACCGTGCAACCGGGCATCACCCTGCAAGCGGTGCACGACGCGGCGCGCGAACAGGCGCTGCTGTATCCGGTCGATTTCGCCGCACGCGGGTCGTGTTCGATCGGCGGCAACATCGCCACCAATGCCGGCGGCATCCGGGTGATCCGCTATGGCAACACGCGTGAGTGGGTCGCGGGCCTGAAGCTGGTCACCGGCCGTGGCGAACTGCTCGACCTCAATCGCGGACTGGTCAAGAATTCCAGCGGTTATGACCTGCGCCACCTGGCCATCGCGTCGGAAGGCACCTTGGGGATCGTGGTCGAGGCGACGCTGCGACTGACCGATAGGCCACCGCCCAGCAACGTGATGCTGCTGGCGCTGCCGTCGTTTGACGTGTTGATGCAGGTATTCGCGGCACTGCGCGAACGCCTGCAGCTGGAGGCGTTCGAATTTTTCACCGATCGCGCGCTGCACCACGTGTTGGAACACGGCGGGCAGGCACCCTTCGACGAGGTACATCCGTACTACGTGATCGCCGAATTCGCCGCTGGCGATGACGCACAGGAGGCGCGCGTGCTGGCGGCCTTCGAACACTGCACGGATAACGGCTGGGTCAGCGATGGCGTAATCAGCCAGAGCGACGCGCAGGCCGCGCAGCTGTGGCGGCTGCGCGAAGGCATTACCGAGAGCCTGGCCCGCTACGCGCCCTACAAGAATGACGTGTCCGTGCGGATCTCGGCAATGCCGGGTTTTTTGGCCGAAACGCAGGCCCTGCTGGCGCGCGAATACCCGCATTTCGACGTGGTCTGGTTTGGCCATGTCGGCGATGGCAACCTGCATATCAACGTGCTGAAACCACGCGACACCGACGATCAGCGGTTTGTCGAACAGTGCGAGCACGTCACCAGGCTACTGGCGGCATCGCTGGCGCGGCATGGCGGCAGCATCTCGGCCGAACACGGCATCGGGCTGGTGAAGAAGGCGTACCTGTCATCCACGCGCAGCGCGCAAGAGATCGCGCTGATGCGCGGGATCAAGCACGCATTCGACCCGAACGGCATCATGAATCCCGGCAAGCTATTGGACGTGCAGGAACCCCACCAGGCTGACTGAAGCACGTCAGTCCGCGCGACCGCCGAACTCGCCGGTGCTGGTGTTGACCCACACGCGTTCGCCATTGCCGATGTACTCGGGCACCTGGATCTCGATGCCGGTACTGAGTTTCGCCGGCTTGGGGCGCTTGGTGGCGGTGCCGCCCTTGAGTTCGGGCGGGGTCTCGACCACTTCCAGCACCACGCTTTGCGGCAACTGCAGTGCCACCGGCTGATCGTCGATGATCTGCACGTAGCATTCGGCCAGGCCATCGGTGATGTAGCCGCCGGCATCGCCGAGCATGTGGGCATCCAGCGTGTACGGCGTGTAGTCCTCGTCATCCATGAACACGAACGCGTCGCCGTCCTTGTACGAGAACGTCACCTGACGACGCGACAGCTCGACTTCCTTCAACTCGTCATCGCCGCCTAGGCTGAGGTCGAATTTGTTGCCGCCAGGCACCGAATACATGATGAAACGGAACTTGGCATTGCCGCCGCGACCCTGCGGCGAGCTGCGTTCGATATCGCGCACCTGATAAACGGCGCCGTTGTGTTCGATGACATTGCCTTTCTTGATGTCGGAAGCTTTCATGGGAGTGCCGGAGTGGAAAATGGGTGGAAGGCGGGTGGAAGATGGAACGTGCAGCAGCGCGTTGGAGGGCAGGGAAGATCCCGCCCATGATCATTTTGGCGCCAGCCGCACGGCGCCATCCAGGCGGATGGTTTCACCGTTGATGTATCGGTTGCCCAGAAGATAGGCCACCAGGTCGGCGAACTCTTCGGGCCGCCCGAGACGCGACGGAAACGGGATCGATGCCGCCAACGATTGCTGGACGTCGTCGGGCATGCCATCGACCATCGGCGTCCAGAAAATGCCCGGAGCGATGGTGTTGACGCGGATACCGAAGCGGGCCAGTTCGCGCGCCATCGGCAGGGTCATGGCGACGACGCCACCTTTCGACGCCGAATACGCGGCCTGGCCGATCTGCCCTTCATAGGCAGCCACCGACGCGGTATTGATGATCACGCCGCGCTCGCCGTCTTCACCGGCTGCGTTGTGTTGCATCACCGCAGCGGCTGCCTTGGCGACGTTGAAGCTGCCGACCAGGTTGACCATCACCGTGCCGGCGAAATTCTTCAGTGGCATCGGCGCTTCGCGACCCAGCACGCGGCCGGCGCCGAGGATGCCGGCGCAGTTGATGGTGGCGTTCAGGCCGCCGAGGAAATCGCGGGCGCTGGCCACGCTTGCGGCGACGCTCTCTTCGTTGCTGACGTCGGTGCTGAAGTAACGGGCCTTGTCGTCGCCCAGTTCGGCGACGACGATCGCAGCCTTGTCATCGTTGACATCAAACAGTGCGACCTTGCCGCCATGGGCGACCAGGTGCCGGGCGACGGCGAGGCCGAGGCCGGACACGCCGCCGGTAACGATGGCGCGGATCGTATCGAGTTGCATGGGCAGGTCCCGGTGATGCGGAAGCCGGGCATTTTACCCGGGATGACTGGCCGTAGGCGCGCCCTGGGTGCGATGAGGGGCGTGATGGCGAGCGCGGTGACGAGCGCGATGATGGGGGCGATGGCGGTACCGCTGACGCCATCGCGCCGGGGGGACGCGCCTACAGGTCGCGCAGGTAGAAGGTGTTGCAGCCGCCGTGGCCGGTCGCGCCAAGCGGCGCACTGATGCGCTGGAAGCCGCTGCGCGAGTAGAGCTTCATGGCCGCGTCCATGCCGTGCAGGGTTTCAAGGTAGCCACGAGTAAAACCGAACGCGCGCGCTGCCTCCAGGCAATGCGTCATCAGCGCCGCGCCGGCACCGATGCCGCGTACCGCCGGCATGCAGTACATCTTGCGCAGTTCGCAGGTGTCGCCATCGCCGCCCGATAATGGCGCGATGCCGCCGCCGCCCGTCAGCCGTCCGTGGTGCTCGACCACGAAGTAGACAGAGCGTGGCATGGCATAGGCGCGATGCATCCAGTCCACTTCGGGATCGTTGATCGCAAATCCGTCGCCGGTGGCGCCAAATTCCGGCATCACCGCGCGGATGATCGCGGCCACTGCGGCGTCGTCACGGGCCTGGATCGGGCGGATGTGCAGGGCGTCAGACATTGCCGAAGTGGGCGTTGGCGGCGAGTCGTCGGGCAAATTCATCGGCACGCAGGCCCGGCGCAAACAGGAAACCCTGGCCCACGGGAATGCCGAGCTCAAGCAGGAACGTGCGCTGCAGCTCCGACTCGATGCCTTCGGCGACCAGTCCCAGGCCCAGGCTGCGGGCGATGCCGGACACCGCCTGGCACACGGCCACGTCGGACTTGTTGCCCGGCACACCCTCGACGAACAGCTGGCTGAGCTTGAGTCCGTGGATCGGCAGCCGGCGCAGGTAGTTGAGCGCGCTGTAGCCTTCGCCGAAATCGTCGATGGTCAGCACCACGCCAAGGTCGCGCAACTTGGCGAACGTCTTGAGCGTGTCGGGCGCGTCCTCGATCAACACGCGCTCGGTGAACTCGAGTTCCAGCGCTGCACCTGGCAAGCCGAACTCGTCAAGGACGCCGCGCACGCGATCGGCCAGGTCGTCGCCGACGAATTGCCGGTACGAGACATTGACCGCGACGCGCACGATGCCCAGCCCGGCGTCGCGCCACTGCGCGACTTGTCGGCAGGCTTCGTTCAACACCCAACTGCCGATGTGGACGATGTCGCCGGTGGTTTCGGCATGACTGATGAAATGATCCGGGCGCATTTCACCGAGTTGCTGGTTCTGCCAACGGATCAAAGCCTCGGCGGCGATAATGCGGCCGTGCTTGAGGTCGACCTGCGGCTGGTAGACCAGGTGGAATTCACCGTTGTCAGCGGCACGTCGCAAGTGTGTCTCGATGCGCAGGCGGTCTTCCTGCGACCGCGCCAGTGCAGGGGTGAAGGCCTGCCAGCCGTTGCGGATGCGGCGCTTGCTATCGTACATCGCAACATCGGCATTGTGGATCAGCACCTGCGGGCGGTCACCGTCTTCGGGGGCGCGCGCGATTCCGATGCTGGCGGTGATGCTGAATTCTTCCTGCTCGAAGCGGAAGCTGTCACCAAACGCATCGAGGATCGCCTCGGCCAGGCGCTCCGGACGCGTGGCATCGTCGACGATGCTGCACACCACCAGGAATTCGTCGCCACCAAAACGCGCGATCAGGCCTTCGCTGCCAACGGCGCGACCGATGCGCCGCGCGGCGTTGGTGAGCAATTCGTCGCCGGCATTGTGGCCAAGGACGTCATTGACGACCTTGAAGCGGTCCAGGTCGATGTACAGCACGGCCACGCGTGATTGCGTCGGATCGGCCATGCGCAGGCCGAGTTCGGCGAGGATCGCGTCGCGGTTCATCAGCGCAGTCAGCGGGTCGCTGCGCGCCTGTACGCGCAGGGTTTCCTCGTCTTGCTTGAGTTCGGTGATGTCCTGCAGCGTGCCGGTGAGACGGAACATGGCGGGATCTTCAAGTGCCTGGCTGCCGAGCCCGTCGCCACCGATGACGCGCACCCAGAATGCGTGTCCGTCAGCGCGCGACCCCTGCAATTCCAGGTCGAAGCCATGGCCCTCATCGATGCTTTGGTCGATCGCCGAGCGCAACACGCTGCGATCAGCAGCGCACAGGCAGTCGAGCATCTGCGGCATGGTGGCAGGCGTGCGCGCCTGGGCCAGGATGCGCGCGGATTCATCGGTGAGGTAGAGCGTGTCGCTGGGGCGATCCCACTCCCAGCCGCCGATATGCGCGAGTGCCTGCACGCGATCGAACAACGCGCTGTCGCGTTTGAGCGCGGTGACGTCGCTGTACATCGACAGCACCTGGTGCGGGGTGCCGGCGTCGGCGGCGAACTGCGGCACCACGGTGACTGAAAGCCAGATCAGCTGGCGACGCTTGCGGTGATACAGGCCGATCAGGGTGCTCTCGACGAGCTTTCCGCTGCCAAGCGCACGCATCACCGGGGTGCGTGCCTGCTGCATTTCTGTGCCGTCGCCAGCGACCATCATCCAGCGGTCGGCCTGCAGCGCGTCATCGAGTGATTCGCCCTCGCTAACGCCGAACAGCTGCAGTGCTGCCGAGTTGGCGTAGATGCAATGCAGCTGCGCATCCTGGATGACGATGGCCTTGTCGATCACTTCCATCAATTCGCGATAACGCACCTCGGCCTCGCGTCGCCGGCTGAGGTCGCGCGCGACCGCCACCAGGCAACGGCGCCCCTCGTGGACGAAACCCGCGGTATGCACCTCGACCGGGAATCGCGTGCCATCGGCGCGCATGTTGGACACCTCCACGACGTAGGTTTCGCCGCGATTGATCGTGTCCCAGACAGGGCCGAGGTGACCCTTGGGCAGGTCCGGGTTCAAGACATCGATCGATTGGCCGATGACGTCCTCGCGGGGGCGACGATAGGCCGCCATGCCGGCCTTGTTGAGGTCGAGCACGAGCCCGTGCTCGTCGAGGACGCTGACCGGGTCGGGCACTGCATCGAACAGGGCGTGGTAGCGCAGGCGCGCGGCCTGCGCATCGGTACAGGTGGCGCGCAAGGCCTCGCCAGCGTCGGTGAGCAGTTGTCGCGTGCTGGCCGGCAGGGAAAGGTCGCGGCAGGCGGCGTCGAGCGCGTCCAGGATGGCCGTGGTGTCGGCGTTGGCCGGCGACATCGCGACGCCGTCCGACAGCGGCCCGGGCCCGGTCATGTCGCGGCGCGCGCGCGCGTGAATCGGCTGCTGCTGTCGCGGCCCAGCAGCGTGGAGAGCCACAGGCCGGTGTCGGCGAGGGCGTCCAGATCGATGCCGGTTGCGATGCCCATGCCGTGCAGCATGTAGACGATGTCTTCACTGGCGACATTGCCGGTCGCGCCTGTTGCATACGGGCAGCCGCCGGTGCCGGAGACGGCGGCATCCACCACCGCGACGCCTTCCTCCAGGCAGGCGAGGATATTGGCGAGCGCCTGGCCATAGGTGTCGTGGAAATGCACCGCCAGCGACGCCATCGGGATGGCGCCTGCCACCGCCTGCAACATCGCCCGCGCCTTGTTTGGGGTGCCAACGCCGATGGTGTCGCCCAGCGAAATTTCGTAGCAGCCCATCGCATGCAACGCCGCTGCGACGCGGACGACGTCGGCGACCGGCACTTCGCCCTGATAGGGGCAGCCGAGCACGGTGGAGACATATCCGCGCACGGCCACCCCGTCGGTCCTCGCGCGTTCCAGCACCGGCGCAAAGCGAGCCAGCGATTGCTCGATGGTCGCGTTGGTGTTTTTCATGTTGAAGGCTTCAGAGGCCGCCGTGAACACAGCGACCTCGGTGGCGCCGGCGGCGCGTGCACGCTCATAGCCTTGTTGGTTGGGCACAAGCACTGGATAACGCACGCCCGGTCTGCGCGTGATGCCCGCATAGACCTGCGCGGCATCGGCGAGCTGCGGCACCCATTTCGGGCTGACGAAACTGGTCGCCTCGATGGTCTGCAAGCCAGTGGCCGACAACCGGTCGATCAATTCGACCTTGGCCGCCGTCGACACGATCGACTTCTCGTTTTGCAGGCCGTCACGCGGACCAACCTCGACGATGCGAACGGCAGCGGGCAACGCCATGCTCAGGTCTCCAGTGCGACCAGGATCGTGTCGGCCTCGACGAAATCACCGGCGGATGCGTGCACTTTCGCGATGATGCCGTCGCGCGGCGCCTTCAGGGCAAGTTCCATTTTCATCGCCTCCATCACCAGCAGTTCCTGCCCCAGGGTGACGTGGTCACCGTTTGCCACCTTGACCAGCACGATCCGCCCCGGCATCGGTGCGATCGCATGGTCACCGCTGCCATCCATGCCCGCGCGCTCGGCCTGGTAGGCCGGTACGCGCTGGTAACGCCAACGCCGCATGCCATCGTGGAGCAGCACGCGACGGGCATCGGCATCGATCTGGTAGCTGCGCCCCTGTCCATCAAAACGGGCGCTGAGGGAAGATGCGGCCACGGATGCGCCGGACGCAGCCGCGATCATCGACGGCACGCTCGTCAACGGCATGCGAGTCAACGGCACGCTCGTCGGCGCCGCCATCGTCAAGCGCGCGCCGGTCACGTGCACCATGCGGCCGCCATGTTCGATGCGGTACTCGCCGGCGGCGCCATGGGCGTTGATTTCATGGCGCACCTCGCCCTCGCGCAGCACAAGCCGGCGTTGTCCGGCATGGCCCAGGCGCCAGCCATCGGCCACGGCCCACGGCGATGTCGGGTCGTGGCTGCGTGCGGCGGTTGCGCGGGTGGCCGCTTCTTCCTGCAGCAGGGCGACCGTGGCCGCAGCTGCAATCGCGATGCCATCGGGACGGTCGATGTCGGACAGCGGCGCGAGGAATTCATCGAGGTGGCGATCGAGGTAGCCGGTATCGATGCTGGCCCCGACGATGGCCGGGTGTCGCACCAGTCGTTCGAGGAACGTGATGTTGGACTTCGGGCCTTCGATCTCGCACTGCGCGAGCGCCTCGCGCAGGCGGGCAAGGGCGCGGGGTCGGTCTTCGTCCCAGACGATGAGCTTGGCGATCATCGGATCGTAGAAAATCGTCACCGTGTCGCCTTGGGTCACGCCTGAATCAATGCGCACGTGCGGCGATGCGGTCGGCAGCCGCAGGCGTTCGAGTTTGCCGGACGCAGGCAGGAATCCGGCCTCCGGATCCTCCGCGTACAGGCGCACCTCGATGGCATGCCCGCGCTGGACGATGTCGTCCTGCGCCAGCGGCAAGGCTTCGCCGCTGGCAATGCGCAATTGCCATTCAACCAGGTCCAGTCCGGTCACGCATTCGGTCACCGGGTGCTCGACCTGCAGGCGCGTGTTGATCTCCATGAAATAAAACGTAGAGTCCGGCGCGACGATGAACTCGACCGTACCGGCATTGGCGTAATCGATCGCATGCGCCGCCTGCACCGCGGCCGCGCCCATGGCGGCACGCAGCTGCGCGGTGAGGAAAGGCGATGGCGATTCTTCCAGCACCTTCTGGTAACGGCGCTGCGCCGAACACTCGCGTTCGTTGAGGTGGATGGCATTGCCGTGACTGTCGCCGAAGACCTGGATCTCGATATGTCGCGGCGATTCGATATAGCGTTCCAGCAGCACGCGGTCGCGACCAAAAGCGTTTTTCGCTTCGCGCTGGCAGCTTTCCAGGTTGGGAAGGAATTCCTCGAGCGAACGCACGATGCGCATGCCCTTGCCGCCGCCGCCGTGCGCGGCCTTGATCATCAGCGGGAAGCCGATGCGCGCGGCCTGCTCTGCGAGCCATTGCGGCGCCTGGTCTTCGCCGGTATAGCCGGGCACCACCGGCACGCCCGCCGCGTCCATCAGGTCCTTGGCGCCCGCCTTGCTGCCCATCTTGCGCATCGACGCCGCCTTCGGCCCGATGAAGACGATGCCGGCCGCCTCCACCGCGTCGGCGAAGTCGGCGTTCTCGCTGAGGAAACCGTAGCCGGGGTGGATGGCCTGCGCGCCGGATTGGATGGCGACATCGAGGATGGCATCGCCGCGCAGGTAGCTGTCCTGGGGGCGCGGGCCACCAATCGGATACGCCTCGTCGGCAAGCCGCACGTGTTGCGCATCGGCATCGGCCTGCGAGAACACCACGACGGTTCGGATACCGAGCCGTCGTGCGGTACGGATCACCCGGCAGGCGATTTCGCCGCGGTTGGCAATGAGGATCTTGTCGAACATCAGGCGTCGTTTTCCAGTGCGTGGCAGGCGGCGTCGAGGCTGCGGCCATCGTGATCGAACACGAGGCCGCCGTCGTCATCAAGAGGGTAGTCGGCGCGCATTCGGGGTGCATCGTGGTCGCAGCCGACGGCCGGGAAATCGGACACTTTGAGGTTGGCGTGCTCGAGCATGTGGTTATTCCTTGATCACCCAGTCGGGCGCGCGCTTGTCGAGGAAGGCAGACAACCCCTCCTGGCCTTCCGGCGAGACCCGCAGTCGCGCAATCAAATCGGCGTTGGCCGAGTCGATGGCGTCGCGGTCCGATTGCGCGTCCAGACTGCGCACCAGGGCCTTGGCCTGCGCCGAGGCAATCGGACCGGCCTTGAGCAACCACGCAATTTGTTGATCGACCGCGGCATCGAGCACATCGGCGGCCACCACCTCGTGCAACAAGCCGATGCGATGCGCCTGCGCGGCGTCGAAGATTTCGGCACTGGCGAAATAACGTCGCGCGTGGCGCGCGCCAATGGCGGCGATGACGTAGGGCGAGATCACCGCCGGCAGCAAACCGAGCTTGCTTTCGGTCAGGCCGAACCTGGCGTCCACCGAGCCGATGGCGATGTCGCAGCACGCCACCAGGCCGACACCGCCTCCGAACGCGGCGCCGTGGACGCGGGCGATGGTGGGCTTGGGCAATTCATCCAGGCTACGCATCAAGTGGGCGAGGGCGAGGGCGTCCTCGCGGTTGGCCGCTTCACCTGCGGCCGCCATGCCGCGCATCCAGTTGAGGTCCGCGCCAGCCGAAAATGAAGCGCCCGCGCCCTCCAGCACGACCACGCGCACGCTGGCGTCGCCGGCCAGCTGCTCCAGGGCCGTGGTCATGGCCGCGATCAGGGAGGCGTCGAAGGCGTTGTGCAGCTGCGGCCGATGCAGGCGCAGCCGGGCAACGGCGCCGGTACGTTCCAGCCGCAGAGTGGTCTCCTCCGATGGGGTCATCGATCCGTTTCCATGTGCGCGCGGTGAATGAAGCTGAATCATAGCCGTTGCGCCCGATTGATTCGGCCGATAGACGCCATTGCGGTCGCGCTGCGATACAATGAGAACAATTCCCATTTGAACATCTCCATGAGGCTATCCGACTTGCCGCGACGCACGAGCGCCACAGTTGATTCCGTGGAGGACCGCATGCCCAACGACCCGATTGCACGACGCCTGCGCGAGCTTGGTTTTGTCTATGGCGAGACCGTGCAATTGATGGCGTCGGGCCCGATTGGGGCCGAACCATTGCTGGTGCAGGTGGGTTTCACCCGCTTTGCCTTGCGTCGCAGCGAAGCGTCGCGCGTGCTGTTGCGCAATGGGGATGCGCGCCAATGACCGCCATCGCATCGCCGCTGCGCCTGGCCCTGGTGGGCAATCCCAACTCGGGCAAGACCGCGTTGTTCAACCAGCTGACCGGCAGCCGCCAGAAAGTGGCCAATTACGCCGGTGTCACCGTGGAGCGCAAGGAAGGCCAGTTGCTGACGCCGTCGGGCCGCAGCTATGCACTGCTGGACCTGCCGGGTGCTTACAGCCTGCAACCCTCGAGCCTGGATGAGGCGATCACCCGCGACCTGTGTCGCGGCTTCTATCCCGGCGAGCCCGCGCCCGACGTGCTGGTGTGCGTGATCGACGCGACCAACCTGCGCCTGCACCTGCGCTTCGTGCTGGAAGTGCGCGATCTGGGCCGGCCGATGGTGGTGGCACTGAACATGTCCGATGTCGCCGCACGCCGCGGCATCCAGCTCGATCGTGCGGCGCTGGAAGATGCGCTCGGCGTGCCCGTGGTCGAAACCGTCGCGGTGCGGCGCAATGGCGCGCAGGCGCTGATCGAGCGCATCGAGGCGCTGGGTGATGCGCCCAAGGCGCCCGAAAAACGATTGGCCGAGGGCGCCGATCTGCACGAAGAAACCCGCCGCCTGCTGGCGCTGGCCGTCGAGATGCCAACGCGCACCGCCCATATCGATGACGTGCTCGATCGCTGGCTGCTGCACCCCGTGTTTGGACTGGCGGCGCTGGCCACGATCATGTTCCTGATTTTCCAGGCCGTGTACGCATGGGCGACGCCGATGATGGATGTCATCGAGGCCGGCACCGCGTGGTTCGGCAGCTGGGTGGGCAATGTCTTGCCGGCCGGACCGCTCAACAGCCTGCTGGTCGACGGCATCATCGCGGGGCTCGGCGGGGTGATCGTATTCCTGCCGCAAATCATGATCCTGTTCGCCTTCATCCTCGCGCTGGAGGAGTCGGGTTACCTGCCACGGGCGGCATTCCTGCTCGACAAGATGATGTCCGTGGCGGGCTTGTCCGGACGCTCGTTCATCCCGCTGCTGTCGAGTTTTGCCTGTGCGATCCCCGGCATCATGGCGACGCGCTCGATCCAGGACCCGCGCGACCGCCTCGCCACGATCATGGTCGCGCCGTTGATGACCTGCTCGGCGCGATTGCCGGTGTACGCATTGCTGATCGGTGCGTTCATCCCGCAGCAACAGGTGGCCGGCATCTTCAACCTGCAGGGACTGGTGCTGTTCGGGCTGTACATGGCCGGCATCCTCAGCGCGTTGGCGGTGTCGTGGGTGATGAAGACCTGGCGCCATGACAAGGGCGAACATGCCCTGATGCTCGAACTGCCGTCGTACCGCATGCCGCACGTGCGCGACCTGCTGATCGGCCTTTACGAACGCGCGATGATCTTCCTGCGGCGCGTCGGCGGGATCATCCTGGCATTGACGATCTTGCTGTGGTTCCTGCTGACGTTTCCCGGCGCGCCGCCGGATGCCACGATGCCGGCGATCGATTACAGCTTCGCCGGTCGCATCGGCCACGCCATGACCACGGTGTTCGCGCCGGTCGGCTTCAACTGGCAGATCTGCATCGCCCTGATCCCGGGCATGGCGGCGCGCGAGGTGGTGGTCGCGTCGCTGGCAACGGTGTATGCGCTATCGGCCGCCAATGACGACATCGCCAGCCAGGCATTGACGCCGTTGATCTCGCAGGGCTGGTCGCTGGCGACGGCGCTGTCGCTGCTGGTGTGGTTTATCTACGCGCCGCAGTGCATCGCCACGCTGGCCACGATCCGCCGCGAGACCAACTCATGGAAGCAGGTGGCGATAAGTGCCGGCTATCTGTTCGGACTGGCCTACCTGATGTCCTTCGTGACCTACCAGGTCGCCGTGTTGCTGGGTGCGGGCTGAGGCTGCGCCGGTGGACGTCTCGCTTGCCATCCAGTACGTGCTCATCGCGTTGGCGTTGGTGTTCAGCGCGTGGGTGGTGATGAAAAAGCAGCTCCCCGGCGTGACGCGCAAACTGCGCATCGCCCTGGCCGTGCCATTGGTGCGCGAAGGCCGGCCGACATGGCTGCGTGCGCTGGGTCGTCGCATCGCGCCGGCAGGTGCAGGCAATGCCAAGGATTGTGGCGGCTGCAACAACTGCGGGCCCGATGGGCCGTAGCCAGCGCTGGAGTGTGTTGAATAAGGGGGTGTTGGCCGCGACTGCAATGCGCGCCCTGCACAGTCGCATGGTGCTCATTGCGGCGACGCACGCACGCCGCCGATCGGCCGCGCCGGATTCAACAGCGACGGGCAGGCAATCTAGCGGAGTCGCCGGTCAGTGCCTGGCGCCGCGCTTGCCGGCGCGACGCATGTCGTTGGTCGGGATCACTTCCACGGCCAGGCTGAACGTGCGTTCTTCGCCTGCGTGCATCGCACCCACGCCGACGACCTGGTGGGCGACTTCGTTGCCTTCGTCGTCGCGGATCGTCAGGACCACCGAATATTCCCAGGCCCCACCTTCCGACGGATGCCGGATCTTGCCTTCCACATGCAGCGGCGTGATTTTTTCAACGCCCGTGTCCGCCGTCGGCGAATCAAAGCGCAGGTAGTGACGGCAGGACGGACAGATACTCGAACTTTCGAGGATCGTCGTCTTGCAATGCGGGCAGGTGCGCGTGGCACCTGCCGTGCCCGGGCGGGCATTGCTCATGAGGCGAGGTCGCGATCCAGTTTTTCAGGCTTGCCGCTGGCCTTGGCGCCGTCCTTGTCGCCCCAGCCGCACTCGATCTGGCCGCGGATCTTGGAACCGGCGGCGACGGTCAGCGAACCGGCCTTGAGATCGCCCATGAGGATGCCGGAATCGAGCAGTTCCACGCGCGTGGCCGCCTCGATGTTGCCTTCAAGCTCACCGGCCACGATTACTTTCTTGGCGCGGACGCTACCGTTGAGCTTGGCGCCGTTCTCGATGGTGAGGTCGCCCTGGACGTTGACGTCGCCCTTGAACTTGCCGGCGATGCGGACATGGCCGGTGCCTTCGATCTTGCCCTCGATGGTGAGGTCGGCGGCGATCAACGATTCCTTGGCCTCGTGCTGCACGGCGGCGCGCGGGGGCGTGACCTGGGTGGGCGAGAAATCGGCAACAACGGGCGTTTCACGGATCGGCGGCGCGGGCGGCGTCGATTCGGGTGTATTGGCGAACGACGGAATATCTTTCTTGACAGGGCTTTGCTGGTTGAAAATGGCCATGGAACTGCTTCCTCGGACAGGGATGGAGCGATGGGGGATGAACACCCAGACTAGCATGCAGCTCCCGTCACACCGCTGTGACGCGGCTCACCGAATTCGTCATCCGATAAGGACTTGCAGTGCAAACGGCATCCATTGCACGAAGATAATGCACAGGGGATGTCCAACGCCCACGCGCAACGGATACGTGACCAATCGTGACGGCGATCGCGCACGCATGCGGCGGCGTCGACAGGACCTACATCCGGAAAACGCCGAAGTGGGCAGGTTCGATCGGCGCATTGAGCGAGGCGGAGATCGCCAGGCCAAGCACGCGCCGGGTATCGGCCGGGTCGATGATGCCGTCGTCCCACAGTCGCGCGGTGGCATACCACGGGCTGCCCTGTGATTCGTATTGCTCGCGCAGCGGGGCCTTGAAGGCCTCCTCCTCGTCGGCGCTCCAGCTTCCGCCATTGCCCTCGATGCCGTCGCGCTTGACCGTCGCCAACACCGATGCGGCCTGTTCGCCGCCCATCACGGAGATGCGCGCGTTGGGCCACATCCACAGGAAGCGCGCGCCGTACGCGCGGCCGCACATCGCGTAGTTGCCGGCGCCGAAACTGCCGCCGATGACCACCGTGAACTTTGGCACCGACGAGCACGCCACGGCGGTGACCATCTTGGCGCCGTCCTTGGCGATGCCGGCGTTTTCGTATTTCCTGCCGACCATGAAGCCGGTGATGTTCTGCAGGAACACCAGCGGGATGCCGCGCTGGTTGCACAGCTCGATGAAGTGCGCGCCCTTGAGCGCGCTTTCGGCAAACAGGATGCCGTTGTTGGCGATGATGCCGACCGGGTAACCGTGGATGTGCGCAAAGCCGGTGATCAGGGTCTTGCCATAGCGCGCCTTGAATTCATCGAGGTCGGAACCATCGACGAGGCGCGCGATCACTTCGCGGATGTCAAAGGGCCGGCGCGTGTCCTTCGGCACGATCCCATAGAGTTCCTCGGCGGCAAACAGCGGTTCGCGCGACTCACGCGTGGCGACCTGGATGGTTTTCCTGCGGTTGAGGTTACCGACCAGGCGACGCGCGATCTGCAGCGCATCGCGATCGTCCTGGGCGAAATGGTCGGCGACGCCGGACACCGCCGTGTGCACGTCAGCGCCGCCCAATGCCTCGGCATCGACGATCTCGCCCGTGGCGGCTTTCACCAGCGGTGGGCCGCCGAGGAAAATCGTGCCCTGTTCCCTGACGATGATCGACTCGTCCGACATCGCCGGCACGTAGGCGCCACCTGCCGTGCAGCTGCCCATCACCACGGCGATCTGCGGGATGTTCTGCGCGCTCATGCGTGCCTGGTTGTAGAAAATGCGGCCGAAGTGCTCCTTGTCCGGGAACACCTCGTCCTGCAGCGGCAGATACGCGCCCCCGGAGTCCACCAGGTACACGCAAGGCAGGTTGTTTTCGCTGGCGATTTCCTGCGCGCGCAAGTGTTTCTTGACCGTCATCGGGAAATACGTGCCGCCCTTGACGGTGGCGTCGTTGGCGACCACGACGATTTCCTGGCCCATCACCCGACCGATCCCGCAGACCATGCCGGCTGCGGGAGCGGCGTCGTCATACATGCCTTCGGCGGCCAGTGGCGCGATTTCGAGGAAGGGTGATCCCGGGTCGAGCAGGGCGGTGATGCGCTCACGCACCAGCAGTTTGTCGCGCGCGACATGGCGTGCACGTGCCTTGTCGCCGCCACCCTGCGCGGCGCGCGCCAGGCGCAGGTCGAGCTCTTGCGTGAGCGCGCGGTGGAAGGCGACGTTGTCGGCGAATTCCTGCGAACGGGTGTCGAGAAGCGTCGTCAGTTCTGCCATGCCGGGACACCCCGTGGAAAACGCCAAGGATACCCGGATGGCGCGATGCCACACAGGCAACGCGGTCGGGCCGGTGCCCATTGACGATTGCATGGGCAACAAAAAAGCCCGCTTGCGCGGGCTTTCCTGTTTGCAGCAAAAAGCGCCTTAGTTCTTGGCGGCTTCTTCAACCTTGGCGGCACTGTCCTTGACAGCTTCGGCAGCGGTAGCCGTCGCGTCCTTGGCAGCGTCCATCGTCGAGGCGGCGGCAGCAGCGGTCGCATCGGCAGCGGTGTTGGCAGCGTCGGCGGTCGTGGTGGCAGCAGCGTCGGCGGCTTGGGCGGTGTTGGCAGCGGCAGCGTCGGCGGCGTCGGCGGTGGCATCAGCAGCGTTGGCAGTTGCGTCGGCAGCGGAGTCAGCGGCAGAAGCGGCCGAATCAGCGGCGTTCGAAGCGGCTTCGGCGGTGGTGTCGGCAGCCGGCTTGGTGCAGGCGGACAGGGCCAGCACGCTGGCGGCCATCAGAACGAGGATCTTGGTATTCATGGGAATCTCCATTGAGGTAAATGTCAGGTATCGCGGAACCCAGAATCGAAACTCGTTCGCCACGAGATATTGGACATGGGCATACTTCAACAACAGAAAAGTCGCTGACTAGTCAGCGACTTTTCCTTTTTTTACAGCAACATCTGGAACCAGGAATTACTTCTTGGCTTCTTCAGCGGCGTCTTTGGACTGCTCAGCGGTGTCGGCAGCGGTTTCAGCCGTGTCGGCAGCGGCGTCGGCAGCAGCATCGGTCGGGGCAGCAGCAGCGTCGGCAGCAGCATCGCTGGCCTGGGCAGCAGCGTCAGCGGCCGTATCAGCGGCGTCCTGCGCAATCGGAGCGGTGTTGTCGCCAGCAGCACTTGCCTGGTCGGCGGCGGTCTGTGCGTCTGCAGCAGCGTCAGCTGCATCAGCGGCCGAACCTTCAGCTTGCTTCTGGTTGCTGCAGGCGACCAGGGCAAAACCCAGAGCCAGTGCGAGCAGCGCCTTATTGATCGTCATGTCTAATATTCCTCGTCGTTTAAAGTTTGGCTACGCGCAACTGCGCGCCCATAACATGATGACAAGCCCGTTTGTCCTGTCAAGGGTTTGTGCATTTTTTTTATAAATCTGGTCTTAACACATTCACAGCAGCTCAATGGCCAAAGCGGTCGCCTCACCGCCGCCGATGCACAGCGAAGCCACGCCACGCTTGCCTCCGGACGCCTTCAACGCATGGATCAATGTCACCACCAAGCGGGCGCCGCTGGTGCCGATCGGATGGCCAAGTGCGCAGGCCCCGCCGTGGATATTGAGCTTGTCGTGGGCAATGCCGAGGTCCTTCATGGGCGCCATGGCGACACATGCAAAGGCTTCGTTGACCTCGAACAGGTCGACATCCGCGACGCTCCAGCCGGCCTTGTCGAGCACGTTTGAAATCGCTTTCACAGGCGCGGTGGTGAACCATTCCGGGGCCTGTGCGTGGCTGGCATGGGCAACGATCCGCGCCAGCGGCTTGAGCCCGCGACGGCTGGCTTGCTCCGCCGACATCACCACGGTGGCGGCGGCGCCATCGGAAATCTTCGACGAGGACGCGGCGGTCAGCACACCGTCCTTGCCGAAAGCCGGGCGCAGGGTCGGGATTTTGGCCAGGTCGATCTTGCCGGGCTCCTCGTCGCTGTCGACGACGATTTCACCCTTGCGCGTCTTCACTGTCACCGGGACGATCTCATCCTTGAACAGTCCATCGGCCTGCGCCTGCTGCGCGCGCCGTGCGCTTTCCGCCGAGAACGCATCGAGCGCCTCGCGGGTGAATTCGTATTTGGCGCAGGCGGCATCGCCGAACACCCCCATTGCCTGGCCGTCGTAGGGATTGGTCAGGCCATCCCAGGCCATGTGGTCGAGGAACTCGGCGGAGCCATAGCGAATGCCAGTGCGCGAGCCGTTGAGCAGGTGCGGGGCATTGGTCATCGATTCCATGCCGCCGGCGACCACGACTTCGGCCGAGCCGGCCTTGATGATGTCGTGCGCCAGCATGATCGCCTTCATGCCCGAGCCACAGACCTTGTTGATGGTGGTGCAGCCGGTCGCATCGGGAATCTGCGCGGCGCGTGACGCCTGTCGTGCCGGTGCCTGGCCGAGGCCGGCCGGCAGCACGCACCCCATGATCACCTCGTCGACCTGGTCCGCTGCGAGGCCGGCATGGTCGAGGGCACCGCGAATCGCAGCCGCACCGAGCGTGGGGGTGGGAACGCCGGTGAACTGGCCGAGGAAGGAGCCGATGGCGGTGCGCTTGGCACCGACGATGACGATGTCGGACATGGGGTTCTCCGGGGAACAGGTCGGCGCAGGGCCGGGATCACCAGATTATGGCGCTGTTTGCTGCACTGCGCCAAACCCTTGCGGCTGTGGTCTTGGAAATGCCCGGCAACGACCGCGCCGCGTGGCAGCGCCATCAAGGCATGCGTGGCGGAGGTCCGGGTAACTCCAGGGTGTCATCCAGTAGGCCGCGATGAACCGCGTTGAATCAAGACCTTGGAATCAGCGCAGGCGCTCGAAATGACGTTGCGCATCCATTCCCTGGGCAAGCATTGGAAGGAGCCTGGTTGAACGGACATTGCGGCGTTGGAGCACGTCCCGGGTCAGGCGCGCAAGACCAGTGGTCTCAGGAATTGCCATCGAACAGTTCACGCCCGATCAGCATCCGGCGGATCTCGTTGGTGCCCGCGCCGATCGCGTACAGCTTGGCGTCGCGCAGGATGCGGCCGGTGGGGTATTCATTGATATAGCCATTGCCGCCCAGCGCCTGGATGCCTTCCAGGGCCACTTGCACCGCCGCCTCGGAGGCGTGCAGCAGGCAGCTGGCGGCATCGATGCGCGACTTGTGGCCGGCATCGAAGTCGCGCGCGACCTGGTAGGCGAACGCGCGGCTGGATTGCAGCGCGGTGTACATGTCGGCGATCTTGCCCTGCATCAGGCCAAAGGTGCCGATGGCGCGATCGAACTGCTTGCGTTCGCGCACGTAGGGCAGGGCGGCGTCGAGGGCTGCCTGCATCAGGCCCAGGGGGCCGCCGCTGAGGACCAGACGCTCGGTGTTGAGGCCGGACATCAGCACGCGCACGCCCTGGTTGACTTCGCCAAGGATGTTGTCGGCCGGGATCGCGCAATCCTTGAACACCAGCTCGCAGGTGTTGGAGCCGCGCATGCCCAGCTTGTCGAGCTTCTGCGCGGTCGAGAATCCCGGCATGCCCGTCTCGACGATGAACGCGGTCATGCACTTGCTGCCCGCAGACTTGCCGGCGGTGCGCATGTAGACGATCAGCACGTCGGCCTCGGGACCGTTGGTGATCCACATCTTGTTGCCGTTGGCGACCCACGCGCCGTCGCGCAGTTCGGCGCGACAGCTCATCGAGCCGACCACATCCGAACCCGCGCCCGGTTCGCTCATCGCCAGCGCACCCTTCCATTGCCCGCTGCACAGCTTGGGCAGGTATTTTTCGCGCTGCGCTTGATTGCCGTTGGCGTACAGGTTGTTGACGCACAGGTTGGAGTGCGCGCCGTAGCTCAACCCCACCGAACCGGAGGCGCGCGAGATTTCTTCCATCGCCACCAGGTGGGCGAGGTAGCTCATCTCGCTGCCACCAAACTCGGCCGGGACGGTCAGGCCCAGCAGGCCCAGCTCGCCCAGCTTGAGCCACAGCTCCTGCGGGAACACGTTGTCGTGGTCGATGCGCTTGGCTTGCGGGGCGATTTCGACATCGGCGAAACGACGCACCGCATCGCGCAGGGCATCGATTTCTTCACCGAGTGGAAATGGGCGCATAGGGGCGTGGGCTGGAAATTAGAGAGTGGGAATCAGGAGTTGGGTGAAACCAGGCAGCAGCGGATGCCGGGAGGTGGGGTGCGTTGCAGCGCCCCACCTTCCAGTCCGCTTTCAGTGCCCGCGGATACGACCCTTGAAGCGCGGCGTATTGCGGCCCAGCGGCAGCTTGAGCTTGCCGATGGCGGTGATGCGCTCTTCGGCAAGGCGGTCGGCGGCGAGGTAGGAGGGGATTCCGTCGCGTTCGGCGATCTCGTAGATGCGCGCAAGGTTGTGGTAGATCGTGCGCATCATCCGCATTGCCCGCTCGCGGTTATAGCCGTCGATTTCCAGTGAAACGTTCATCACCCCGCCGGCGTTGACCGCGTAATCGGGCGCGTAGAGGATGCCGCGCTTTTCGACTTCATCGCCAATCGCATTGGTGGCCAGCTGGTTGTTGGCGGCGCCGCAGATCACCTTGAACTTGAAGCGTGGCAGCGTTTGCTCATTGACCGTGCCGCCCAGCGCGCACGGCGAATACACATCGGCATTGACGTCGTAGATCTCGTCGGAACCCACGGCCTCGGCGCCGTATTCGCTGACGGCCTTGTCGACCAGGGTCTTGTTGATGTCGGTGACGAAGATCTTCGCGCCGCGCTCCTTGAGCAACTTCACGAACTCCATGCCGACGTGGCCAAGGCCCTGCACGGCGTAGGAATACTTGCCGATTTCCTCGTCGCCGAACTTGCGGTTCAACGAGGCCATCAAGCCCTGCATCGCACCATAGGCAGTGAACGGCGAAGGATCGCCCGAGCCGCCGTGCACCTGGTGAACGCCGGTGACGTATTCGGTTTCGCGAAACACGAATTCCATGTCGTTGACGTCGATGCCGACGTCCTCGGCGGTGATGTAGCGACCGCCGAGCGATTCGACGAACTGGCCGAACGCGCGGAACAGCGCCTCGGACTTGTCGGTGGACGGGTCGCCGATGATCACGGCCTTGCCGCCACCGATATTGAGGCCGGCAACCGCGTTTTTGTAGGTCATGCCACGCGACAGGCGCAGCACGTCGTTGAGCGCCTCGTCCTCGGATTTGTACGGCCACATGCGCGTGCCGCCCAGGGCCGGGCCCAGCACGGTGTTGTGGATCGCGATGATGGCCTTCAGCCCCGCGTCCTTGTTGTGGCAGAACACGACTTGTTCATGGCCGTAGGTATCGAGTTGTTCGAAAATCATCAGAAACTCCGTTGCATGGCGTTGAATCCGCGCGTGCGGGACGCCGGCAATGTGTGGGAAGTGAATGAGGGCGGGTAGCAGTGGCTCGAGTGTCACCAAGCCCGCAGGCAGCCGCCGCATTTTACGCGCCCTGCCGCCGAAAAGCCCGTACACGCCTGTATGGCCGTGAACCGCAGCGTTCCCGGATGAATGTGAATAGGCGAGGTGGCGGCCGTTCTCCCCCAACCCTCGCGAACACAGCCCCGTAGGAGCGGCTTCAGCCGCGAGCGTTACCCACCCAGCAGGAAACTTCCTTCGTGATCGTGGAAGCTTCACCAACATCCTCATGCGGAACATCGCGCCGCATTCCCCACATCCCAATCGCAACTTCCTTCACGCGCACCCATCCAATCCAACCAAATCTGCAAGCTCGCGGCCGAAGCCGCTCCTACCAAATCCATCCGAAGCCGCTCCTACCAAATCCATCCGAAGCCGCTCCTACGAAATCCCGTGGGCGCGGATACGCAGCAAGACGCCTCGCTAAAGCTGCGAGTCGATCGGCAGCCAGCCGAGCACCTTGACCGTCGCCCGCTGGAAGGCCGTGGTCTCGGGCTCTTCGTGCAGGACCAGCGGCGGCTTGTGGGCGCGATCCAGCCAGCACAGCGTGCCGTCTTTCGCGCGGCAGACCTTGTAGCTCAGAGCTGGGGATGCCAGGCGCTCATACTCCTGGCGCAATGACGCGGCGATGCCGGCGTCGCGGAACAGCACGCCCATCTCGGTGTTGAGGTAGGCCGAGCGTGGATCGAGGTTGAACGAACCGATGAAGCCGTGCGTGCCGTCGATGACGAAGGCCTTGGTGTGCAGGCTGGCGCCGCTGCTGCCGAACAGGCCGTGGGTCTCGCTGCTGCCTCCCTGCGCGCGCAGTTCGTACATGTCCACGCCGCCGTCGAGCAGGCGATCGCGGTAGCCCGCATAGCCGGCGTGCACGGCCGGCACGTCGTTGGCGGCCAGCGAGTTGGTGATCACGCCCACCTTGGCATGATCGCTGCGCACCTTGTTGATCAGGTGCGCGGTCAGCTCATCGCCAGGCACGAAGTAGGGCGAGACCAGCAGCGCCTCGTGCTTCACGCTCTTCAGCTGCACGGCCAGCTTGTTGATCAGCCAGCCGCTGCGGTCGTCCTGCTTCCATTTCAGCGGCGGATCAGACGCCACCTCGATCTGGTCGGTCCAGTGCGGGGCAAGCATGCCGCGCAGGTAGCTCTGCACGGTGGTCGACGCATCCACCCGGTCGAGGTACTTGCGCGATGCCTGGCCGTTGGCTTCCGCCTTCGAGCGCGCGCGCGCCGCGGCCTGTTTCTCCGGCGATGCCTTGGCCAGCGCGGAGACCGGTACCGCTGCCTCGCTGTTCCAGTACGCGTCGAACATCGCACTGGCCTCGGTCACCTTCGGGCCAAACAGGATCACGTCGAGATCGCGGAAGTTGGTCTCATGCGAGGCGTCGAAATATTCCTCGCCCACGTTGCGGCCCCCGAGTACGGCGACGCGTCCGTCGGCGATCCAGGCCTTGTTGTGCATGCGGTGGTTGACACTGTAAATGCGCTGCACAAGCTCCAGCACCCGCCACAGACCGCTGCGGTTGCGGAACGGGTTGTAGACGCGCACCTCGATGCCCGGGTGGGCGTCCAGCGCCAGCAGGCTGGCGTCTTCGCCCTTCATGTTCATGTCGTCCAGCAGCATGCGCACGCGCACGCCGCGCTCGGCGGCCTGCCACGCTTCATAGCCAAGCAGGCGGCCGGTGGGATCGTTGTGCCAGATGTAGTACTGCAGGTCGAGGCTGCGCCCGGCCTTGCGCGCCGACAGCGCGCGCACGGCGAAGGCGTCCAGCCCGTCGGGCACCAGGATGATCCCGGTCTTGCCGCCGTGCCTGGCTACCAGCGGCACGATTTCGCGATCCAGGTCGGTCTGTGCGTCCTGCAGCGGCAGCGTGCGGCTGGGAATCCCCACCGCGCGCGGCGTCAGATGGTCGGCCAGCAGCCAGCCGCTGAGCAGCATCAGCACCAGCGTGAACAAGCCCCAGGCGAAGATTCGCTGGATTCGTGACATTCCGGTTCCCCTGTCGTCGGCAGGACCCCCGTGGCGTCTGCGGCCCGCAGTATCCCGGCGGTGCGCGCCGGCGGCAAGCGGGCTGATGGCCAACGCCGTGTTCCAGCGCTGGCGCTTGCAGCCCATCCGCCGCGTGCGTGCGCAGGGCTGCCATCGGCGAAAGACGCCTCGCAACGGCGCGCCGGAGTGCCGCGCGCGTCGCGTTTTTCGCGATTGCAGCGGCGCATGCTCGGGTCACCAGGGCGTGCGGATGGCCTCGATCCCGCTGCCGCGCCGTTCGCTTCAGCTGGAGGAACCCACATGACCACCACTGCGACCAAGGCAAGACGCCCGTTGAGCAAACGCGAGACGGAGAACCGTGCGCCCGATAAGCCGGTGCCGAAGGCGGCGACCGCAGAGACGGCGCGCCTGCTCGACGCACGCCCGGATACCGCCGACTTCCGCGACCGCATGTTTGAACCCACCCTGGTCGACGTGCCCACCAACGTGCCGCTGTCGCGCTTCACCGCGCTGAAGGTGCCCGTGCTCGACCAGGGCGACGAAGGCGCGTGCACCGCGTTTGGCCTTGCCAGCGTCGCCCACACCCTGCTGCGTACCCGCGTGTCGGGCGCCGACGACACTCGCGTCAGTACGCGCATGTTCTACGACATGGCGCGCCGCTACGACGAGTGGAGCGGCGAGAGCTATTCCGGCTCGAGCTGTCGCGGCGCGATGAAGGGCTGGCACAAGCACGGCGTGTGCAGCGATCGCGAATGGCCGTACACGCCCGGCACCCGGCTGGAGCCCTACACAGACACCCGTGCCCGCGATGCGCTGCGCAATCCCTTGGGCGCGTATTCGCGGGTCAACCACAAGGATCTCGTCGCGATGCACGCCGCGTTTGCCGAGGTGGGCGTGCTGTACGCGTCCAGCGCAGTGCACGACGGCTGGTTGAAGCCGCCCGCAAGCGGCAAGATCGCCTGGCACGAGCAGGACGTGCTGGGCTATCACGCCTTCGCGCTGGTGGCCTACGACGGCGACGGCTTCTGGTTCCAGAATTCCTGGGGCGCGAAGTGGGGCCGCCAGGGCATCGGCTGGATCAGCTACGACGAATGGCTGGAGCGCGGCACCGACGTCTGGGTCGCGCGTCTCGCCGTGCCGGTGCACCTGCGCCGCGCGCAGTCCGCCGCGATCAGCAATTCATCGATCGGGCGCCAGTCGGTGGGCTATTCGCAGGCCGACCTGCGCCCGCATATCGTCAGCCTCGGCAACGACGGCCGCCTGCGCGACAGCGGCCGCTTCGGCACCACCAGCGATGACGTGCGCAACATCGTGCGCAAGGACATGCGCGAGATCACCAAGAGCTGGAAGAAGAAACGCATCCTGCTCTACGCGCATGGCGGCCTGGTGTCCGAGGAGAGTGCGGTCCAGCGCGTCGCCGACTTCCGCGAGGCGATGCTCAAGCAGGAGATCTATCCTCTTTGCTTCAGCTGGAAGACCGACTTCTGGACCACCCTGGGCAACATCCTGCGCGACGCTGCGCGGCCGCGCAGCGAAGGCCTGATCGAGAAAGCCAAGGACCTGCTGCTCGACCGCCTCGACGACACCCTCGAGCCGCTGGCACGGACCATCGGCGGCAAGACGCTGTGGGACGAGATGAAGGAGAACGCGCTGCTCGCCACCTCCGCCGTCGCGCGCGGCAGCGATGGCGGGCTGGTCGAGTGCGGCGGCGCCGCGCAGGTCGCGCGCCTGGTGCACGAGTGGGCCGCTGAAGACCGCGCGGTCGAGCTGCACATTGCAGGCCACAGCGCCGGCTCCATCCTGATGGCACCGGTGCTGCAGTGGCTCACCACCAGCGGCCAGGTGGCCAGCGGTCCGGCGCGCGGCATGCTTGGCATGGGCGCCAAAGTGGCGAGCGTCAACCTGTGGGCTCCGGCGATCACCATGGAGATGTTCCTGATGAGCTATGTGCCGGCAATCGAGGCCGGCATGGTCGATCGCGCCTGCCTGTTCACCCTCACCGACAAGGCCGAGCAGGACGACAACTGCTCGCGCATCTACAACAAATCCTTGCTGTACATGGTCGCGCACGCGTTTGAACACCAGGCCCGCAGCTGGATTGATCGTCGCCTGTCGCAGGGCACGCCGATTGCCGGCATGGCGCGCTTCCTGCTGGCAAAAACAGTCGCCGACCAGGCCTTCGGCTACGAGCGCGTGCACGCGCTGATGCGCGCCGGTCGCCTCGACTGGGTGCAGTCGCCCACCGCCGGTGAACCGGCCGGCTCACGCAACGGCTCGGATTCCACCAGTCACGGTGGCTTTGACGACGACCGCGCCACGCTGCAGGCCACCATCGCCCGCATCCTCGACCAGCGCGGCGGCGCACCGGTGACGTTCGGCTTCCACCGCTCCGACGCCGGCATGCGCGACCGCCGCGAAACCCTCTGCCGCGCACTGGAAGCATGAATGGACAGCAGGCCAGGGCCACGCCGCCGGCGATTTAGTTTGTCCGGCGATACACCCGTAAACCGTCGGGGACGTGGCCCCGACCTACGACCCGCAAACGCCATCCTGCCGCCGCCCCACACCCCACACCCCACACGTAGGAGCGGCTTAAGCCGCGAGCTCTTCCCATAACCCCACCACGTAACCCGACAGCCCACCCCCCACACCCATCCCCCACCCCCCAACCGGCCCCCTCCAACCCCCGCGCTACAATCGGGCGATCTGTATTCCTGATTGGAGCGCGCCATGAGCACGCCAGCCGCCACTGCCCTCGAAGGCACCGCCACCGACGTCCAGATCGACGCCACGCCGCTGCGTTTCGTCACCGCCGCCAGCCTGTTCGACGGCCACGACGCGGCCATCAACATCATGCGCAGGCTGATCCAGTCGCAGGGCGTCGAAGTGGTGCACCTGGGCCACAACCGTTCGGTCGAGGACGTGGTGCGCGCGGCACTGCAGGAAGACGCCGACGGCATCGCCCTGTCCAGCTACCAGGGCGGCCACGTCGAGTACTTCAAGTACATGGTCGACATGCTGCGCGAGCGCGGCGCCGGCCATATCAAGGTGTTCGGCGGCGGTGGCGGCACCATCACCCCGGAAGAAATCGCCGAGCTGCAGGCCTACGGCGTCGAGCGCATCTACCACCCCAATGACGGCATGAAGATGGGCCTGGTGGAAATGATCGAGGACGTGGTCGGTCGCGCCCGGACCGCCCGTGATTCGGGATCGACCGCCGTCGCTTCGCCGGACGACATCCCCGCGCTCGACGACGAGATCGCCATCGGCCGGATCATGTCGGCCCTGGAGGACGGCAGCTACGGCGATGCGGAGCTTTCCCTGCTGCGCAAGCAGTGGCAGCTGGCCGGCGGCAGGACGCCCGTCATCGGCATCACCGGCACCGGCGGCGCGGGCAAATCGTCGGTCACCGACGAACTGCTCAACCGCTTCCTGCACAACTTCCCGCAGATGCGCATCGCGGTGATCTCGGTGGATCCCACGCGTCGTCGCACCGGCGGCGCGCTGCTCGGCGACCGCATCCGCATGAACTCGCTGCGCAGCCACCGCGTCTACATGCGCTCGATGGCGACGCGTCGCCAGCACGCCGCCACCAATATCGTGCTCAAGGACGGCATCGGTTTTCTCAAGAGCCTCGGCTTTGACCTGGTGATCGTCGAGACCGCCGGCATTGGCCAGAGCGATTCGGAGATCGTCGACCTGGTCGACTTCCCGATGTACGTGATGACCTCCGACTATGGCGCCGCCAGCCAGCTCGAAAAAATCGACATGATCGATTTCGCCGAGCTGATCGTGCTCAACAAGTACGACAAGCGCGGCGCCGAAGACGCCCTGCGCGACATCCGCAAACAGTGGAAGCGCAACCGCGTCGCCTTCCAGACCAGGGACGAAGACGTCCCCGTCTATCCCACCATCGCAAGCCAGTTCAACGACCCCGGCATCAGCTGGATGTTCGCCAACCTGTGCCGCCTGATGCGCGAAAAGCTCCCCGCCCTCGTAGCCGCCCCCGTAGGCGCCCCCGTCGGAGCGGCTTTGGCCGCGAGCCCCTCCCAAGACGCCGCGCACGACAAAAAGATCGCGGCTAAAGCCGCTCCTACGCACGCGCACATCGACTGGACGCCCAACCTCGACACCACCCTCAAGGAGCCGCGCGCCACCGTGCTGATCCCCGGCGCTCGCGTGCGCTACTTGGCCGAGATTGCCGAGCAGGGCAGGGCGATCAACGCCTCCATCGGCAAACAGGCCGAAGCCGCCGACCGCGCCCAGGCCTTCTGGCAGGCCCTGCACGAACTCGCCGACGACAAGCTGCCCAAGCAGCTCGACCTCTACCACACCGACGACATCGCCCCAGCTCTTGTACGAGCCTCCCCCGTAGGAGCGGCTTCAGCCGCGAGCCCTTCGTCGGAAGGCAGGCAGGATCAAAAGATCGCGGCTGAAGCCGCTCCTACAGTGAGTCTGGTCGACCGCTCCCTGCTCACCCTGCGCCAACGCTACAACGACGCCCTGCAATCGCTCACCGCGGACTCCCTCAAGCAACTCCGCGACTGGCCGCAGCGCCTCAAATCCATTACCGACGACACCACCGCCTACGAAGTCCGCGGCAAGTCGATCAAGGTCGACAACTACCGCGAATCGCTCAGCCACCAGAAGGTGCCGAAGATCGCCGCGCCCACCTACAAATCATGGGGCGAACTGCTGACTTTCCTCGGCAAGGAAAACCTGCCCGGCAGCTATCCCTACACCGGCGGCGTCTATCCCTACCGCCGAACCGGCGAAGACCCCATCCGCATGTTCGCCGGCGAAGGCACGCCCGAGCGCACCAACCGCCGCTTCCATTACCTGTCCGTCGGTCAGCCCGCCGCGCGCCTGTCCACCGCCTTCGACAGCGTCACCCTGTACGGCGAAGACCCCGCGCCGCGGCCGGACATCTTCGGCAAGATCGGCAACTCCGGCGTCAACATCCCCACGCTCGACGACATGAAGAAGCTGTACTCCGGCTTCGACCTGTGCGCGCCCACCACCAGCGTGTCGATGACCATCAATGGTCCCGCGCCAATGATCCTGGCGATGTTCATGAACACCGCCATCGACCAGCAGATCGAGAAATACCTCAAACAAGATGACGCCCGCTGGGCCGCGGCCGAAAAAACCATGGCCAAGTTGTTCGATGGTCGCGAGCGTCCGACTTACTCAGGCGAACTGCCGCCTACCAATGACGGCCTCGGCCTGGGCCTGCTCGGCGTGTCCGGCGACCAGCTGGTCGATGCCGACACCTACACCCGCATCAAGACCGAGACCCTCAAGACCGTGCGCGGCACCGTGCAGGCCGACATCCTGAAAGAAGACCAGGCGCAGAACACCTGCATCTTCAGCACCGAATTTGCGCTGCGGATGATGGGCGACATCCAGCAATATTTTGTCGACAACGGCGTGCGTAATTTCTACTCGGTCAGCATCTCCGGGTATCACATCGCCGAAGCCGGGGCGAACCCGATCAGCCAGCTCGCCTTCACCCTGAGCAATGGCTTCACGATCGTGGAGTACTACCTGGCGCGCGGCATGTCGATCGACGACTTCGCGCCCAACCTGAGCTTCGTCTTCAGCAACGGCATGGACCCGGAATACACCGTGATCGGCCGCGTCGCCCGCCGC
>JBBSST010000033.1:0-32455 GCA_038241735.1 Lysobacterales bacterium
CTGGTTCGCGCTCAGCGTGTCGACCAGGCTCAGCGCCTGGGTCAGCGCCGAGCCCGCCACCGTGGTGGTCAGCGTGTAGGTCAGCGTCTGGCCCGGCGTCACCGTCGTGCCGCTCGCCGGATCGGCGCTCTTCACCACCGTGGGCGCAAACACAATCGGATCGCTGTCGGTGGCCGTGTTGTCCCCGGAATCGGGATCACTGATGTCTGACGGCGGGGTCACGGTCGCTGTATTGATCGCATTCTGAGCGAACGCTGGCGCCACACCTAGCCAAAAGACACTCGCGCACAGCAACACACATGCGCGGCGAACCGCCACGGCTTTCACACGACCGAAATCAAACGCGCTAGACACTGATTTTCCCCTGTTCCCGTTCACCGCCCAACGTGGACGGCGCAGCCGTTCATGCAAGCGTTCCCCATCGCAGTGATGCCTGCGGATGTGCATCGTTCGAACAGGAAAGCGCGCACCGCCATGATGGTCGGAGGCGCAGGGCTACTCGAAGGGATGCGGCTTGCTAGCGACGGCGCGCAGTATGTGAGCTTGGGAACAGGTAATCAGTGCCACACGCTCTTGCAAAGTTTCACTTGCTCACATGCAAGCGATCAAACACCGTCGCCACCGGCGAACAGATAACCGATCCCGCGAACCGCTCGGATCGGCAGTGCCAGGCCACTGGCGGCACGCACTCGAGCGCGCAGGCGATGCACCAGGACGTCCAAGCGATGTGGATCGAAGTCAAAGGGTTGCTGCGTGAGCGCGCCGATCAACGTCTCTCGGGGGACCGCGCTTCCAGGTTGGGCGAACAACGGCTGGAGAAACGCGCGCTCGGCTTCCCCCAGCGCAATTTCTTCACCATTCGGCAGGCTCAGGCTCCATCCATTGGAGATCAACGACCAGCGCGGTATCGATGTGGCGGGAACAACAGGTTCGCGTGCAGGTCCCGCCAAGTCGAGGCGCCGCAGCAGGCTGTGGATGCTGGCAGTCAATACGTCGATGTCCAACGGTTTGACCAGATACAGATCCGCGCCATGACTGAGGCCGCGGGCCATGTCGCCCGAGCTCCCGCGTGCGGTGAGCATGACGATACCCAAGCGTGACATCTGTCGCAGGTGCGCGGCCACGGCGTAGCCGTTTTCACCAGGTAGGCCCAGGTCAAGCACCACCACGTCGCAACGGTGCACCGACAAGTGCCGATAGAGCGTTTGCGCACTTGGGAAACCGTCGACATGAAAGCCGTGATGCGCCAGTTCCGACACGATCAGTTGGCGCAGTTCGTCATCGTCCTCCAACACGGCAATCCGGGACGTGCAAGTTGTTGGAGGCTTCTTCTTTGTCAAAACGCTTCACACAACGGGAGAGTGCCGGGAGTTCTATCCAAAGCATAGAGCATCCGAGCCTGGTTGCCACGGTCAGTCCCCACCAAGAGCTGATTGGGAAAAATGTCGATAAGCGCGCTGCGATCGACTAATCCCATGCGTGTGGATGCGTTCATCGGGTTGCAGGTGCCGCAGCGAATCGATCCACTCCTGTTTCAAAAAATTTTCATACTGCATGCACTTCCCCGGTTACAGAAAGCATCGTTTTTCAACTCCTGCTGGCAAACAACGCCCAGCTTTTCCTTCTCCAGCCATGTGAGCAGGAGTGGGATACACGAGCAAATGCGAGTGATGTTGAACGTGGCGACCTTGAGCGATTTGGCGGACACCTCGTTACCTGCGATGGCAAGAGCGCATCGTTTTGCCCACGCGGGAACCGCGTTAAGAACCCTCCTGAGTGCTTATGCACTGCTCGCATAGTGCAGTGACTTTCCGGCCAATGGCCATGCATGCACCACCATGTCCGCGGACTTAATAGGCTGGCTCGTCTCGACCATCCTCGTAGCCATCCTGCCTAGACCGACCTATATACAAGCCCAAGACAAGACCGCTAAAACATTCCATTGGTTGTTTGCTGGGCAAATTGCTGCCGTCTGATTGACCACGATTGTGAGCCAGACGGTGATGTCTGGCACGAAGATCTAATCGTGCGTCGCAGAGGAAACGGCATGGATACGACACCCAATGCAAGGACTATTTAGCGACTGAGGGGTGTCGCATTGATGAGTATCGTACTGATGGGTGCTGCACTGATGGTTGAGTTCGCCGACTCGAATCTCCACCCAAAGGTCGAATCACCTTCGGTTGGCCCGAAATACGGATGAGAGATCGGCCCCGGACACGCTCCTGAGGCCTAGAGAAGAAAAAATGCACGACTCGAACCGCAGCCAAATCCCCGGCAGACAGGGCGATTCTCGGTGCGGTTCCAGTCGTGGAAGACTGGATGGTGGGCCCACCAGGACTCGAACCTGGAACCGAGGGATTATGAGTCCCGCGCTCTAACCATTGAGCTATAGGCCCGTAAACAGGCAGTTTAGTGGAACCGAGGGCGCTTGCGCCTACTTCACTGTCGGGAGGCGCCGCGGGGGCGCCGGACGCGGAACGCAGAAGCCCCGCTTTCGCGGGGCTTCTGGTGCATCTGTTTCGCTACTGCTTACTCGATATCAAGGAAGCTCCGCAGCTGTTCCGAACGGCTTGGATGACGCAGCTTTCGCAGCGCCTTGGCCTCTATCTGGCGGATGCGCTCGCGGGTGACGTCGAACTGCTTGCCGACTTCTTCCAGGGTGTGGTCGGTGTTCATGTCGATGCCAAAGCGCATGCGCAGCACCTTGGCTTCGCGTGGGGTCAGCCCTGCGAGCACGTCGCGCACGGTTTCGGACAGGTTGATGTCGGTGGTGTTGTCGATCGGGGACATGACGTTGGTGTCCTCGATGAAATCACCCAGGTGCGAATCCTCGTCGTCGCCGATCGGGGTTTCCATCGAGATCGGTTCCTTGGCGATCTTCATGACCTTGCGGATCTTGTCCTCGGGCATGTCCATCTCTTTCGCCAACTCTTCCGGCGTCGCTTCGCGGCCGAACTGCTGCAGCATCTGCCGGCTGATGCGGTTCAACTTGTTGATCGTCTCGATCATGTGCACCGGGATGCGAATGGTGCGCGCCTGGTCGGCGATCGAACGGGTGATGGCCTGGCGGATCCACCACGTCGCGTAGGTCGAGAACTTGAAGCCGCGACGATGCTCGAACTTGTCGACCGCCTTCATCAGGCCGATGTTGCCTTCCTGGATGAGATCAAGGAACTGCAGGCCGCGGTTGGTGTATTTCTTGGCGATCGAGATCACCAGGCGCAGGTTGGCCTCGACCATTTCCTTCTTGGCGCGGCGGGCCTTGGCTTCGCCCGTGGCCATCTGCCGGCTGATGTCCTTGATGTCGGTCAGCAGCACGCACATGGTCTTTTCGATCACGATCGTCGCTTCCTGGTGCGCGATGATCTGATCCTTCACGTCACGCAGGCCCGATGACCATTTCTGCTTGCGCTTGAGCACTTCATCCACCCAGCCAAGGTTGGTCTGGTTGCCTTCCCAGGCACGGATGAAGTCCTTGCGCGGCATGCGGGCCACGCGCGTGGCCAGGTCGAGGATGCGACGCTCGTGGTCCTTGATTTCGCCCAGCACTTCGCGCAGCTTGCGCACCAGTACATCGACCAGCGGCAACGGCAGCTTGAACGAGACGAACTGCTCGGCCATCTCCTCGCGCAACTTGGCCACGGGCTTGGCGCCGGGACCGTTCTTGGCATAGGACTTCTGGAACTTGAGGTAGTTGGCAGCCAACTCCTCCATGCGACGCGCGACCTCGAGCGGATCCGGACCGGTCGGACCGGCTTCCTCGGCCTCATCGTCGGCGCTGTCGTCAGCCTCGTCTTCGCTGTCGTCACCCTTCTTGCCCGCGGCGACGGGCGCCACCACGACCGGCGGCGGCGGCGGCGGTTCTTCGTCAAGCATGTCATTGAAGCCGACCACGATCTCGGCCAGGCGCTTCTTGCCGGCCTTGTGCAACTCGTAGTCCTCAAGCAGCACGCTGACCATCCACGGGAAGCTCGCCAGTGCGAACAGCATCTGGTGGAGGCCTTCCTCGATGCGCTTGGCAATCGCAATCTCGCCCTCGCGGGTGAGCAGCTCGACGGTGCCCATCTCGCGCATGTACATGCGCACCGGGTCGGTGGTGCGGCCACCCTCGGCATCCAGCGCGGTCAGCGTCGCTGCGGCTTCTTCGGCCGCGGTGTCGTCGACCTCGCGGTTGCCGGTATTGCTGTCGCCCAGCAGCAGGGTATCGGCATCGGGCGCAACTTCATGCACCTCGATACCCATGCCATTGATCATGCTGATGATGTCTTCGATCTGCTCCGGATCGACGAGGTCGTCGGGCAGGTGATCGTTGACTTCGGCATAGGTCAGATAGCCTTGTTCAAGGCCCTTGCTGATCAGTTGCTTGATGTCGGACTGAGGGGCTTGACGTTCGTTGGCCATCTGCGGCGCCACCGGGATAAATGAGTGAAGTGAACCCTGCATTATACCGGCTGGGACGGGTTTTGACCCGTCAAATCTGGTAGCCCCCGCGTCGAGCGGGCGCAGGCCGATCTAGGCCTTGAGCAGGAAAGTGACCGGGCCATCGTTGACCAGGCTCACCACCATATGGGCACCGAACCGCCCGGTTTCCACCCCTTGCGGGTGCGTTTGCCTGCAATTTTCCAGCAGCAGGTTGAAAATCCGTTCAGCCTCGACCGGCACCGCGGCGGTACTGAAGCCGGGCCGCATGCCCGAGCGCGTATCGGCGGCCAGGGTGAACTGGCTGACCAGCAGCAGTCCACCGCCGATGTCGGCCAGGGAGCGATTCATCCGCCCCGCCTGGTCTGCGAAAACCCGGTAGCCCAGCAGGCGCTCGGTCATGCGCGCGACGTGCGGGGTGCCATCGCCGGGCTCGATGCCGACCAGTGCCAGCAAGCCATGCGCGATGGCGCCGACGGTTTGGCCGTCGATCTGGACGCTGGCGGAGGTCACGCGCTGGATGAGGGTGAGCATGGCGTCGGGAGTCGAAAAGGCGGGCGTGTTTGTCGCCCATTCTCGCCTCCATCGGAAAAGATGGAAGCCTGTGCCTGCCGCCTCATCGCCCGTCGCCGTCTAAACTCGGCCCATGACCGATTTCATCGCCGGCTTGTTGTATGCATCGGCTGCACTGCTGGCGCGCCTGCCGTGGCGCTGGCTGATGTGGCTGGGCGATGTCATGGCGATGGTGTGGCGGCGGCGTGGCGCGCGCGAGAGCCGCGTGGCGATGCGCAACCTGGAGCTGGCCTATCCCGAGCTCCTGCCCCGGCAGCGCGACGAGCTGCACCGGGCCATCCTTCGGACCACTGCGCGCCAGGCGCTGGAAACACTGCGCTTGTGGACGCGACCGCACGCGCAGAACCGGGCATTGATTCGCACGCACGACGGCGTCGAACGAGTCGATGCGGCCATCGCCGCCGGTCGCGGCGTGATCATCGCCGCGCCGCACTACGGCAATTGGGAATTGCTCAACCAGTGGCTGGCCTGGCGCACGCCGTTGGCGATCCTGTACCGGCCACCGGACTCGGCGATCGGCGAGGCCTTCCTGCGGCGGGTGCGCGCCGACTCCGGCGACCGTGTCACCCAGGTGCGCGCCGAGGGCGCCGGCATCCGCCAGCTGTTCAAATTGCTCAAGGCCGGCGGCGTGGTCGGCATCCTGCCCGACCAGCAGCCCAAGGTCGGCGACGGCGAGTTCGCGCCGTTTTTCGGCAAGCCGGCGCTCACGATGACGCTGCTGAACCGGCTGGCCGAGCGCAGCGGCGCGACGGTGTTGTTCGGCTACTGCGAGCGCATCGGCGCGGGGCCGGAATTCGCGCTGCACTTTGAACCTGCGCCCGATGCCATCCGCGCCACCGACCCGGTCGTGGCCGCCACTGCGCTCAATGCCGGCGTCGAGCGCATCGCCCGCCGCGATCCCGCGCAGTATCAGTGGACCTACAAGCGCTACACGCTGCGCCCGCCGGGCAGCGGCGAATCCAACCCCTACCGCGACCTGGAAATCGGCCGATGAACACCCCCGTGCCTGAGAGTCAATCGGCCGCGACGCCGGCGCTGGCAAACACCTCCGATGACTGGCAACCCTTGCCGTCACGTGCGCGCGGCTTGTTCATGGCCAGCACCGCCTTTGCCTTCGCCCTGACGCTGCTGTTGGCAACCGGGGTGATCGGATGGACGATGCTGCCGCCGTCGCAGGCGTGGTGGCCGGTGCTGGCTGGCGTGGTGGCCGGCGCGGGCTTCGGCGCGTGGCTGGGCAACAAGCGTTATCGCTACACGCAGTGGCGGCTCGACGGAGATGGTTTTGCGTTGCGACGCGGTCGGATGTGGCAATCGGAAACGCGCGTGCCCGGCTCACGCGTGCAGCACCTGGACCTCAAGCGCGGCCCGCTCGAGCGCCATTACGCACTGGCAACGCTGGTGATCCATACCGCCGGCACGCGCAACAGCGAGGTGTCGGTGTCCGGGCTGGATGATGGCGATGCCGAACGCCTGCGTGATCGACTCGCCCACCAGACCCGCGACGATGCCGACGCCTGAATCCTCGATCCCGGGTGCGGACGAACGCGCGGCCGATCGTCGCCTGCATCCGCTGTCATGGCTGTTTGTGTTGCTGCAACAACTCAAGCAGTTCGTGGTGCCACTGCTGGTGCTGCTGTTCGTCGGCCGTGGCGACCGGAATGAGCTGTGGCCACTGATTGCGGTCGGCGTGCTGGTGGTGGTTTCGCTGTGGCGCTACTTCACGTTTCGCTATCGCATCAGCGATGACAGCATCGTCATCAACAGCGGCCTGTTGCAACGCAACCTGCGCCAGATTCCGTTTTCGCGCATCCACAACGTGGCCATCCACCAATCCCTGCTGCATCGAATGTTTGGTGTCGCCGAAGTGCGGCTGGAGTCGGCCGGCGGACAGAAGCCTGAAGCGGAAATGCGCGTCCTGACATTGGCCGACGCCATTGCGCTCGAAGCGCTGGTGCGCGGCCATGGCGATGCGGCGCAGTCAACGCACGGGGCCGTGATGCACGGGGCTGCGACGCAACATGGTGGGACGCAAGGGGGTGGGCCACTGGGAGCCGCTGGCGACGGAGTCCAGGGCCACCTGCTGCTGTCGTTGCCACCGGCCGAGTTGCTGCGCCTTGGGCTTGTCTCCAATCGCGGGCTGCTGGTGGTCGGTGCCGCTGCCGCCGCGATGTCGCAGTTCAACCCGGGCTTGTGGTCGGGTCTGTATCGGCAATGGGGCAAGACCTTGTTTGGGTATGCCGGCAGCCATCAGTTTGGTGTCATCGAATACGCGGCGGCCGGCGCCAGCGCGCTGCTTGCCTTTGTGGCGTTGTTGCGGGTGTTCTCGATCGTGATCGCCGTGCTGCAGTTTTACGGCTTCCGCCTGGAAGAACACGAGCGCCGGTTGACCGTCGAGCGCGGACTGCTGACGCGCCTGCGCACCAGCGTGTCGCCGCGTCGCATCCAAGCCTTCACCCTGCGCGAGGGCGTGCTGCATCGGCTGCTCAACCGACGCGAGCTGGACATCGACACCGCGGTCTCGGCCGCCGCCGAAAACGACCAGCGATCGCTGCGCGAACTGGCACCCATCGCCACCCCCGACGCGTGCGATGCGCTCTTGCGACGCGTGCTGCCGCAGCTGCAGTGGCCACCGGCGCACTGGCACGGCCTGCACGCCCGCGCGTGGTGGCGGTTGTCGCTGCCCGGGGCGCTGTTTTCAGTGGCGTTGATCGCCGGCCTGGGCTGGAATTTCGGCGTGTGGGGCCTGCTTGGCCTGCTGTGGTTGCCCTGGGCGATCTACGCAGCGCGCCAGCACGCGCGGCGCGCCGGCTATGCCTGCGACGACACGCTGGTCGCGGTGCGCGCGGGCTGGTGGTCGCGCCATTGGCGCTTCGCCGAACTCGACAAGCTGCAGGCACTGCAGCTGCGGCAATCCCCGCTCGATCGCTATTTCGGAATGGCCTCGCTGTGGCTCGACACCGCCGGTGCCGGCGCCTTGTCACAGGCCCTGTGCATCCGCTACCTGCCCGAACCCGAGGCGCGCGCCCTGTATGCACGCCTTGGCGGCGAGATCGCGCGGCGACCGTTGCGCTGG
Source organism: Lysobacterales bacterium (assembly GCA_038241735.1). Lineage (GTDB taxonomy): Bacteria > Pseudomonadota > Gammaproteobacteria > Xanthomonadales > Xanthomonadaceae > Luteimonas. Next base: position 8,069 of record JBBSST010000033.1, read on the forward strand.
TGATGCAACCCCCAAACTCTCGTAGGAGTGGCTTCAGCCGCGAGCTTCTAAGGGGATCTGAGAAGAGAAAAAAATCGCGGCTGAAGCCGCTCCTACGGGTTGCGGGCGGTCATTTGCTTGATCGACCCCAGTAGCGGAGGTCGCGACGGATCTGCAGCGCGCGCCACCACGACGCGATCGGTTTGCGCCGCAGCTGGCCGCTGCCGCCGGCGAGGAATGCTTCGGTCGCCGCGATGACGCGTTCCGACGAGCGGCCATCGCGATACGGATGGATCGCGTCCGCATAGCGCACGATTTCTTCGACCAGGTGTGGCGACGGTGCGAACGCGGCCTCCAGCATGCGCGGCAACTGCGATGGATCGTTGAAGTCCAGCATGTACGCCTTGGGCACGCGATTGCGGAACGTAACTACAGGCTTGTGCTGGACCACGAACTCGGACACCAGCGAGGTGGTATCGGCAAGCAACACGTCGGCCGCTCGCTGCGCCGACATCAACCCTTCGGGTTCGACGAACTCAGCGTGCGCACCGGCGAGCGCGCGATACCGCGCAAACAGCTCGGGTGCGCATTTGGGGTGCAAGGTCAGCAGCCAATAACGTTCGCCGCGTGCGATCTCGGTGGCGATGGCGTCGAACAGGTGCGGCGCCGCGCTCAGGCGTTCGGTGAAGGTGGAACCGAACAACACGATCGGCCGACCCTGCGCACGCGCGCGCAACGTGGCGGCTTGCCCATGGTCGGGCAGGAACAGCGGGTCGAGCTTGGGCCAGCCGGTTTCGGTCACCGCGAAGCTGCCGTCGCGTTGCGCCAATGCGCGGAACGGCGCGGTGGTTGCAGGGCCTTGCGTGCAATACAGGTCGAACAGGCCGCGCACGCGGAAATGTCCGCGCGCGGCATCGCGTTTCTCGACGTTGAACCCGTGGAACAGCTGTACCTTGGCGCCGGAGACGAAGGTCGGCACCCAGTTGGCTGCGCTGAACACCGCGCGCGGCTGCAGCGCAATGGCCTCATGCAGGTCGACCATCCGCACCGGTGCGGGCAACGTCGCACCGGCGGCGCCATCGACCAGCCAGGCGTGGCTGCGATGCCCGGCCGCTTGCAGCGCATCGGCTAGCGGCTGCAGGATGGGCAGCGCGTAACGCTCGCTTGCGAACAACAGGTAATCCGCCATCGACACATCCCGGCCAGAATTGAATGTTCCATCGCCGGCGACGGGCCCGTCGCCGGTGCACAAGATTGCAGCAGGTCCGCTGTCAGGGCGCCCTCAATCAGAGCGCGCTGTATCGGAGCGCGCTGTATCAGAGCGGCCGCTTTCAGCATGCCGGCTTTCAGCTTGCATTATCACGTTCAACGAGCAGGACCGCATCGGCGATTGCCTGGCCTCGCTGGCATTCTGCGACGAAATCGTGGTGGTCGACTCCAATTCCAGCGACCGCACCCGCGAGATCTGCGAAGGTGCTGGCGTGCGCGTGCTGCAACGCGCCTTCGACGGATTCCGCAGCCAGAAGCAGTTCGCGGTAGAACAGGCCAGCCACGACTGGGTGCTGTGCGTGGATGCCGACGAGCGCGTCGGTGACGCCCTGCGGGCGTCGATCCAGGCCGAACGCCTGCGTGGCTTCAGCGATGCCGCCGGCTACCGTTTCGCGCGCCTGTCCGAGTACTTCGGCAAGTTCCTGCGCCACGGCAACGCCTATCCCGACCGTGTGCTGCGCCTGTTTGATCGCCGCCGCGGCGGCTGGCGCGGCACGCGCGAGATCCACGAGGCCGCCAGCGTCGACGGGCCGGTGCGGACGCTGGATGGCGACCTCCTGCACCATCCCTATCGATCGCTGGCACAACAGTTGCAAAAGACCCAGCGCTACGCGCGGATGATGGCCGAACACGATTTCGCCCGCGGCAAACGCGCCTCACTGGCAAAACTGGTGCTCTCGCCAGCCTGGCGTTTCTGGCGCGGCTACGTGTTGCGCGCGGGTTTCCTCGACGGTTGGCATGGCCTGGTCTATGCCTACGTGCGCGCCAATTACGTGCGCCAGAAAACCATCATGCTGTGGCTGCTGCAAACCGGGCATGCGCCCTGAGCCAACGCCTCCCGCATGGACGGCAACGGAATGCGAACGCGTTCTGCGCATGCCCGTCGTCATCCGGATAGTGCCCATTCCGGCCGTGACCGCGCGTCACTGCGCCTGAGCGAGGCCCACGACAGCCGCGCGATCGAGACCTGCCACCCTGGCCGATGGCGCGCAGGCCACCCCAGCTTCTCGACAGCGAAGGGCACGCTATCGTGGCGGTGCGATGTTCGCAGCTTCTTTGTGGGAGACGACGACCAGGAATAGGGGGAAGCACCGATATGTCGCCATTTAAAGAGCTCCTGCGACGCCGGGCCTCAGCCCGGAGGCGCGCCCCGGCGCAGGCGCGGGGGCAGGTTGTGCAGGAACCTGCGCAGGCTCAGCCAGGCGCGCCAGGCCTCGCGCGTCACCCAGCCCGACACCCCCACGCCGGCCTTGTTCTTGTCGTCGACCCGGATGGTCGAATCGAATGCACCGCCAGCAGATACCACGCCGGGCTTGAGGCCCAGGCACTCCACACCGTGCAGCCATGCCAGGTCCATGTAATCGTCAACCGGCAGGACCCATTGCGTTGCATGACGCAGGAAGCGTTCCGCCGCCACCGGGGCAAGGTAGTAGCCGAACGTGCACATCGGGCTGCGCCAGTAGCGATGCAGGACGAAGTCCCCGAAGCGCCGCCAGGGCACGCTGGGCCGGTTCGCCGCGTGCAGGCGGAAGTACCCCACGTCCGCGGGCACCAGCGGGAGGGTATGCAGCAGCTCGGGAAAGCGCGGGTCCAGGACGATATCGTCCTCGAGCACGACCATTGGCTTCCCGCTTGCGACGCACTGCTGCCAGAGCAGGTAATGACTGGCCCAGCAGCCTATTTCGCCCGGCCGGAACGGCCTGCCCTTGCGGGCCTGCCGCTTGCCGGCATGGACGTGCGCGAACAAGGGGTGGGTGGCACGGCCATTCACGGCCTCGAAGAACGTCAGCGACAACCCCAATGCTGCGGCCTGGGTTTCCATCGACGCACGGCGCCCGGAGGAACCGGGCAAATTGACTACATGCAACACCAGATCCATCACGTGTCACGCGCCTTGCGCCAGTGTCGGCACTCAAATGCCAGGGGATTGCCCAACTTGCTGTACATTCGCAACCGCTCAATGCATGCCTTGTCCGCGTGTCCTGACGGAGCGCTTGAAGACACAATCATAACGGCCCTTTGGGAAAGACAGATATTTGAACCTCTCCTTGGCAACACGGGAAAGCCCACACAATAGGAAGGCTCATGCTGCGGAAAATCAGAATGTATCTCACGGTTGGAGGGCTTCCAGGGATCCTGGCTGCTGCGAAGGCAGGCGCCACGCAATCGGTGATGAAGCTGAGTCTGAAGAGACGCGACCTCAAGCACCCGATTCAGCTGCGCATCCCGTCGTCAGACGTCCCTACGTACCGGCAGGTTTTCATCGACAGGGAATACGCCTTCCATGCAGAGAAGACTCCTGAAGTCATAGTGGACGCGGGCGCCAACATAGGCCTGGCATCCGTCTATTTTGCAAACAAGTACCCTGATGCAAAGATCATTGCCATCGAACCCGAGCAGAGCAACTTCGATCTGCTGAAGGAAAATACATCGCCCTATCCGAACATAATCCCGATCCAGGCCGCGCTGTGGAACACGAACGGGGAAATAAACTTGGTTGATCCCGGATTCGGAAAATGGGGCTTCATGACCGACGAGAAGACGTCATCCAAGGAGTCGCCGGACAACCTCTGCCATTCGGTCAAGGCCCTTACCGTCGACAAGATCATCGCGGACTACGGCCTGAAAAGAGTGAACATCCTCAAGATGGATATTGAGGGCGCGGAAAAAGAGGTTTTTTCAGACACCTCTGCCTGGATCGACTCGGTCGACTCAATCATTGTCGAACTTCATGAGCGCATGAAGCCTGGCTGCAATCGCAGCTTCTATCTCGGCTCCAGTGGATTCGACCATGAATGGGACCAGGGGGAAAACGTGTACCTGTCCCGGGACAGTTTTCCGATAAAGCGCCTGCCCTGACCCCGCCTGTCGCGCGGCGGCTTCAGCGGCAATGGGTGGTCGCCATGGCCGGTACCAGCCACCAGCCGCGACGATTGGCGTTGCCGATGAAATGCGATTGGCCTTGGTCGATGCACGCGGCCAGCGCGACGTCCTGTACCAACAGCCAGCGCGTCATCGGTTGCCCTGCCTGCCACGCCAGGCCGCGCCGCATCTGTTCGGTGAAATCCACCTTGAAGCCAAAGGTCTGCGCCGGGCGATCGGCCATCAGCAGGTTTTGTTCGCGCCAGGCCACCAGCCCGAGTTCGGCGTCCGGGCCGATGCGTTGGCCGACCTCGCGCATCAGTCCACGCGCCGAAGACGAGTCGTTGAGCAGCGGCATCGCCACCAGGCCCATCAATATCCACAGCCCGGCAAGCGTTGCCAGCAGGCCGGCGATGGCGCGACGACGGCCAAACCAGAGCACGCACGCCACGCCCCATGCGCCGATCGCCACCAGCACGCCGGCGAGCGGCTGCGCGACGGCCTCAAGGCTGCGCTGGGCGATGAAGCGGCGTTCGAATCCAGCATCGCCAAACCACATCACCAGACCCACCAGCAACAACGTGCCCGCGAGCAGTGCCGCAAACGCAAACGCGATCCGCTGCGGCCACACCTTGCGCAGGATGCCCGGCAACAGGGGCGCAAGCGCCAGGCACAGCATCGGCAACGCCGGCAGGATGTAAACGTCGCGCTTGCCGCTTGGAATACTGAAGAACACCAGCACCAGCGCGCACCACGCCAGCGGCAGCAGGTAGCGCGCATCGCCACGACGCAGGCGCCGCCACCACGGCTTGCACGCCCACGGCAGCACGAGGATGGTCGGTACCCAGGTGGTGGCCATCACCACCAGGAAATACCACGGCGGGTTGGGATGGTCCCAGGACGCGCCGTAACGCTTGGCGGTTTGCCGCAGCAGGATGTCATCAACGTAGGCGCGGTACTCCGGAACGCCGCTCCCCAGCGCGGTGACCAGCATCGGCACCAGCCACACGCAGGCGGCAAGCACGAACGCCAGCGGCCCCAGCCAGAACTTCGGGTTGCGCGCATCCACGCGCACGCCGGCCCAGCCGCGCAGCGCGGCGATGCCCGCAGGGATCAGCATCAGCAATGCGATCGCCCCGACGCCCTTGGTGATCGTGCCCAGCGCCGCCGCGGCCCAGCCCAGCGTCCACATGCGCCAGTCCGGGCCGCCCGCACGTGACAACACATGGCGCAGCAATCCGTAGTTGGCCAAGGTGATCCAGAACACCACCATCGGATCGATCTGCGCTTTCTTCGACTGCCAGGTGAACTGGAATGCAAACAGCAGCGCCCAGGCGGCATACAAACCGATGCGCGGCGTCCACAGGCGGCGACCGAGGTCGTACACGCACCACAGCGCGCCCAATGCCGCGAGCAGCGACGGCAGCAGGAACGCCACCCGCCAGTCGCGCAACACGGTGTAGGCGCCCGCCTGCAACCACATGAACAGTGGCGGCTTGTCCGAGTACAGTTCGGTCCCGCGATGCGGGAACAACCAGTCGCCGCTGTCGAACATCTGCTTGGCGACCAGGGCAAAGCGCGGCTCGTCGGCCGGCCATGGATCGCGCAGGCCCAGTCCCGCACCCAGCACCAGCAAGGCCATCAGGGCCAACAGCCAGAAATCGCGCGACGCTCGTGTCTTCAGCATGGCGCGGATGATAACGGCGCGCGATGTCGGAAACGTGTTGGCACTGACCTCGTCTGGTGCGTGTGTCGCGCGGGCAATCCATCAGGCCTTGCGCAATCGCGCGTAGAAAAATCCGTCCATGCCCGCCTCACCCGGCAAGCGCTGTCGGCCCGCTCCGGCGATGCGACCGTAGCGGGCATCGAGTGGTTCGGCCGTGGCATCGGGCGTGCGCGCGAGGAACGCATCGACCTGCGCGGCGTTTTCGGCCTGCAGGATCGAGCACGTGGCGTACAGCAATACGCCGCCGGGCCTGAGCACGCGCCAGGCGGCATCCAGCAGGCGCGCCTGCAGCGCGATCAGCGCATCAAGATCGCTGGCGCGGCGATGCAGCAACACATCGGGTTGCCGACGCACAATCCCGGTGGCCGAGCACGGTGCATCGAGCAACACGGCGTCGAACGGCGCATCGGTGGCCGCGCTCCACCACGCAGCACCGGCGCCTGCGTCGGCGCTGTTTGTTTTCACCTGGTCGGTCGCGACGTTCGCCGCATCGGCGACGCGCAGTTGCGCGTCCGCGCCCACGCCCAGGCGTGCGAACGTGGCGCGCACCTGGTCGAGGCGCTTGCCGTCGATGTCCAGCGCGGTCATGCGTAACGTGGGATCGCGCTCCAGCAGGTGTGCGGCCTTGCCGCCGGGTGCGGCGCAGGCATCCAGCACGCGCGCGCCGGCTGCGGGCGACAGCGCGTCGGCCACGGCCTGCGCGGAACCATCCTGCACCGAGACATCGCCCTGACTGAAGCCGGGCAGCGCGGATACCGCGATCGAAGCGTCGAGGCGCAGCGCGTCGGCAAGCGGGTCGAGGGGCGTGGCCTGGATTCCGGCGGCGTGCAGGCGCGCGGCGTAGGCGTCGCGGGTTCCGTGCAGGCGATTGACGCGCAGCCACGGCGGCGCCGGCGTGGCGCTGGCGGCGATGATGGCCTGGTAATCGTCCGGCCAATCGGCGCGCACCTGCGTGCGCAGCCATGCCGGCCAGTTGCCATCGGCGTCGAACGCCGGCAAGCCTTCGCGCTGGGCGCGGCGCAGCACCGCATTGACCAGTCCGACCTGATGCGTGCGGCCGATCACGCGCACCGCTTCCACGGTTGCGGCGACGGCGGCATGCGGCGCCAGGCCCAGTGGATCGAGTTGGGCGATGCCGGCGTGCAGCAACGCCCGAAGTTCGTCGTCGCGCTTGCCCAGCGGTTTGCTGATCCACACCTGCAGTGCGGCCTCGGTGCGCGCATGTTGGCGCAACGCTGCAAAACAGATCGCTTCGACCAGGGCGCGATCGCGTGGATCGGGCAGCGTGGACAACGCCTGCGCCAGCTCGCCTTTCAACGAACGTCCGCGATGCAGCACCGCGTCAAGCACCCGCGTGGCGAGCACGCGAGCCTGGGTTCCGGGTGTCGGGGTCATTGCACTATTGTCGTTGAGTTGGATGGACCGCGTCCGCTGGGCACGTTGGCTGGCCCGCGCTGGCTGGACCGCGTCGCATAAGCAGATGGCAATGCAGGCGCCGCCAACGCCATCGGACGCCTGCCTCGCCAACCGTCGGCCCGATCAGATCTCCAGCCAGCGTCCCACCACGTCGCGCGCCTCGTCCACGCCGACCTTCGATTCGCCAGAGAACGTCTGCACGCTGACCGTGTCGGCAAATGCGCTCGACAGGTCGCTGCGTACCGTCTGCAGGATATTGCCGGCCGCGCCGCGCCCGAGTTTGTCGGCCTTGGTCAGCAGCGCGTGCGCGGGCAAGCCACGGCGCGCGGCGTAGCCGAGCATCTGGCGGTCGTATTCCTTGAGCGGATGGCGGATGTCCATCACCACCACCAGTCCCTTCAACGCCATGCGGCTGCCGAAATAGCCGTCGAGGAAGGCCTGCCAGTGCGCCTGCAGGTCACGCGGAACCTTGGCGTAACCGTAGCCGGGCAGGTCGACCAGGTATTTGTCGGTATGCGGCGGGATGTCGAAAAACACCAGCTGCTGGGTGCGTCCCGGGGTCTTGGAGACGCGGGCCAGCGCGTTTTGCTGGCACATCGCATTAAGGGCGCTGGATTTGCCTGCATTGGAGCGGCCGGCGAAGGCGACCTCGAAACCGCCATCGGGCGGCAACTGTCGCGGGTTGTGGGCGGCAAGCAGGTATTTCGCGCGGGCAAGGGGATTGGCCATGTGGCTAGGATCGCACGTCCGCCCGCGCGGCCTGGGGTCGGGCCGTTTCAGGGTTCGCGCCGGGGCCGGGTTCCATGCCGTGATCCGGGCATGGGCAAGGAACGATCCGGGAACGATCCGGGCGGCGATCCGGAACGCGATCCGGAGTGCAATCCGGACCGGGACGGCGGGCATTGTGGGCACCGCCAGCGGCACGCGCGGGACGGCGGTTTGACCGGGCTTGCGACACGCGACGATAATTCGAGATTGGAGCGGATGCGATTCGGGTCCGCGTTGCCGCGTCGGCCCGGGGGCCTGCGCGTTTTATCGTTTGCCTGATCACACCTGATCATCCTTGGATTTCCGGAGCCCAGCTCATGCGCCACGCTCGCGCCTACGGTTTTGCCGGTCTCGCCGCTTTTGCGGTGGCCGCAGCCGCCTTCGCCCAGACCACCGTGACGCCCCTGCCGGACAACGTGCCGGTTGAAACCACCCCGCTGGATGCGTCGGCAACCGCCGAGCTGGCCAAGACCAAGTGGGGCGATCCCACGGCCGGGGCCGCCAAGGCCGGCGCCTGCGCGGCCTGCCACGGACTGGATGGCAACCCGCCCGACCCGCAGTATCCGCGCCTGGCCGGCCAGAGCGAGCGCTACATCGCCCAGCAGTTGGCGTTGTTCAAAAGCGGCGAGCGCAACACCGGCATGGCCGCAATAATGATGCCGTTTGCCAGCATGCTCAGCGCGCAGGACATGCGCGATGTCGGCGCGCACTTCGCCACCCAGAAATCCGAGGCCGGCATCGCCGACGACACCCTCATCGCCACTGGCGCCAACGCGGGCATGAAGTTCTACCAGGTCGGTGAAAAATTGTTCAAGGGCGGCAACGTCAGCCGCGGCATTCCCGCCTGCATGGCCTGCCATGGTCCTGCCGGCGCCGGCAATCCCGGACCGGCCTACCCGCACGTCGCCGGCCAGCAGTCCGATTACGTCGTCCGCCGCCTGCAGGAATACCGCGCCGGCACCACCATCGAGCGCGACCCGCACCTGTTCAACATGATGGCCGCCGTGGCCAAGTCGCTGACCGACGAGGAAATCAACTCGCTGGGCAGCTACCTGCAGGGCCTGCACGAGCGCCCCGACACTGCGACCATGGCTGCGATGGCCAAGGCGCCGCCGGCGCCGGCACCTGCCCCGGTGGCTGCGCCCGAACCCGCACCGGAAGCACCCGCCGCCGAAACACCGACGGCGACGCCCGAGCAGGGCTGAGGAACTTTCGCGTCCGTGCGCCGTCCCATACAAGGCAGTCCTTGAATCACTCCGCCGGCCAGACTTCCTGTGCCGGCGTTTTTTTGCCCGCCGCTGCACGTTTGCCCGCCCCGCTCCATCCCTGGTGCACGCGCATGCACGCATGCGCACCGAGGTGGCGGGATCGACCCCACCCTGGCCGGTCGCGCAGGCGGGGAACCCACGCCCTGATGGCCCTCGACCGATGCGAGTGCCGTCCCTTTCCTGGTCCGTCCCGATGATCCGATCCCTTCCCGGCACGCTGCTCGCCATGTTCCTGTTTGCGCTGCTGCCCTTGGTGGCTGGCGCGCAGTCCCCCTCGGCGCCGGTCGAAGGCCGGGACTACGTAGTCATCCCCGGTGGCCAACCGTGGCAGCCGCTGAAGGGCAAGATCGAAGTCGTCGAGATCTTTGCCTACGGCTGCTCGCACTGCGCCGACTTGCAGCCCAAACTCGAGGCGTGGAAGCGCAAGCAGGCCGGCGACGTGCGCGTGCGCCTGGTGCCGGCCGCCTTCGATCTGCGCGACCCCTATGCCCGCGCGTGCTTCGCGGCCGGGCAACTGGGCGTGCTGGACAAGACCCACGGAGACTTGTTCCAGGCCATCCATGTGGTGCAATCGGTCCCCATGCACAACGCCAGCCTCGACGAGCTTGCCGCGTTCTATGGCCAGCACGGCGTCGATATCGCCAAGTTCAAGGCAGCGATGGCGAGCCCGGCCGTGGATGCACAGACGCAGCACGCCCGCGAGTTCATCATGGGCAGCGGCCTGCTCGGCACGCCGACGCTGGTGGTCAATGGCCAATACCGCATCCAGTCCCCCACCCACGCGGGCGCCCTGCGCATCGCCGACCAGTTGATCGCGATGGCACGTACCACCGCCAAGGCACGCTGAACACATCCACGATGCGCGCCGAACGCATAAGATTGAAGGCGCCACCGCTGCCTTGCTTGGCTCCGGCGATGCAATTGCATGAACCCCCAGGTGCTTTCATCAGGCACTCCCCACCAGGCACTCGAATCACCTGATTGCCGCCCCCATACCAATAGTCACAGACGAGTTCCGACCATGACCAAGCGCCTCGCCATTTTGTCCCTGCTGTTGCTGCCGCTGCTGGGTTGCACCGGCCAGGAGCCAGCCGCCACCGCCACCGATACGGCGATGTCACCTGCCGCCGAAACCGCCGCCCAGGTGCCTGCCGAGCCGGCCGCTGCGCCTGTCGAGGCCGTTTCCGCGCCGGCCGGCACCAGCGCGCCTGCGGAGGCCAGCACGGCAGATTCCGCTACGACAGCGCCCGCCGATGCCAGCGCCGCGACGACCCTGCCGGGCCCGCCGCTGGTGCCGGGCCGGGACTACATCGAGATCCCCAACGGCCAGCCGTTCGCGCCGCTCAATGGCAAGGTGGAGGTGGTCGAGGTGTTTGGCTACGTGTGCCCGGCCTGCGCGCAGTTCCAGACCCTGGTTGGCCCGTGGAAGGCCAAATTGCCGGCGCAGGTGCGCTTCAGCTACGTGCCGGCGATGTTCGGCGGCACCTGGGACGATTACGCCCATGCGTTTTACGCGGCCGAATCGATGGGCCTGGTCGACAAGACCCATGACGCGCTCTACAAGGCGATCCACATCGACCAGTCGCTCAAGGGTGAGCGTGGCCGTGATTCGGTCGCCGATATCGCCAATTTCTACGGCCGCCATGGCGTCGACCCGAAACAGTTCGCCAGCACCATGTCCAGCTTCGCCGTGGATGCCAAGGCCAACAAGGCCAAGCAGTTCGCGATGCGCAGCCATATCTCGGGCACGCCGTCGCTGATCGTCAACGGTCGCTACCTGGTCAAGGGCAGCAGCTTTGAAAACATGCTGCAGATCGCCACCAAGCTGATCGCCCAGGAGCACGCAGCCGGCCCGTAACGGCCCTGCCAACCCCATGCCCAACCAGCGATTCAAACTGCTAAGCGCCAACATCCAGGCCGGCTCCAGCACGCGCCGGTACAGCGACTATGCAACGCGCAGCTGGTCGCACGTGCTGCCGGCCGGCAACAAGCGCGGCGCGCTGGACGCCATCGCGCAGGTCGCCGGAAGCCACGACATCGTCGGCCTGCAGGAAAGCGATCCGGGCAGCTGGCGTTCGGGTTTCACCAACCAGACCCATTACCTGGCCGAGCAGGGTGGCTTCAATTTCTGGAGCCACCAGCCCAATCGCCGCATGGGCAACGTGGCGTCCAGCGCCAACGGCCTGCTCAGCAAACTCGAACCGCTGGAAGTCATCGACCACGCCCTGCCTGGCCGCATCTCCGGGCGCGGCGTGCTGATGGCGCGCTTTGGCAAAGGCGACAAGGGCCTGACGATTGCCATCGCCCATTTGTCACTGGGCGCGCAGTCGCGGCTTGCGCAGCTGTCGTTCATCGCTGAACTCCTGCAGGATCATCCGCATGCGGTGTTGATGGGCGACTTCAACTGCACCTCCGACCGCCCCGAAATGGATGTGCTCTACCGCCACACCCAGCTGCAGCCGCCGTCGAGCGCGGTACACACCTTCCCCAGCTGGAAACCGCAGCGCGCGATCGACCATATCCTGGTCACCGGCGACCTGGCGTGCCACGACATGCATGCCGTACCTGCGGCGGCGTCGGATCACCTGGCGCTGTCAGTGGGGCTGGACGTGCCGGAAGCTGCGCTGAAGCGGTGAGCTGAAGCGGTGAGCTGAAGCGGTGAGCTGAAATGGTGAGCTGACACACCTGCATGCATGGATGAAAAAGCCGGCGCAATGGCCGGCTTCTTCATGCGTCACGTGTCGCAGGTGGCTCAGAACTCGAAGCCCACCCGCGCGTACCAGAAGCGGCCCGGCAAGTCGTAGGTGGAGGCGTCGTAACCGTTGAGGCTGCAGCTCAGGCAGATCGGTGGGTCCTTGCCGGTGATGTTGTTGACCCCGGCACTCACCCGCAGCCCCTTCATCCACGCCGTGCTCTGCCACGTCGCCTGCAGGTCGTGGTAGGTGGTGGCACCCAGATGGTTGATGTCGTTGGCACTGTCGTCGCAGATATCAAAGCCGTTGGCGCCGGCACAGGATTCTTCCAGCGCATCGATATAGCGCATCGTCCAGGCAACCGACCACGGCCCGACGCGCCAGTCGGTCACCAGGGTCGAGCTCAGCTCGGGGATGGCACTGTTGTTGAGCTCGATGCCCGGGCGACGCGGTTCGGCCTGGCCGGATTCGTTGACCAGCTCGTAGCGGCCGACCCAGGTGGTCTTCCAGTCGAAGCGCAGGCGGCCCCAGTCCTGCTCGGGCAGGGTCCAGCCGACGTTGAAGTCCCAGCCGTCGGTCTTGATGGTGCCGAGGTTGTCGAGGATGTCGTCGAAACGGATGATCTGGCCGCTGGCGGGGTTGCGGGCATAGAAACCGCACGACTCGGGATCGCGGGTGGTGATGCATCGCTCGAGGATCGTCTGCGCATCGCGCGCCTGGATCGCGTCCTCGATGGTGTGGCGATAGAACGTCACGCCGAGGTCGAGCTTGTCCGACCATGAGGTGCCCGACGCGAACGACGGGCTCCAGACCGCGCCCAGCATCAGGCTGCGGCTGGTTTCGGGCTGCAGGTTGCGGTTGCCGGAGGTCACCACCGAAATCTGCGGATTGGACTGCTCGTAGCCCGCCGGCACGCCTTCGGCCACGCACTGCGGCGTGGTGGAGGCGGCGTTGTTGCACGGGTCGTTGAGCGTCGCATCGAAGCGCGCCAGGGTGCCGTACAGCTCTCCGATCGAAGGCGCACGGAAGCCCTGGGCGAACGATCCGCGCAGCAGGAATTCATCGGCCACCTGCCAGCGCAGGCCGATTTTGCCGGTGCTTTCGCCGCCGAAGGTCGAATAGTCGGAATAACGTTCGGCAAGGCTCAGGTCGAGGCTCTTGCCGAACCAGCCATCCTTCATCAAGGGCACGTTGAGTTCGAGATACACCTCGTTGACGTCGTAGTCGCCCGAGGTCGGGCCCGACGGCACGCCGTTGTACTCGCCGGCCACGGTGATCGGATCGGGCGTGTAGCTGCCTTCGTACTTGCGGTACTCGAAGCCGGTCGCGAACGACAGTGGGCCCGCCCACATCTCCACCAGGTCACCGGTGAGGTTGGCGGAGAACAGTGACAGCTTGTTCTCGCTGTGGTCACGCACGATCGGTTGGATCCAGCCCAGCATCGCCGGGGTGATGGTGCCGGCGCCGCCGAACAGGTTGAGCGGCACGCAGCCGGGGATCGCCGCGCACGCGGCGGGATCGCCGAGCGCCTGGTTGATGTGGCGGATGTTGTAGCTGCCGGTGTTGGTCTGGTCGGCCTTGCTTTCGCTCAGCGCGACGTTCACGTCCCAGCTCCAGGGCCGGGTGGCGACGTCGAACGTGCCTTCGAGCCCGCCGGAGACGTACCAGGTCTTGACCTTCTGCTCATACAGGCGCGGCCCACCCTCGACCGGGCGCCGGCCGAGCAGGAACAGGTTGGGATTGGGCCCCATGGTGGTCAGGTCGAAGCCGAACGGGTTGTACGGATTGAGCGCCGAGATCACCAGCGTTTTTTCCGCGTAGTCGTTGTACACCCCGGCATCGGTGCCCAGGAAGATCGGTTCGGGCGCGGCCTGGTTCTGCGACTCGCGCTCGTTGTACAGCACCTTGGCGTGCGCGCTGACGGTCGGGCTGAAGTCGAAGCGCACCTGGCCGAACACGCTCTTGCGCTCCGAGGGCGTCAACAGCAGGTTGTAAGGCGCGAAGTTGAAGCGGTCGGCGGTGGTAAAGCAGTGGAAGTCATCGGTACGCGTGGTCGGGCAGTTGGGCTGGCCGCTGGTGTAGTTGGGACTGGTGACACCCGTGTTGGGGGTGATGCTGTAGACCTGCCCGCTCACGGGATCCTGGAACACGAGGCGTCCCTGCGGCGTCGCCGAACTGCCGTTCGATAGCCCCGTGCCCGGGACCGGTATGCTCGCCGGGCCGTATTCCGCCGACGAAACCCCTTCCTGCTTGTAGTACGACGCGCCAAGGAACCACTGCGCGCGATCGCTGCTGCCACCCCAGCCCAGGTCGAGCCCGGAGGTGGCGCCACCGAACTTGTCATAGCGGCCGTAGTTGAGATCGACCCGCGCGCCATCGATGCTGCGGCGGGTGATGATGTTGACCACGCCGGCGATCGCGTCGGAACCGTAGATCGACGACGCGCCGTCCTCGAGCACCTCGATGCGCTCGATGATCGACAGCGGGATGGTGTTGAGGTCAACCGACCCGCCGACGCCCGAGGCCGAGGATTCATTGACCCAGCGCATGCCATCGACCAGCACCAGCACGCGCTTGGCGCCCAGGTGGCGCAGGTCGACGGTGGCCGCGCCGGCACCGACGCCGCCGCCGTCCGGCGGAAAGCCGAAGTTGCCGCTGGAGTTGAACTTGGTATTCAGCGCCGCGCCGCTGGCGGTGAGGTTCTGCACGATGTCGGCGACCGAAGTGAAGCCGCTGCGGTCGATGTCCTCGCGGGTCAGCACCTGCACCGGCACCTGGGATTCAAGCTCGGCCTTCTTGATGCGGGTACCCGTGACCACGACCGCGTCGAGGGTCTGCGCTCTGGTCTCGGGCTGGGTTTGGCCGGCAGGGGCGGCTTGGGCGAATGCCAGGCCGGAAAACGACAACAACATGGAGGCCTGGATGGCCAGGGCCAATCGGGTGCGGGGCAACGACTTCATCGAAACTCTCTCCCAAGAGTGGTGGTGCACGCCGGCCCCCTATCCGCGGCGGTAACGCATTTGTAACGAATTCAGGTGTCCGGCACAAATGCCATTTGCAAGGCTGCGCTTATTGCAGCAACAGACTGCCTGCCACCACCACCAGGAACACCGCAAAGACCCGTTTCAGCGCAGGCCCGCTGATTGCATGGGCGAGGCGCGAACCCAACGGCGCGACCACCACCGAGGTCAGCGCCACGCCGATCGCCGCCGGCAGGTAGACATAGCCGATCGCATGCGCGGGCAGCGCACCCTGCGGCGCGTTGAAGATATAGCCCGCCGCGCTGGCCAGGCCGATCGCCACCCCGCAGGCCGATGACGTGCCCACCGCGCGCACCGCAGCCACCCCGCGCCAGACCAGCAGCGGCACCGTCATGCTGCCACCGCCAATGCCGACCACCGCCGACACCGCGCCGATGCCGACACCCGCCAAGCTCATTCCCGGCCCGATCGCGGCCCGGTCATCGCCGTCCGCGACCTGCGCCCGGCCCAATGCCATCTGTGCCGCCGCGATCCCGCAATACGCAATCACGCCCCACTTCAATACCTCGCCATCCAGGCCGATCGCCAACCAGCTGCCCAGCCAGCCGCCCAGCAGCAAGCCCGGAACCATCCACGCGACCGTCGGCCACAGCACGCTGCCACGGCGATGGTGTGCATACGCCGACGATGCCGCCGTCAACACGATGCTGGCCATCGAGCTGGCCAGCGCCGCGTGCATCACCGCATCCGGGGCGATGCCGTAAAGCGGCAACACCCACACCAGCGCGGCCACCAGCACCAGGCCCCCGCCGACGCCGAGCAATCCGGCGAGGATGCCGACGATCACGCCGAGCAGCGGAAATATCCAGAAGTGTTCAAGCATGCGCTGATGACCTGTCGAAGGGCTGCGGTTTCGGCGTTGGCAACACCTGGCCCCGCCATGCTGTCATCTTCGCAAACCCTGGGCGCCGTCGATGCGGGTCCAGCTCGCCATCTTCGTGGATATCCAGACATCCTCCGCACGCATCGCGACCCGGCGTCGCCATCATTGCCATCGCCATGCAACCCGACTGCCCGGCGCCACGACCACGCCAGCATCACCCTCCACGGCCGACGCGCACCGCTGCAGCGCCGCTGCATCAGGTCACGCAAAAATCCGATTCAGACACCATCGGCTATCATTCCGTGATGCCAAATTACCGCGTCCACAGCCTGCTTTTCCTGTTGTTTTGCACCGTCGCCAGCAGCGGCGCATGCGCACAATCCACCACGGCCGACAATGCCATCGGCAGCGCAATCAACGCCGCCGAACGCGGGCTGCCGGTCGATGCTTCCGCGTTCGCGCGCGAGCCGCTGTACGGCTGGCTCGAATACGCCAGCCTGCGTCGCGGCATCGACACACTCTCCCCGGCACGCGCGCAATCGTTCCTGTCGCGCTACCAGGGCCAGGCGGTCGCCGAAACCTTCCGCAGTTTCTGGCTGGCCGCAGCCTCGCGTCGCCAGGACTGGCCGGCGTTCCGCGCGGCGTGGTCGTCGTCGGTCAAGGACGTGGCGCTGCGCTGCGCCGAACTCGACGCACGCCAGGCCACCGGCGCGGCCGATGCGCAGTGGATCAAGGACGCCCAGGCGCTGTGGCGCGACAGCGCCAAGGCGCTGCCCGGCAACTGCGGTGCGCCGATGCTGGTGCTGGCGGCAAAAGGCGGGCTGCCGGCGGACGTGCGCTGGGCACGGATCGAACAGGCCGCGTCCGCCTGGCAGCCGGCGGTGATGCGCGATGCCGCGCGTGGCCTGCCAGCGGACGACTTCGCCCTGGCCAACGATTACGCCGCGTTCCTCGAAACCGTCAACGACCGCGCCCTGGCGTGGCCGAAGACTGCGCGCAGCCGCCTGGTCGCATCCCAAGGCCTCGCCAAGCTGGGCAAGGCCAACCCGGCCGCGGCCGAAAGCGCATTGCCGCGATTCGCCAGCGCGCTGGGCTTCACTGAAGCCGACCGCGGCCGCGTGCTGTACCAGGTCGCGCTCTGGACGGTGGCCTCGTACGGACCCGAATCCGCGCGCCGGCTCGCCGCCGTGCCGGCGTCGGCTTACGACAAGAGCCTGCACGAATGGCAGGTGCGCGACGCCTTGGCACGTTCCGACTGGCGCAGCGCATTGGCTGCGATCAAGACGATGGGCGACACGCAACGCAACGATTCGCGCTGGACCTATTTCGCAGCGCGCCTGACCGAACTGACCGGCGACAAGCCCGCGGCGCAGGTCTTGTATCGCGCCGCCGCGCGCGAGGCCGAGTTCCACGGATTCCTCGCCGCCGATCGCCTCCAGCAGCCGTACGCGCTGTGCCCGTTGCCGACCAACGACAGCGCCGCTGCCAAGGCCGCGATCGCGCGCGATCCCGCGATCGTCCGCGCGATGTCCCTGTTCCGTATCGACCGCACCGGCTGGGCGCATCGCGAATGGGACGATGCGGTGTCGCGATTCAACGACACGCAGCGACGCATCGCGGTGGCCATCGCGCAGGACAACGGCTGGTTCGATCGCGGCGTGTTTGGCCTCAAGCTGAGCGCGAAACCGGAAGAAAAGCGCCTCTACACCCTGCGTTTCCCGCTGCACCACGGCGACACCATCCGCCGCGAGGCCAGCAAGAACAACCTCGATCCGGCCTGGGTGGCCGCCGAAATCCGCGCTGAAAGCATCTTCAATCCCAAGGCGCGCTCCGGCGCCAACGCCATGGGCCTGATGCAGGTATTGCCGTCCACCGGCGCTGCGGTCGCCAAGCGCAACGGCATCGCCTACAGCGGCGCCGACAGCCTGTACGACTCCGATACCAACATCGCCATCGGCAGCGCCTACCTGCGGCAGATGGAAGACAAGTACACGCAAACCTACGTCGCCATCGCCGCCTACAACGCCGGCCCCTCGCCGGTCGCGCGCTGGCAGTCGCAGCGTCCGGGCATGGATGCGGATTTCTGGATCGAGACGATCAGCTACAAGGAAACCCGCGAGTACGTCGCCCGCGTGCTCGCCTTCAGCGTGATCTACGACTGGCGCATGAACGGCGATGCCGTTCCGGTCTCGCAACGCATGCGCGGCCTGACCGGCGCGCGCAAGAAATTTGCCTGCCCGTTGGCGGAAACGCCGAAGATCTAAAGTGCTGAAGGGCTGAAGAATCGGGTCATTCCGCAGGAGCGTCCCGTCGGCGCGATGACTCGTCCGATCAAGCTTCATCGCGCCGATGGAGCGCTCCGACCCGTCCTGCCACGCCTGCAAAAAGGGCATCATCGCGCCATGGATATCTATCTCGTTGGTGGTGCCGTCCGCGACCGCCTGCTTGGACTTGAACCCGGCGACCGTGATTTTGTCGTCGTCGGCCAGACGCCCGAGGCCATGCTCGCCGCCGGCTTCAAGCCGGTTGGCCGCGACTTCCCGGTGTTCCTTCACCCGGACACCAGCGAGGAACATGCGCTCGCCCGCACCGAGCGCAAATCCGGTCGCGGCTATCGCGGCTTCGTGGTTGATGCCGATGCGTCGGTGACGCTGGAGGAAGACCTCGGCCGCCGCGACTTCACCATCAACGCCATCGCCCAGGCCGACGACGGCACCCTGACCGATCCGTTCGACGGCGCGCGCGACCTGCAGGCGCGCGTCCTGCGCCACGTCAGCGATGCGTTTGTCGAAGATCCGCTGCGGGTGCTGCGCGCGGCACGCTTCATGGCGCGTTTCGCGCCGCTTGGCTTCACCGTCGCGCCGGAAACCATGGCCCTGATGCGCACCATGTCCGCTTCCGGCGAGCTCAACGCCCTGGTGCCCGAGCGCGTCTGGCAGGAGCTGTCACGCGCGCTGGCGTCAAGACAACCCTCCGCGTTCCTGCGCACGCTGCACGATAGCGACGCATTGAAAGTGGTGCTGCCCGAAGTCGACGCGCTGTACGGCGTACCGCAACGCGCGCAATACCATCCCGAGGTCGACACCGGCGTGCACGTCGAACTGGTCTGCGACATGGCCGCGCAGCTGGCCCCGGGCGATACCGTGATCGGCTTCGCCGCGCTCACCCATGACCTGGGCAAGGCGCTGACGCCGGCAAGCGAGTTGCCGCGCCATGTCATGCACGAGCAGCGCGGACTGGCCCCGCTGCGCACGCTGTGCGAACGCCTGAAAGTCCCCGCCGCACATCGCGAACTGGCGATCATGGCCTGCCGCGAACACCTCAACGTGCATCGCCTGTTCGAACTGCGCGATGAGACCGTGCACGACCTGCTCGCGCGCTGTGATGGCTTTCGCAAACCCGAACGCATCGCGCAACTGGGCCTGGTCTGCGAAGCCGACAAATGCGGCCGCACGGGTCATGCCGACAGCGATTACCCGCAGCGCGACGAACTGCAGCGCCTGCACGCCGCCGCGTCGGCGATCCGCGGCGCGGATGTGGTCAGTGAGGGCGTCCAGGGCCCCGCGCTGGGCGCGGCGTTGCGCAAGGCGCGCATCGCCGCGATCCAGCACGCGCGAGCGGTTTCAAGCGCTCAGTAATTGAGCTTGATCACGGCCTGTCGCAGGGAATCTATCGCGCCACACTCGTCGGCACATGGCGGCGAAGGATCGCCTGCAGCGGCGCCAGCGCCGGATACGCGGGCAACACTTCATCCAGGTAACGGATGAAACGCGGTGCATCGGCAAGGTATTTCGGTTTGCCGTCGCGATGCTGCAGCCGCGCGAAGATGCCGAGCACCTTGAGGTGGCGGTGTATGCCGATATGGTCGACGTCGCGCTGGAAATCACCGCGATCAGGCACGGGAAGCCCGGCGGCGACGGCGCGCGCGTGGTAGCCGTCGACCCAGCCGACGACACGTTCGCGGGGCCAGCTCAGGAAGGCATCCTTGAACAGGCTGAGTACGTCGTAGGCGATGGGACCGCGCACCGCGTCCTGGAAGTCGAGCACCGCGACGCCGCCGTCGACCGGCATCAGGTTGCGCAACATGAAGTCGCGATGGACGAACACCTGCGCCTGCGCCTGTGCGGCCGCGACCAGCACATCGCCGACCTGCAGCCACTGCGCGCGCTCGGCGGCGTCCAGGGTCACGCCAAGATGCCGGCCCAGGAACCATTCGTCGAACAGGCGCAATTCGCGATGCAGCAAGTCGGCGTCGTAGCCGGGCAACTCCGGCGCGCAGGGAAGCGCCTGCAGGCGCAGCAACTGGCTGATGGCCGCCTCGAACACATCATCTGCGTTGCCGTCATCGACCACCTGCAGGCAGGTATCGGCGCCGAGGTCTTCCAGCAACAGGAATCCATTGGTCTCGTCGCGCGCAAATATCCGGGGGACACGCACGCCGCCGCGATCAAGCTGGCCATGGATATGCAGCCACGGCCGCACGTCTTCAAGCGCAGGCGGGGAATCCATCACGATGCGGCTGCCTGCACCGATGCCGCCGCGCCAATAGCTGCGGAAGCCGGCATCGGTCGATGCGCGTTGCAGCGCGAAAGTCGCGTCCGCGCTGGCCGCGCGTGCCCAGGCCAGCCGGTGTTCGGCCCGCTGGCTGGCAGCGGCATCCAATGCAGCGTCCGCGTTGCCTGATGCGATGGGCGTGGTGGTCATGGGGTTTGCATGGTCGATGTTTTCGGGGTGCATGCTTTCATGGTCGATGCGTGCGGGATGGATGCTCGCGGGATGGCTGCTTGCGTGGCCGGAGCGTGGCGCGCGATCGCCGTGGACATGCTCATGCGCGACCGCCATCAATGCGCAACAGCAGGTTGCGCAGCGGCGTGAGCAGGGTGGCGAATCCGGCGCCAACACCCAGCATATCGGCCACGGCGTCCCAAGGGTCCATGGCGCGCGTGGTGGTGAACGCGTATTGCGCCCATTCGATCCCGATCCCCAACAGGACCAGGCCGATCGCAACCCGCCACAGTGCGCGTCGCCCCTGGTACAGCTGCACGGCGCTGGCGGCGAGCAGGAAATAGGCAAGGAAATGTTCGACCTTGTCGCCACCGGGCGGCGTGATCGGCAGGTCCGGCGCGGGCACCAGGCACACCACCAGCACCACCACGACGGCCAGCCACCACAGCGACAGCCACAGACGCGGATGTCGCAGCGGCTTCAATCCGCGCAGCGTCATCACAGCCGGAAACTCAAATCGCCGGTGAGGAAGGCCGCGCCCAATTCGACATCGCGCGCAAACCCCATCGCCTGGAAGCGCTCGCCCATCGCGCCGGGCAAGGTCAGCTGCTTGGCCTGCTGTCGCAAGCTGTAGCGCGCGGCTTCATCGCTGGCGTGTGATTCCTGCTCGGCGAGATGTTGCTCAAGGCCGTTGCCAATCAAAAAACTGGCCTGCGAACAATAGCCGGCAAACTCGAAGCCGGCATCGGTGCCCGCTTCGGCCAGCGCGGTGAAATCCACCGACGCGGTGAGGTCCTGCAAGCCGACGCGCGCAAGCACGTCGTTGTTGATGCGATGGCGATGGAAGGCGCGCAGCGTGCCGTCATTGCGGTCGGCGGCGTAGTACTCGCGGCGTGGGTACCCATAATCGATAAACAACAGCGCGCCGGCATCCAGCCCGCCGATCACCGCCTGGATCCAGTACGGCAATTGCGGCAGCAGTTCGGACCGGTAGCCATCGGGGAATGGCGTCTGGCGCTGGCGTTCGACGTGACGCACGGCGGCGGCCAGCAGGGTGTCGGCCGGACGATCGACGCGGATGAAGCCACCATCACCTGCCAGCGCAACGTGTTCTTCGAACACCTCGCCATCGCGCAGCACGAACCGCGGCGTCGGCAGGGCATCAATCACCTCGTTGGCAAACAGCACGCCGTGCCAGGGTTCCTGTACCGGGCCGTCGAGCCAGTGCACGCATTCGAACGCCTGCGCGCTGAGCCGCTTGCGCAAATGCGCGCGCTGGCGTTCGCGCAGGTCGGCGCTGGGTTCGAGGATGGCGTAGCGCGCGGGCATCGCATCGATCGCCAGCAAATGCTTGATCGCATGTTCGGCAAACACGCCGCTGCCGCCGCCCAGCTCCACGAACTGCGTCTGCATCTTTTGCGTGCCGGTGGCCGATGCGCCGTCGGCCAGTTGTCGCAGCACCGGGGCCACGGACGTCGCCACGCATTGGGCAAACAGCGAGCCGAGCTCGGGCGCGGTGACGAAATCGCCGGCACGGCCGAACTTGGCCGCACCGGCGCTGTAATAACCCAACCCCGGCGCATACAAGGCCAGCTCCATGAAGCGGGAAAATGGAAGGCTGCCGCCGGCAACCTTGATCTGTTCGCCGATCAAGGCCTGCAGCTGTGCGCTGTGGGCCAGCGCGTCGGCGTCCAGTAGGGGGGCGGGCATGGGGATTCCTGTTCGACAGGACGACAGGATACGGATGCGCGCACCCGCGCGCGATCGCAGGCCGTCGACGTGCGCACGCATGTTCATCGCCCGCGGCACCGGCGCAGGCTGTCGATGGCGTTATCGTGCTGGCCTGCCATCCACGGAACTGCCATGACCACGACGCCCCGCCCTGTCGCCCTGATCACCGGCGCTGCCCGCCGTCTTGGCGCGGCCATCGCCCGCCACCTGCACGGCGCTGGCTACGACCTGGCCCTGCACTACCGCAGCTCGGCGGCCGACATGCAGGCGCTGGCCGCCGAGCTGGAATCCATGCGTGCCGGCAGCGTCTTGACCCTGCAAGCCGACCTCGCCGACTTCGACCGGATTCCCGAACTCGTCGCGCGCACCGTCGGCCGCTTCGGACGCCTGGATGCGCTGGTCAACAACGCCTCGGGCTTCCAGCCAACACCGCTGGGCCAGACCACGCCGGCGCAGTGGGATGCGCTATTCGCCAGCAACGCGCGCGCGCCATTTTTCCTGTCGCAGGCCGCCGCGCCACACCTGGTTGCGGCAAAAGGCGCCATCGTCAACCTCGTCGACATCCATGCGCAACGCCCATTGCGCGAACACACGGTGTATTGCATGGCCAAGGCCGCGCTGGTGATGGCGACCCGATCGCTGGCGCTGGAGCTGTCGCCCGAGGTGCGCGTCAACGCGATCGCGCCGGGCGCGATCCTGTGGGCCGAGAATGAAACCAGCGACACCAAGTCAGCGGACATGCTGGCGCGCACACCGCTGGCGCGCACCGGCACGCCCGAGGAAATCGCCGAAGCGGTGCGCTGGCTGTTGCGCGATGCGACCTATACCACCGGACAGGTGCTGCGCGTGGATGGCGGCCGGTTGCTGGAAGATTGATCCCGTCCCGTCGGCCGGGATCATGCCAAATCACGCCATCACACCATCGCGCCATTGCGCCATCGCGCAACGCTCGTCGAAGGCCGGCGGCGTGCATCGCAACACGGCTCGACCTGCGCTTTTGAATGCAGCGCTGCGCGACGCGTGCCGGGGACGTGGCCCCAAACTATGCCTTCTGCGCGAAGGCCTGCGACAGGCTCACGCCCTTGAACGCCGCCGGTGTTTCGTTTGACACCGCATAGCGATACAGCACCGCCGAGTAGATGCCACTCAGCGCGGCCTGGTAGATGCCCAGCAACAGCACACCCAGCGTGAAAAATGCGCCGACCACGATCGCCAGCGCCATTGATGCCTGCGCGGCCAGCACGGTCACACCAACGCCAACCAGCAGCACCGCAAACGTGATCAGTCCAAACGCCGCGCCAATGCCGATGTGGCCGATGGCGCTCTCGCCCCAGGTGCGCTTGAGCAGGCTCGCACTTTGCTTGAGCGCGTCGATCGGGCCGAGATCGCGGCTGACCAGGATCGGCACCACCAGGAACGTCGCCAGCGTCCACGCCGCGCCCAGCCCGCTGCCCAGCAGGCGTACGAGGAAATTGTTGTCCCGGTTCTTGAGTCCCTGCAGCAGCACCCCGACGGTGGCGGAAATCGCCGCATAGCCCAGGATGGCCGGCAGCCGCGCCTTCGCCGCGCTGAAGCCGTCGCGCAACGACGGGTCACCGCCATCGAGGCGAATCATCGCCGCGCCGACCAGCGCGCAGTTGAAGAAGATAATGACCGTGTACTGGCAGAAATAGAACACGAAACCAAGGGCCACGGCCCCCACGCCAAAGCCGTTGTCGAAGATGCGCAGCGCAAACATCGGCAGCATGAACGTTGCCAGCACCAGCAGCGTGGCGATGCCTGAAATCACCGGGAACAACATCAGCTCCCTGTCGGAACGCAGCACCGCGGCGCTCGCCTTGACCAGCTCCCAGCTGCGCGACAATTTCTCGAACATCGTGATGCCTCCCCTTGGATGGCGCCATCGTGCGGTGCGGTAGTCGCCCCTGCAAGCGCCGGAAGTCACCCTCGAAGACAGGCCTAAGCGGTGGAAGTGACGCCAAGGATCCCGCTGTTGTAGGAGCGGCGTGAGCCCCGTGGGGTTACTGGTGCTCCGGCCGGGCCCGACATCTCGCGGCTGGAGCCGCGGCGACCAAAGGCGCGTCGC
>JBBSST010000034.1:0-32294 GCA_038241735.1 Lysobacterales bacterium
GCATCCCGCCGGCGACGACGTCCACCACCTGCGCACCTATCGCCCCGGCGATGCGCGCCGCGCCATCGCGTGGAAACCCTCGGCGCGACACGACACCCTGCTGGTGCGCGAATACGAACAACCGCTGGGCGCCGACATCGTGCTCGACTGGCGCAGCCTGTCCGCCCTGCAATATGAGGATCGCATCCATCGACTGGCGCGCTGGGTCGACGAAGCCGAGCGCGACGGCCAGCGCTATTGCCTGCAGTTGCCGGGCCATCCGCCGCTCGGCCCGGCGCGCGGAACCGGACATCGGCACGCCTGCCTGCGCGCATTGGCGCTGCTGCCCGGGCTGGATGGATCCCCACCAGGCGACGATGGCCATGCGCGCTGAATCCATGGCGGTGGCGGCAGCCCGATCCGCGCCGCGACCCACCTCGCTGCAAGGCACCTCACTCGATGTGCAAAGCCGTCTGTGGACGCTGGCGGCAACCGCAGCCTGCCTGCTGCCGTTGCTGCTGCAGTTGCCGATGCGCATGGGGTTGACCATCGGCGTGGTCGGCGTGGTGATCGCCGCAATGGCGTGGCGGCGCCACCTGCCGGTGTGGCTGCGATGGTTGCTGGCACTTGCCCTGCTCGGCGTGGTGCTGGCGAGCTCTGGATTCGCCGTGGGCCGCGACACCGGCTGCGCACTGCTGGCCGCGATGCTGGCGATCAAACCGGTTGAACTGTCCAGCCTGCGCGATGCACGCAGCATGCTCGGCTTCGCGCTGTTCGCGCCGTTCTCGACCTTCCTGCTCGACCAGGGACCGGTGTCGCTGCTGCTTGGCCTGATCGGCGCGACGCTGGCGCTGGCGGCATTGCTGCGCCTGTCGGACGTGGAGGCCGGCGACCCCTCGTACACCCAGGCGCCCTGGCGTCGTTTCGCGGCGGTCTGGCGCCTGATCGCCATCGGCCTGCCGGTTGCATTGGCGGCCTTCTGGCTGTTCCCGCGCATCAGCTCACCGTTGTGGGGCGTGCCGGAGCGCGCAATGTCGCGTCCCGGCCTGTCGGACAAGATGTCGCCCGGCGACTGGATCGATTTCATGAGCGACGACAGCCCGGCGCTGCGGGTGAAATTCTTCGGCGCCACGCCATCCACGTCGCAAATGTACTGGCGTGGACCGGTACTGTGGAATTTCGATGGCCGCACCTGGACAAAGGCGCAAGGGCTGCGGGGGTTGCCACCGGCAACGGTGATGCATGCGCGGCAAACCTGGGATTACCAGGTCGAACTCGAACCCACCGATCGCAGCGAGGTGATCGCGCTGGAGCTGCCGATGCGGGCGCCGGACGGCGCGCAACTCACGCACGATTACGTCCTGCAGGCCCCGCGTCCACTCAATGCACTGACCCACTGGCGCATGCAATCGGCCGCGACCACCACCTTTGAAGCACGGCTTCCACCCGCGCTGCGCAGCCTGGCCCTGCGCCTGCCGGAATCCTACAACCCGCGCACCGCTGCGCTGGCCCGCAAATGGCGGCGTGAAGCGGGCCACGATGACGCGGCCATTGTCGAGCGCATGCTGCGCTGGATCCGCTCGGATTTCGCCTACACGCTGTCCACGCCGTTGCTCGGGCGCAACTCGGTCGATGAATTCCTGTTCGAACAGAAGGCCGGCTTCTGCGAGCACTTCAGTTCATCATTCGTGGTGCTGATGCGCGCGGCCGGCATTCCGGCGCGCGTGGTGACCGGGTATGTCGGCGGCTACCGCAACCCCTATGGCGACTATTGGCTGATCCGCAACTCCGATGCGCATGCCTGGGCCGAGGTCTGGTTGCCCACGCGCGGCTGGGTCCGCGTCGATCCCACCGCCGCCGTGGCGCCCGAACGCATCTACGACACGATCGACGATCGCGCGAGCGGCATGTTTGGCAACCGCCTGCTGCCGATGTTCGACATGAGTGACTGGATGCGTCGCGGCTGGAATGATTTCGTACTCGGCTTCAACGCCGATCGCCAGCAACGCCTGTTGCAGCCACTGGGCATCGACAAGCTCGACTACAACCAGCTGATCGCCCTGTTCGCCGCCATCGGCGGACTCGCGCTGGGCTGGATGCTGTGGCTGACCACCCGCAGCGAACGCGAGCGTGATCCGGTGCTGCGCGCCTGGCATCGCCTGGGTGCCCGCTATGCGCGTCTTGGCCTGGCCCGCTCCGCGCATGAACCCGCTGGCGAATGGACCACGCGCGTGCTCGCCGTGCGCCCCTCCGCCACCGCCCTGCCCGCACTCAGTGCGCGTTTCGCCGCTTGGCGCTACGCTCACGGCAGTGGGCGTACACAGGGGGCGACTGCCGCTCAGCGGCAGGCACTCATCCGCGACCTGCGCCGGCATCGTCCATGATGCACTTGCCTTACGACTTCAACCGACATCGGAGACCCGCATGACATTCCGTTTGCTCGCCGTGGCCGGCCTCGCCAGCGCCCTGCTCGCCGCCTGCGCTTCGCAACCCAAACCGCTGCAGGGCGATTTCTCCCCGATCACGCCGCGCGAAGCAGCCGATCGCGACAGCACAGGTGCCACCGTGCGCTGGGGTGGTCGCATCGTCCAGGTCGAGCCGAAGCAGGACACCACCTGTTTCGAGATGATCTCCACGCGCCTGAACGCCTACGGCCGACCGTACTGGGCCGAAGACGATACCGGTGGCCGCTTCATCGTCTGCCGCACCGGGTTCTATGACCCGGCGGTGTTCGAGAAGAACCGCGAAGTCAGCTTCACCGGCCGCATCGACGGTTACGAGAACCGCCGTGTCGGCGGCTACGACTACCGTTTCCCCCATGTCGCCGCCGACGTTGTTTACCTGTGGCCCGTGCGCGAACGCGTCAACGTGATCACGCGTCCGGCACCGTGGCCGTGGTGGGGTTGGTGGTGAGTTGAGCTTGCTCTTCCCTCGTGTGATTTCAGGACCTCGCGCCAACCTGCATGCAGGGGATTGCTCGGCAGCATGCAGCCAGCTTTTTGCTTCTGAGTGCCGTGAATAAACCGGCCTCTCGCAAGACCCCCAAGGGCAGCGCACATGAATGTGCGCGGTTTCCAGCCGAGCCATGGATGGCGAGTTTGGAAATCACCCGTAGCAATCAAACATTAGGTTTGCTCCGTCGGGGAAAGAGCCTTTCTTTGGCTACTTTCTTTGGCTCCGCAAAGAAAGTCGCTCGCCGAAGGCGAACGCTTTTGCCCTTGATCCTTCGCGTCGATCACGGGGAACAACAAGAGCTTTCGCGCTGACGCGCGAGTTCATTTCTTTTGAAGGCATAAAAGAAACGGAACCAAAGAAAATGCTTTTCCCCGACGGAGCAAATCTATTGATTCGTTGCCACGGGGATGTCTCGACTCGCCATCCATGGCTCGATCGAAAAACGGCGTGCATCCCTGCACGCCGCCCTTCGGGCCTGGAAGCACTGCCGCTGGTCAGCCTCGTTTGAAGATCAAGATCAAGGTCGAGGACAAACGTAATTGGTGCTGGAAATCAAAGAACTCGATTCCAACCAGAAAACGAAAATCTCGTTTGCTCAGTTCGGCGTGCCGAAACGTCCCAGCGCGGCGCCGGCCAGCAGGTGCAG
Source organism: Lysobacterales bacterium (assembly GCA_038241735.1). GTDB lineage: Bacteria > Pseudomonadota > Gammaproteobacteria > Xanthomonadales > Xanthomonadaceae > Luteimonas. The sequence goes on from JBBSST010000034.1 coordinate 3,581, forward strand.
GTGAATCTGAAAAACCGTTTGCCCGCCGTTTTCGTTGCAGTTCATCACGATGCGGTAGCCATCGTCTGCAAACCCCTGCGCCTTCGCATAATTTGCGGCGGCAATCGCCAGCCGGCCGACGATATCCACCTGGTCAGCCCGCAGTTCGTTGAGCGTGGCCACCGTCACCTTCGGCACGAACAACACGTGCACCGGCGCCTGCGGGGCGATGTCGCGGAAGGCGATCACATGATCGTCCTCGAACACGATATCGGCGGGAATCTCACGGCGGATGATCTTGTGGAAGATGGTGTCGGGCATGGGCAACCTCCGGAAATGACATCCCATTGTAGGGGCGCTCCATGGGTGCGATGAAGCCTTATCGGTAACGGCTGATCGCGCCCATGGGGCGCTCCTACGGAAGCATCTCGCTGCGGCTGCCGAAGGCGTGCGACAGGGTGCCGCGATCGACGTATTCCAGCTCCCCTCCCAGCGGCACGCCGTGGGTGAGCCGGCTCGGGCGCACCGCATACTGGCGTGCAAGCTGGGCCAGGTAATGCGCGGTTGCCTCGCCTTCGACGGTCGGATTGGTGGCGATGATCAGTTCCTGCACGTCACCTTCTGACAATCGCGCAGCCAGTTGTTCCAGGCCAAGTTCGCGCGGGCCAATGCCATCCAGCGGGCTCAACCGGCCCTGCAGCACGAAATACAGCCCGCGATAACCGGTCGCCTGCTCGATGGCCAGGCGGTCGGCAGGTGACTCCACCGCGCACAGCTGCTGTCCGTCGCGCGACGCATTGGCGCAGGTGGCACAGGTTTCGGTTTCACTGAAATCGCGGCAGCGCTTGCAATGACCGATGCGCTCGACCGCCGATGCCAGCGTTTCCGCCAAGCGCCTGGCGCCATCGCGCTCGCGCTCAAGCACGTGGTAAGCCATGCGTTGCGCGGTCTTCTGGCCCACGCCGGGCAGGATGCGAAACGATTCAATGAGTTGTTCAAGCAGGGAGGCAGTCATTGCAATTGATCATGTGGCTTGGGCTGCGGGAAACCCGCGGCGTTTCCGCGGATCGACGTGATCGATGACATCCGCGACCTGCACACGGGCCCGCGCGCGCCTGCCTGGCTGAAGCATGTCAGGACATATACCACTGCGGCGCAACCGCGTTCATCGTGTTCGATTCCGCGCGCCGGACTATCAGAATGGCATCTTCATGCCCGGTGGCAGCGCCATGCCGGCCGTGGCCGCACCCATTTTTTCCTGCGAGGCGGCGTTGGCCTTGTTGACCGCATCGTTGAACGCAGCGGCGATCAGGTCCTCGGCCATTTCCGCATCCGACAGCACGCTTGGGTCGATGCGCACCTTGCGGCATTCCATGCGACCAGTGATGGTGATGCTGACCATGCCGCCGCCAGCGTTGCCGGTGACTTCAAGTTTGGCCAGGTCTTCCTGCGCGCGCTGCATGTTGTCCTGCATCTGCTGCGCTTGCTGCATGAGTTGGGCGATGTTTCCACGCATGTTCAATCTCTCTTGTTTTCTAGTCTTCGTAAGGACGGATCGAATCGGGCACGAGTTTGGCGCCTTGCTGCGACATCAACCGCTGCACGTTGGGATCGGCGAGAAACGCACTCTCGGCCGTGGCCTGGCGCACGTCACGTTGCCGCTCGTTGCGGTCGTGCAGGGTTTCAACAGAGGCTTGCACGAGTTCGAAACGGATTTGTGGCGGCGCACCCAGCGGCGTCGCCAATGCGGCCGCCAGCTGTGAGACCAGGAACGGCGCCTTGAGGTGATCGTCCGATGCCGGCAATGAAAGCCGCAACACACCACCGGCCCAGTCGAGGAACCCGGCATGCGCCGCGAGCTCCCTTGCCGGGCCGCGCAATTGGAGCGCAGCGACGATATCCAGCCAGCCCTCGCCATCGATGACGATGGCCGTCGCAGGCTCCGCAGACGGTGCCGCGGGGGCGGGTGCGGGTACCGCCGGACGGCCCGGCACGGCCGATGCGGCCGCCATTCCCGGCTGCTCCGGTTCGCGCACGGAAGCGGGCGGGCGCGGCTGTGCGGGGGCTGGAATTGCGGCTGGCGAAGCTGCGCGCGGTGCTGACGGTTGAGCGGCTGCGGCATCGGCCTGCATCGCCGCCTTCGCGGCGGCAGCGCCAGACAAACGTGGCGTCGAACCTGATGCCGAAACGCCCACCGCGCCGCCATCCACCGGCCGGAATGCCAGCATCCGCAGCACGCACATTTCAAAACCGCTGCGCGGGCTTGGCGCAAGATGCAGGTCGCGACGGCCATTGAGTGCCATCTGGTACCACAGCTGCACCACTTCCGGACGCAGGCTCAACGCCAGTGATGCCACGTCGATGCCATCGGCGACGATGTCGCTGCCCGGCACGAGTTGTTTGACCTGCACGCGATGCAAGGCCTCGGCCACCGCGTCCAGCACGCCGGACCAGTCCGGCGAAAATTCCGCCAGCGTGGCGACTTCGTCCAGCAACGCCTGGCCATCGCCGCTGCCCAGCGCCGCCAGCAGCGCGCCGACGCGGGTGCGGTCTACCGTGCCCAGCATCGTCGCCAATGCCGCATCGGTCAGTGCACTGCCGCCGCTGTTGGCGCCGGTGTACGCGATGGCCTGGTCGAGCAGCGACAGGCCATCGCGCAGGCTGCCGTCGGCGGCCTTGGCCAGCTGCCGGATGGCACCGGGTTCGGCGGCGATGCCTTCGGCTTCGAGGATCTTGCTGATCTGGCCCTGGATCTGCGGTTCATCCAGACGCTTGAGGTTGAACTGCAGGCAGCGCGACAGCACCGTCACCAGCAGTTTTTCCGGGTCGGTGGTGGCAAACAGGAACTTGACGTGCTCCGGCGGCTCTTCCAGGGTCTTGAGCAGCGCGTTGAACGCCTGCTTCGACAGCATGTGTACTTCGTCGATCAGGTAGACCTTGTAGCGGCCGCGCGAGGGCATGTACTGCGCGTTCTCGATCAGGTCGCGAACGTTGTCGACGCCGGTGTTGGAGGCCGCATCGATCTCCAGCAGGTCGATGTAGCGACCGGCATCGATCGCCAGGCACGTTTCGCACTCACCGCAGGGCTCCGACGATGCGCCGCGCTCGCAGTTGAGCGACTTGGCGAAGATGCGCGCGATGGTGGTCTTGCCGACGCCCCGCGTCCCGGTGAACAGGAAGGCGTGGTGGACGCGGCCGGAATCCAGCGCGTTGGTCAGCGCACGGACAACGTGCTCTTGCCCGACCAGTTCGGCAAAACGCTTGGGGCGCCACTTGCGGGCGAGGACGAGGTAGGACATGGCCTCCATTCTGCCGCGCCGCGACGAAATTTGCGCGCTCGGATATGCAACGCGCGCCAGCGCGCCTCGAGATGCGCCGGCGGGCTTTGTTGTGATGCCCGCCGGTGGACGTTAGAATTGCCGACCCTGAGCGCGGCTGATGCCGCCTTCAGGTTCCAGCGGAGAGGTGTCCGAGCGGTTGAAGGAGCACGCCTGGAAAGTGTGTAAGCGTCTAAACCGCGCTTCGGGGGTTCGAATCCCCCTCTCTCCGCCAGCTTTTTGATGATGCAGTCCAGGTTCCAGGGATTTGTTCGATCGCTTTCGCTCAATCGCTCCAGTTCAACGTTCTCGTTCAACCGCCCGTGTTCTACCGCTCCATTTCCATGGTGGCCCCGTCGGCCCCTCGCGACGCTAGATCGAAAATCCCGCCAGGGCCGGAAGGCAGCAACGGTATCGATCGACGCGGGTGCCGAGGTCAGCCGGCGGGGCCATCGCCATTTTTGACTGCCCGGTTTCGCCGTAAGCGTCCATGGCGGGACGGTTCGGTGACGGGTTGCCGCGGGTCGGGATTGCGTCCCGGGTGCACGAAGATCAGCGGCGTCGGAGGCTTGGCCCCGACCTACGGATGCAGCCAGCCGGCCTCGCCTTCGACATAACGTTCGCGCTTCCAGATCGGCACGCGCGTCTTGACCTCATCAATGATGAAACGGCAGGCGGCAAATGCGGCGTCGCGATGTGCCGCCGATACGCCGGCCCACACCGCAAGGTCACCGATGGCGAGCTCGCCGACGCGATGCACGCAACGCGCCTCGACGATGTCGAACCGCGTCATCGCCTCATCGATGATGCGCTCGCCTTCCGCGGCCGCAAGCACCCCATAGGCCTGGTAATACAGGCCACTCACGGACCGGCCTTCGTTGTGGTCGCGCACCCACCCTTCGAAACTGGCGCAGGCGCCCGCTTGCGTGCGCAATAGTCGCGTATGCAAGGGGGCAATCTCGAAGGGCGCCTCGGACAGGCTGAAACGCTTGATCTCAACCTCCATGCATCAACCTCCACTCACCGGCGGGATGAATGCCACCTCGATGCCGTCGCGCAAGGCATCGTCCCAGTGCGCGAACGCGCCATCGACGGCCACACGCAGGTGCTCGATTGGCATGGCGAACCCATGTCGCACCTCCAGCTCGCCATACAGGCCGCGCAGGTTGGTTGCGTTCGAGTCCACCATCTCCTGGGCCACGCCTGCGGCATCGCGCAGGCTGGCGAAATACAGCACCGTCAAGCGAGTCATCCAGAGACTTCCTGCCGGCTGCCTGCACCGAAATCGCGCTTGCCACCGCGCTTGCCCAGCAACTTTGCCGGGCCCAGCACGATCGCATGCGACAAGGCCTTGCACATGTCATAGATCGTCAATGCAGCGATCATGGCACCGGTCAGGGCTTCCATCTCGACGCCGGTGCGATGGGTGGCCTTGACCTGGCACTCGATGCGCAGCTCACGCTCGCCGTGCCAGTCGATGCCGATGCGGATGCCGTCGATGGGCAGCGGATGGCAGAACGGGATCAGTTCGTGGGTCCGCTTGACTGCCATGGTGCCGGCAATGATCGCGGTCTCGACGATGCCGCCTTTCGCGCTTTTCAGCCCATTTTCGCGCAACTGCACGGCGACATCGGCCGGAAAACGCACACGGCATTCGGCAGTGGCCTGGCGCGCGGTGATCGGCTTGGCCGAAACATCGACCATGGCCGGACGGCCAGCGCTATCGATGTGGGTGAGGACGGGACGGGTTGTCTTGTTCATGGCTGATCTGCTGGCTGTGGTGTTCGTGCGGTTGTTTCCTGCGAATAAAAATCCATCCGGTCAGCCTCCGACCAGGAACATTTCGACATGCCTGCGCGACGCGGGTGTTGTCGTGTTGCCGCGCAATTCACTGTAACGATCCGTGCGCTGCGACCACAGCTTGGCCACATGTCCGGCAAACGCGGCGTCGCCCTGCTGGAGATGGGGGCGCAGGTCGCTGCCCTGGCCCGCGAACAGGCAGGTGTAGAGCTTGCCATCGGCGGAAACGCGTGCGCGGTGGCAATCACCGCAGAAGGGCTCACTGATCGAGCTGACAAAACCGACTTCGCCGGCGCCATCGTCGAATCCATAGCGCGACGCCACCTCGCCACGATAATTGGCATCAAGCGCATGCAATGGCCAATGCGCATGGATGCGATCGCGCAATTCCCGCGACGACACCACCTGCGCGCGCTGCCAGCCGTTGCACGTGCCGACATCCATGTATTCGATGAAACGCACGATGTGGCCAGTCCCCCGGAAACGTTGCAGCAAGGCCAGCACCTGGTCTTCATTGATGCCGCGCTGCACGACGCAATTGAACTTGAGGCGCGCGAACCCGGCATCCTCTGCGGCAGTGATCCCCGCCAACACGTCGACAAGCTCACCACGACCACCGGACAGTGCGCGGAACATGACGGGATCCAGCGCATCCAGGCTGATCGTGATGCGTTGCAGCCCGGCCTCGCGCAAGGCGCGTGCATGTCGGGCCAGCAGCGCAGCATTGGTCGTCAGGGCAAGATCATCGATGCCGGGGATATCCACCAGCCGCGCCACCAGTTCCGGCAATCGCTTGCGCAACAGCGGCTCGCCACCGGTGAGGCGCAGCTTGTGCACGCCAATACGGGCGAAGCCGCGCACCAGCGTCTCGATCTCGTCGAACGACATCCGCGATGCCGGATCCATGCCGTGGTCGTCGGCGATGCGATCGGCGGGCATGCAATAACCGCAGCGAAAATTGCAGGCATCGATGACCGACAGGCGCAAGTCGTGGATGGGCCGACCGAGGCGATCGGTCGGCGCCGCCGCGTCGCATTGCACGGCGTTCATGGTCGGGTGGTCGGTAATGGCGCTGATACTGATATCGGAACCGACGCCGATGCCGGCACGGCGAGCGGATCGTTCAATCCCACCACCTCGCCTGCACGTGCCACGCGATGGCCGCGCGAGACGAGTGTCGCGGCATCATCGCTGCTGGAATAGTGGTACAGCAGGCAGCGGGCAAGCAGTTCACGCGGGTACTCGCGCTCCAGGTCCTCGATGCCACTGTGCGAAGGATTTCCGTGCACGGCGCAATCGTGCGCGACCAGCTCATTGGCGTTGGCGTATCGGGCCAGCATTTCCGGGATCGGCCGGGTGTCGCCGCTCCATGCAAGACTGCCCGGCAAACGCAGGCCATACGCTGTTTCCGGCCAATGATGGCGCACCGGGAATACCTCCAGCCGCAGCCCGTCGTGCCAGAACGCATCACCGACCGGCACCAGCTGGAATGCATCCCAGAAATTCGCGCCGCCTTCGGCCAACACGTTGGGATAGTCGGCGATGCGCCGGTGCAGCAGTGGCACCACGGTGGCCGGCACGTACAGCCGGGTTTTTCCGCGCTGCGCGGCATCAAAGTAGTGGGCCACGAACAGCCGCTCGAAACCGGCGACGTGGTCCAGGTGCACATGGGTGATGAACAATGCGCGCGGGGCGTGGCCGTAATGCGCAAGGCAGGCGGTCAGGCCTTCGGCGCCGCAGTCGATCGTCAGCCACGGCGCGCCGTCACGCTCGATGGTCGCCATCGGCGAACCGTGCTCGACCGCCGACGCATTGCCGACACCGTGGAAGCGTAGCGACCAGCTCATCGATGCACGTCCTTCAGGATCCGGCCCATCAGATACCGCGCTCCCAGTGCGCGTCATAGCCCTCGCGCAGCCGGGCGAAATCGCGTTCGACATCCGCCACGCTACGCTTGCCGCGCAATTTGAGCAGTGATCGCTTCAGGCGCGCGAGGTTGCGCTCGCGCCAGGGCGTGGCGGGAATGCGCAGCGCACTGCGGTCGAAATCGATGATCCAGCCCTGCCCGGCGGTATCGAACAGCAGGTTGTGGGCATTGAGGTCGGCGTGATCCAGGCCGACCCGATGGAAGCGCGCGATCAGGCGGCCGGCGGCATCCCACGGCGCATCAGGGCCCGACAGCGCGGCAAGGTCGGCAAACGAGTGCACGTCGATCAGGCGTTCGATCAGGATCGATGCGCGATAGGTCATGCCCTCGCGCAGGTAACTGGCGGCAACCGGTCGTGGCACGGGCAAGCCGCGCTTGAGCAGTTCGCGCAGCAGGCGGAACTCGGCAAAACTGCGCACGTGGTCGACCCCGCGCCACAGGTAGCGATCACGACTGAACTTGGCCGCCCAGCCGCCGCGCAGGTAGTGGCGCAACACGCACGGCCCATGCGAGGCGTCGATGAACCATGCCCCGCCGCGACCGCCACTGCGCACCGGCTGCGCGCGGTCACCCCATAACTTGGGGTCGAACCAGCGCACGTCGGCTTGCCGCAGCTGCGTGGCGTCGAACACAATCGCCCCATGGCCGCCGTTGTCGCGACCACCCCGGAACGGTGTCAAGCTTTCTGTTGCATCGAACGCAGCCATCCAGCGAGTTTAACAAGCGCATGCCTTCCGATTCCGTAAATCCCGCAACGCCGGCATTCCCGCAGGCACTGTGCCTGCTGCGCCTGTCGGCGCTCGGCGATGCCACTCATGTGGTGCCGCTGGTGCATACCTTGCGCCGCGCCCGGCCGGATGTGGCGCTGGCCTGGGTGATCGGAACGGGCGAATTCAGGCTGCTGGAAGGCCTGGAAGGCGTGGAATTCATCGTCTACGACAAGAAAACCGGGATCGCCGGGATGCGCGCGCTGCGCAGGCAGCTCGATGGCCGGCGCTTCGATGCATTGCTGCAGATGCAGGTCGCCGCGCGCGCCAACCTGCTGTCGGCGTTCGTTCCTGCCAGGCGCCGCATCGGCTATGACCGCGCACGCTCCAAAGACCTGCATGGATGGTTCGTCAACGAACGCATTCCCGCGCGCGCCGGCATGCACGTGCTGGACACGATCGGCAGCTTCTGTGAACCGCTGGGCTTGAAACAGGACGCCGTCACCTGGGAGTTGCCGGTGCCAGGCGAGGCGCGCACCTGGGCGCATGCGCAATGGCCGCACGATGGCCAACCCGTGCTGATGATCTCGCCGTGCTCCAGCCATGCGCGGCGCAACTGGCGCGCCGATCGCTACGCGGCGGTCGCCGATCACGCAGCCGCCTGCGGCTGGCGCGTCGTGCTGTGCGGCGGGCGCAGCGCACTGGAGCGCGACACCACCGATGCGATCCTTGCAGCGATGCAGTCATCGGCGCTGGATCTGGTCGGCAAGGACACGTTGAAACAATTGCCGGCGCTGTTGGCGCGCGCCGACCTGGTGATGACACCCGATTCCGGCCCCATGCACATCGCCAACGCCATGGGCAGCAAGGTCCTGGGCCTGCATGCGGCCAGCAATCCCGCGCGCAGCGGGCCGTATTCGGATCGCCGGTATTGCGTGGATCGCTACGACGAGGCTGCGCGCAAGTTCCTTGGCAGGCAGGCCAGCGAGCTCAAGTGGGGAACCAAGATCGAATCCGACGGCGTAATGGACCTGGTCATCGTGGACGATGCCATCGCCGCGTTTGAACGCTATCGCGCATCCCGCCACGCCTAGGCCAGGCGTGTGTCGATGGTCCTGCGGTCGATGGCTGGGCGGTGGATGGTTGCGGGTTGAATGCAGCCCAGACGAACGGAACCCGTGTCGCGACACGCGCCTTGGGAGTATCCGGTCCTGGAGCATCCGTCTTGAGGCATCCCGCCCTCGGAGCATCCAGCGCTTGGCATCCAGCGCTTGGCATCCAGGCCGGCGCAGGCCCGACCTAGGGGGCGGTATCGGCGCGGTAATCCTGGTACGACTTTTCCTCGACGTAGCTCGAGCCCAGCGCCAGGTTGATCTCCTTCTTGATCCGTGCGCGGGTATCGTTTTCGAAATACACGCTACGGGCCAGCTGCACGAAGCTGTCATCGAAGGCTTGCGCTTTTTCCTTGATCCGGATGTCGTCCTCGATCACCCACAGGCGTTCGTTGACGGCCTTGAGCTCGCCGCGAAGCCTGGCAAGATCGTGGCCGGCGCCGGGGTGCGCCATCCAGGTCTGCTCCAGTGCCGAGAGCTCGTTGCGGACATTGGCCAGCTTGGCCGGATCGGTCATGCGCTCGGACTTGATCTGCAGGATGGCGATCTTGTCGAGCAGCTCACCAAACGATACGGGGACGGAAATCTCGGACATGGGTGCGATGAGTGGCGAGAACGATCGCCAGTGTAGCGCCCTCGTCTTGTCCACCCTGCCCGTGGCCCGTATGATTGCGCCCCCGGCTGCGGTAAAGACAGCTCGGGAACCACCGGAGAGGTGGCAGAGTGGTCGAATGTACCTGACTCGAAATCAGGCGTACGTTCATAGCGTACCGTGGGTTCGAATCCCACCCTCTCCGCCATATTTAGCTTAAAAACAGGGGTCTGCGTGCAAGCGCAGGCCCCTTTTTATTGCCCACTGCTGCTGTCAGCTTTCCGCCGTGTACGGTTTGTGTACGGTTAAGGGCCACGCTGGTAGCGGGGGGTGCGGCGCATGCTAGTGCGTTGCATGGTCAGGAGCGGCCGAGCGCAGCGGCGGGCGCAAGCGCGCCGAACGCGGCAACGCCGTACTTCAGCGGCCGAGCCCGCCCCTCGCGCCGGGCGGGGCCACGCCCGCGTTAACGATTACCCTTAGCGCGATTGTGGGTCACACAGAGCATTTGGCAGTTTTCGGCGGAGCTTCCGCCTCCCTTGCTCCAAGCGGACACGTGGTCCGCATCCATTTCGGCCAACTTCCATATCTTGCCCTTGTTGGCACCATGGCCAACTGCGCAGAGTGGACAGTTAGACTCGCCAATGGCTTCTGCAGCTTTGGTCTGCGTGGCGTAGACGGACTTCTTCGTCGCTTCATCAAACACCCGCAGATCTAGGAGCTTCGAGTCCTGAAGACCGCCAAGAACGTATTCAAAGACGCCGCGACGGTTCTTTACGTAAGGGTCGCCATAGTGCAGCTTGACATCGGCAGAAACTTTGGCGGGATCGTATGACTTCGAGTGGTACTGCTCGTATAGCCTTCCCCACTCCAGACCTCGCATCTCCGGTTCAACATCCCTGAACACGCTCGACACCCAATCGATCACGCTATTGAAGTAGGTCTTCAACTCCTTGATGTTGGTGCTGTTGCGGTGCGCGCTCATGTAGCCGCCAATATCGCCCTTACTTACCCAGTCGAGTGCACGCTCCAGGAATGCCTGTCGGTTGGCGCTGCCCTTAATGTACGCGCTCCACATCTGGATGTTCGCGTTGCCGCTGTTGCTGAACTCGGACTTGGCAAGCGTCACGAACCGCCCCGAGTAGACCGCGTTCAGAAGCTCCTGTTCGTTCAGCGGAACACCTGCGATGTTGATGGTCTTAAACCACTCCTTGATCTTGCTCTCGGTTCCCTCGCACTCGTAGATCAAAAGCTCCGAGCCCTGAATCGTGTCTTGCTGGTTGGAGGCCAAGCTGCCGAAGTACATCGGATTGCCGTTATCCATGATCGGGAACTTGTTAGTGACAAACCGCCCGATGCTGGTAATTCGTTGCTGACCGTCTAAGACCTCAAACCGATCCTCTAGGACCTTGTTGAAGTAGATGAGCCCCAGTGGATACCCCTTGAGGAGCGAGTGGATGACCGCTGCCTCCCGATTGCCCCCACCTTCCGCATAGATGTAGTTGCGCTGATACTCCGGCTGGATGGTCAGCTTCCCGCCCAATCCGAACAAGCCCTTGCCTTCCAGTTCGTTGTACACGAACCCGTCGCAGATGTCGGCGACCGTGATGTCGGTTCGCAAGATCGTCTTCATTGCTTCTTCTTCTTCTTCTTGTGCCTAATAAAGATTCTCTTATACGCCATCTTTGCCTCACCATTCTCGTAGTAACCGGCGGTTGGATTTCCTTCCTTGTACGCCCCCGTACCTCCGCACTTGTAGTAGTCGTCGACAAACTGCTCCGTTAGCCCCGGCGTTGTTTTGAATATTTTATCGACAAGCCCGTTATCGCTTGTTCCCAGAATCTCAAACTGTTCTGGATTGTATCTGTCAAGGAAAGTAATCGGAACTCCCATCGCCCCACCGTAGTCGCAAGGTATTGCATCAGTGAAAGGCACTTCGATGGCGTCGTAATTGTCGTACCGGTCGTACGCCGCTTTGCCTCTCAATTGTTTGTGCTTACTAAACTTGAGGTTCTGTTCGGTCGTCATACACTCCAGCCTTTGATGGCGGCGACCATGGTCTAAGTTCGTAAACCAACCGACGTTGCGAAACTTAACGAGGCCAGTGTTCGCGTCATAGACGCCCTCCGCAAAATCGCGCCCGCCGTCTTCAGGAATACTGAAGTACGCATTTCCATTGGCAAATCCCGCCCCGAGCCATAGCTTTGTGGCTTTGATGAGCGGGAAGATTTCTTTGTAAGTTATTGCGTTCTTCGGGCCGACGATGAGGCATTTCTTCTTGTGCTCTATGAGCTGCGCGACGTACTCTCGGAAGAGAGAAAATGGGGGGTTGGTGACGACTATGTCCGCCTCTTTCAGAAGCGCTACGCACTCGGGACTGCGGAAGTCACCGCCGGGATAATTGTCGTCGCCTTTCAGCGCTGTCCTGGCGGCCTGATTGCGCTTAAGGAAGAGCGCAACGTCCGTCACATTCGCGGCACCATCTCCGTCCTCATCCCTTACATGGTCGAGGGAAACTGCCAGCGCCCTAGGCTTCTGGCGCTTTGCGCTCCCCTTGTTATATTCCGGGAACAAGGTGCCTTGGCCCGCTATCGGGGACCCGTCGTAGCTCGTGGTGACGAACTTTTTTAGCCCCAGCTTGTTGAAGTTGGCGGCGAAATACTTGAAAAAGTTGCTTTCGAAGGGGTCGTCGCAGTTGCAGTAGACAACCTTGCCGCGGAAGGCGTTGGCGTCAAACTCTAGATACGCTTCGACCTCCTTTTGAATGTCGGCGTACTGAGTGTAGAACTCGTCGTGCTTGGCAGACTTCGCGGCGTGGAGGCTTCGATTCATCGCCTCGCTTTCGGGCTTCGGCAGCACGGCCTTCGAACGGCTAGACCGTCCTACGCTCTTGTCTTTCTGTTCCCGCAATGCCTTCGTCACCGGGGGTGTCGTCACCTTTACCGACTTCGCGTTCGCAGATTTCGCCTTTTCTGTAGTCGCCTTGACCGGCTCCGATGCCTTAATTGCCTTGCTTTTCGCTTTGGGAGAGGGGACCACCAAACTAGTGGACTCTCTTGGGCTCTTGCTTGTGGGTTTCCGCGATACCGTCGTCGCCATTGCCTTACCGTGCTCCATCAATGTCCGCCGATCGCTAATTAAAAGCGTTCGGCGAAGTGGTCTAAGTTCAGTGCATGTTATGCAGCGGGCAAAGTGCAGAGAAGCTTAGTGCTCTGACTATCTTATGACGAGAAACCGCGTCAGGGGAGAATCAGCCCAGGAGTACCTTTAAGTCGGCCACTCAAACCGCAAGTCAGTCGCCCACGTGATCCGCTGCGTGCCGTAGCGCATAGCGTCGAGCGCGTGATCCGCGCCGCTGCTGTCCACATCCTCGGGCCGCTTCATGTCCCGGCCCGCGTACGGCGCGGTCAGCCAGAAGTAGCGGCAATTCCGGCTAACGTAGAGCCCCGGCACGTCCGGCTTGCCGGCGTCGGCTAACAACCGGCGCATGCGCTGCCACCCTGCCACCCGGTCGCCCTTCTGCGCTGGCTCAAAGTGCACGCCTGCACGCTCAAACTCGTCTGCAATGCACCCAGCACCGCTGCCCGTCTTGGCGAATATGGCATCGTCGGCTGCGCCAGATGGCTGGACCTTCCAGCGCGCGCACATCGCCTTGATCGCATCAGACAGCACCGGCACGGTCCAGCCGATGCCCTCGTTGAGGCGGTCGTCGCTGCGGTTGGTGGCCAGTTCGTCGATGGCCACAATGGAGTCGCGCGGGTAGTAGCGGCCGTCAGGCCCTTTGCCGCCCGGAGACTGCGCCAGTATGTAGGTGACCGAGGGGGCGGCACTTCCGAAGTCGTGGCCGAGCCAAGTGTGCCAACCATGCGGAATCTGCTGCCATGGTTCTGTAGCTACACGGGTGTCGTCCAGCACGTCTGCAAAGTACGCGCCGCGTGCCACCGACCAGTCGCCATCGACCCACGCGTGCAGCAGTTCAGGGTCATCCGCGCAGGCTGCGCCAAGCTGGTCGCGGTACTGCTCGACGTCGAGGAACGGATTGGCGGTGAAGGTGCTAGGCGCGTAGATACACGGGCGCTTCGACTTGCTGTCCACGAACGGCGTCCACGGCGCAGCCTTGGTGAATACGAAACGTTTCGCTAGCCACATGTGGCCAACGCCGCCCGGGTTCGCCGCGTAGACCGTGCGGATCGGCAGGTCCTTGGGGCCGCGCAGGTTGGACCGCAGCATGTCGAGCAGCATTGAATCCTGATACTGCCCGCACTCGTCAGCCATCAGTAACGTAAAGCTGCGGCCTTGGTACTTTGCATAGTCCGACTGCGTTTCGAGTTGCCCAAGTTCAAGCACGCCCCCACCGGGTAGCTTCCATGTGTGGTCTGCGCCGTTGTATCGCGCCGCTGGCCCGTAGACCTTTGCAAACAGCTCCTGCGTCGTCAGCACAAAGTCTTCCAGCCCCTTGTACGTGCGCCGGATGTAAAGCACCCGCGCCCGCTTGCCGTACTGCTCGGCATGCCGGAGCGCAAGCAATGCCATCGCGTAGCTCTTGCCGCCACCGCGACCGCCGCCAAGGAACAGGTCAACCGATTCCGGCACCAGCAGCGCGCGCTCCTGGAACACGTTTAGTTGGATGCCATCATTCATGGTCAATCACGCGCGGTGGTCGCGGCAGCGGCACAACTTCCCGCACGCCGTTTTGTTCGATGTACGTCTTCATGTCCGGCGCGGCAGCCGGCAGGTTGAACACAATACGCACGCTGTTGCGGTTGTCTTCCGGCTCCGTTTCCCGGTAGCCGTGCCGCGTCTTCAATAGGAACTGGGCGGCATTGAGGTCGCGTTTCACAGTGGCCGCGTCGTACAGCGTGCGGTGCAACGCCTCGCGCTCCAACTCTCTCCCCTCGTCATACGCTTTGCGCAGGCGCGGGTCCTCGTCCATCCACCGCTTGAATTCGTCCGCCGTTGTGCCGAAGAGCGCGGGTAGCCCTTTGAGAGCGCTGCCCTTGGCTGCCAACGCTCGGATGCGGTCGGCAGCATCCGCCGGGGCACCGCCGGCTGGCGCCGTGGCCCCGGTGGCACCAGGTACGGGCGGCGGGGGCGGCGCAAGGGGCGGCGGGGTGCCGAGCAGGCGGGGCGCAGGCGCACGCGGGGCCGCTGGCACACCCCACGGCGGGGCAATGGGCGCGCGGCCCGCTGCGGGAGGCCTGCTCGGCGCTGGCGGGGCCGGCGGCTTGGGCGGGGCCGGCGGTGGGCGGGTATTGGCCACGGTTGCACTCAAGCCCGCAGCGCGGCGAGCGCCTTGGCGGCATCGAAGTCAGCCACCTCGCCAATCAGCCGGGCAATGCCTGCCTGCATCTTGTCGAGTGCGGCGAGTGCTTGCTTCATGCCCGGCTCCAGCAACAGCAAGTCAGGGTCGCGCACGCCCATCAACTCCGTGCGCAATTCCATCTGCTTGCCTTCGTGCACACCGGTCAGGAACGCCGGTGCGCCACCTGCTGCGTACAGGATCACCTCGGCAGTGTCGCCTTTGGCGCTGGCCACGAGCTTGCTGCGCTCTTCCGCAGGCATTGCACGCAGGGCGTCACGTGCCGATTGCATCATGCCGCCGAGATGCGCCGGTGGTTGCATCGCGGATCGTATGCGGTCGTCCACGGACTCACTGATGCCCTGCATCTTCTGGCGAAGTGCGTTGACCTGGGTGATGTGCCGGCCGAGCGCCTCGCGTCCCAGCTCTGCAACGCGCGTGACCGCTTGCGCGCCATCCAGATGCGTGCTGCCTAGTGCTTGGCTGATGTGGGCGAAGGTCTGCTGCACTTCGCTCGCAATCTTCGTGCGGGACTCAGCCAGCGTGTTGAACACGTGGTGATCGGGCAGCTTGTCGTACACGCCCAGTGCTTCGATGGTGGCCATGGCTGCCCGCTCGGCTTTGGCCTTGACGCGCAGGCGTGGGTGCTGGCGCTCCTGCTCGGCATCGCGCAGTGCCTCCCGTGCCGCGTTCCGCAACTGCGTGTGGTCGCGCAGCCGGTGCTCCCCCTCGTCATTATTGCGGGTCAGTTCCGGCGGCGCGTCTGCGTGGTCAATGGACTGTGTGGTCATCACTCTCTCCTAGGTCGTTCAAGTAGGCGGGTAGGTAATTCAGCGTTATCTCGCGCAACCGGCGCTCATGCCGCGCCAGTGCTGATACGGCTGCTGGTGTTGGGCTGGCACGCACGGCGCGCCGGGCCTCTTCCAGCACGTTGCACACGTGGTGCGCGGCGGCGGTGTACCGCATGGCGTTGGCGCGCGTGGCCGATGTGTCCTTGGCGGCCTGCGTGACGTGGTCGAGCGTTGCGTGGTCCATAGCCACATGCAGCGCGCCCACCGCCACCGCCAGCTCGCGTAAGACGGATGCAGGCTTCATGCATGCACCCTCGATCCTGAGAACTGCAAGACGTTGCCGGCCGGCGGATGCGCCGCGCGGTAGCGGGCCGCGTACCGCTGCACCGTGGGCCATATCTGCCGTGGCACGTGTTCGGGGCGCGCGCTGTCCGGCTGCACTTGCCGCAGGTCGAGCGTGCTTACGGTGACGCCTGCATGGTCGATTGGTGGGCGCAGAAAGATGTAGGGCGAGCGCGGGCTAGTGGCGACGACCCAATGCCCCAAGTTCTCGCACAGCGCCGCCACCACCGCAGTCGGCGGGTCTGGCAAGTGGCGCGGGTTGATGGACGCGAGGAGGATGCTGCTGATGACCACATAGCCGCGCAGCGCCGGGCCGGCGAGGTCGGCGACCAGCGCAGCTTGTATTTCAGGCGGGAGGTTCGTGTGCCAGCGGGCCATGTCGGTACCGGGGTGCTTAGGTGCTACACCACACCTTGGCCTAAACAGCACCCGACTAATTCGTACGCATTACGGGCACCCTTCCAGCCCGTACACAGACCGTACATAGGCGAGAGGCGGCGCCAAGTCCCTAGGAAACGCAGGTATTTATTGGCGTTTGCACCTGATGGGCTATGTGCTGCACGTTTGCGCAGTATTCCTTCGGGGAATAGGTGAGTGGCTTTACACTCGCCTGCGCTAACACGCACCCGACTTGCACGAACTGCACCCGATTTGTCCTCTTGAAGAGGTTACCTGTTACCGATTTCGTTACCTATTTCGTTACCTGTTTTGAGTCCTATAAATAAGCACTCTTGTAGGTATCTGGTAACGAAAGAACCAATTTTTGAGTCAGTAAAAGTTATCCACAGGGGCACTTTTTACATGCCGCAAAACGGTTCTTTCGTTACCAGATGCAGCAGAATTTCGTACCTGTCCAGTCTCAAAACAAGTAACCAAACCGGTAACCAGTGGTAACGGCCCGTTGCCTGTTCTCAACCGGCGAACGCTCGGCAGCGGTGGAAAATTAGCCGCCGAGCCAAGGCCTCCACACGCGGCCCCCGCCCCTAGGCGCTACCCCCGTAGCTACGGCCTCGCCGACAGGCCCTTATGGAGCCGCCCGCTCGCCCGTAGAGGGTGCTGCACCCGTGGCCAACCCCCGCACAGCAAAACACCGCCGGGGTGCCGGCGGCGCTGGGGCCATGCAGGTGTTCGCGCTACTGCCAAGCATCAAGATCAGCAATCGCGTAGACCTCTTGCCTGATGCCGAACTTGCTATGCACTTCCGTAGGATGCAACTTGTACAGCGCACCGGCACGGCACATCCCTGCGAGGGTGTCAGACAATGTGCGCTCGAAGCCGCGCTTGTCCTGTGTGAAGGCCACACAGCGGCGTGCCCGCTTCTTCAGGTAGTGCAGACCGATGCAGCCCTCGACCTGTACCAGCCTAGCCGGCACCGCGTAGGTGAACTGCCGCTTCGTCGGCTTCATCGCAACGTACTCGCGCACATATTTCCTGATCTCAGCTTCCTGCCGCTCCTCGCCGTTGCCCACAATGCCTTCATGGAACTTGTACGCTAAGGCGTGAACGCAGTGCTCGACGAAATCCATAGCCCATTGCACGTCCGCAAGCTCTATCAGCGGCTTTGGCGCTGTATTCGTGAATTTCCCTACGGCCAGCAACGCAGCAATGCGACGCACGTTAAGGCCCGCGCGGTTCCATAGCGCCCTGTCGTGCGCTGGCCGGTCTTCATTGTTGAACTGGTCGTCCAAGTAGTCCTGGAACTCTTGTAGCGCCGCAGCAGCTTCCACTGTGGCTACAACCTCACTGCAAGTCCCATTTTTGTGCATGGTCAAACACATGCCCACAAATGCCGCGAAGCGATCCGCGAGCTCTGGTGCAGGCGGGAAGCCCGCGCCAGGGTTCTGACGTGGCCGCTTGTCATTGACCTCCAATATCAAGCTACGCGGCAACAGGCCATCCTCAATATCGCGGAACGTCAGGTTGTCAAATACGTGGCCCGGCGTGGACTCGCCCAAAATTGTTACGCAAGGCGCGTGTATTGCTTCAGTATTCTTCGTGCTGTCGCTGTACGCCGTAGGCCGCAACACCTTGCCCCACCCGCTCTTCGCGTATAGGTCGAGCAACACCCGCCGCAGCACGACGGTGGAGCTGGGGGCGCGAGGGTCGTTCAACTCTTTAAGTCTCAACCCGAACTCGCCTTGTATCGACAAAAAGCCCGGCTTTTTCTCCAGCGCGCGGATAAGTGCCTGCCCACTGGCAAAAGTGTTCGGTCCCATGAACTGGTCCACCATCGCAACGTTGAGCCGGACAGCCGTCAGCATCCTTTCAATGCCACTGTCCATGTCTTCTTTGCCGCGCCCGCTCTCCGCCAGCAGTAGGAGGTAGAGATTTAGGCCTGTGCCGCCGAAGTTGAAGTGACGGCCGGCGATACCTGCCATAAGGCCGAGCGCTGCCATCATGGCTCCCTCCATCATCGGGTAGCGCGCGCTGTCGTTGATGTAAGTTACGAGCTCGCCCACGAGGCCCGGCGGTGTCACCAAATCAAAAACCGGCGGCGGTTGTGAGGAAGCGGCTATTACATCGCGCGTCTGTCCTTCCCAAAACTCAGGAAGTTGCGCGTCCGCCGGTTCGCCTTTAACCTGTTCTTGCTTGCCAGCACTCGTTGTATCTGCGCCCTCGGTTACCGCCGGGGGCGCTTTGCTTTTTGGGGTATCCATTAGCCGGCCTGCGCTCCTTCGCTCAGCGAGGCCAGCCAGCTCTGGATGTCGCTTACGCGGTAGAACAGCCGCCCGCCCACCTTTACCGGCTGCGGGCCGTAGCTGCGCCAGCGCCAGCGCTTGAGAGTGTGGGGGTGCACGCGCAGCGCCTTCGCGGCTGCTGGCACGGGCAGGTAGTCGGAAAGAAGATCACATGTTGCGGGTTGCATGGCGGGCACCGGTTCACAAGGTGCACCTATTAGTTACCAGTTAGCACCGCCCTAATTCGCGCGAATTTAGCTCCGCTCAGACCGCACCGTGGTGAATGGGTGCATCCCGGATCTCCCAAGGCAGCTCCGGAAAGGAGTGCTGCACAAACTCGATGGCCACAGCTTCGGAAGCGCCCGCGCAGAAGGACCGCCTGACGTACGCGGCGAGCATCTTCTCAAGTCTATGGATTTGAAGCGGGTTCGGCACATCCGATCTTTGAGCCAGCGCGCTTTCAACGTCTTCAGCTGTTAGCCTTTTTCCAGCGGCACTGAGAAGTTGGAGCCGTCTGTCCGCCTCAGGCTTTTTACCCCTTTTCCCCGTCTCGCTCACGTTGCCAAAGTAGTTGAGTGCGGTCTTAGTCTCCGACCTACCTTTGGACTTTTTGCGCAACGCAGCAGTCGCTAGTTGCTTGGCCACCAATGTGTGCCCAAGGGCGATGCAGTTGCGCACCACTGGGTCTTTGATGGTGCCGTTCTCGTATTTCAGCAGAAGCTCGGCAGCGGCAATCTCGCTGCCGTTGCGCGCTTCGTTGAGTAGCGCGCGCTCTTCGGGGACGCCTTGCACAACAAGCGGCAACTCATTAACGTCAAAGAAGAATCGAACGCCCATCAGCCGACCCTCCGCAGCGTGACAACATTGGACGCTTCGCCAGTCAGCAACGTTTCAAGCCGCCGCGCCCATGCCTGCAACGCGCCGCGCTTTTCGTCTTCATAGTCGTGCATGTTGTAGTGCATGCCGCCCACGCTGCCGTCCACGTGATTCAGCACGCGGTCCCGGTACTCCTTCGGCACCTTGGCCGCCGCCATGCCAGTCTCTACCGTCCGGCGGAGGTCGTGTGGTGTAAACGGGGCGATGGGCACACCCCACGCCGCCAGCCGCAGGCACACCGCTTTCAGCGGGCGGCTCAGGTCGGCGTCCGTGATATGCGGGCGGCGTACGGCGGGGAACACGTATGCGCACACCGCATCTTCCTGCCGCCTCCGCAGCATGGCCACAACGGCAGGCACCAGCGGCACAAGGTTGGTCCGCTTGTTCTTGCTCCGCGCTGCCGGCAGCACCCACGTCGCGGCGTCCAGGTCCAGTTCTGCCCATGGCAAGTCAGTTACCTCGCTCGCCCGTGCGCCGGTCAGTAGCACCAGCCGCAGCGCGTCCGCCTGCGCATGTGTGAACCTGCGGTCGCGCACCTTGTACGCGCTCCGTCCCTTGGCAGGCTCGCGCGCCCACACGCTGCCCGGCTCGGTAACCCGCCATAGCACGCGAAGCTCGCGCGCTGTGGTCAACGCCCGTGTCCGCGGTGCAGGCTTGCCACCGGGCGACTTCATGCGCAGGCAGGGGTGCACGTCGATGACACCCTGATCCAAGGCAAACGAAAACAGCTTGCGCACCAGCGCCAGCCGCGAACCGGCTTCGGCAGGGCGCGCGTTCTCGCCTGTGGCCACAGGGGACACCAGCGCGCTCACGTCGGCCCGCGTTATTTCCTTTACCTTCCGGCTGCCCCACGCTGGCACCACAAAAGCATTTAGCCGGCGCTCGTCTTCCTGCCAGCTACGTTTCCGCGGCTTAGCCCATTCGTGCAAGTAGCGGTCAGCCAACGCGGCAATGTCGATCTCCTTGGCCGCCTGCTGCCGTACGGCTTCGCGTACAGCGCGCGCGGATTGCTTCTGCTCCATCGGGTCATTGCCCGCCTGCACCAGCAACCGCAGCCGCGCCACCTCTTGCCGCGCCCAGTCCAGCGAGCCACCGGGTTTGCGGGTAGCAGGTGCGCCTAGCTTGTTGGACACAGGTGGTGCCCATGGGCCCAGCGACATGCGGCGTTCTTGGCCGTCGAAGGAGTAGCAGAACAGGAACGAACGCGCGCCCGTGCGTGTGATGCGGACTGCGAGGCCGCGCGTCTCCGTGTCGTGGTGCAGCGCGTGGTGCGCTGTGGGCAGCGGTAGCGCCTTGATGTAGGTTTCGGTGAGCTTGGCCTTGGCCATGGTGGGACTCCCTTGTGTACGGTGGTGTACGACTTGTGTACGGTTTTTCGTACACCGGGCTTGCAACCCCGGTGCACCACGACTGTACCCTCCGCGCACCAATAAACTCAATCAGAACAATAAGTTACGTCACATTGTCCGGGGTATTTGCCTTGCAAGTCAAGGTCTTAGGCGAGCCAAAACACCACACTCGAAATCAGGCGTACGTTCATAGCGTACCGTGGGTTCGAATCCCACCCTCTCCGCCAGATGCGCAAGGCCTCCGCAAGGGGGCTTTTGCGTCCATGCAGGCATGGGTCTAACCCGCATGGACATCGATCGGATGCGTGTTTCGCGGCTCATCGCGCCGCGCGGCCGGGCTGACTTCACGACACCTGCACTCAAAATCCGGGCAAGGTCCCTGTTTTCCATCTGCCGGACTCGCATGCGTCCTGTTCAGCCCTGCTATGACGTTAATCCCTACATGTCCGATGTCCGCCCCTGCCGCGTGAGCTGCCCATGATTGAATTTGGACACCTGACCCATGTCGGCCTTCGGCGCGAGCTGAACGAGGACACGTACTACGGCGACAGCGAATTGGGCCTGTGGCTGGTAGCCGATGGCATGGGCGGACACGAATACGGTGAGGTGGCCAGCGCCCTGGCGCGCGAGGCGATCGTGCGCGAGATCCGCCAGGGCACGCCGCTGTCACAGGCGATCCGGATCGCCGACGAGGAGATCATCCGCGCCTCGCGCAAGCGCAACGATGCCCTGCCGATGGGCACCACGGTGGTGGCGGTGCGCGTGACCGGCAACCGCTTCGAGGTGGCCTGGGTGGGCGACAGCCGTGTTTACCTGTGGCACGGGGCCAAGCTGACGCAGCTGTCGCAGGATCACAGCTACGTCCAGGAACTGATCTCGCAGGGCACGATCAGCCTCGACCAGGCGCGCAGCCATCCGCATCGCAACGTGGTCACCCAGGCCTTGGGCGTGACTGATCCGCAGAACCTCAATGTCGAGACCCTGTCCGGGGAGTTGCTGCCCGGCATGCAGCTGCTGTTGTGCAGCGATGGCCTCACCGAGGAAGTCGACGACAACGGCATCGCCCGGGTGTTGGCGCACACCGAATGCAGCGCGCAGGAATGCGTGGATGGACTGGTGGCGGCGGCGCTGGATGGTGGTGGGTCCGACAACGTGACCGTGGTGCTGGTGCGGCGGCATTGATTGAGGGCGAGCGCCGCACGGGCGCAGTAAAGCTTTGTCGCTAGAGTCTCACCGCGTCCATGCTGCGCTGCTACATATCCCAGACGGCGTTGCCCGCTTTTTTGCGAATCGCCTCCAGGCGCGCCGCGTGCGCATCCAGGTCGTCATCGCTCACGTGCACGCGCGGGCGTGGGCCCTGCGCCGCAGCCTGGAACGAATTGGCCCCTGCGTTGGCATCGATAATCTCAAGGCTGCCAAACCCGATTTCGCTCTGGCCCGCCGTCAGCGACAGGTACACCTCGGCCAGCAACTGCGCATCGAGCAAGGCGCCATGCAGCTTTCGATGCGTGTTGTCCACGCCCAGGCGCTTGCACAGCGCATCCAGCGAATTGCGTTGACCCGGATACCGCTGGCGCGCGAGTTCGAGTGAATCCAGCACCTGGGCGCGATCGCGCATCCGTCCGTAGTGCTCGCCCAGTCGCGACAGTTCGTGGTCGAGGAATCCGACATCGAAGGCGGCGTTGTGGATGATCAGTTCGGCCCCTTCGATGAACGCAAGGAACTCATCGGCAACCCCGGCAAACCTGGGTTTGTCGGCGAGGAACTCCAGCGTCAGCCCGGTGACTTCCTGGGCGCCGGGTTCAAACTCGCGGTCGGGGTGGAGGTATTGCTGGTAGGTGCGCCCGGTCGGGCGGCGCTCGACCAGCTCCACGCAGCCGATTTCGACGACGCGATTGCCCTTCCTCCAGTCCAGCCCGGTGGTTTCGGTATCCAGCACGACCTGTCGCATCAGGCGTTGACCCCCTGCTTGAACTTGATGGCCTCGTCGCGCGCCAGCACGTCCACGCGCTCGTTGTCGGGATCACCGGAATGGCCCTTGACCCAGCGCCATTCGATGCGATGGCGCTGCGTGGCTGCGTGCAGGCGTTCCCACAAATCACGGTTCTTGACTGCGCTACCACCGCTGGTTTTCCAGTGGCGACGCACCCAGTTGGGCATCCATTCGGTAATCCCCTGGCGCACGTATTGGGAGTCGGTCTGCAAGACCACGACGCACGGCTCGGTCAGGGTCTCCAGGCCCATGATCGCGGCCATCAGCTCCATGCGGTTATTGGTGGTCAGCAGCTCGCCGCCCGCCAGCTCGCGTTCGCGCTGCTGGTAGCGCAACAGGGCCGCCCAGCCGCCGGGACCCGGGTTGCCCAGGCAGGCTCCGTCGGTGTGGATCTCGATTACTTTCGTTGTGACTGGTTTCATTCGACTCGTTTCATGCGGCTGGTTTCATTCGACTCGTTTCATGCGGCTGGTTTCATTAGGCTTGTTTCATGCGGCTGGTTTCACGCGGCTTGTTCATGCGGCTGGCTTCATGACCCTGGTTTTATGGAGCTGGCTCATGCAGCGGGAATTCCTTCCGGCAGGCGCAGCGGTGTCCGCTGGCGGATCGGAGTAAGCGGCCACGTGCGTTTTTCGGCGCGGATCGCATAGGCGGCGCGCAGGCCGGGACCGTTTTGCACCTCGTGTGCCACGCGCACCTGCCAGCTCGGGCCGAGGCCGTGCGAGACCAATTCCGGTGCAAGACCGGCGGCGCGCAGGCCGCGACGCCAGCTCACCGGCTCGGACGCACGCAAACCGGTGCCGCGCCAACGCCAGCGATACGGGGCCAACGGGTTGAGCGCAAACAGCCACAACCGCCCGCCGGGGACCAGTATTCGCGCGCACTCTTCGAACAAGCCGCGCCCCTGCGTCGGGGTCCGGGCGACATGCTGCAACACCACCACGCCGACCGATTCACTGGCCAGCGGCAACGGCAGCGCACAGGTCACGGCGCCGATAAACTGCCCGTGACAGGTCGCCAGATGCAGGCCTCGACCGGCGATCTCATCATCCTGCGCGACTTGGCCCAACCACAGCCATGACTGTGCGGGACGCTCGGCCAGGGCACGATGGATGGCCGGACGCTCGCTTTCAAGCAAGGCCTGGCCGGCATCGGAGCCGAACCATGAGTTGGCGCTGTCGGGTTGACCGTTAGGCGAAGGCAAGGGCATGGTCGCCATTCTATTGATTCGTGCTGGCTTTGGATCGAGACCCACACGATCCAAAGTCCCTGCCCGATGCTGGCAATGCGATGGCGCTGGCAAACAAACGTGCCCCGCGTCGTTCAAGCCACGCTGCACACCACGCCCCGGAGGGCACGCCACCGATGCACCTGCTGCCCTTGCCTGCCCTTGCCGATAACTACATCTGGACATGGCGCGACGGGGCCGGCCATGCGCTCATCGTTGATCCGGGCGAGGCCGGCCCGATACTGGACGCCGCCGCCGATGGCCTGCAGCCGATCGGGGTCCTGCTGACCCACCACCACCCCGACCACATCGGCGGCGTGGCGTCGCTGCGCGCCCGCTGGCCCGAATTGCCGGTCTTTGCGCCGGTCGATGGGCGCATCACCACTGCCAGCCAGCGCGTGGGCGACGGGGACCTGGTGCGGATCGGCGATTGGACCTTCGAAACGATCGCGGTTCCAGGCCATACCGTGAGCCACATCGCATTCCACGGTCATGGCCTCTTGTTCAGCGGCGACACACTCTTCAGTCTCGGTTGTGGCCGCATGTTCGAAGGTACGCCGGCGCAGATGCTGGCATCGCTGGAACGACTGGCGGCCCTGCCCGATGAGACCCGCGTGTGTTGCGGCCACGAGTACACCTTGTCCAACGCCGCCTTCGCGCGCGTGGTCGAACCCGACAACCCGGCGCTGTTGCGCCGTATCGAGGAAGCCCAAACCATGCGCGACGCCGGACAACCCAGCCTGCCCAGCACGCTGGCCCAGGAACGCCAGGCCAACCCCTTCCTGCGCATCGACGTCCCGGCCGTACGCGCGGCCATCGTCGATCAGGCCGGCCATGCGATCCGCGACCGGGTCGACGCGTTTGCCGCACTGCGGCGCTGGAAGGACGGATTTACCGCATGATGCGGCCCGCATCGCGTGCCTTGGCCGCATTGGCGCTGGGTCTGGCCCTGACCAGCACGTACGCTGCCGAGACCGCGCCCAAGACTGCCGTCGATGCCGGCTTGCCGGTCGCGGTGACGTCCGCTGCCGCTGCGCCGCTGGCGACAAAGACAAACGTGCCGCCAGCATCCGCCAATGCCGCCCCGACGGCTTCCGCGACCCCTCCAACCATCGCGACTCCCGCGAGCACTGCATCGCCACCGACCCGCAATGGCCGGGAGATCTACGCCCGTTTTCGTGAAGGGCTGGCCGACCCGTCCTGTGGTGCCGATACCAGCGAACGCTGGAAAAACCATTTCGCCAACGCCCCGAAACGGCTGTCCTCGCGCAGCGACGACGTGTTGCCGCTGTTCGGCTATGTCGTCGAGGCCCTGCGTGAGGCGCACCTGCCGACCGAATACGCGCTGATCCCGTTCGTTGAAAGCGGCTACAAACCCGGCGCGCGCAGCCCATCGGGTCCGGCCGGGCTTTGGCAGTTCATCGCGCTGACCGCGCGCAACCATGACGTGGCGATCCGCGCCGGCTACGACGGCCGTCTGTCGCCGGTGGACTCCACCCAGGCCGCGGTGCGCTACCTCAAGACCCTGCACGGCATGTTTGCCGGCGACTGGCGGCTGGCCGTGATGGCCTTCAACGCCGGCGAATATCGCGTGCTGGGCGCGCTCAAGCGCAGCGGCCAGCGTCCGGCGGATGCGCAGCCGGAAAAACTCATCGGCTTGTCCGGCATCACCCAAGCCTACGTGCGCAAGCTGCACGCGCTGTCGTGCGTGCTCGACCAGGCCGATGATCGCGAAGAATGGCTGCGCGCACTGGATCGACCGGTCGCGGTACTGGCGCCACGCACCCTGCCCGCGGGCGCGGCGAGCCTGGAGCATTGGGCCAATCGAAACGGCGTGGACGCCGCCGCGCTGAAGCGGATCAATCCGGCCTTCACCGATGGCCGCATTGCAGCATCCCGCCAAAACATGCAGGTACTCGCGCCGGTGCGCGCCAGGCCAGCAAGCTCCGCCATCGCAGCCACCCCGGCCGTGATCGGTGCCGATACCGCCGAGACCACCACACTCGCCGACGCCTCGATGCTGGTCGATGACACTGCCGACCTGGTCGCCGCGCGCCGACATCCCGCCGCGTTGCGGTCGCACACGGTGGTGCGCGGCGATTCCATCTGGCGCGTGGCACGCCATTACGGACTCAGCACGCAGGAATTGATGTCGCGCAACCGCCTGACCGCCAGCAGCGCGCTGCATCCGGGCAAGGTCCTCAAGATCGATATCGAATCACCCTGATTGGCAAACTCGCGCGCCTAGCATGGCAAACTAGCTTGATTGTTCAACCAGCGAGAACACCATGGGTTTCCTGCAAGGCAAACGCGCCCTCATCACCGGCATCGCCAGCCAGCGCTCGATCGCCAACGGCATCGCCGAAGCCATGCGCCGCGAAGGCGCCGAACTGGCGCTGACGTACCAGAACGAAAAATTGAAATCGCGCGTGGCCGCCGCCGCTGCGGAGTACGGCTCGGACATCGTCATCCCGCTGGATGTCTCCGACGATGCCCAGATCGAGACGTGTTTCAGTGAGCTCGGCAAGCATTGGGACGGTTTCGACATCCTCGTGCATTCGATCGGCTACGCCCCGCGCGAAGCCATCGAAGGCGCTTACCTGGATGGCTTGACGCGCGAGAACTTCCGCATTGCGCACGATATCTCCTCGTACTCACTGTCGGCGCTGGCCAAGGCGGCGCGACCGATGATGCGCGGTCGCAATGGCAGCATCCTCACCATGAGCTATCTCGGCGCCGAGCGCGCGCTGGCCAACTACAACGTCATGGGCGTGGCCAAGGCGTCGCTCGAGGCCAGCGTGCGCTACCTGGCGCTCAACCTCGGCCCGGAAGGCACTCGCGTTAATGCGATTTCCGCCGGCCCGATCAAGACCCTCGCCGCCGCCGGCATCGCCAACTTCCGCAAGATGCTCGGCCATTTCGAGGAATACGCGCCGCTGCGCCGCAGCGTGAGCATCGAGGATGTCGGCAACGTCGCCGCCTTCCTGTGCTCCGACCTTGCCGCGGGCGTGACCGGCGAGATCACCTACGTCGATGCCGGCTACAACATCCTGGGCATGACCGGCGTCGGCGACGACCACTGATTCAAACGATTGCCCACACCAAAAAAAGCCCGGCATTGCCGGGCTTTTTCGTGGGCGTGCGATTGCCGGGCGCCGTTTACAAACGCTCTTCGGCCACGGTGATCTTCATGTGCTTGCGCAAGGCCTTGAGCATCGCTGCGGTATCTTCGTTGCCCACCAGCTGCGCCAACTGCTGTTGCAGCGTGGTGCGCTCCTGCTCGCTCGCCTCGGCAGGATTGCCCGGCGTGACCTTGGTCACCACGAACACCACTGTGGCACCGTCATCAAGGGCGACCTTGCCCGGCGACGCCTTCCCTGCCACCGGCGCGGACGCTTCGAAATAGGCTTCTGTTGCCGCAGCATCGGGCACTGGCGCGCCACGCGGCACGTTCGGGACATCCTGCGCGACAAGGTTCTTTGTCGCTGCAAGCGACGCCAGCGTCTCGCCGGCGCGCAGCTTGGCAATCATTGCATCGGCCTGTGCCTCGGCCGCCTTGCGCATGCGTTCACCGCGGACTTCCGCGATCACCCGTTCCTTCACTTGGGCCAGCGTCTGCGCGCTTTCGGGGGTGTGCTGGGTTACGCGGATCAACACGCTGTGGCTGGGACCAAGTTCAATGGGGTCGCTGACCGTGCCGTCCTGGATCAGCGATTCGGAAAACGCCGCGCGCTGCAGGGCCGGATTGCTGGCGATGCCGCTACCCTGCCCGCGCGCGAATGGGCCCATCTTCAACACTGGAAGATTCACGCTCTTCGCCGCGGATGCCAGCGACGTCGGGTTTTTCAGCACCTGGTCGACGAGCTTGCCGGTGAGTTCGTTGATGCGACGCTCGTGATCCACTTCGGTTTGCTCACCCTGGAGCTGCGCACGCGCGTCCTCGAACGAGGTCTGCTTGCCGGCCTTGACTTCGCGCAGCTCGATCACGTGCCAACCGAAATCCGTCTTGACCGGCTTGCTGATTTCACCGGGCTGCATCGCGAACAGCGCCTGCTCGAACGGTGCGGCCATCATGCCCTTCTCGACCCATCCCAAGCCGCCACCGGCATCCTTGGAGCCAGTGTCGTCCGAATTGGCCTTGGCCAGCGCGGCAAAATCCGCGCCGGGCTGCCGGGCATCGGCGGCGATTTTCGCAGCCTTGTCCTCGGCAGCTTTTTGCGTCTTGGCATCGGCGCCCGGATCCACGCGCACCAGGATGTGCGAGGCGAGGCGTTGATCGGATTCGACGAAACGCGACTTTTCCTGTTCGTAGCGTGCACGCAGCGCGGCTTCATCGGCCACCGGGGCTGCGGGCAGGGTGCTGCCATCGATTTCGACATACTCGATCGCGACCATTTCCGGCGCGCGATACTCGTCCTTGTGGGCGCCGTACCAGGCCTGTGCCTGGGCATCGCTGACCGGCGTCATATCGGCAGGCGGCGGAGGCAGCACCACGAACGACACGTCGCGACGCTCACCCAGCAGCTTCATCAGGCGCTGCAATTCGGATGGCGTCACGAATGCCGAGGCTGCGACCTGGGTGGCGGCAAGCGATTGCTGCAGGCCTTCGCGGATGCGCTGCTCGAAGCCGCGCGGCGACAATGCCGGCACTTGCGATGCCAGGGCTAGCTGGTAACGCTGCGGATCGAATTTTCCATCGACCTGGAACGCCGGGATCGACTGGATCA
>JBBSST010000035.1:0-32266 GCA_038241735.1 Lysobacterales bacterium
CGGGGGTGTCGCACCAGCGCCCGGCCAGCGCATCGGCCAATTCCGCGGGCAGGGTCGCGTCGATGGGGTTGCCGGCGCGCTCGGCGACCACGAAATGCGTGTGATCGAACAAGTCACGCCATTGGTGCCAGGTGGACAGGCCGATGAAACTGTCGGCGCCCACCAGCAGCGCCAGCGGCGTTTGCTGGCCATATTTCGCTCGCAGCGCGCGCAGTGTGTCGATGCTGTAACTGCGGCCGTCGCGCTGCAGTTCGCGGCGATCCACGCACAGTCCGTGGCCGCCGCGCGGCCGTTCGCCCGCCACCGCCAGGTCGAGCATGTGCGCACGCTGTTGGGCGGAGGCGCCGGGCGGTGGCCGATGGGGTGGGTCGGCCGCCGGCATCATCCGGATCGTGCTGGCGAGCGCATCGCGGGCCGCGCGGGCAATGGCGAGGTGGCCGTTGTGGACGGGATCAAAGGTGCCGCCGTAGAAGACCAGCAGGCCGGAAACCGGGGATCGGGAGTTGGGCGACATGGCCGGGGCATCAGGGCGATGGCGTCGATGGTAGCGGCAGGTTCAGTCAATGCCAGCAATCCGCCCCCGCCCCTGAATCGTGCGTCGTCAGCGCCCGGCGGCCAGCAATGGCCGCGCCTTGGCATCCGCCACGACCAGCAGGAGGCGTTCGAGCACCTGCCAGGCATCGCCCTGCGCGCGCCCCTTGGCGATGCGGTCGATGCGGCCGGCCTCGACCACGAAGCGTTCCCAATGCGCCGCGGCATGGCGTAGCAATGCGCGCCGATATGTCGCCTGTTTGGAGTCCCAGACCCGCTGCGCCTTGAATTCGCTCGCCAGGTTGCCGCCACGCGCCTGCACCCGCGCCAGCGCTGCGACCATCAGCAGCTCCTTCACCACCATGCCCATCAGCGCCGGGACCACTTCACCTTCGGCGCGCAGCCCGGCGAGCATGCGCGACACGCGCTCACCCTGGCCATTCATTGCCGCATCGATCAGGCGGAACACGTCGAACCGCGCGGCATCGGCCACCAGCGATTCCATGCGCGCGGCATCGATCGGCTTGCCGTCGGCAAGCAAGGCCAGTTTGTCGATCTCCTGCGCAGCGGCCAGCAGGTTGCCCTCGACCCGCTCGACCAGCCGCAGCACGGCGTCGCGATCAGCCTGCACGCCCTTCTGGCGCAGGCGCGTTTCAACCCAGCCGCTCATCTGGTCGGTGCGCAGCGCCTTGACCGCCACCAGGTGACCGGCGCGTGCAACCGCCTCGCTCCACTTGCCGCCGTGCTTGTTGCTCCATTCGCCGCCGGTGATCAACAGCGCGGTGTCGCCCGGCGCATGCGCGCAGTAATCGACGATGATCTCGGCGCCTTCCTTGCCGGGCCGCGCCGTGGGCAGGCGCAGCTCGATCAGCCGCTGTGCGGAAAACAGGCTGGGCGCGCGGAAACTCATCGCCAGCGCATTCCAGTCGAAATCGCGGCCATCGGCATCGAAGACTTCGCGTTCGCCATAGCCCTGTACCCGCGCCTGCGCGCGCACCGCGTCCGCTGCTTCCAGCACCGACAGCGGCTCTGGTCCGGCGATCAGGTAAACGGGCCGCAGCGGCTCGGCCGCAAGTTGGGTGAGCAGGCGGTCCGGGCTCAGTTCCATGGGTGCGGCCGGCCGGACACGACGTTCAAGGCGCCGTCGCGGGTTCCGTCGAGAGGGTTGCGGGCTGGACCGGTACGGCACCCGTGGCAGGCTCGCCAGGAGTCCCCGGCACTGCCTGCTCCAGCGGCTTGGGCGAGCGCGAC
The DNA here is from genome assembly GCA_038241735.1 of Lysobacterales bacterium. Taxonomy (GTDB): domain Bacteria; phylum Pseudomonadota; class Gammaproteobacteria; order Xanthomonadales; family Xanthomonadaceae; genus Luteimonas. The sequence goes on from JBBSST010000035.1 coordinate 1,783, forward strand.
GCGGCGTCGATGCGGCGCAGGATCGAGGCCGTCATGTCCTTCTGCATCTCGCGCGCCAGCAACTCTCGCTCGCCTTCGGTGCCGGTCGACTGCGATGGCACCGAAATATAGTCGCGGGCCAGCTCCACCGCCTGTTGCGGCACCACGTTCGTGCCATCCGCCTTGTCCAGGCTGAACACCACCGCATAGCGCAGGGTGTATTCCTGGGCACGGCCAAACTGGTCGACGCTGATCGGCGTGGACGCCCACTTTTCAGACTGGATGCGCAGCGTGGCCACACCGGCCTTGACACCCTCGGCGGCAGCCGTCGCGCCTGCATTCTCGAGGGCGACCGATAGCGATTCGGCCAACGGGCTGTAAGGGTCGCGGGCTACAACGCGGACCGGGCCCAGGTCGGGCGGCAGCGTCAACGCGCTGCGCAGGTGGAAACCACAGGCTGTCAGGCCCAGCGCCAAGGCAACGATCATCAGTAAACGAGTCATGCGCACAAGTCTGTACGAGGCCGATGGAGCGGGCAAGCGAAACCTCGGGCGCATCATTCAGGCGGCCACGACGATATTCACGATCTTGCCCGGCACCACGATCACCTTGCGTACCATTTGTCCGTCAATGAAGCGGGCCACGTGGGGTTCGGCCAGTGCGGCGGCCTCGATGGCCTCGCGCGGGGTATCGGTCGCCACCTCGATCGTGCCGCGCAACTTGCCGTTGACCTGCACCGCCAGCGTCACCGCGTCACGCACCAGCGCCGAAACGTCGACCTGCGGGAACGGCAGGTCTTCGATCAGGGTCTCGGCGTGTCCGAGCACCTGCCACAGGGCATGGCTCGCGTGCGGGGTGATCGGATTGAGCAACAGGACGATGGTCTCGTCGACCTGTTGTCGCAGCGCACGGCCATTGTCGCTGGCATCGTCGAATCTCGTGACGTGGTTGAGCAGTTCCATCACCGCCGCGATCGCGGTGTTGAAGCTGTGGCGGCGGCCATAATCATCGGCCACCTTCTGGATGGTTTCGTGCAGTTGCCGGCGCAGGGTTTTCTGTGCCGGCGTGGCGGCGGCGACATCGAAGGCCGGGCCCGCGCTTTCGCCTGCATGTTTGTGGACCTGCACCCACAGCCGGCGCATGAAGCGCGCCATGCCCTCGACGCCGGCCTCGTTCCATTCCAGCGACAACGTCGGCGGCGCGGCGAACATCGAGAACAGGCGCACCGTGTCAGCGCCGTATTTATCGACCATCAGCTTCGGATCGACGCCGTTGTTCTTCGACTTCGACATCTTTTCGGTGCCGCCAATCATCACCGGCTTGCCGTCGGCCTTGAGCGACGCGCCCGCGGCATGGCCACGCTCATCGCGCTGGACGACGACATCGGCCGGATTGATCCATTCGCGCCGGCCGTCGCTGCCTTCGCGATAATACGTGTCGGCGATCACCATGCCCTGGGTCAGCAGGTTGACGACCGGCTCGTCACTTTTCACCAGGCCTTCGTCGCGCAGCAGCTTGTGGAAGAAGCGGAAATACAGCAGGTGCAGGATCGCGTGTTCGATGCCGCCGATGTATTGGTCAACCGGCAGCCAATGATCGGCGCGCGCATCGACCATGTCCTTCGCGCCCGGCGACGTGTAGCGCGCGTAGTACCAGCTCGACTCCATGAACGTGTCGAAAGTGTCGGTTTCGCGTTCGGCCGCGCCACCGCATTGCGGGCACGTCGTCTTGCGCCACTGCGGGTTGGACTTGATCGGTGAATGCACCACGCCGGCGGTGGAAAACGCATCGGCGACGTCTTCGGGCAGCACCACCGGCAACTGGTCCTCGGGGACCGGCACTGCGCCGCAATCGGGACAATAGATCACCGGGATCGGACAGCCCCAATAGCGCTGGCGGCTCACGCCCCAGTCGCGCAGGCGGAAGTTGACCCGGCGCGCGCCGCGGCCATCGTGTTCAAAACGTGCCGCTAGCGCATCGAACGACTGCCGGAAATCCATGCCGTCCAATTCATCGGAATTCACCAACCAGCCGCGCTCGGTGTACGCACTTTCCTCGGCGATACGGCGCTCGAATTCCTGCACCACCTGCACCGCAGCGCCGGTATCGTAGACATCGATCGTGCCGCCACCGCCCAAGGCCGCCTGCATCGGATCGGTGGGCCTGGAACCATCGGCGCCGATCTCGCGCAGCGCATCGCGCACCGCCACCGGCACCACCACCATGCGGATCGGCAGGTTGTATTTGTGGGCGAACTCCCAGTCGCGCTGGTCGTGCCCGGGCACCGCCATCACCGCGCCGGTGCCGTAACCCATGAGCACGAAGCTGGCGACCCAGACCGGAAGCTCGTCCCCGCTGATGGGATGCACGGCGCGCAGGCCGGTGTCGATGCCGCGCTTTTCCTGGGTTTCCAGCTCCGCTTCGGACGTGCCGCCCTGGCGCAGCGCGGCGATGCGCGCGGCGAGTTCCGGATCGTCGGCGCCGGCCTTGATCGCCAGCGGATGTTCGGCGGCGATCGACAGGAACGTCACGCCCATCAGCGTGTCCGGGCGCGTGGTGAATACGCACAGCGGTGCCTCTTCCCCTTCGACACGAAACTGGATGTCCAGCCCTTCGCTGCGGCCGATCCAGTTGCGCTGCATGGTCTTGACCGAATCCGGCCAGCCCGGCAACCGGTCCAGGCCATCGAGCAGTTCCTGCGCGTAATCGGTGATCTTCAGGAACCACTGCGGGATTTCGCGCTTTTCCACCAGCGCGCCGGTGCGCCAGCCGCGGCCGTCGATCACCTGCTCGTTGGCAAGCACGGTCTGGTCGACCGGGTCCCAGTTGACCACCGAGTTGCGACGGTAGGCCAGGCCCTTTTTCAGCAGCCGCACGAACATGCGCTGCTCATGCACGTAATAGTCCGGCGAACACGTCGCGAACTCGCGCGACCAGTCGATCGCATAGCCCATGGTCTTGAGCTGGGCGCGCATGTGCGCGATGTTGGCGTAGGTCCATTTCGCCGGCGCGGTCGCGTTCTTGATCGCCGCGTTCTCGGCCGGCAAGCCGAATGCATCCCAGCCCATCGGCTGCAGCACGTTCTTGCCGGTCATGCGCTGGTAGCGGCTGATCACGTCGCCGATGGTGTAATTGCGCACGTGGCCCACGTGCAATGCGCCCGACGGATACGGCAGCATCGACAGGCAATAGAACTTGGGCTTGCTGCTGTCCTCCGCCACCTCGAACGCCCCGGTGGTTGACCAGAACGACTGGGCGGCGGATTCGACGGTGCGTGGATCGTAGGCGACGGCTTCAGTGGACACGGCGAGAGGCGCTGGACGCCCGGTGAGAGGTGGTCGGACAGCCTACCGCAGCGCACCATCGGCCGCCACGCATGGCACACTCCGCCCACATCCGGGGAGACTGCCATGCACCATCGTTTGCTGACCGTTTGCGTCTTGATGGGCATCGCCATGCCTGCTGCAGCCACCGACAACAGCCTGCAGTGCGGCAAGCTGTTCGACAGCCGCAGCGGCAGGATGCTCGGCGCCCATACCATTGTTGTTCGCGACGGAAAGATTGCCGAAGTGCTGCCGGGCCGCGCCGAAGCCGCCGCCGGGACGCAGGCGGTGGATCTGTCTGACCGTACCTGCATGGCCGGCTGGACCGACCTGCACGTGCATTTGGGCGACCAGTCCAGTCCACAAAGTTATTCGGAAGGGTTCCGCCTGGACGACCTGGACTATGCCTACCGCAGCGTCGGCTATGCGGAAAAGACCCTGATGGCCGGCTTTACCAGCGTGCGCGACCTGGGCGGCGGCATTTCCCCCCACCTGCGCGATGCGATCAACCAGGGCCTGGTCCAGGGTCCGCGGATCTGGGCCGCTGGCCAGTCGATCGCCACCACCGGCGGTCACGCCGACCCGACCAATGGCTACAACTCCGAACTCTCGCACCTGCTCGGCCCACCCGGCCCCACCGAAGGCGTGATCAACTCGATCGATGACGCCCGCCAGGCGGTGCGCCAGCGCTACAAGGAAGGCAGCGACGTGATCAAGATCACCGCCACCGGCGGCGTGCTGTCCTACGCCAAGTCCGGGGACGCGCCGCAATTCACGGTGGACGAAGTCAAGGCGATCGTGGATACCGCCCGCGACTACGGCTACAGGGTCGCCGCCCACGCGCATGGCGAGGAAGGCATGTACCGCGCCGTCGCCGGCGGCGTCACCAGCATCGAACATGGCACCTACATGAGCGATCGGGTGATGAAGCTCATGAAGGAAAAGGGAACCTGGTACGTGCCGACCATCTACGCCGGCCGCTTTGTCGCCGAGAAGGCGAAAATCGACGGGTACTTCCCGGATGTCGTCCGCCCGAAAGCCGCGCGAATCGGCGCGCAAATCCAGGACACCGCGGCGCGTGCGTACCGATCCGGGGTGAAGATGGCGTTCGGCACCGACATGGGCGTGGGGCCGCATGGCGATAACGCGCGTGAATTCATCTACATGGTTGAAGCCGGGGTTCCTGCGGGGTACGCGCTGCAAGCGGCGACGATCCACGCCGCCAGCGTACTTGGCGTGGACGACCAGGGCGTGGTGGAAGCCGGCAAGCGTGCGGACATCATCGCCATGCCCGGCGACCCGGTTGCCGACATCAGCAATGTCCTCAAGGTCGACTTCGTGATGAAGGACGGCAGCATCCATCGGACACCCGCACGGTGAACCTCGAGTGGCTGGGCGCGGTGGCGGCGACGTGCACCACGCTGTCATTCGTGCCGCAGGCGGCACGGACAATCCGCACGCGCGATACCCGCGGCATCTCCCTGTGGATGTACGTGGCCTTCACCATCGGCATCGCGTTCTGGTTTGCCTACGGCCTGGCGCTGCAGTCCTGGCCGATGATCGTGTCCAACGCGATTACCTTCGTGCTGGCAATGACCATCCTCATGCTCAAGCTGCGCTATAAATAATGCGATGAGTGCACGCCCTGCCCCCGCCTGGACAGTTTCACGCTGGCTCAATGCCGGCGATGCCGATGCACCGACATTGCAGGGCTTGCGCGGGCGCGTGGTATTCCTGCATGCCTTCCAGATGCTGTGCCCGGGCTGCGTGCAACACGCAGTGCCGCAAAGCCTGAAAGTCGCCGCCGCATTCGCAGGCACCGATCTTGCCGTGGTCGGCCTGCACACCGTGTTCGAGCACCATCAGGTGATGGGACCCGACGCCCTGCAGGTGTACCTGCACGAAAACCGCATCGATTACCCGGTGGGCGTCGATGCCTACCGCGACAATGATTTCGTACAGCACCCGCTGCCCCTGACCATGCAGGCCTACGCGATGCAGGGCACGCCCACGCTGATATTGATCGATCGCAGGGGAAACCTGCGGCGTCAACAGTTCGGCCTGGTCGATGACCTTCGCCTGGGCGCCGAGATCGCTACGTTGCTGGCCGAGCCAGCGTAGACTTTCCTGGCACCATCAAGCAATCCACTGGGTTGCCGAGTACGCCAACGCCGCGCACGCAGTTTCCGACTCTTGGCTCTTGGCTCTTGCCTCTCGCCTCTCGCCTCTCGCCTCTCGCCTCTCGCCTCTCGCCTCTCGCCTCTCGCCTCTCGCCTCTCGCCTCTCGCCTCTCGCCTCTCGCACCGCTCAAACCGCCGGTATCCATGCAAGACCCGCAGGGCGGCGTGCATGGATGCACGCCGTTTTTCGATCGAGCCATGGATGGCGAGTCGAAAAATCCCCGTAGCAGTGAACCAATAGGTTTGCTCCCTCGGGGAAGGCATTTTCTTTGGTTCGGTTTCTTTTGTGCCTTCAAAAGAAATGAACTCGCGCGACAGCGCGAAAGCTTCTGTTCTTCCTGTGATTGACGCTGGAAATTAAGGCAGAACCGTTCCCCTCGCGACAGCTTTTGTGCTTCTGCGTGATCGACGCAGGAGATGCAAGCAGAAGCTTTCGCCTTCAGCGAGCAACTTTCTTTGCAGAGCCAAAGAAAGTAGCCAAAGAAAGGCTCTTCCCCGACGGAGCAAACCTATTGATTCATCACGACGGGTGATTTCCAGACTCGCCATCCATGGCTCGGCTGGAAACGGCGCACATCCATGTGCGCCGCCCTTCGGGTCTTGCATGGATACCGCTGGTTCGAGTTGCTCGAAGGCAAAGGCAAAGGCGAACTACGAACACAAGGACGAAGGTCCGCATCAACACCGGCCGGCTACTTCACTCGCGCAGCCAGTAGCCACCAGGCAAACCACCCGGCGAACGCCACGCGTTGCGCAATGCCGGACGGCAACAGGTCCGGCGGGAAAGCTGCTCCCACAACAATCACCGTCGCCACGATGCCCGCCCACGCGAGCGGACGCCGCTGCCTTGCATCACGCAGGCCAACCACCAACAGCAATGCTGCCGGCACGAATGCCACCCACCAGGATAGCCACGCCGTCACATGCGCGCGGCTCATGGTGCTTTCAAGATCCTGTGGATCCAGCGGCAACATGCCCTGCGCCGCGAACGCCAACGCCGACAACAGCGCCAGCCGCCCGCCGATGCGTGCCATCCACGGCGCACCCTCCGCCATCCGCTCGCGCAACTGCCAGGCGACCGTGGCCATGAGTACACCGGGAATCACGAATCCAGCGACATTGAACGCGAACGCGTGCGGCACGCCGCGTGCGCCCAGCAGTGCAACCGGATGCAGCGCCTGAGAATATCCATCCAGTACGCCGCCAAACCCGGCGACCGCCGCGACAAACGACGCCGTCGCCATCCACGCGGCGTAACGCGCCAAATCCTTCATGGCTGCTCCCAGCGGAAGACATCGCCGATCTGCACCCCAAACGCGTGCGCAATGCGAAATGCAAGCTCCAGCGATGGCGCGTACTTGCCTGCCTCCAGCGCGATGATGGTCTGTCGGGTCACGCTGCAGGCATCGGCCAACGCCTGCTGGGTCATCTCACCGTGCGCGAAGCGCAGGCGGCGTATGTGATTTTCAACCGCCGTGCCGCTCATTGGGATACGGCGCGACGGTCGCGCCAGTACAGGATCGCGGCAACCAGCTGGTCGAACCAGACACCTACCAGCAGCGCGGTCATCAGCATTTGCGCGATGAACGGATAGCTGAACCGCTGCAGGCGCGCGGTGTCGCTGAAGCCCAGCAGCAGTGCAATCCCGATCAACACGAACACCGTGGAATAGCGCCCCCACTGGCTGGCGGCGAGTTCTATCTGCGCGTCGCGCTCATCGGCAATGACCCTGCCGGCCCAACGCTGTTTCAACACATGCGCCAACACCACCCAGGCCACGAACAAGGTGCCGATGCGCCTGCCTACGGCGCCAGCGTCCGGGTTGTGGCCGATCGGCACCTGCGGCAGGAAGACATGCGCCTTCAGCAGGCTGACGGCAATCACCGCACCCACGAATGCCACGCCGATCCAGGCCTGCCATTCGCCGTGGGCGATCCGCGCCTCGGCATCACTGTGCGGAACCCGATGCAAGGCATCCACGCTGAACCACACCGCTGCGACAAACAGGAACGTACCAAGCCACCCCACGGGAAACGGGATATCCCGATACTCGCCACTGAAGAACAGCGCCAGCCCGACCCCGGCCAACACCAGCCAGGCGATCAGTTGGGTACGTGGTGGCAGGCGCTTCATGGATGTCACCTCTGACGGACTAAATGTAAATTGCACATTACATCAGGCCTGGTTGATGTCAAGTATTTTTTACATCCGGTTGGAATCCGCTGCCGCTGGCACAATCTCCGGTTGGATCTCTGACGGAACTGCCCCATGCCCCCCGACACCGCCGCCAACCCCTACGTTTTTGATGCCACCACCGAGACCTTCGAGGCCGACGTCCTGCAAAAATCGCTGCAGGTGCCGGTCCTGGTGGATCTGTGGGCCGATTGGTGCGCGCCGTGCAAGGCGCTCGGGCCGATCCTCGAAAAACTCGCCGCGGACTATCACGGGGCTTTTTTGCTGGCCAAGGTCGATACCGAAAAAGAGCCGCAGATTGCCGCTGCTTTCCAGGTCCGCTCGATCCCCTCGGTCTTCCTGATCAAGGACGGGCAAGTCCTCGACACCTTCCAGGGCGCGCTACCCGAAGCGCAGGTACGCGAGTTCCTAGGCCACCATGGCATCGTGCCGGGGACGCCGGTTGACGAGACTGTCGTGGAGGAGGTCGCGGCACCGCTCGATCCACATGCCGAAGTGATCCGACTGCGCACGGCGATCGAAGCCGAACCCGACAAGGCCGAACTCAAACTCGATCTTGCCCTGGCGCTGCTGCAGACAGGAAACGCGCAGGAGGCCGAAACCTTGCTCGATGCCCTGCCTGCCAACCTGTCCACCGACGACCGCGCGATCAAGGCCCATGCGCGCCTGGGTTTTTCGCTGCTGCTGAAAGATGCGCCGACGCCACAGGCGCTGGAAGCGGCGATCGCCGCCAATGCCGATGACCTGCGCGCTCGCCACCTGCTGGGTGCGCACCACATCGTTGGTGGCGATGCGCAAGCCGGGCTGGAGCAGTTCCTGGAAATGCTGCGTCGTGATCGCAGCTTCGATGGCGGACTGCCGCGCAGGGTCCTGATCGATGCCTTCCGCGTGATCGACGACGAAGACCTGGTCGGTCGCTATCGCCGCAAGATGTCGTCGTTGCTGCTGGTCTGACGTGGCGCGCAAGGTCAGCGCAGCGCGCCTGCGGCGGATCATGAACCTGTGGCCGCCTTTCCTGTTTGCCGGGATCCGCATCCGCGCACTGGCCGAGGATTTCCGCCACGCCCGCGTCGAGTTGCGCCAGCACTGGTACAACCGCAACTACGTCGGCACCCACTTCGGTGGCAGCCTGTTCGCGATGACCGATCCGTTCTGGATGCTCATGACCATGCAGTCGCTGGGCGCTGGTTACATCGTCTGGGACAAGGCGGCCACGATCGATTTCGTCAAACCCGGTCGCGGCACGGTGGTCGCCCAATTCGAGTTGGGCGAGGATGTCCTCGACCAGATCCGCGCGGCAACCGCGAGCGGCGACAAGTATCTGCACTGGTTCGAGACACGCGTCATGGATGCCAGTGGCGATGTCGTGGCGGTGTTGCGCAAGCAGGTGTACGTGCGGCGCAAACGCGAGCGCAGCAAGGACGGGGGATGGCCCCCTGCCACAGCCACGATCCGTCAGCGGCGCGGCAATATCGACATCGGTCCATAGGCCCATAGGCCCATAAGCCCCATCGACCCATCGCGCCGGCGCGGCGCGTGGCTGCGGTAATCGTCACAGGCCGGCTCGGCCGCGACACCAGCGCGCACGCTGTACAAGCGCGACATTCACACACATGACCTGACTCCGACGATACCCGGCAACCTCCACCGCGCCAGCCGCCATCGGTCGCCTCGCAACTCCCCGCTTTTTGCGATCCACCGCAATCCCCCCGCACCCCGGCGAAACCAGACTTCCGTTCATCCATCCGGCACGGCAGGCGGTTATTCTCGGGATGCGACAGGGGGAATGATGAGCCAGGCACCTTCCAACGAAGGCGGTAAAACCACGCTGCCGGAAATCAAAGGCTATCGGCTGCTGCGCGTGCTCGGCACCGGTGGCATGTCGACGGTGTATCTCGGCGACCAGATTTCGCTGTCGCGCCAGGTTGCCATCAAGGTCATGTTGCCCGAAGCCCTGGCCGATGAAGTCAGCCGGCGCCGCTTCGAAAACGAAGCGCGCACCATCGCCCGGCTCGAACATCCGCACATCGTGGGCATCTATGAAGTCGGACGCACCCGTGACGGGTTGCCGTACTACTCGATGCCGCACCTGTCGCGTGGACATCTTGGCCAACGCATCGTCGATGGCGACGGAAAGTTGATGGATCCAATGCGCGTGCGCGAGATCCTGCGCGCGCTGCTTTCGGCGCTGGGGTATGCCCATGCACGCGGCACCATCCATCGCGACGTGAAAGCCGAGAACGTATTGTTCGACGAGGCCGAACGCCCGCTGCTCGCGGATTTCGGCATCGCGTTGCGTCGCGGTTTCGGCACGCGTGTCACCACCGCCGGCCTTGCCGTCGGCAGCACCGCCTACATGGCGCCGGAACAGGCGCGCGGCGAGGAAGTCGACCATCGCACCGACCTGTATGCCGTCGGCGTACTGGCCTGGGAAATGCTCAACGGCGAATTGCCCTACAACGCGGGCGATGCGGTCTCGATGGCGGTGATGCACGTCAAGGATCCGATCCCGCGCCTGCCGTCGCACCTGCGTCATTGGCAGCGTTTCATCGACCACGCGCTGGCCAAGACGCCGGGCAAGCGTTATCGCGATACCGCACACATGCTCGAAGCCCTCGATCGTGTTTCGCAGCGCAGCGTCACCCGTGAAATGCTGGCCGTGCCCGCATTGCGCCAGCGCGCGGCCAAGCTTCGACACATGCCGATGGTGGCTTGGCTGGGCATGGTGCTGGTCATCGCCGCAGGCACGGGCGTGTACCTGCGCAATCGGTCAGGCGAACCGTCGTTTTATCGCGTCCCACAAACGTCGGCCTCCACGACGACCTCGGCCGACGACGCGCGCTCCAGCCTGCCCGCGCCCTACGCGCAGCCCGGCCAGTCCATCGTCAGCGACCCATCCGATGCACTGCTGCGCGCGGCCCCTGCATCGGAAGCCGAGCGCTGGGTGGCCCTGGCCGGACGGCAAATCCGCGAGCGCCACCTCACTTCGCCCAAGCTCGACAACGCCTTCGACAGCCTGCTGGCCGCGCAGAAAAGCGACGCCACTTACCTCGGCCTTGCCGCCGCCACCGACACCTTGATCGCCGCACTTGCCGACGACAGCGTGCGCCTGATCAATGCCGGCAATGATGCGCCGGCACGCGAACAGATCAAATCCGCGCAACGGCTGTCCGAGCGCATGCCAGCAGGCAACGACAAGGCCATGACCGAGCTTCGCAAAGACGTCGCCCAAGCCTTGATGGCCCGCCTCGACAGCGCGGCCGCAGCATTCGACCACGCATCGGCCGTGCGCACGATGGCCGGCGCAAAATCCTTCGGCCTGTCGCGCGCAGACCTCGCCAGGCTGGGCGCACGCGCAAGGGGCATTCCGCAGGCCGGTGAAACACTTGAGGCGATTGCCGGTGACATGCTGCTGGTCCGCAACGGTGACACCGTGTTCGCCGCCGCGCGCCAGCCGGTCAGTCGTGACGAGTACGCTCGTTTCGCAACCGCCACTGGTCGCAAGGAGGCACTTTGCCGTGAACGCGGCTCTCTGCTGCGCATCGTGTCACCGCGCAGCTGGAAATCACCGGGTTTCGCGCAATCTGCAAACCAGCCCGTGGTCTGCGTGTCGTGGAGCGACGCCGAAGCCTACGCACGCTGGCTGAGCCAGCGCGACGGTCGCCACTACCGCCTCCCACAGGCGCGCGAAGCCGGATTGCTGCCCAGCCGCAACAGCGGCAAGCGCATCGCCGAATGGAACAACGATTGCAGCGGTGACTGCAGCAAGCGCATCAGCAGCGGCGTGAGTTGGCGCCTCGCCAGCGGTGGCGCGCGGGCGCTGGATGCCGAGCGCGGCTACGACGACATCGGCATCCGCCTTGTCAGTGACCTGCCGCACGCAGTGACCAAGCGCTGATACGCACGCCCCGCGCGACGCCAGTGCCGTCGCCGGCTCTGTAGAATCGCGGCATGCACACACCCCTGCAAAGCCGCCCGCCGCGACCCGGCTTCAAGAAAACCCTGCTCACCGGCCTGCTCACCTTGCTGCCGATCTGGCTGACGTGGGTGGTGGTGAAATTTGTATTCGTGCTGCTCAGCGACCTGAGCAAACCATGGGTGCAGCCGTTGTCGCAACGCATCGCCGACGGCAACCCGCCGTTGCTCGGCTGGTTTGCAGACAACTGGGTGCAAACCACCATTGCGATGATCGCCACCTTGCTTGTGATCCTGCTGGTCGGCTGGCTGGCGCGGCGCGTGGTGGGACAACGCCTGCTGGCGTGGTTCGAGGCGCTGGTTGCACGCGTTCCCCTGGCCAACACCATCTACGGCAGCGCGCGAAAATTGCTCGATATCCTGCAGACAAAACCCGACGGCATCCAGCGCGTGGTGCTGATCGATTTCCCGCACAGCCAGATGAAATCAGTCGGCTTCGTGACCCGCATCCTGCGTGAACAAGGCACCGGCCGCGAACTCGCCGCCGTTTACGTGCCGACCACGCCAAACCCGACGTCGGGCTACCTGGAGATCGTCCCGGTGGAAAACATCACGCCCACCGACTGGAGCGTCGACCAGGCGATGAGCTTCATCATTTCCGGCGGCGCCGTCGCGCCTGAAACAATCCCGTTCACGGCACCCGGCGCGATCGCGCCCGCTGCACCTCAGGCGTGATTCCCACGGCATGGCATCACGCCTGCCCGAACATCGCTCGATGACAGCATCCGGGATTGTGGGTGCGCTCCGGCGCACTTCGCAGGTCTGCCACCGGACGTCAGCCGGGCTACCGGGGCTCATCGCGATGACCTTTGGCCCATTGCCGACATCCGCCATGTCGCGCGACAGTCGTGGTTTGCCTCGTGCCGTCCAGGGAGATCGCCATGTCCATCCGTCCATTGCTGCTCAGCTTCGCCATCGCTGCCGTCGTTGCCGGCGCCGCGATGCCTGCCACGTCGGCATTCGCGCAGGCCACCGCCACCGCACCCTCTGCCACAGCACCCTCCACCACCGCGCCCGCCAGCAGCAAGGCCGCGAAACTCGATGCGCTGTACGAGCAGTATTGGGAGGCCATGCTGAAGCTCAATCCGGTGCAGGCGACATTCCAGGGCGACAATCGCTACAACGATCAGTTGCCTGATTTTGGCAGCGCGCAGTTCCGCGAAAAATCGCATGCGTTCACCGCCAACTGGTTGAAGACCATCGAGGCGGTCGGGGCCGATGGCCTGGCTGGCCAGGACCTGCTGAGCTACGAGATCTTCGTGCGCGATGCCAGGGATTCACTTGAGTCCGAACAGTTCCCAAGCTGGATGCAGCCGGTCAACCAGATGGGCAGCATGGCCAGCTTCGCCGTGCAGCTCGGCTCCGGCACCGGCGCGCAGCCGTTCAAGACGGTCCAAGATTACGACAACTGGCTGGCACGCGGCAAGCGCCTGCCGGTGCTGTTCGATACCGCCATCGACAACATGCGCGAAGGCATGCGGACCGGCGTGGTGCAACCGCGAGCATTGATGACGAAGGTGCTCCCGCAACTCGACGCGCTGATCAAGGACAAGCCGGAAGACAGCTTGTTCTGGGGGCCGATCAAAACGATGCCAGCGGATTTCAGTGCCGCCGACAAGAAGCGCTTGACCACCGCCTATCGCGACATGATCGCTACCCAGGTCATGCCGGCGTACAAGAAGTTGCGCAGCTTCATTGCCGATGATTACCTGCCCAAAACCCGCGACAGCGTTGGCTTGGACAAACTGCCCAACGGCGCTGCCTGGTATGCGTTCAATGCACGCAATTCGACCACCACCGACCTGTCGCCGGCGCAGATCCACCAGATCGGCCTGGGTGAAGTGGCGCGCATCCAGGGCGAGGTCGAGGGGGTGATGAAACAGGCCGGGTTCAAGGGTTCGATGCAGGAATTCTTCACGTTCATGCGCACCGACCCGCAGTTCAATTTCAAGACGGAAGCAGCACTGCTCACGTATTACCGCGCACTCGAAGCCAGGATCAACAAGAAGGTGTCCGAGCAGTTTTCACTGCTGCCCAAGGCGCCGTTCGAGATCCGCGCAATCGAACCGTTCCGCGCCAAGTCCGCTGCTGGCGGCGAATACATGTCGCCCAGCGAGGACGGCTCGCGCCCCGGCATTTTCTACGTCAACACCTATGATTTGCCGACGCGCAAGACCTGGGATGCCGAGGACCTGTACCTGCACGAAGCCATTCCCGGCCACCATTTCCAGCTTGCATTGCAGCAGGAGCTGACCGACCTGCCTAAATTCCGCCGCTTCGGCGGCCAGACTGCCTTCATCGAGGGCTGGGGCCTGTACGCCGAATCGCTCGGCACGTCGCTTGGCGTGTACGAAACGCCCTACGATTATTTTGGCTACCTGCAAAACGAACTCTGGCGCGCCATCCGCCTGGTCACCGACACCGGCCTGCACAGCAAGGGCTGGACGCGCGAACAGGTGATCAAGTACATGCTCGACAATTCGGCCGAAGGCGAAACCCAAGCCACTGCCGAAGCCGAGCGTTACATCGCCTGGCCCGGACAAGCGCTGGCCTACAAGATCGGCGAACTGAAGATCCAGTCACTGCGCAAGAAGGCGGAAAAGGCGCTCGGACCAAAGTTCGACGTGCGCCAGTTCCACGCCGAGGTGCTGAAGGACGGTGCGGTTCCGCTGGATATCCTTGAAGCGAAAGTCGATCGCTGGATTGCGATAAAACTCAAGGGCTAGTCCTTCATCAAACCGTAGGAGCGCCCCATGGGCGCGATGCGCCGCCCCGGCGAACCGTCGCGCCCATGGAGCGATGTGCCGTCCCGGCAAACCCTCGCGCCCATGGGGCGATGTGCGCTCCCGAAAATCCTCGCGCCCATGGGGCGCTCCTACGGCGTGCGTTGGCGTGCATGACTTCCGACGCAGTTACACGCGCCGGCACCAACGTTTAGGATGGCGGCTGCTTCCGGGGAACCACCACTCATGCTCAAGATCCGCGACCTGTCCAAGACGTACGCAAACGGCGTGCAAGCGCTGAAGGGCATTACGCTCGACATCCCGACCGGCATGTTCGGATTACTGGGCCCCAACGGCGCCGGCAAGTCCACCCTGATGCGCACCATCGCCACCTTGCAGGATGCCGATAGCGGCAGCGTCCACCTGGGCGAGCTTGACGTGCTTGCCGACAAGACCGAAGCGCGGCGACGGCTGGGTTACCTGCCGCAGGAATTCGGCGTCTACCCCAAGGTCTCCGCGATCGCGATGCTGGATCATTTCGCGATCCTCAAGGGCGTGGTCGATGGCAAGCAGCGCAAGGAACTCGTGCAGGCGCTTCTGCAGCAGGTCAACCTGTGGCCAGTGCGGCATCGCAAGCTGGGCACGTTTTCCGGCGGCATGCGCCAGCGCTTCGGCATTGCCCAGGCGCTGATCGGGCAACCCCAGCTGATCATCGTCGACGAGCCCACCGCCGGCCTCGATCCGGAAGAGCGCAACCGCTTCCTCAACCTGCTGGCGGAAGTCGGCGAGCAGGTCGTGGTGATCCTGTCGACGCACATCGTCGAGGACGTCACCGACCTGTGCCCGCGCATGGCGATCATCGCGCAGGGCGAACTGCGCCTGAGTGGCGAACCGCTGGAAACCATCCGTTCCCTCGACGGTCGGGTGTGGAAGAAGACCGTCGACAAGGCCGCGTTGAACGAACATTTCGCAGCCCACAGCGTGCTGTCAACGCGACTGGTCGGTGGCCAGCCGGTGATCCACGTGCTCAGCGACGGCAATCCCGGCGCGGGCTTCAGTGCGGTCGCGCCGGACCTGGAAGACGTGTATTTCGGCGAACTGCGACGCGCGGCCATGGCTGGCGACGCCGCCGCCGCCGCAAAGGCGGCCTGAACCATGGTCCGTCACCTGCTGGGTTTTGAGCTGGGCCAACTGCTGCGCAACGGCGTGTTCTGGATCGTCGTGGTGGTGTACGCGCTGATCGGCTTCGGCACGATGGCCTCCGACAGCGTCAGCATCGGCGGCGGCGTCGGCAACACCATGCGCAACGCACCCGCCGTGGTGATCTCGATCCTGGGATCGTTTAGCGTGATCAGCGTGCTGCTGGCAACCATCTTCGTCGCCGGCATCGCCATCCGTGACTTCGAACAGCGCACCGCGGAACTGTTCTTCGCCACGCCGATGAAAAAACGCGATTACCTGCTCGGGCGTTTCGGCGGCGGCCTGCTGGCGACCTGCGCGATCATGCTGGCGATGGCGCTGGGCCTGTACATCGGCAGCCTGATGCCGTGGCTCGACGCTTCGCGGCTCGGTGCGACGCCGTGGAGCGCGTATGCGTGGGCATTCGCGGTCCTGGTGATCCCCAACCTGCTGTTCGTGTCGGCCTTCATGTTCCTGCTGGCGACCCTGACGCGTTCGATGCTCTACACCTATCTCGGCGTGATCGTGTTCTTCGTGCTGTGGACGGTCTCGGGATCGCTCACCAGTGACCTCGATTCGCGCTGGATCGGCGCCATCCTCGATCCTTCCGGTGGCGCTGCCATCGGTGAGCACATGCGCTACTGGTCCAGTGCACAGCTCAACAGCCAGCTGCCGGAACTGACCGGCCTTCTGCTGGCCAATCGCGCACTGTGGCTCGGCGTCACCGTGCTCATGCTGTTGGCGGCATTCGGACTGTTCCGCGCCGATCGCGAAGGCATCGTGCTGCGCCGTCGCAAGGCCACGCAAATGGCCGCGCAGGCGAGCGACACCACCGCAGCGTCCGCGCCCTTGCCACAGGTGAATTTACGCAGCGACTGGCGTGCGCAGTGGCGCCAGTACCTGCATCAGTCCTGGTTCGAGCTGCGCGACACCCTGCGCGGTGCACCATTCATCGTGATGGTGGTGCTGGGCCTGCTGTTGATCTTCACCGCACTGAAGTTCAGCGGCATGATCTACGGCACCGAGATCTATCCCGTCACCGGGCAGATGCTCGAGATGATCGGCGGTGGCATGAACCTGTTCCTGATCATCATCGTCACGTTTTATGCCGGCGAGATGATCTGGCGCGAACGCAGCCTGCGCGTGGCCGAGGCCACCGATGCCTACTCCACCCCGAACTGGGTGCCGCTGGCGGCGAAGATGACCGCACTGGTCGGCGTGATCGCGGTCGTGCTTGTCGCCTGCGCGCTGTTCACCATGGGCTACCAGCTGTTCGACGGCTACACCAGCCTGGAACCCGTGTTGTATGCAAAAGGACTGCTGTTGCAGCTGGTTCCGTTCGCGATGATGGCCGTGATTGCGGTGTTCTTCCAGGTCGCCAGCGGCAACAAGTTCGTCGGCTACGTCTTGATGATCGGCTACCTCATCGTGCGCATCGCGATGGGCATGTACGACTTCGACCACACGCTCTACAACTACGGCAAGGCCTCGCCCACGCCGTATTCCGACATGAACGGCTACGGCCATTTCATTGGCCCTTGGCTGTGGTTCCGTGCGTACTGGGCGGCGTTCGCGCTGCTCCTGCTGGGCACCGCGGCGGCGCTGTGGCCACGCGGCACCTCGTTGTCGTGGCAAGACCGGTGGAAGGCGGCAAAGTCGCGCCTGCGCAGCACGCCGCTGCGCGCCACGTTGGCGGTCGCGCTGCTGGCGTTCGTCGGCCTCGGCGGCTGGATCTACTACAACACCAACGTGCTCAACGATTACGTGCCCGGCGACCTCGCCAAGCAGCAACGGGCGGATTACGAGAAGACCTATCGCAAGTATCTCAACGTCGCGCAGCCGCGCATCGCCGACATCCGCGCCGACGTGGACATCTTCCCGGCCGCGCGCAGCGTGACGATCCGCGGTCATTACCGCCTGCAGAACCGCACGTCCAAGCCGATCCCGGAACTGCATGTCACCATCGTTCCCGACCTGGATGACGTCAAACTCGATTTCCCGGCACACACGCTGGTCAGTGCAGATCCGGTTTCCGGCTACACCATCTATCGCCTCGACAGCCCGCTCACACCGGGCGCATCGATGGATTTCGATTTCACGTACAGCGCCAGGCCGCATGGATTTCCGCTGGGCGGCGGCGACACGTCGGTGGTCTACAACGGCACGTTCTTCAACAACATGGCGGCGTTGCCGCAGTTCGGTTACAGCGCGGGACGGCAACTGCAGGACAAGAACGACCGCCGCAAGTACAAGCTGCCGGAGCTGCCGCGCATGCCGAACATCGACGACCGCACGCAGTGGAACGACAGCTATATCGGTGGCAACGCGGACTGGGTGAATTTCGAAACCACCGTGTCCACGACATCCGGACAGATCGCGCTGGCGCCGGGCTACCTGCAACGCAAATGGACCAAGGGTGGCCGCGATTACTTCAACTACAAGTCGGAAGCCAAGCTCGTGCCGTTCTTCTCCTGGCTGTCGGCAGACTGGCAGGTCAAACGCGACCACTGGAACGATGTGGCCCTTGAGGTCTATTACGACGCCAAGCACCCGTACAACGTCGACCGCATGATCCAGTCGGCCAAGAAATCACTGGCTTACTACTCGACGAATTTTTCGCCGTACCAGTTCCGGCAACTGCGGATCCTGGAATTCCCGAACTACTCACAGTTCGCCCAGGCCTTCGCCGGCACCGTGCCCTACTCCGAATCGATCGGCTTCATCGCCGACCTGCGCGACAAGGAGAAGATCGACTACGTGTTCTACGTCACCGCACACGAGATCGCGCACCAGTGGTGGGCGCACCAGGTGATCGGCGCCAACGTGCAAGGCGCGACCATGCTGTCCGAGTCGCTGGCGCAGTACTCGGCGCTGATGGTGATGGAGCACGAGTACGGCCCGCAGAAGATGCGCAAGTTCCTGAAGTACGAACTCGACAAATACCTGACGAGTCGTGCCACTGAACGCGACCAGGAGCTGCCGCTGGCGCTCAACGAGAACCAGCAGTACATCCACTATCGCAAGGGGTCCGTGGTGTTCTATGCGCTGAAGGACGCCATCGGCGAGGACGCGCTGAATCGGATCCTTGCCCGATTCGTGCAGAAATGGGCGTTCAAGGGACCGCCCTATCCAACCACCCGCGACTTCATGGCCGACCTGTATGCGGGCACCGACAAGAAGTTCCACCCGCTGATCCGCGACATGTTCGAGCGCATCGTGTTCTTCGATAACCGTGCAGTCGAGGCGAATGCGAAAAAACGTGCCGACGGCAAGTACGTGCTCACCCTGAAGCTGCACTCGGCCAAGCTGGTCGCCGAAGGCAAGGGCAAGGAGACCGAGGAGGCGGTGGATGAACTGGTCGACATCGGTGTGTTCTCACGCCCGGCCGGCGGCGAGGAGGAGGACGAAAAAGTCCTGTACCTGCAAAAGCACCACGTCACCAGGGCCGATACGACGATCGAACTGGTGCTGGACGAAGAACCTTACGAGGCTGGCATCGACCCGTACAACAAGCTGGTCGATCGCGACTCGGGCGACAACCGCAAGCGGGTGACGCTGCAGTAGAGTCCTCTCCCGCTGCGGGAGACGCGCACAAAAAAGGGCCGGCAATGCCGGCCCTTTTCAATTTGCCATGCAACAACCGCGATCAGGCGCGGGTGCTGCGGCGTGCCCCGGCATAGGCGGCTTGCCCGGCCGGGCGCTGCTTCTGGCCGGCATGCGCCGCTGCACCGGGGCGTGCGCCCGGCTTGGCGTGGGCACGATGGGCCGGCTTGCTCGGCGGACGCTGTCCACCTGCGCGCTGGCCACCACCGTTCTTCGGGATCGGCGTGTCCAGGCGGATCGGCTTGCTCGGTGCATAGCCCTCGACCACGTCCATCACCAGCTCGACCTTCAGCATGCGCTGGATTTGGCGCAGCAGGCCGCCTTCTTCCGGCGACACCAGCGACAGCGCTTCACCGGTGGCACCCGCGCGGCCGGTACGACCGATGCGGTGGATGTAATCCTCGGCCACCATCGGCAGGTCGTGGTTGATCACCAGCGGCAGGTTGGGGATATCCAGGCCGCGCGCGGCGACATCGGTGGCCACCAGCACGCGCGCCTTGCCGCTCTTGAACAGGCTCAGTGCCTTCTGTCGCTGCGCCTGGCTCTTGTTGCCGTGGATGGCGACAGCGCGCAGGCCGGCGGTTTCCAGCTGCTCGGCAAGACGATTGCAGCCGTGCTTGGTCTTGCCGAACACCAGCACCTGGTCGGTGTGGCGGCGGGTCAGGATGTCGATCAGCAGGTCGCGCTTGCGCGAGCCGTCAACCGGATGGGCACGATGCACGATGGTCTCGGCGATCGTGTTGCGCGCGGTCACCTGCACCTGCTGCGGGTTGCGCATGAACTCCATCGCCAACGCCTTGATCTGGTCCTCGAAGGTGGCCGAGAACAACAGCGTCTGCCGATCCTTCGGCACGCGGTTGATGATGCGCTTGATCGCTGGCAGGAAGCCCATGTCGAGCATGCGGTCGGCTTCGTCCAGCACCAGGATCTCGATCGCGTCGAGCTTGGCGCTGCCGCGCTCCATGTGGTCGATCAGGCGGCCCGGGGTGGCGACAAGGATGTCGACGCCGCGACGCAGGTTCTCGACCTGCGGGCCCATGCCGGCGCCACCGTAGATGGTGGTGACGTTGAGGCGCAGCTGGCGACCGTAGGTCTTGATGCTTTCCGCAACCTGCACCGCGAGTTCGCGGGTCGGCACCAGCACCAGCGCACGCGGCTTGCGCGCGCCGTTGGGCGGGGTGAGCTTGGACAGCCGCTGCAGCAGCGGCAGGCCGAACGCGGCGGTCTTGCCGGTGCCGGTCTGGGCGCCGCCCAGCAGGTCGTGGCCGGCCAGTGCCAGCGGAATTGCCTGGAGCTGGATCGGCGTGGGGGTGGTGTAGCCGTGCTCGGCCAGTGCGCGCAGCAAGCCGGGCGAAAGGCCCAGGCTTTCGAAAGTCGCACCTTCAGCCGCCGGGTTTTCAAGCGTCGCGGTGTCGGGCGCGTGGTTTTGGATCGTCATTGCAAAAAACTCCTGATGCATCGAACAGCCGCCATCCGGGAACATCTGCACAAAAAAATGTACGGACGCCGGATCGGGGTCGATCGAATGGTTTGCTCGGAGCTATCCAGAACCGCGCCGCGAGCAATGGTTTGACGGTTGCCGGATGTTCCGGACCGTGTCTGCGCGACGAAAGACGTGCGGGATAAGGCCGCGGGGAGCCGAAGGTTTCGGCACTTGCGGCAGGCGTACCAGGATCGTATCTGTTCGAGAGAATCGACTCGAGACAGGGGCAGCCGTGTTGCAGGACCGCGCAAGTCTACGTGAATGCGGGTCACGCGACCACCCGTCGCTGGGCGCCGTTCAGGCGCGGCCCTGCTGCGGGGCACGGACACATATCCAGGGATGCGCCTCGCGCGCGGCCGTCGCGGCAGCCTAAAGGCGTTGCTGGAGGGAACACGATTCGCCGCCATCCGTGCTTCCGCATCCGCCAGGAATCCCATGAAGACATTGCCGCTGCTCCTTCGCATTTCCCTGCTCGCGCTTGCCACCGCGGCGGTCGCGTGCCAGCGCGATGCCCCGCCCGTCGCCGCGGCGAGCCCTGCGCCCGCACCCGCGCACGCGCCCAAGGCCTTGGTGCTGGACGAAGCCAAGCTCAGCCCGCTGATGCGGTTCGACCCGGCCCAATTGGGTGAACCGGCCCAGGCATGCCGCGATTTCGACGCCTACGCCAACGGCAAGT
Source organism: Lysobacterales bacterium (assembly GCA_038241735.1). Taxonomy (GTDB): domain Bacteria; phylum Pseudomonadota; class Gammaproteobacteria; order Xanthomonadales; family Xanthomonadaceae; genus Luteimonas. Next base: position 23,097 of record JBBSST010000035.1, read on the forward strand.
GGCTGGCCGCCAACGCGATCCCCGGCGATGAACTGGCCTGGGGCTCGTGGGACATCCTGGGCAAGCGCTCGGAGTCGGTCCAGCGGCAGCTGGCCGAGCAGGCCGCGGCGGATCCGGATGCAACAGGCACTCGCAAGATCGTTGCCGACTTCTGGGCCAGCGGCATGGACCAGGCGCGGCGCGATGCGCTGGGCGTCAAGCCGGTGCAGCCTGAACTCAACGCCATCGACGCGCTGACCGACACGAAATCGATCGCGGACTACCTGCGGCGGACCGCCGCCGAGGGTGGGCCGGTACCGTTCAAGTTCGAGCCGCTGAACGACTTCAAGGATTCGAGCGTCAATATCGCCTACATCGAGCAGGGCGGCCTGTCTTTGCGCGAGAAGACAATCTACTTCGACACCGACAAGAAATTCATCCGCGATGCGTACGTCGCTTATCTGACAACGCTGTTCGAACTGTCCGGCTCACCCGCGGCACAGGCGGCGGAAGACGCGAGGCAGGCGATGGCGTTCGAGACGCGGCTGGCCAAGGCGTCGAAGTCAACGGAGGAAATGGCGGGCGATGTCAGCCTGATGTACAACCCGGTTTCGCCGGCCCAGGCCGACACGCTGACCTCCAATTTTCCGTGGACGGCGTTCTTCAAGGCCCAGGGCATCGCGGCACCGGCGATGTTCTCGCTGTCGGTGCCGGCCTTCCACCAGGAAATCAACGCCATGCTGACCGACACGCCGGCGCCGGCATGGAAGAATTATCTGCGCGGGCAAGTGCTCAACCAGGCGGCGCCCAATCTGTCGCAGGGCTTCGTCGATGCGGTCAACAAATTCTACAAAGATGCCCTGGGCATGCAGGAGGCGCCGCCGCGCTGGCGCCAAATACTCCGCAAGATCGACGCCGACGTTGCCGAGCCGATGGGCAAGATGTATGTGGAGGCGGCATTTCCTCCGCAGTCCAAGGCGCAGATGGAGGCCCTGGTGGGCAACCTGCGCACGGCACTCAAGGCGCGGATTGAACACCTGACCTGGATGAGTCCGGAAACCAGGCAAAAGGCGCTGGCCAAATGGGAAACCTTCAGGCCCAAGATCGGCTATCCGGACAGGTGGCGCGACTGGAGTGGGCTTGCGACCTCGCGCGACGACTACTACGCAAACATCCGCGCCGCCAAGGCATTCAATCGTCGCTGGCAACTGGACAAGGTCGGCAAGCCGGTGGATCGCGACGAGTGGTTCACCAGCCCGCAGGAAGTCAACGCCTTTTACGACCAGCAACAAAATGAAATCGTGTTCACCGCAGCAATCCTGCAGCCGCCATTCTTCGATCCGAAGGCCGATCCCGCGCTCAACTATGGCGGCATCGGCGCGGTCATCGGCCACGAGATGACGCACGGTTACGACGACCAGGGTTCCCGTTTCGGACCCACCGGCAATTTCGAGAACTGGTGGACAGCGGCCGACAGGAAGGGCTTTTCCACGCTGACCAGCAGGCTGGTGAAGCAATACGACCAGTTCGAAGTGGCGCCGGGGCAGAAGATCAACGGCAACCTGACGCTGAGCGAGAACATCGCCGATCTCGGCGGCCTTGCCACCGCCTATGACGCGATGCACATCGCGACGGCTGGCCAGCCCGACCCGATGATCGACGGCCTCAGCCGCGACCAGCGCTTTTTCCTCAACTGGGCCACGAGCTTGCGCAACAAATACACCCCGGAATTCCAGAAGATCCTGCTGCGGGCCGACACGCATGCGGCCTCCAGCGTGCGCTCGTATGCGCCATCGTCCAACCTGCCCGCATTCACGGCCGCGTTCTCCTGCAAGCCTGGCGACCCGATGGCGCTTGGCGAGGAGCAGCGCGTGTCGATCTGGTAATCGGCGACGCATGTGCGCGCTGGCAACCGTCGGTGCGCGCAATTTCAGTGGATTTCCGTGTCGCGCCGCACATGCGCAGCTGGAAGTCACCGGTTGCTGGAGCGACGGGGAGACGGGGCAGCCGACCCGACCACGACATTCCCGCGGATTGCCGGCTGCGTTATTTCGCCGCCAGCACGTCCACGCTGTCGATCTGCGGCGGCCTTGCCAGCAGCTCGTCTGCCTTGCCCAGCAAGGCCTTGGCAATCTCGCCGTTGAGGTGGGCCCGCCGTCCGGCTTCGTCGTCGAAGGTGTCGAAGATGCCGAACGTCGATGGCCCCGACTTGAAGGCATACCAGCTGCGCGTGCCGGTCTCGCCCTGCGCCAGCGGCAATGCACCGATCAGCAGCGCCTCGACTTCGGCCTCCTTGCCGGTCTTGGCCTCGATGTTGACCAACAGTGCCAGCTTTACCATTTCGTTCTCCTTGCCACGGGTCTGTCCCGAGGGCTCGTGCCTGTAACGACACCATCGCAGCAGGCCGGTTAGCGCGCGGTGTAAAGCCGCCATGCCACGGATCTGCATGCAGGCCAAAGGCGTCTGTGTCACCCTGTTTCACTGGCACTGGCGAGGGAGCATCCGATGTTCACGCAATCGACCCGTCCGACCCCGGGCACGGTAATGGCGCGCGTGCTGATGGCCAGTGTTTTCGTGGTGATGGGGGGCTGGCGGCTGCTGCAAGCGTGGCAGGGCGCGGCGATCGCCAACGGCACGCTGATCTTCAGCGCCATCGAACTGGCCCTGGGCCTGCTGATCCTGTCGGGTTGGAAATTACGCTGGACGGCGACGCTCGCCGCATTGCTGGTGCTGGCCGACGCGGTGATGTCGCATCCGTTCTGGACATTGCACGGCGCCGAAGGCAGCGCGCAGTTGCTGCACTTCATGAAGAACATCGGCTTCATCGGCGGACTGCTGCTGCTGGCATTGACCACCTCGCGCAGGAACAGTCGCTACTGACGCCATCGCATGAACACCATGGCGTGAGCAGCATGGTGTGAGCAGCGCGGCATGACCTTCGACACCCTCTGGCCGGCAAATGCACGGTTATTGTGTCCGGATGCCTGAAATCGCCCGTGTAGGCCGGCATGTTCCTCCCCATCCAATGCCCGACCCGGGCCGGAGATCTCTGTGATCGCGAAAAACCCGCAAATCCTGCTTCTTTCACTGGCCGTGGCGCTGGCGCTGAGCGCCTGTGGCGGCGACAAATCAACGCCTGCCAACGATGCCTCGGCAAAACAGCCCGCGCCCGCCAGCGCGGACGCCAAGGCGTTGACCCTGGACGAAAGCACGCTGCCACCGGTCAATCGCTTCGAGTTGACCGACCTGGATCCCGGCAAGAATGCCTGCACCGACTTCGGCGGTTACGTCAACGGCAAGTGGCTGGCGGCCAATGCGATTCCCGGCGACCGCAACTCCTGGGGCGCCTTCGAGATGCTGGCCGAACGCTCCACCGCCGTGCAACGCCAACTGGCCGAACAAGTCGCTGCCAACACCGGTGCCAAAGGCGTCGACAAGATCGTCGGCGACTTCTGGGCCTCGGGCATGGACGTCGATGCGATCAACGCGCAGGGCATCGCGCCGCTGAAAAACCAGCTCACCGCGATCGATGCGCTGGCCAATGGCCCGGCAATCGCCGACTTCCTGCGTAAATCCGCCGCCACCGGCAACGGTTTCCTGATCGGCATCGGCTCGATGCCGGACTTCAAGAACTCGTCGATCAACATTGCTGCAACCGGCCAGGGCGGCCTTGGCCTGCCGGACGTCCCGTATTACAGCGCGCCGGACAAGCAGAAAATCCGCACCGCTTACGTTGCCCACATTGCCAAGGTGCTGGAACTGTCCGGCGTGCCGGTCGCCGATGCGGCCAGCCAGGCGAAAGACGTGATGGCGTTCGAGACGCGCCTGGCCAAGATGTCCAAGTCGCGCGAGGAGTTCTCGCGCAACGTCGAGCTGTATTACAACCCGGTGACGCTGGCAGACGCCGACAAGCTGTCGCCGAATTTCCCGTTCACCAAGCTGTTTGAATCCCAGGGCGTGAAGGTTCCGGAAAAAGTGTCATTGTCGGTGCCGGCCTACCACGCCGAGGTCAGCAAGATGCTCGCCGACACCGCGCCGGCGGTCTGGCGTGCGTACCTGCGCTTCCACCTGGTCGACGACGCGTCGCCTTACCTGTCGGATGCATTCGTCCAGGAAAACTACGACTTCTACGGCAAGGTGCTCAGCGGCCAGAAGGAGCTGAAGGAGCGCGGAAAGCGCGTGCTCGCCACCGTCGACGATCAGGTTGGCGAAGCGCTCGGCCAGTTGTACGTGAAGGTCGCGTTCCCGCCGGAATCCAAGGCCAAGATGGAAGCGTTGATCAAGAACCTCGGCGATGCGCTGAAAGTGCGGATCGGCAACCTGGCGTGGATGAGCCCGCAGACCAAGGACAAGGCGCTGGAAAAATGGGCGTCGTTCGAGCCGCGCGTGGGTTATCCCGACAAGTGGCGCGACTGGTCCGGCCTGGCCACCAATCGCGACAGCTACATCGGCAACGTGCTGGCGGCGCGCGAATTCAACTACAAGTGGGACATCGGCAAGATCGGCCAGCCGGTCGACAAGTCCGAATGGGGCATGCGTCCGCAAACGGTCAATGCGTCCTACAACCCACTGGCCAACCAGCTCACGTTCCCGGCCGCCATCCTGCAGCCGCCGTTCTTCGATCCCAACGCCGACGAGGCCACCAACTACGGCGGCATCGGTGCGGTGATCGGCCACGAAATGACCCACGGATACGACGACCAGGGTTCCAAGTTCGGTCCCGACGGCAACATGGAAGACTGGTGGACCGCTGCCGACACGGCCGGTTTCAAATCGCGCACCGGCAAGCTGGTCGCCCAGTTCGACGGCTACAAGACCAGTGACGGTCGCAAGCTCAACGGCAACCACACGCTGGGCGAGAACATCGCCGATCTTGGCGGCCTGGCCACGGCGTTCGATGCGATGAAAAAGGCCACCGACGGCACGCCGGACCCGAAGACCGACGGCCTGACCCGCGACCAGCGTTTCTTCCTCAGCTGGGCCACGGTGTGGCGCCGCAACTTCACCCCGGAAGAATTGGACAAGCGCCTGCAGACCGACGAGCACGCCTTGGCCAGCTTCCGCGCCATTGGTGCGCCGTCCAACCTGCCTGCGTTTGCCGCTGCATTCCAGTGCAAGGCCGGCGACCCGATGGTGCGCGATGCCGACAAGCAGGTCGTGATCTGGTAAACGCACGGCGATGAACCAATCGATGCGTTGCCCCTGGACGGGCAACGCATCTGCTGCAACCAGGACCCGCCCCGCGCGGGTCTTTTTTCGTGCATCTGGTCGCGCATCGCCCAGGCATTCAGTGATACCGGCACGTGGCTTGTTAAACTCGCCCCACTTCACTGCATGGAATTCCAATGCCAATCGTGCGAACCGCGCTTGCCAGACACGTTGCCCTGGCCCTTGGCCTGACCCTGATTGTCAGCCTGTCGGTGCACGATGCCGATGCGGCCAAGAAGAAGCGGGCGCCGGCAAAGAAGGCCGCGCCGGCTGCCACCGCCTGCACCGACTTCTACACGTTCACCAACAAGGACTGGCTTGCGGCCAACACGCTGGTCAGTGGTTCCGGCACGGTGTCGGCGTTGGGACAGCTGCGCGACCTTGCCCAGCAGCAGCAACGCGACCTGCTCAATGCCGCGATGCAGTCGCCACAAGGCAACGTGCAGAAACTGCTCGGCGACTTCTGGGCCAGTGGCCTGGATGAAGCTGCGGTGGAAGCCGATGGCGCCAAACCCATCGCGCCGTTGCTGGCGCGCATCGATGGCATCAAGCGCGCCAAGGACATCCCGCCGTCGATCGCAGCCCTGCACCAGGTTGGCATCCCGGTGCTGTTCCAGTTCACCCCGGACCTCGATCTTGCCGACCTCAACCGCAGCATCGGCTACTTCACCCAGGGCGGACTCGGCCTGACCGACCCGGCCTATTACACCCGTACTGACGAAGACACCCGCGCCTTGCTGGGCCGTTACAAGGATTACGTGCAGAAGATCCTCGCACTGACCGGCACGCCCACCGACAAGCTGGCCGCGCAGGCACAGCAGGTGATCGATATCGAGACACGCATCGCACAGGCGTCCAAGCCAATGTCGGCAATGCGCGACCCGCGCAGCAACTACGCCGTGGTGCAGGCCGCAACGCTGGGCAAGTCATACAAATCGCTGCAACTGGGTGATTTCCTCGAGGCACAAGGCGTCAAGGACGACGTGGTGTCGCTGGCCAATCCGCAACTGTTCGCACAGCTCGACAGCATGGTCGACAAGATCAAGCCCGACCAGTGGAAGTCCTACCTGCGCTTCCAGGTCGGCAACGCGATGGCGCCGTATCTGTCGAAGAGTTTCCGCGACGCCGATTTTGAGTTCCGTGGCCGCATCCTGCGCGGCGAAACCACGCCGCCCGCGCGCGACCAGCTGGTGCTCAACGCCATCAACCTCGCAGCCGGCCCGATGCTGGCACGCGAATACGTTGGCCGCTACCTGCCACCGGCCACTGCCTCGCGCGCGGCGACCATCGCCGGAGGCGTGCGCGATGCGCTGGAGCGCGCGGTGGAACGCAACACCTGGATGAGCGCACCAACCAAGGCCGCGGCGAAGGCCAAGCTGGCCAAACTCACCATCGAAATCGGCGCACCCAAGCGCGACATGGACTACAGCGTGCAGCCGATGGGTCGTGGCAGTTTCGGCAGCAACATGCTGATCGCATCGACCTGGCGCCATCGCGAGGAAATGAAGCGCATTGGCCATGGCAACGCCGACCGACGCTGGGACGTGCTGCCGCAGGAGCCGGCGATGGCTTACGACATGGCCCACAACCGCTTGATCATCACCGCCGCCGTGTTGCAACCACCGGTGCTGGACATGGGCCAGGATGCGGCCAGCCACTACGGCACGTTCGGCGCATTGGTCGGCCATGAACTCGGCCGCAGCATCGACAACAAAGGCAAGTTTGTCGACGATAGCGGCGCATTGAAAACCTGGTGGACGCCTGCCGACGATGCGACCTGGGCTGCACGCATCGCGCCGTTGTCGGCGCAATACAGCAGCTATGCGTATCCGGGCCTCAATGGCGTCAAGGTCAATGGCGCCCAGACACTCGAGGAAAATGCCGCCGACCTGGTAGGTGTCGAACTTGCATGGGACGCGCTGGCGGCATCGCAGCCGGAGCTGTCGAAACCATCAAGACAGGCGTTTTTCCAAGGTTGGGCGCAGCTTTGGCGCCAGCAGATGTCGATCGATGTCGCCACCCAGCGCGCGGCAGTCGCGGTACACGCCCCCGGACAATGGCGCGCCAACGGGCCACTGACCAACACGCCAGCGTTTGGCGAGGCCTACGGCTGCAAGGCCGGTACACCGATGCAGCACAAGACGGATCAGCAGGTCTCGATCTGGCGTTGATGCCGGGCTGGGATTCGGCGACAACCGGCCATCCTAAAAACCGTCATCTCGTTTTCGCGGGATGGCGGCACCTGGATGGCCGAGCTCGCGGGATGCGATCTGGAAGTGTCCTGAATAACGCGGATCTTCGCGTCTGTCCTTGTGGATGCCTGGCTGGTTTCAGCCGTGCGTTCCAGGCGCTTTTCTAGAACCGTCGCACCCGCGAACCATTGCGGCTGAAGGGCGGCTTTCCGCGCCAGTAATTGATCAGCAGCCAGCCAAACAGCATCCCGCCCAGGTGGGCGAAATGAGCCACGCCCGGCTGCAGGCCGGTAAAGCCCAACAGCAGCTCGATGGCGCCATAAATGATCACCAGCGTGCGCGCCTTCATCGGGATCGGCGGGATCAACAGCATCACCCGCTGGTTGGGGAACAACAGGCCATAGGCCAGCAGCAGTCCAAACACCCCGCCCGATGCGCCGATGGTCGGGCCGACCATGCCGCCCTGCGCCGCCATCCACGAGGTGACGCCCAGCTGGCACAGTCCGGCGCCGCCCACGCACACCAGGTAATAGGTCAGGAAACGGCGGTTGCCCCAGGTGTATTCCAGCGGCGCACCGAACATCAGCAAGGCCAGCATGTTGAACAACAGGTGCGCAAAGCCGGTCGGGTCGTGCATGAAACCGTAGGTCAGCAATTGCCACGGCATGAACGACGTACCCGACGACAACGCATCGCCACCGGCTTGCAGCGGCCACAGCATGAACGGCGCCAGCACCTGCTCGCCGACCACGAGCTGGAGCAGGAACACCAAGCCGTTTGCGATCAGCAGCGCCTTGGTGACGGGGGGAAGATTGGTGAACATCCGGGATCCTCGAGCGAGCGCACATGATACCGGCTGGCCGCAGGCGGGTTCATCGCTGCTGGCACCAAAACGCGTCGCTCAGACTGGGCCCCAGACCATCGCGTCGAGTGTCGCATCGACCTTCGGCATGCGCACGCGCCCGCGTTCGACCACCACGCCTTCGGCGCGCAGTCGCTGCGATTGCTCAAGCCACCCGTGCGAGCCTTGCGGAAACGCGATGCGACCGTCACTGCGCAGCACCCGATGCCAGGGCAGCGTTGGGTCCTCATTGTTGGCCAGCATCCGCGCCACCAGTCGCGCGCGACCGGGCAATCCGGCACGGCGGGCGATATGGCCGTAGCCGGCGACCTGGCCACGCGGAATCGCGCGGATTGCGGCAAAAATGCGCTGTTCGGCGGTGGTTACGGCCATTGCGCTAGCATAAGGACAAATCGCAAGGACACACGACCATGCAGGATTTCAAGCAGATCCACGCTCACCTGAGCGCCAGCAACTTCCACATCAGCATGCGCGAGCCATTCGTGCTGTGCGTGGAACTCTCGCTCGATGGCGGTCGCCGCCGCCAGGCGATCTTCCTGTCGGAATTGCGCGACGACGATGGCCGCAGCTACCTGCGCGTGAACACGGTGATCGCGCCGAGCAGCGGCATCGACGGCAATCGCGCACTGATCTTCAACTGGCAAAGCCGCCTGGGTTACCTGGCCATCGATGACCTTGACGGCGTGCCTTACCTGCATCTGTGTGAAAACCGGCCCTATGACGCACTGACGCCGGCCGAGCTCGACCGCCTGATCCTGGAAATCGGTGGCATGGGCGACCGTCTCGAATGCGCCCTGTCCTCCGAAGGCGACGTGTTGTAGGAGCGCCCCATGGGCGCGACGCGTGCTACCCGGCGTGGGCGGGGGGGCGCCCCCCGCCCCGGGGGGGCGCGCGCGGGGCGGGGGGGGGGGCCGACGGCCCAGTGAGGA
>JBBSST010000036.1:0-32222 GCA_038241735.1 Lysobacterales bacterium
ATTGCCCCGAACGCCAACGAAGATGGTTCGGACAATCCGGAAGGCCGTGCGCGCAACCGCCGCACCGAGCTGAACGTCCAGAACTAAGTTTCACGCACCATGCAAGACCTCGAAGCCCGGCTGACGCCGGGCTTCGTTTTTTTGTGGGCATCAGCGGCACGATCCAATCGTGGAGCGGGCTTGCAGGAAGTGATCAAGGACGTCCTCATCCGCGGGCCTGGCACCTTCCGCCGCTTGCGGGAGAAGGGGCCCGAACCATCGGTGAAACAAGACGCGAGTCCGGAGGGTTCGGCATCTTTTCCAGCTCGCAGGAGGATGGATGCGAGCCCTCGCTGAAACACTCGACGAGTCAGGAGGGTTGTTGGACTGTTCGGTGCGACCTACACTCGCGGACATTCGAAGGGAGGGTTTCACATGCGCAAGTTGGCGGTGGTCTTGATTGGTCTGGCGGGCGCGGGGCTCGCGCCAGGGCTGGCGCATGCCATCACCTGTCCGGCCGCGAACGTGTCGCAGACTACAGCGCTGCGGCCCACCGTCATTGCGCCGATTGCCACCGAGCTGTCTGCGTCGGCTTACCAGCTGGGTACCCAGGTCAGCGTGTTGAGCCAGGCCTATGATGAATCCCAGTCGGTGGACCAGGTGCTGCTGCGCCTGCGCATCGAGGGTTGCCAGAACGTGGCCAAGGCCATGCCCGCGCCCAGCGCCATCGACCCCAACGATCCGGCGGCCTACAAGCCACAGACGGCATTCGACAACACCCCGTGGCGTTTCGACATGAGCCAGAACGGCAAGCGCATGACGGCCGATGAATTCAGCGCATGGATGAAGGCGCGCGGGGTTCGGGTTGCCAAGGGCGCGGCTCCGGTAGCACCGGTTGCCGTGCCGGCACCGACCGAGGCTGCCGAGACACCGGTCAAGCCGTAACGCGTTCAACGCTTGCGCGGGGCGCGGGAACCCTGCCTGGGTGGGATACGTGGAAAACGGGCGGCTATCACACGCCGCGTCCCATCACTGCCCAGGCTCCGTCACTATCCAGGCCAACTGAGAGCGTCCGGCTGACCAGGGACGGACAAATGCGCGGCGGCGAATCGACGCCCTTGGCATCCCGGCATCGCAGATGCAGCTGTGCCCGCGCGGTCGCGTCAGGTTTTCAATACATCAAGTTCGCGGCCAATGCGGATGAACGCATCGATGGCGCGGTCGAGATGTTCACGCGTATGCGCGGCGCTGATTTGCGTGCGGATGCGTGCCTGTCCCTGTGCCACGACGGGGAAGAAAAAACCAATGGCGTAAATGCCTTCTTCCAGCAGGCGCGTGGCGAACGCTTGCGCCAGCGGTGCGTCGTACAGCATGACCGGGCTGATCGGATGCGTGCCGGGCTTGATGTCAAAACCGGCCGCCGTCATTTTTTCGCGGAAGTACGCGGTGTTGGTGGCCAGGGTCTCGCGCAGGTCGCCGGCGGCGTCAAGCATCTCGAAAGCCTTGATGCCGGCCGCGACCACGTGCGGTGGCAAGGAATTGGAAAACAGGTACGGCCGCGAGCGCTGGCGCAGCAGTTCGATGACTTCCTTCTTCGCCGTGGTGAAGCCGCCAAGCGCACCGCCCATGGCCTTGCCGAGCGTGCCGGTGATGATGTCGATGCGATCCAGCACGCCCTTGACCTCGGCCGAGCCGCGCCCGCTCTTGCCGAGGAAGCCGGTGGCGTGGCATTCGTCGATGTGCACCAATGCGCCGTACTTTTTCGCCAGCGCGGTGATCTCGTCGAGCGGGGCGATGAAGCCATCCATCGAGAACACGCCGTCGGTGGAAATAAGCTTTGTGCGCGCACCGGCGGCATCGGCAGCCTGCAGCTGCTTCTCCAGATCGGCCATGTCGCAGTTGGCATAACGGAACCGCTTGGCTTTGCACAGACGCACGCCGTCGATGATCGAGGCGTGGTTGAGGGAGTCGCTGATGACCGCGTCTTCCTCACCGAGCAAAGGTTCGTAGAGTCCACCGTTGGCATCGAAACAGGCGGCGTAAAGGATGGTGTCTTCCTTGCCGAAGAAATCTGCAATGATCTTCTCAAGCTGCTTGTGCAGGTCCTGGGTGCCGCAGATGAAACGCACCGAAGCCATGCCAAAGCCGTGCGTGTCCAGTGCATCCTTGGCCGCGGCGATGATGTCCGGATGATCGGCCAGCCCGAGATAATTGTTGGCGCAGAAATTCAGCACCGTGCGCCCGTCCGCCAGCGTGATCTCGGCCGATTGCGGGCTGGTGATGATGCGTTCGGCCTTGAACAGGCCCTGCGCACGGATTTCGTCGAGGGTATCGGCGTAGCGTTGGGTCAGGGACATGGTGCACGGTCGGGAAGGACGGAAACCCATTCTATCGCAGCGTTTGATTTGTCCCCGCGCCACCAATGGGATCGGGCCTCTATCACGTGCATGCTAGGCTTTGGCCAGTTTTTAGCAGTGAGAACGACCGTGATGTCTGCGCTCAGGTCCGTGTCCGTCGCCGTGCTGGTGCTTGCATGCATGGGTGCCTGTGTGCGCGCACCCTCGACCGCGAATGCGGGGGAAGCATTGCCGACGGTTGCTGCGATGCAAGTGCCCATCGATGCATCGACGCCTGTTGCGCCCGACGCGAAACAAGCACCATCGCCGTATGCCGCGGAGGTCAAGGCGCTTGGCCAGATCAGGGATCGCTTCGGATTCGAACGCAAGTTCGTGCAGGTCGCGCCCGGGCTCGATGATGCACAACTGGTAAATCTCGCCAAGCGGTTGCACGCGCTCGAACCGGAAGCCTGGTTCTGGATGCTCGACGACGGCACGCAGGCGGCGCAGATGATGGAGGCGCTGCCGCGCACGGCGCAGGGCGACATGCAGGGTTATCCCGCCGACTGGGTCGAGCGGCACACCGTGGCGCACGTGGTGATGGAACTGATGCCCGGTGGCGGCAAACGCTGGGTACTCGCGAAACGCAGCGGCTCCGACGTGCTGGCGGTGCTGGAGGACTAGGATCGCTGCACCGGTATCCGCAATGCCCCTGTGGCGAAAACGCCGGCCCATGGCCGGCGTTTTCACGAACGTGCAGGTGCCGCTTCAGAGTCCGGGAATGCGGCCGATGGTGTTGTCGTAGGTGCTCTTCAATCCGCCGAGGACATCGCCGGCGAAGCCGATTCCGGCATCCGTGAGATCGCCCAGCGCATCCAGGCCTGCGTCGCCGAGATCCTTCAGTCCGCCGATCACTTCCTTGGCGCCGTCGGACAACTCGTCGCCCCAGGCCGCGGTGATGCGCTCGGCGGCATCGCCACCAGCGGTCAGCAGGTCGCTCGCCGTGTCCTTGGCTTCCTGCAGGCCGTTGTCGACGAATCCGATCACCGCGTCGGTCGCCGCCTCCGCGGCTGCGCCCACGCCATTGGCGATGGTCTTCAAGCCCTCCAGCGCTGCCTTGCGCACTTCCTCGGCCGCCTTGCCGGGGTTGTCGACGACGTATTTCAACATCTCGACGCCCGCTTCGCCGGCGTCAACCAGCTTTCCAGCGACATCCTTGGCCAGTTCGACCCCGTCGGCACCAAGCTTGACGATCTGGTCGTAGGCCTGTTTGGCCATCTCGCCGGCCTGGGACGCGACATCGACCAGTGCGTCCTTGGCTATGTCGGCGGCCGCGCCGGGATTGGCGGCGATCCAGCCCAGCGTCGCGATGCCACGCTTGCCGAGCGACACCGCGGTGTCGACCGCCTTGTCGATCGCGCCGTCGATCACGGCGATCGCCTTCTGCGCGGCTTCGCCGGCAGCACCGAGTGCATCGCGTGCGGTGCCCAGCGCAGCCAGCGCGTCGCGTGCGATTTCCTTGCCGGCCTGGGTACCGATGCGCAGGCCCCATTCGGCGGCGTTGGACAATGCGTCGACCGCCTTCTGCGCGGCCTCACCGGGATGACTGGCGATCCAGCCCAGCGCTTCCACGCCCTCGGCCCCGAGCTTCTTGAGGTCGCCGACCAGGTTACCCAGTTCTTTCGCCGCGGCTTCGGCCAGTTCGCCTGCGCCTTCGGCGATGTCGGACAACTGATCAACGGCCTGCTTGCCGAGCTCGACCGCCGCCGCGCCGTACTTCGACGGGTTGCGGATGATGTCGGCAAGCTGGTGCAGGCCTTCGGCGGTGTAATGCAAGCCCTCGCCGACACCCTGTGCCGTGAGTTCCGCCGAGACTTCACCCGCCTTGATCGCGCCTTCGCCACCAAGACGCGTCACTGCCCCGGCCAGGTCGACCGCCCCGTTGGGCCCGTATATCAACGCCAGCTCCGCGACGCCCTGCGGGCCCTGGGCGGCGGCGAGGCCGACGTTCAATCCCTTCAGCCAGTCCGGCGCCTGGTAATCGCTGCCCTGTGCATCGGACTTCGCCTTCTGGTCGCTGATGACCAGGTCGAGACCCAGTTCAGCCACGCCAAGCGCGATGTCCGCCGCGACTGGAATGCCGAAGAACTCCGCGATGAAGGGTTCGGCGACGCTGAGCACGGCGTCAACGCCGTTGAGCTTGGAAGCCTGCAGCGCGAGATAGCGGATGTCGGCGGGCAGGCTGGTGTCCGCGGCGATCTTGCCCATGCGCACCGCGTCGTAGCCGGCCGGAAGCGCGCCTGCGATCGGCACGATCTTGCCGATGCCCTTGAGCACCTTCTCGGCAATCTCGCCGGTGACCTTGACCCCCGCCTTGGACAGCACGTCGTGCAGCGCGCCCAGGGCCTGGCCGGCGAGCTTGCTGTCGCCGATCACATCCAGGGCCTGGCCCAGCACCTTGCCATCGACCTGTTCGCCCAGCTGCAACGCAAATTTCAGCGTGCCTTCGTCGAAATCCTTGATCAGCTTGGCGAACTTGGCCTGGCCTTCGACATCGAGCTTGCCGAGCACGCTGCCCAGCACGTCGCCGGCGGGCTTGCCGTCGATGGTCGAGGTCAGCAACTTGTCGGCGACGCCTTCCTTCAGGCCCGCCAGTCCGGTCAGCAGCGTCTTGCGGGTGGCGGCATCATCGATACCGCCGAGCGAACCGAGCAGCGCCTTCATCGCCTCAGGATCTTTGATGCGCTTGATCGCGTCGGGCAGGGCGTCCTTCAGTTCGCCATCGGCCGCCATCTTCGCCAACTGGTCGGCCTGCGCCGGTGTCAGGTTGCGCGCGACCTCCGGGTCGAGGTTGGTGCGTACCGATTCGGGCAGGCGCTCTGCGATCGGCAGGTTGTCGATGCCCTGCTGGATCGCGCGCGCGTCGGCTTCGCTCAGGCCGTTGCTCTGCAGGAATGCCTTGATTGCGCGCGCATCGCCGGCGAGTTCGGGAACTTCGGCGCCGAGTTCGATCGCGGCCTTGGCCTTGTCCTGGACCGAGGCGTCGGGGTCGAGCAGGGTCAGCCCCGCAGACAGGCTGCGGGAGAAGGAATCGGTATGGCGCAGCGCGTCCGCGAGTTTGGGGAAGTTGTCGCCCAGGGTTTCCTTGAGTGCATTGCCAAGTTCCAGCGTTGCCTTGGCCTTGTCGAGCGCGGAAGCATCGGGATCGGAATACGTGTCAAGCGCGCCGATCAGCGCGTTCGCCGAAGGCAGCGCGGACAGGTAGGGCTTCAGCACCTGCCCGAGTTGCCCGGGTGCCAGCTCGCCCACCGACTTGGTGAGGGTGAGGACCGCCGATGCCTTGTCGTAGGCGGAAGCGTCGGGGTTGGCCAGGCTCGACAACGCGCCCAGCGCCGCGGAATCGGTGGCGAGCTTGGCCACCGGGTTGTCGGCGATGCCGAGCTCCTTGAACAGCTTGCCGATGTCCTCGGGCTTGAGGTCGCGCGCGAGTTCGGCGACGGCGCGGATCTTTTCCGACGTGCTGCCGTCGCGCAACTGCGCGACGTTGTCGGTGATCTTTTTCAGGTCGACGGGATCACGGCCTGCGAGGCTCGGGAACGCGTCCGTCAAACCAGCGATCGTGGTTGGATCGCCATTGTCGCCGCCCTTGACTGGCAGCAGCAGGGTCGTGCCGGCATACACCGCTTCGCCCGGGCCGAAGCCGTTGGCCGCGCGCAGGTCACTTTCGCTGACCTTCTGCTGCGCGGCGATGTCAGCCGGGGACTCGCCGGCTTGCACCACGTGCGTGCTGGCAACGCCGTTGCCGGTCCCGGTCGGGATGTTGATCCGGGTGTTGTCCGGCAACATGGC
Organism: Lysobacterales bacterium; assembly: GCA_038241735.1. Lineage (GTDB taxonomy): Bacteria > Pseudomonadota > Gammaproteobacteria > Xanthomonadales > Xanthomonadaceae > Luteimonas. Next base: position 6,165 of record JBBSST010000036.1, read on the forward strand.
ACTCGCGTTGGAGACGCCGGGGTTGGACCGGGTCATCTGTTGCTCGGAAACACCGAAGCGCTTGCCTGTCGCGACAAGCGATTCGCCAGGCCTGCTTTCGACCTGTTTGACGGGAGGCGGCGGGGGTGGCGGCGGCAGCGATGGCCGCGCGCGCGAAACGCTATCGGGGGGAAGCATGGGCAGGCACTCCGGTGCATCGGGAATGCCTGCATTTTCGCAATGCAGTCATCCGTGCATCAGCTAGGGAAAGCCCTTGGTCGCACGGCTGGCACTCAGGTTGCCTACGTGCGGTCCGACGAGTGACGCGCTCCAGGCGCGATCAATTCCAGCTCAGTACGATCTTGCCGGACTTGCCCGATTCCATCAGGTCGAAGCCTTTCTGGAATTCGTCGACCGGCAGCTGGTGGCTGAGCACCTTGCCCAGCGGGAAGCCGGACAGCACCAGTTGCGTCATCTTGTACCAGGTCTCGTACATGCGACGGCCGTAGATGCCTTGCAACGTCAGGCCCTTGAAGATCACCCGATCCCAATCGATACCGGCACCCTTGGGTTGCAGGCCGAGCAGGGCGACCTTGCCGCCGTGGTACATGCAGTCGAGCATGTCATTGAGCGCGCGTGGATTGCCGCTCATCTCAAGGCCAACGTCGAAGCCCTCCATGTGCAGGTCGGCCATCACGTCCTTGACGGATTGATGGGTGACGTTGACCACGCGGGTAGCGCCCATGTCTGCGGCGAGCTTGAGGCGGTAATCGTTGACGTCAGTGACCACCACGTTGCGCGCACCGATGTATTTGCAGATTCCGGCGGCCATCACCCCGATCGGACCTGCGCCGGTGATCAGCACGTCCTCGCCGACCACGTCGAATTCCAGCGCGCAGTGCGCGGCGTTGCCGTACGGATCGAAGAACGCGGCGAGCTCGGACGGGATCTGGTCGGGGATCGGCCACAGGTTGCTGGCCGGCATCACGATGTATTCGGCGAATGCGCCGTCACGGGTGACGCCGATGCCGATGGTGTTGGGACACAGATGCTGCTTGCCTGCGCGGCAGTTGCGGCAATGGCCGCAGACGATGTGGCCTTCGGCCGAGACGCGCTGGCCGATGCTGTAACCGCTGACGCCGGGGCCGATCTGGACGATGCGACCGACGAATTCATGGCCGATCACCAGGCCCGGCTTGATCGTGCGCTGGCTCCATTCATCCCACAGGTAGATGTGCAGGTCAGTGCCGCAGATCGCGGTTTTCTCCAGCTTGATCAACACCTCGTTGGGGCCCGGCGCCGGTACCGGCACGTCCTCCATCCAGATGCCCTTGGCCGCCTGGCGCTTGACCAGCGCCTTCATGCGCTGCGGGATTTGCGGGGTGGATGACGGCGTGGCGGTCTGCGACATGGTGGGCCTGATGGGTCCTGAACGATGCCGTGATTGTACCGCCCGGCCCGGATGCGGCCGTGACATGACCGCTGGCATTTGCCACTGGGGCAGTGCAGTGACTATGGTTTGGGGATTGTCTTGCATCAATGAGGAGTTACCGTGCCCCTGCGTACGTTGTCTGCGGCCCTGGCGGTCGCACTGTTGTCCACTGCAGCCAGCGCCGATGAAGGCATGTGGCAACCCAAACAGATGCCCGAACTGGCCACGCAGCTGAAGGCGCGCGGATTGAAGATGGATCCGGCCGGGTTGTCCAACCTTGCCGCCAAGCCGCTCGATGCGGTGATCAGCCTGGGCGGTTGCACGGCAAGCTTCGTCTCGCCACAGGGTCTTGTCGTTACGAATCACCACTGTGGATACGGTGCGATCCAGTACAACTCGACGCCCGAACGTGACCTGCTGGCCACCGGCTTTGTGGCAGAGAGTCTTGCCGATGAATTGTCGGCCGATCCTACCGCGCGCATCTATGTCACCCAGGACATCAGCGACGTCACCGCGACGATCAACGATGGCCTGGCCGCAGGCATGGACGGCAAGGCGCGCTTCGACGCCATCGATACGCGCAGCAAGGCGCTCGTGGCGCAGTGCGAAAAACCCGGCGGCTTGCGCTGCGCGGTTTACAACTTCAACGGCGGCCTGCAGTTCTCGTTGATCCGGCAGATGGAAATCAGGGACGTGCGCCTGGTGTACGCGCCGCCCGAGGCCATCGGCAAGTTTGGCGGTGACGAGGACAATTTCGAATGGCCGCGCCACACCGGCGACTGGAGTTTCCTGCGCGCCTACGTCGGCAAGGATGGCAAGCCAGCCGCATATGCGAAGGACAACGTGCCATTCCAGCCCAAGAGCTGGCTGACGGTGTCGCAGGACGGACTGAAGGCCGGTGATTACGTCATGGTCACGGGTTATCCGGGTTCCACCAATCGTTATCGCCTTGCCGATGAAGTCGACGATGCGATCCGCTGGAAATACCCGACGCAGGTGAAATACCGTGGCGATTATCTCGACACCATCGAGCGCACCACCGCGGGTGACAAGGCTGCCGCGCTGAAATACGCGTCGACCGTTGCCGGGCTCAACAACGGGATGAAATTATTCCAGGGCCAGCTGGATGGGTTCGCGAAAATGCGCGATCCAGTGGGCATGAAGCGTGCCCGTGAAAGCGAGTTGAAAGCCTGGTTGGCCACGCATGGCGCGCAAGGCCAGGCACAGACACAGGCCATCAGCGCGCTGGAAGCCGAGCTTGTCGCCCAGCGCACCACGCGCGAACGCGACCTATGGTTCAACAGCGTCGTGGATGGCGGGTTGCCCGGTGTAGCCGTGCAGCTTTATCGCAACGCCATCGAGCAGGCCAAGCCCGATGCCGAACGCGAAGTGGGTTTCCAGGATCGAGATGCGCCCCGCAACGAAGGCCGCATGCGTGCATTGGACAAGCGTTACGACGCCAACGTGGACAAGGCCCTGCTGGCGCTGCGCCTGCAGCGCTATGCCAGCCAGGTGCCGGCTGCCCAGCGCGTGCCGGAGCTTGATGCATGGCTTGGCATCGGTGCCAGCGACACGGTGGTTGCCGGCCTGGATGCAAAGCTCGATGCCCTGTATGCCGGTTCGCAACTGGGCAATGTCGACACACGATTGGCGTTGCTGAAAACAGACAAAGCCGGTATCGAATCCTCCGCTGATGTCGCGCTGCAGTTCGCCACCAGGATGATGCCGGCGATCCTGCGGATGGAGGCCGAAAGCCAGGCGCGCAGCGGTCGCATCTCGGCGCTGCGCCCGCAATACATGCAGGCGATGATCGATTTCAACCAGTCGCAGGGCAAGCCTGTGTATCCCGATGCCAACAGTTCGCTGCGCATCACCTTCGGCACCGTGCGCGGCTATTCGCCGCGCGATGGCGTGGAGATGATTCCGTTCACCACGTTGGCCGGGATTGTCGCCAAGACCACCGGCAAGGACCCCTTCATTTCACCGCAGGCCGAGCTCGATGCCATTGCCGCCAGCAAGGGCGCGCAGTATCGCGATGAAGCCCTGGGCGACGTGCCGGTCAACTTCCTCAGTGACGTCGACACTACCGGCGGCAATTCCGGTTCGCCAACATTGAATGCAAAAGGCGAGTTGGTTGGACTGTTGTTTGACGGCAACTACGAAAGCCTCAGTGCCGACTGGATCTTCAATCCAAAACTCACGCGTTCGATCCACGTCGACGCGCGCTACATGCGCTGGGTGATGGATGAAGTCGACCATGCCGATCGCCTGCTCACGGAAATGGGGCTGCCGCATGACTGAGGGAAAGGCAGTGGTGTCGATGGCCATGCGCGGTGCGCTGTTGGTGTCGGCCGCGGGCGCAGCGATGGCCGCACAAGCCGACGAAGGGATGTGGATGCCGTCGCAGCTGCCGGAGATTGCCGCGCAGCTCAAGGCGGCCGGGTTCGAGGGTGATCCTTCAGCGCTCTCCGACCTGACCCGCGCGCCGATGAGCGCGGTGGTCTCATTGGGTGGCTGCACGGCGAGTTTTGTTTCGCCGCACGGCCTGGTGGTCACCAACCACCATTGCGCCTATGGCGCGATCCAGCTTAATTCCACGCCTCAGAACAACCTGATGGCCAATGGCTTCAATGCCGCCACCCGCGCGCAGGAAGTTTCCGCAGGGCCCGGCGCACGCGTGTTGGTAACGACGCAATTCGACCGCATCACCGATCGCATCCTCGATGGCGCGCGTGGCAAGACCGGGCGTGCGTACTACGACGCGGTGGATGCGACGACCAAGGCCGTCGTCGCCGAATGCGAGCGCGACGGCGGCTATCGTTGCAGCGTCGCCAACATGTATTACGGTCGGGATTTCTACCTGATCAAGCAGCTGGAACTCAAGGACATCCGCCTTGTCTATGCGCCGCCCGAATCGATCGGAAAATACGGCGACGAGATCGATAATTTCATGTGGCCGCGTCACAGCGGCGATTTTGCGTTCTATCGCGCCTATGTCGGCAAGGACGGAAAACCTGCGGCATTTTCGGTCGATAACGTGCCCTATACATCGACGGCCTTCCTCAAGGTGTCCACCGAGCCGGTCGGCGAAGGCGATTTTGCGATGCTGGCCGGCTATCCGGGCACCACCTATCGCCACCGCATGGCCGCGGAATTCGCCGAACAGGTGGGTACGCAGTTGCCATGGCGCGTGGCTGTATACGGTGGCTTGATCAACACCATCGAACAAGCAAGCGCGGACAACGATGATGCCAGGGTGCTGTATGCCGCGCAGGTGGCCAGCCTGAAGAACAACCTCAAGCGCGCGCAAGGCGAGCTCGACGGACTGCGTCGCAGCGATGCGGTCGGCGTGCGTCGTGCCGATGAAACCGCGATGCTGGCGTGGTTGGCCAGGCAACCTGGCGCCGCAGCCACGCGGGCCGACATCGACGCCGCGCAGGTGATCATTGCCAGGTCGCAAGACACGCGCGAGCGCGACCAGCTGTTCGGCTTGATGCGTTCGCAAACGCAATTGCTGAAAAGCGCCTTGCAGCTGCAGCGCCTGGCGGTTGAACGCAGCAAGCCCGATCTGCAGCGCGAGTCCGGTTACCAGCAACGCGACGAGGCGCTGATCGAGGCATCCCTCAAGCAGGTGCAGCGACGCTACGATCCCCTGGTTGAAAAGGCCCTGATGGTCGATCTGCTGGCCCGCTACCGCGCGTTGCCAGCGGCGCAGCACATCGCCGAACTCGACGCCGTGTTCGGTCGTGATGACCGCCAGGCGAGGGCCGCACTCGACACGCTGTATGCGACTACCCAGCTGGGTGATGCAGCTACGCGTCTTGGATTGTTGTCGGCGCAACCAGGGCAGGTGACAGCCTCCCGCGATCCGCTGATGCAGGCCGCTGCCACGTTGATGCCAGCGATGCTGCGCATCGAGAATGCCGACAAGACCCGCGATGGCGAGCTGTTGCGCCTGCGCCCGGCGTACATGGCAACGCTGGTGGACTACCGCAAGACGCAGGGCAGGGCGGTTTATCCCGATGCCAATTCCACCCTGCGCGTGAGCTACGGCAAGGTCAGTTCGCTGGCGCCGCGCGATGGCGTGCACTACACGCCGCTGACGACAGTGCAGGGCATCGTTGAAAAGCACACCGGCGTGGAGCCGTTCGACGCGCCAAAGCCGCTGCGCGATGCAATCGCCAAGGGTGATTTCGGCAGCAGCGCGGACCCGACGTTGAAGACCCAGACGGTCGATTTCATGACCAACCTCGACACGACCGGCGGCAATTCCGGCTCGCCGGTGCTCGATGCACGCGGCCAGTTGATTGGCCTGAACTTCGACAGCAACTGGGAGGCAGTCAGCGCCAGCTGGATGTACGACCCGCGCTACAAGCGTGCGATCCACGTTGACATCCGCTACCTGCGCTGGTTGCTGGCCAAGGTGTACCCGGCGCCGCAGCTGTTGCGCGAGATGAACCTGCCTGCCGAATGATCCGGCGTTGCATTGGCAAGGCTATTTCCAATCCATTTGTTTTTGAAGCAAGGAACTGACATGCGAATCACGATTCTGGCCGCGGCGACCACCGCCCTGGCGGCCTTTGCGACAGCGACACCGGGCACCGCCCACGCAGGCGAGGGCATGTGGGTGCCGCAGCAGCTGCCCGACATTGCCGGGCCGCTGAAAAAAGCCGGCCTCAAGCTCAGCCCGAAGCAAATCGCCGACCTCACCGGTGACCCGATGGGTGCGGTGGTGTCGTTGGGCGGTTGCACGGCGAGCTTTGTTTCGCCGCAAGGCCTGGTCATCACCAACCACCACTGCGCCTATGGCGCGATCCAGCTCAACTCGACGCCGGAAAAAAACCTGATGACCGACGGCTTCAACGCCGCCACGGGCGCCGATGAGCTCACCGCAGGCCCGAATGCTCGCATCTATGCGCTGGATTCGATCGACGACGTCACCGAGCGCGTCAAGACCGCGATTGCCGCAGCGCCCGATGCGTTGGCGCGCGCCAATGCGCTCGACACGATCGAGAAACAGCTGGTTTCCAGCTGCGAGGCGGGCGGCGGATTCCGTTGCCGGCTTTACAGTTTTTCCGGCGGCAACACATACCGATTGTTCAAGAACCTGGAGATCAAGGACGTGCGCCTGGTCTACGCACCGCCGGGCAGCATCGGCAACTATGGCGGCGAAATCGACAACTGGATGTGGCCGCGCCACACCGGGGACTTCTCGTTTTATCGCGCCTACGTGGGCAAGGATGGCAAACCGGCGGCGTATTCGAAAGACAACGTCCCGTACCAGCCGAAACACTGGCTGAAGTTCGCCGACCAGCCATTGCGTGAAAGCGATTTCGTCATGGTCGCCGGTTACCCCGGCGTCACCAGTCGTTATGCGCTGGCCGATGAGTTCGACAACACCACGTCGTGGACGTACCCGACGATTGCCGCGCAGTACCAGCAACTGATTGCGCTGGTCGATGCCGCCGGCATCAAGGATCCCGACATCGCGGTGAAGTACGCCAGCACCGTGCGTGGCTGGGAAAACACCATGAAAAACTACAGCGGCCAGATCGAGGGCTTCAAGCGCATCGATGCCGCAGGCACCAAGCGCAGCGATGAGGCCGCGGTACTGGGCTGGTTGCGTGCGCAGGGCGATGCCGGCAAGCCGGCGCTGGAGGCCCACGACACGCTGGTCGCATTGGCCAGCGCCGCCAAGGCGACGCGCGATCGCGACCTGGTGGTGAGCCGTCTTGACAATACCGGCGTCCTTGATGCGGCGATCACCCTGTACCGCCGGGCGATCGAGCGCGAGAAGCCCGATGCACAGCGCGAGGCTGGCTACCAGCAACGCGACGACGCCAGCATCGAAGGCAGCCTCAAGCAGATGGAGCGCCGCTATGTCGAGAAAATGGACAGCGAGTTGCAGCGCTTCTGGTTGAAGCAGTATGTAGCCCTGCCGCAGGCGCAACGCTTCGAGGCGCTGGACACCTGGCTTGGCGGCAATGATGAGAAACACGTCGCACGTGCCATCACCCGGCTGGCCAGGACCAAGCTGGGCGACGGCGCCGAGCGCATGCGTTGGTTCGCCGCTGATCGCAAGGCGTTCGAGTCCAGCAAGGATCCCGCCATCCAGTACGCCGTGGCCATGATGCCCACCCTGATCAGCCAGGAACAGGCGCGCAAGACGCAGACCGGCGAGGCGCTGCTGGCGCGCCCGCTGTATCTGCAGGCGGTGGCCGATTACAAGAAGAGCAAGGGCGGTGCGGTGTATCCCGACGCCAATTCGTCGCTGCGCATCACCTTCGGCAACGTCATGCCGTACACCAAGCTCAACGGTGCGAAACAGCTGCCGTTCACCACCCTGGAGCAGGTTGCGGCCAAGGCCACGGGCACCGAGCCGTTCGCTGCGCCCAAGCCGCTGCTCGATGCCATCGCCGCCAAGCGTTACGGTGGCCTGGCCGACAAGCGCCTGAAAACGGTGCCGGTCAATTTCCTTTCCAACCTGGACATCACCGGCGGAAACTCCGGCTCGCCGGTGATGGATGCGCACGGCAAGCTGGTCGGCCTGGCGTTCGACATGAATTGGGAAGCGGTGGTTTCCAACTGGGTGTTCGATCCGGACATGACACGGATGATTTCAGTGGATGGACGCTACGTGCGCTGGATCATGCAGGAAGTCTATCCCGCGCCGCAGCTGCTGCAGGAATTGAAGCTCGCGCCGAAAAAGTAGTCTCTGGCTGCCGACACAACGGCCGGGGTGATCCGGCCGTTTTTTTTTGCTGCGCGGGGGTCTGGAGAGATGCATCCGGGTGCGATCCCCGCGTCGATCGCCCAGCCTGCATCGCCCTGTTTTCCAATGCGGTCTGCTACGCTGCCGCCGCCCTTCGCGGAGTTGCGCCACGCCATGAAAATCCTGCTCGCCCGCCACGGCGAAACCCCGTGGAATGCCGAAGGTCGCTACCAGGGCCAGGAGGACATTGCACTGTCGCCAACCGGTGAGTGCCAGGCGCGCGCACTGGGCGAACGCCTGCGCGATGTGCAGATCGACCGTGCGGTCGCATCACCGTTGTCGCGGGCGCGGCGCACGGCGGAATTGGCGCTGGGTGAGTCGCGCATCCCGATGCTGGCGCTTGATCCGGGCTTGATGGAAATCGCCCACGGCACCTGGGAAGGCCTGTTGGCCGCGGAAATCCACGTACGTGATCCGCAGCGCCTGCAGGCCTGGCGCGATGCGCCGCACGAAGTGCTGATGCCGCAAGGTGAATCCCTGCAGCACGTCTTCGATCGCGCCTGGCCGGCGTTCGCGCGCGCCTGTGACGGGCTGGGCAGCGATGACACGTTGCTGATCGTCGCCCACGATGCGGTCAACCGCGTGTTGCTGTGCCACGTATTGGGCATTCCGCTGGCCCGGCTGTGGACGTTCCGCCAGGCACCCACCACGTTGAACCTGCTGGAAGGCGCCGATGTCGACCACCTCGACGTCGTCCGCCTCAACGATTGCTCGCACCACACGGCGTTGTTCGGCGAAGCCGTGCATCGGGCGCTGTGAGTACACCCGATCAAACACGCCGGGTCGAGCATGCCGAATTCGAGGCGCGATGTTGTGCATTCCTGATGAGCATCCCCGTTGAGCATCCCCGTTGAGCAGGCCAGGTTGAACATGCCATGTTGAGCATGCCATGTTGAGCACGCCACGCCTGCTTGCCGACTGGCTGGCCTACATCGAGCGCCAGCATCCCAGGTCGATCGACATGGGGCTTGATCGCGTGCGCACCGTCGCCGCGCGCATGGGGTTGGGCAAGCCGGCCACGCACGTCATTACGGTTGCGGGCACCAATGGCAAGGGCTCGACGGTTGCCTTCATCGAGGCGATCGCACGCGCCGCCGGCTGGTCGGTCGGCGCCTATACATCGCCGCACCTGCTGGCCTACAACGAGCGCGTGCGCGTGCACGGCGTGGATGCCCGGGACGACGACCTGGTCGCTGGTTTCGAAGCGGTCGAGTCCGCGCGAGGCGACACGCCGCTGACATATTTTGAATACGGAACGCTGGCCGCACTGTGGTTGTTCCAGCGCGAAAAACTCGACCTGGCCGTCCTCGAAGTTGGTCTTGGCGGCCGTCTCGATGCGGTGAACCTGGTCGATGCCGATGTCGCGGTGATCACCACCATCGACCTGGACCACCAGGAGTACCTGGGGAGTGACCGCGAGCAGATCGGTTTCGAAAAAGCCGGAGTCGCGCGTGCGTGGAAACCCTTGATCCTGGGCGAGGACGACCCGCCATCCAGCGTGATCGGCCATGCCTATGCCATTGGTGCATCGACCTGGCGTGCCAACAATGATTTCTTCTTCGAGGCCGTCGATGACGCTCATTGGCGCTGGCGTGAGGTCGGCCACGCCATCGAGCTGCCAATGCCGCAATTATTGGCGCCCTCGCAATTGCGCAACGCCGCGACCGCAATTGCGGCATTGCGTGCACTGGATGCACCGCTGGCCGACGCCGCGTGTGTCGAAGGCGTGGCCGCCGCGCGGTTGCCGGGCCGGCTGCAGCGCCTGGAGCGCGATGGCGTGGACATCGTCGTCGATGTCGGCCACAACCCACAGGCCGCGCGTGAACTCGCCGCATGGCTGCGTGCGACGCCGATCCAGGGGCGCACGTTTGCCGTGTACGCCGCGCTCGCCGACAAGGACATCGTCGGGGTGGCGACCGTGCTGGTCCCGCAGGTGGATCGCTGGCTGCTGGCCGGGCTGGAACACGTTGGGCCTCGCGGCGTCGCGGTGACGGATTTCGCGCTGCGCCTGGCGGGCACCATCACCGGCGATTGCCATCCGGATGTCCAGAGCGCGCTGGCTGCCGCGCGCGCGCAGGCCCAGCCCGGCGATCGCGTGCTGGTATTCGGGTCGTTCCACACCGCGGCGACGGCGCTGCAGGCGTTGGCAGTGGTGGCGACTACGCCATGATGTGCCTGTGGTCCGCCATGGCAGCCGCGCAGGGTGCTGCGGCGCGTGTGGAAATGGGCCGGGTTGTTTCAACCCGGGCGCACTTCGAATCCTCCCGGTTCATGAGCGCGACCCGTGCCGGCGTATAATTCGCCGGCCCTCCGCTGGCCCCGAATATCGATGGAATCCGGATCGTGGAATCTCAATTGAAACAGCGCCTGATCGGCGCCGCCGTGCTGATCGCGCTTGCGGTGATTTTCCTGCCGATGCTGGTCAAGGGTCCCGCACCCGACAGCGGGATATCCGACGTGCCGCTGAAGGTGCCCAATGCGCCGCAGGGTGAATACCAGACCCGCGACCTGCCGTTGATGGTGCCAGGTGATGCGCCCGCAGGCGGCGCTGTTGGCATGGCAACGCCGCAGGCCGGCAACGAGGACGGCGCGTTGGCGACCGTCGACACGGCGACCGCGCCTGCGGCCAACCGCCCCACAAGCAATGACGATGCAGCCGACCTGGCCACACCCGGGCCGATGTTGCCGGCGACCGCGGCGGGCGGCGATTACGCCGTGCATTTTGCCGCTTATGCCAGCAGCGTCAGTGCTGACACCGTGGTTTCGCGCTTGCGCGGCGCGCAGCTGCCGGCCTATCGCGAAGCCGCCGCCGTCGACGGCAAAAATGCCTGGCGTGTGCGCATTGGCCCGTATGCGACGCGCGCGGATGCCGAAATCGCGCGTATCCAATCCACCCGGATCGGCAAGCAGTCTGGCGCGCGCGTGATTGCGCTGGATGCCGACGTTGCAGGCGGTGCCAGCGTGCCGCAGGCAATTGCCGCATCGCCCGACATCGCGACCAAACCGCAGCCGCTGCCGTCGACGCCTGGGGTGGCCAGCAAGCCGGTCGAGAAGCCCGCGCCCGCGCCGAAGCCCGTGGTTGCGGCGGTTGAAAAACCCGTTGCGAAGGCCGTGGCAACGCCCATTGAAAAGCCGCTTGAAAAGCCCGCCGCGCCAGCCGCTGCCGGTGTCGGCTTTGCCGTGCAGATCGGCGCCTTCGGCAATGCCGCGCAAGCCGGGAAAAAGCGCGATGAACTGCGCGCCGCCGGCTTCAGCGCATTCACCGAGACGGTCGGTACCGGTAGCGGCATGCTGACCCGCGTGCTGGTCGGGCCCGTGGTGAGCCGCGCTGATGCCGACAAGCTCAAAGGGCAGGTCAAGTCGAAGTTCGGCATCGACGGCATGGTGCGTTCGCATCCGTGATGCGTGGCGACGCCGGATCGTCGAGTTGAGCCCGGGCGAATTGCGCCAGGACCATCTGTTCCTGAGCCTAATGTGGTCCTGGTCGACACCATCCAAACTGACAAGCTCCAGATCGACAAGCTCCAGATCGACAAGCTCCAGACGGACAAGAACTGAAAGGTATTGCCCTGTTTCCATTGGCCGTCGCAGTGACGATGGCAATGCACTCGACCCACGGCGACTGATTCGCCGAATCATCCTTCATCCATACGGCAGGACCATCCATGTGCGGCATCGTCGGTATCGTCGGAACCACTGAAGTCGCGGCAGCTTTGTACGACGGATTGACCGTGCTCCAGCACCGCGGCCAGGATGCGGCCGGCATTGCCACGGTCAGCGGCAACCAGTTGCGCCTGCACAAGGGCAATGGCCTGGTGCGCGATGTTTTCGACGCCAAGGCGATGGCGCTGCTCGAAGGTCGCGTCGGCATCGGCCATTGCCGCTATCCCACCGCGGGTAGCGAAGGCTATGACGAGGCGCAGCCGTTCTACGTCAATTCGCCGTACGGCATTGCGCTGGCGCACAACGGCAACCTGATCAATACCGACGCGCTGCGCCGCGAGGTGTTCGAACAGGATCGTCGCAACGTCAATACCGATTCGGATTCCGAAGTGCTGCTCAACGTGTTTGCACATGAGCTCGGCCGTCAGCCGACGCTGTCGCCGGAGACAGCCTTCAAGGCCATCGACGGCGTCAACCGCCGCGCAAAAGGCGGTTATGCGGTGGTCGCCACGGTGATGGGCCTGGGCCTGGTGGCGTTCCGCGATCCGCACGGCATCCGTCCGCTGGTGCTGGGCAAGCGCAGCACCGATGCCGGCACCGAATACGCGGTTGCATCGGAATCGGTCGCGCTCGACATCCTGGGGTTCGAGCGCATGCGCGACGTGCATCCTGGCGAGGGTGTGGTGATTACCGCGCGCGGCGAACTGCATACGCGCCAATGCGCCGAACCGCAGCAGCACGCGCCGTGCATCTTCGAATATGTGTACTTCGCGCGGCCGGACTCGATGATCGAGGAGATCTCGGTGCACAAGGCGCGCATGCGCATGGGCGTCACCCTAGGCGAGAAGATCCTGCGCCAGCGCCCCGAGCATGACATCGACGTGGTGATCCCGATCCCCGATACCTCGCGCGACGCCGCGCTGGAAATCGCCAACACGCTGGGCGTGAAATACCGCGAGGGATTCATCAAGAATCGCTACGTCGGCCGCACGTTCATCATGCCGGGGCAGGGCGAGCGCGCAAAATCGGTCAAGCGCAAGCTCAATCCGATCCCGCTGGAATTCCGCAACCGCGTGGTGTTGCTGGTCGACGATTCGATCGTGCGCGGTACCACCTCGCAGCAGATCGTGCAGATGGCGCGTGACGCCGGTGCGCGCAAGGTGTACCTGGCATCGGCGGCACCGCCGGTGCGTTATCCCAACATCTATGGCATCGACATGCCATCGGTGGATGAGTTGGTCGCCAATGGCCGCAGCGAGAAGGAAATCGAACAATTCCTCGGCTGCGACTGGTTGATCTATCAGGATCTCGCCGATCTTGAGGCGGCCGTTGCCGGGCCCAAATTCCCGGATCGCAAGTTCGACAGTTCGTGTTTCAGCGGGCAGTACGTCACGGGCATCGAGCCGGGTTATTTCGAGCGCATCCAGCAGCTGCGCTCCGACGAGGCGAAGCGGAGGCGACGCCTGGCGTCTTGAGATTGGCGTCATGAGCCGGGACCCTGGCCGCGTTGCAGCGTCCGCTGCGTGCACCTCGGGGCGCACGCGATGAAAGATCGGCGGGATAAACGTCATGCGGCCGAAATGGCCGCCAAGGCCGAGACGACAACAGTCACGATGACAGCATCCCTATTCGCCGCTGCGCGCAGCTGCCTGGATGCCGCATCACCCGATGACAAGGTGGCCGCGACCTTCGCGATGGCGAAAGCCTTTGGACGGGGTGATTATTCGACGACCGATGACGCACCGCCTCCCGAACCCATCGGCATGCCCGGCCGACCTGTAAAACCTGCGCTGGTGCACCCGCGCGAGTTGTCCAAGCGAGGCCTGGGCACGCATGAGGGCCGCGCGGCGTTCATCCATGCGATCGCGCATATCGAATTCAATGCCATCGACCTGGCCTGGGATGCGGTCTACCGGTTCCGTGGCCTGCCCGCTGCGTATTACGCCGACTGGGTAGGCGTGGCGAACGACGAGGCGCGACACTTCGTGATGCTGCGCGAACGCCTGCAACAATTTGGCCACGACTACGGCGATTTTGATGCGCACAACGGTCTATGGGAAATGGCTGGGAAAACCGCGCACGACGGCCTTGCGCGCATGGCGTTGGTGCCGCGCGTTCTGGAAGCGCGCGGGCTCGACGTCACGCCGGCGATGATCGTGAAGTTGCGTGCACTTGGCGACGATGCCACCGCCGACATCCTCGAGATCATCCTTGGCGAGGAGGTCGCGCACGTTGCCGCCGGCTCGCGCTGGTATCGCTGGTATTGCACGCGCGCTGGTATCGAACCGCTGGCGAAGTTCCGCGAGTTGCTGGTGCAGTACGCTGGCGCCGCGCTGCAGGCGCCGTTCAACCATGAGGCGCGTCGGGCGGCCGGATTTGATCAAGACGAACTGGCGCAACTGCTCGACCTGGCCACGCAGGCAAGGACGCTCACCCCACGCTGATGCGCTCCGGTCAAAGATTCCCTGCACGACCACCAGAGATCCCACACCATGACGCGTGGAAACCACCCCCTGTGCCTGTTCGCTGCGGCCTGTGCGATTGCACTGCTGGCAGCCTGCGCCAAGCCGGCAGAAGACACCGACAGCCCTGTCATGGCTCCTGTGGCCCCGACAACGGCGACTGCCGAGCCTTCACCACCGGAACCTGCCGCCAAGCTCCCCGGTGATGCGCCTGCGACCCGCTGGATCGCGCACGGCAACGAGCCGTTCTGGTCGGTGGCCGTGGATGGCACCACGCTGACCTGGAAGACACCCGACATGCCGGCAGGCAAGACGCTCACCGCGGAGCGCCTGGCCTACGCCAAGGGCGTGAATTTCAGCGGCAATGACGCCGGCAAGGCGTTCACCCTCGACATCAAAACCAGGCCATGTTCGGACGACATGTCCGACCAGACCTTCGAGTTCACCGCGCTTTGGGAGTACGGCGGCGAAACGATGACAGGTTGCGCCAGCGCTAGCCTGCAATCCCCGTAGGAGCGGCTTCAGCCGCGATAAGTCCACCTGCATGGCCTCGTAGGAGCGGCTTCAGCCGCGATCAGTCCACCCGCATGGCCTCAGATTCTGCAGGAGCGATGTCAGTCGCGCAGCCGTGATGGGAATCCATCGCAGCTTCCGGCAACCGCGTGCCGTTGCTACTCCTGCAGATGCAGGGTCGAGGATTCGCAGCTGAAGCCGCTCCTACAGGGATTCCAGGCGCGCGCCGGACGCATCCACGCGCAGCACCGAACCTTGCGTGTACCAATCGCCCAGCACGATGCGTTTGCGCGGCCGGCCGTCGACGTCGATTTCGTGCACCGCCGGGCGATGCGTATGGCCGTGGATCAGGGTGTCGACACCATGCTGCGCAAATGCGTCGGTCACCGTGGCGGGTGACACATCGGTGATGGCTTCCATGGTGCCGGCGTCGCGCAGTGCACCCTGGCGCGCCTGGCTGGCAGCGCGCGCCTGTTGCGCAAACGCAAGGCGTGCCGCCAGCGGCTGCGACAGGAATTGCGCTTGCCACGCTGGCGCCCGCGTCTGCGCGCGGAATTGCTGGTATGCGATGTCGTCGCTGCACAGCAGGTCGCCGTGCATCAGCAGCACCGGCTTGCGATGCAAGGTGATCGTCGATGGATCGGGCAATACGGTCATGCCGGCGCGGCGCGCGTAGTCCTCGCCAACCAGGAAATCGCGATTGCCGTGCATGAAATACACCGGCACGCCGCTGTCGGAAAGCCGCTTCAGCTTGTCCGCCACGAAGCTGCCGGTTTCAGACGGATCGTCGTCGCCCACCCACGCCTCGAACAGGTCGCCGAGGATGTACAGCGCATCGGCGCGGCGCGCTTCGCCGTCGACGAACTCGCCGAACAAACGCGTGATCTCGGGGCGCGCGGGATCAAGGTGAAGATCGGCGATGAAAAGGCTGGCCATGGGTTCATTGTAGGTCGGGGCTGCGTTCCTGGCGGTGGCGTTTGCCTCACGCTTCCATGGGCGACCTCGACGTCGATGGCGTTGGGGAATCCGGGGCGTCGGGGGCGTGGCCCCGACCTACGGTAAAATTGGGGGATTCCAGAGACTTTCCGAGTTCCGCATGGCCTGCCGCACCCGCTTTGCCCCCAGTCCCACCGGATACCTGCACATCGGTGGCGCGCGTACCGCGTTGTACTGCTGGCTGGAGGCGCGCCGTCGCGGCGGACAGTTCATCCTGCGGATCGAGGACACCGATCGCGAGCGCAGCACCCAGGCGGCCATCGACGCGATCCTGGAGGCGATGGACTGGCTGGGCCTGGATTACGACGAAGGCCCGATCTACCAGACCCAGCGGATTGATCGGTATCGCGACGTGGCCGCGCAGCTGCTCGCAGCCGGCCACGCCTACTACGCCTATGAAACCCGTGAGCAACTCGATGCGATGCGCGAGGCGGCGATGGCCGCGCAGGAAAAGCCGCGCTACAACGGCGCGTATCGCGATCGAAATGAAGGCTATCGCGACGATCCCGATCGGGTGATCCGCTTCAAGAATCCGATCGGCGGCACGGTGGCGTTCGAGGACAAGGTCAAGGGTCGCATCGAGTGGAGCAACGATGAGCTCGATGACCTGGTGATCCTGCGTTCGGATGGTTATCCCACCTACAACTTCGCGGTGGTCGTCGACGACCTCGACATGCAGATCACCGACGTGGTGCGTGGCGATGACCACGTCAACAACACGCCACGGCAGGTGAACATTTACCACGCACTCGGCGCACCGGTGCCGTATTTCGCGCACCTGCCGATGATCCTTGATCCCGATGGCGCAAAGTTGTCCAAGCGCACCGGCGCTGCCGACGTGATGCAGTATCGCGATGACGGCTACCTGCCGCACGCACTGCTCAATTATTTGGTACGGCTGGGTTGGTCGCATGGCGACCAGGAAATCTTCTCGATCGACGAGATGAAATCCCTGTTCGACCTCAAGGACGTCAACGCCAAGGCCTCGCGGCTCGATCCGGCCAAGCTCGGCTGGCTCAACCAGCAATACCTGAAGAACGATGATCCGGTCCAGGTTGGCAGGCACCTCGAATGGCATTTGCGCAACGAAGGCTGCGACCTTGCCGCTGGCCCGGCGCCCGCGGACGTGGTGGTGGCCCTGCGCGACCGCGTGCAGACGCTCAAGGACATGGCCGAACGCGCTGCGGTCTGGTATCGGCCGCTCGAAACCTATGACGAGGCAGCGATCGCCAAGCATCTCAAGCCCGCCGCCAAGGCGCCGCTCACCGACATGCACGAACGCCTGGTGGCGCTGTCCGCATGGACAATCGAGGGGATCAATGCCGCGTTCCATGCGACGGTCGAGGCGTCGGGCCTGGGCATGGGCAAGGTGGCGCAACCGCTGCGCGTCGCGATCACCGGCACCCAGGTCAGCCCGGATATCGCGCACACGGTGTATCTGGCCGGCCGGGACGAAGCATTGAAGCGCATCGACGCCGCACTGGCGCGCATTCCTGCCGACACCTAGCGTCCAGCCCGTCTGCCGCTATGCAGGAGAAGCGCCAGTGAGTGCCGAGCGGCGGCCAATGCAAGCCTGCAATCGGCTCCCCAGGTTCGTGCCCGACTTGAGTCGGCAGCCGATCGCCACCATCATCGATGCATGCACAAACATGTTTGTACCGATCCCAAGCACCATGTCCATGACGCCACCGGTTTCGTGGCGGCAGTGGAGCATGCCTGCCGCGAACGCGGCCTGCGACTGACGCCGATCCGCGCGCGCGTGCTGGGCCTGGTCGCCGATGCTGGCCAGCCCATCAAGGCCTACGACCTGCTGGAAAAAATCCGCGTCGGCAACAACGCAGACAGTGAAGGGGCCGGCGTCGCCGCGCCACCGACGGTGTATCGCGCGCTCGATTTCCTGCTGGTCAATGGCTTCATCCACAAGCTTGAATCGGTCAACGCATTCGTTGCCTGCCACCATCCCAGCACCGCGCAGCATTCGGTGCCCTTCCTGATCTGCGACCGCTGCCATTCGGCGGTCGAGCTGGAAGACCTGGACGTGGTTGCGCAGCTCGAGGCGCGCGCGCGTTCGCTGGGTTTCCAGCCACAGGCACAAACCCTGGAAGTGCACGGTTTGTGCGCGCGCTGCGCCGCCTGAACATTTCGTAGGAGCGCAGCGGGGCGCGATGGCGTTCTACCGGTAGCGCTTCATCGCGCCCAGGGGACGTTCCCACGCAACATTACCCCGGCCCGCGAAAGCCCGCCGGGTCAGAAAAATACCCGTACTCCGGCACTTACGCTGCGCCCTGGCAACACCACCACGTCCTTCAGGAACGAGGTATGCACGCGCGCCACCTGGTTGCCCAGGTTGCTGCCGTCCACGAACAACTCCCAGCCAAGGCGCCCGCTGTCGAAGTGATAGGCCGCATGCGCATCGACCAGGGTGTAGCCGGCGGTCGGGGTTTCGTTGTCGGCAACCTCGTCCTGCTTGTTGTAGCGGGTTGCACCGAGCGATGCGCGCCAGCCGTTGTTATCCCAACGCAACTGCGCCCCGAGTCGCGACGGCGCGATGCGCGGCACGTTGCCGCCGCCGTCGGCAAGCGTCGCGCGCACCGTGTCACCGAACGCGCGCAGGTCCCAGCGGCCGCTGTCGTTGTCGGCGAGGTGGAATGTCGCTTCGCCCTCGACGCCGCGGAAAGTCGCATCGCGCTGCGACCATTGCCGGATCGGCAGGTACTTGTCCTCCTCGTCGAAGTACCACTGCTCGCCGGTGTCTACGAGATAGATGAAGTCCTTGAAACGGTTGTAATAAACCGACACCTTGGCGTCGACCCGGTCCGACTGGTATTGCAGGCCGAGTTCAACCTGGCGGGCGGCTTCCTTGTCGAGGTTTGCATTGCCGACTTCGTAGGCGAGCGTGGCCAGGTGCGGACCGTCGGCGAACAGCTCCTCTTCCGCGGGTGCGCGCTCGGCGTAGTCGAAGCTGGCGGTCAGGCGCCAGCGTTCGTCGAGTTTCCAGCCACCGGCGACCGACAGGCTGAGCGGCGTGAAGCCGCGGTTGTCGAGGCCTTCGGGATCGGATTCGACGTCGTCGATGCGTGCGCCGAGATCAAGCTGCAATGCATCCCAGGACTTGCGCGCGACACCGAACACGCCGAGCTGGCGGGTGTCGGTCTTCGGCACGAAGGCCTCCTCGCCCACTGCGGCGAAGCTGCTGGCGCTGCCCTGCAAGCCGATCGCGCCCTGCCAGCCATTGCCGGCGTCGTACGAAGCTTCGATGCGGCCTTCGTTGGCATGCTTGCTGAAGGTGGTGCCCGGTTGGTCGCCCTCGAACTCGATGTGCTGGTAATCGGTGTGGCCGAAGCTGTAGCGCAGGCCGCTGCCGGCGCCCCAGGGATCGGTCAGCGCGCCCTTGAGTTCGTAGCGGTCCTGGCGCAGCTGCAGGTACACACTGTTCGAGAGCCCGCCACGCTCGCCGTTGGCGAGGTCGCCGGGTTCACCGGGGTTGCCGTAGTCGTCCTCGAAGCGCGACGCCGAGAGGCCGACGAACCCCCAGTCGCCGAGCAGCGATCCGCCGATCGCACCGGACTTCGTGTCGATGAAGGAGTTCTGCTGTCTGCCGTCCGGCGTGTCGTAGTCCTTCGCGTTGCGATACACCGCATCCGCGTGCAGCGCGAAGCGGTCGTTGCCACCGTCCACCCGCACCATGTCGGTATTGCCATGCTGGTCGCCCCCGGCGACGCGCATTTCGGCGCGGCCGCTGAAACCGCCGTCGATCGCGGTTTCGGGAATGCGGCCATCGACCACGTTGACCACGCCGCCGATCGCGCCGCTGCCATAGAGCAGGGTGGATGGGCCCTTGAGCACTTCGATCTGGTCGGCAAGGAAGGGCTCAATCGCCGGCGAATGGTCCTGGCTGACGGTCGAAACGTCTGCCGACGACATGCCGCCGCTCAGCACGGCAATGCGCGGACCGTCGAGACCCCGCAGGATCGGCCTGCCGACGCCTGGGCCGAAGTTGGAGCTCTGCACGCCCGGGATGCTGGAGATTGTTTCGCCGAGGCTGGCGGCGCGGTTCTCGTCGAGGCGCTCTCCGGCGAGCACGTCGGTGGGCTTGCTCAGTTGCGCGGCGGTGTCGCGCAGCGGGATGGCGGTCACCACCACCGAATCGAGGTCCTTGACGTGGCGTTTACCCGGGTCGGTCCCTGCCGCGTGGCGCGGATCACTGGAAGGAGGAGTGCCGTCCGCAGAAGTCGTCATTGTCGTGACGACCGATGCATCGCCGTCGACCGGAGACGCCGCCAGGGCGACGGCCTGGAGCGTGAATGCGGCGGCGAGTGCAACCGAAAGCGTGGCACGGGCGGGGAAGTGGGAAGTGGGATTCATTTGTCGGGGGATCCAGGCGGGAAGACATTTCGAATACAAATGTTATAACATATCAATTCCGGACAGTAACCCTGCCGCAAGTCACGATTGGCCGACCCATGAATCCACGCCTGCACGCGTTTCTCGATCGTTTCGGCGCCACCGGTTCGCTGGTCTGCGCCGCGCACTGCGCATTGCTGCCATTGCTGCTTGCGGCGATCCCCTCGCTGGGCCTGTCGCAATGGCTGGGCGACGGCTTCGAGTCGGCCTTTATCGCCTTCGCGACCTCGGTCGGCATCTTCAGCCTGGTCTACGGCTATCGCCGGCATCGCCGGATCCGCGCGCTGGGCGTGTTGTTGCTCGGCCTGGCGCTGCTGTGGAGCGGGTTGCTGTACGGTCCCTGGCACCACGGAGCGGTGGCGCTGCATGCGGCG
Organism: Lysobacterales bacterium; assembly: GCA_038241735.1. GTDB lineage: Bacteria > Pseudomonadota > Gammaproteobacteria > Xanthomonadales > Xanthomonadaceae > Luteimonas. The sequence goes on from JBBSST010000036.1 coordinate 26,760, forward strand.
GTGATGACGCTCGGCGGCACCCTGATCGGCATCGCCCACCTGCTCAACCTGCGCCACGTGCACGATGCCGGCTGTGCCCATTGAGTGCTCTGGGACAGCTTTGAGGCAAGCGCAAAAAGCTTGATTCTGCTAGGCTTTGCGGCCTCGTATGCGGGCTCCGTGCTCGCATCGCGACACTTTCAGCAAGCCCGCCAGCGCGCGGGCTTCCAACACGATCAGGAGCATCACGATGGGCAAGGGCGATCGCAAGACGGCCAAAGGCAAGCGCTTCAACTCCAGCTACGGCAACGCCCGCACGCAGGTGACCAAGAAGGCCGAGGGCGCCGCCTCCGCGCCGGTAGTCAAGAAGCCTGGTGCCAAGACCGTGGCCAAGGCGCCGGTGAAGAAGGCCGTGGCCAAGAAGGCCGTGGTCAAGGAATAAGCATCGGCAATTGCCGGTGACACAAAAAAGCCCCGCCAATGCGGGGCTTTTTTTGTCCGGTTGCATCACCGCCCCGATGGTTTCAGCGGGCGCCGGCCTCGATGGTGGTCCATGTCCGCAGGAGATTGCCGCCAAGGATCTTGCGGATGTCGTCGTCCTTGTAGCCCCGTGCCTGCAGGCCGGCGATCAGGTTGGGATAGTCGGCGGTCGTGCGCAGGCCATCGGGCAACTCGCCGCCGACACCGTCGAAGTCCGAACCGATGCCGACATGGTCAATGCCGATCAGCTTCACCGCGTAGTCGACCTGGTCGAGCACCGCGTCGATCTTCGTCACCGGCGCCGGATGCGTATCGGTCCAGGCCTTGTCGAACGCAACCTCGCTTTCCAGCGGCTTGCCCGCGGCTTTCAGTTTCGCATTGCGCTGGTTGAGGTCGTTGATCGCGCGGAAGTGCGCCTGCGTGTCGGCCGCGCCCCTGGGGTCGACGAACGCGGTGCCGAACGGGATCTGCACGACGCCGCCCTTGTCGGCGACCGCCTTGGCGAGTTCGTCGCTGATGTTGCGCTCGAAGTCCGGGGTGAAATGCCGGAATGCCGAATGGCTGGCGATCACCGGGACCGTGCTGGATGCGATGGCATCACGCGCGGATTCGTCGGAGAGGTGCGAGACGTCGACCATGATGCCGAGGCGATTCATCTCCGCCACCACCTGTTTGCCGAACGGGCTCAGGCCATGCCACTTGCGTTCGATCGCATAGGAGGAATCCGCGATGCGGTTGGCCGCGCTGTGGGCCAGGGTGATGTAGCGCACGCCGCGATCAAAGAAAAACTGCAGGTTCTTCAGGTCGTCGACGATCGGCGCGCCGTTCTCCATGCCCAAAGGCAGCAGCACGCGGTCGCCCTTGCGCAGGCGCTCGACGTCCTTGGGTGAACGCAGCAGCGCGAATTTGTCGGGGTGGCGCTGTGCGAGTGCCTCGACCGAATCGATCATCTCGTTGGCCACCTGCCATGCCGTGCCGTCCTCGTCCTGCTTGGGCGAGGTGTAGATCGACATGAAGGCAACATCCAGGCCGCCGGCGCGCGCCTTCGGATAGTCGAACTCGCGGCCCTTGGCCTCGCTGCCAAGATCCATCCAGCCATCCATCAGCATGCCCGGTGCGTCGATGTGCGTATCGACGATGACCGCGTCGTGCGCCAGCGCCTCCGATGCGGCCGTCGCAGATTGTGCCAGCGCCGGCGACGCGGCCAGCAGCAGGGTGCAGCAGAACAGGATGCGGTGCATGTTGGTCTCCGGTGTGAAGAAATTTCCGTAGGAGCGGCTTCAGCCGCGATTCGTTGCCCTGGATCTTTCGAGAGCGATGGACGTTCCGACCAGTATCAGTCGCGCCTTCCTTCGCTCCCACAAACAATCAAGGCAACAGCTCGCGGCGGAAGCCGCTCCTACGGTCAAGGATGTGGCTGCCATCGGCGGTCAAGCAACCCGCCGACCCCCAGCGTACACCGCTGCGGCCAGCGCCCCGCCGAGCCAGTAGCACAGCTCTGCCGGCTGTCGAACGCGCCAGTGCACGAAATCCGCGCGCATGCCGACACGCAGGGCGCCGCGATCATGCAGGCCAAGCGCGCGCGTGGCATTGACCGTCGCGCCGCGCAGCGCCTCTTCGGGCGTGAGGCGGAAATGGGTGCAGGCCAGCTGCATCGCCTGGCGCAGCGACAGCAGCGGCGATGTGCCTGGATTGCAATCGGTGGCCACCGCCATCGATACGCCCTGGCTGCGGAACTGATCCAGCGGCGGCAATGTTGTCTCGCGCAATACGTGGAAGGCGCCCGGCAACAACACCGCGACCGTGCCGGCACGCGCCATCGCCGCGACGCCGGCCGGCGAGGTGTGTTCGACATGGTCGGCCGACAGGCCCCCGAATTCCGCCACCAGCGCCGCGCCGTTGCCGTCGCTCATCTGGTCGGCGTGCAGCTTGACCGGCAAGCCCAGCGCACGCGCGGCCTCGAACACACGCCGAGTCTGCGCAAACGTGAAACCGATGCGCTCGCAGAATGCATCGACGGCATCCACCAGTCCCTCGGCGTGCAGGCGAGGCAACCAGTCAATGACGGCGTCGATGTAGCCGTCAGGATCGCCGTCAAACTCCGGCGGAAGCGCGTGCGCACCGAGGAAGGTCGTGCGCACGGTGATGCCGAGTTCCACGCCGATGCGCCGCGCTACGCGCAGCATCTTGCGTTCGTTGTCGAAATCCAGGCCGTAGCCGGACTTGATCTCCAGCGTGGTCACGCCGTCGTTGCGCAGCGCGCGCGCGCGGGGCAGCGATTGCGCCAAGAGCTCCTCTTCGCTGGCGGCGCGGGTGTGACTCACGGTCGACAGGATGCCGCCCCCGGCGCGCGCGATCTGCTCGTAGTCCGCGCCCTGCAGGCGCTGTTCGAACTCGCCGGCACGATCGCCCGCGAACACCGCGTGGGTATGGCAATCCACCAGGCCCGGGGTAATGCACTGGCCAGCGATGTCGATGGCGGCCGTCAGGTCAGTCGCCTCGGGCAAACCCGCGCGGGGGCCGACAAAACTGACGCATCCATCGCGCCACGCGAGCGCGCCGTCCTCGATCAGTCCGTATCCCTGATCGCCGTTAAGCGTAACCAGCGTCGCGCCGACGATCAGGCCATCCGAAGAGACATGTGCAGGGTTGTCCATGGGTCGATTGTAAGCGGTCGCGTTTGCGCCGCAGTCGGGTGAGAATGACCGCATGTCGACATCAGCATCCACCATCCACCAGACCTCGCAGGGCTGGCGCATTCCGGGCATCGCCAACCTGCATTCGCATGCCTTCCAGCGCGCGATGGCCGGCATGGCCGAGCGCCAGACCAATCCCGAGGATTCGTTCTGGACCTGGCGCGAGACCATGTACCGCTTCGCCGCGCGTTTCGAACCCGATTCACTGCATGCGGTGGCCTCGCAGCTGTATGTCGAGATGCTGGAAGCCGGGTACACCAGCGTCTGCGAATTCCACTACCTGCACCACGCGCCCGATGGCCAGCCGTATGCCGATCGGGCTGCGATGTCGCAAGCGCTCATTGCCGCTGCGCGCGACACCGGTATCCGACTGACCCTGCTGCCGGTGCTGTACATGACCGGCGGTTTCGACGGTCGTCCGCTGGCTGGACGACAAAAGCGCTTCGGCCACGACGTCGATGGCTACCTGGATTTGTACACCACCTTGCACGCGCAGCAGGACGACCGCCTGCGTGTCGGTTGTGCCCTGCACAGCCTGCGCGCGGTGCCGGTGGCTGCGATGGGCGAGGTCATCACCGCACTGCCGCGCGAGGCACGCATCCATGTGCATATCGCCGAGCAGGTGGGCGAGGTGCAGGACTGCCTGGCGATTCGCAATGCGCGTCCCGTCGAATGGCTGCTGGCCAATGCTGCCGTCGATGCGCGCTGGACCCTGGTGCACGCGACCCACCTGACGCCGGAAGAAACCTTCGGCATCGCCGTGAGCGGCGCGACCGTCGCACTGTGCCCCACCACGGAGGCCAATCTTGGTGACGGCCTGTTTCCGCTGCGCGATTACCTGGCGGCCGGAGGCGCCTGGGGCATCGGCTCGGATTCGCACATCTCGGTATCGCCGGTCGAGGAATTGCGCTGGCTGGAATACGGCCAGCGCCTGGTCACGCACCACCGCAACATCGCCGTGCGCGCGGATTCCTCCAGCGTCGGGGAAACCTTGCTGCATGACGTGATGTCCAGTCGCGCCGCGGCGACCGGCTTCGGTCAGGTCGACGACTACATCGTGCTCGATGTCGATGCGCCCGTGCTTGCCGGTGCGACCGGGCACGACGTCATCGACCGCTGGATCTTCAGCGGCAACCGCAGCTGCGTGGATGAAGTCGTGGTCGGCGGTGAGCGCGTCGTCGCGGCTGCGCGTCACCGCGACCGCGATGCGATCGCGGCACGTTACCGAAAGACCATCGAACGCCTGCTCGCCGATTAGCCTTGTTTCGTAGGAGCGCCCCATGGGCGCGCTCAAGCGTTACCGGTAAATCCCCATCGCGCCCATGGGGCGCTCCTACGGGATTTTTCAGCGTGCAGCGAACATCTGGTTCAAGCGCGCGTAATCCAGCGAATTCGTGAACGATGGCGCGAAGTCGCCACCCAGCCATGCCCGTACCGCGATCTCGCCGGCACCAAAGACCGAGGTGAAGAACGCGGGGCCAGCACTGATCCGCCGCACGCCGGCCGCCGCGAGCGCGTCCAGTGACGCCAGCCCGGGCACTGCCATCACATTGATCGCAAACCCCGGGACCGCTGCAACGATGGCCGCCGCTTCTTCGGCGCAAAGCAGCCTTGGCACGAAGCCGCCATCGGCGCCGGCATCTCGATACCTGCCAAGCCGTTCGATCGTCATCGCGACCGCCTCGGGGCCGGCTGCCAGTCCGCGCAGATAGACGTCGGTGCGTGCGTTGACGAACAGCGGCTTGCCATCCAGCTGTTTGCGGATCGCACGGATCTTGGCGACGAGCAGATCCGGCGATTTGCCAGCGTCCTCCAGGTTCACGCCGACCGCGCCAGTGGCAACGATCGCCTGCGCGAGCTCGGCGACGGTTTGCGGATCGTCGCTGTAGCCGTCCTCGATGTCGACGCTCACCGGGATCGACGTCACGCGCATCACGCCACGCAACGAGGCCAGCAATTCTTCGCGCGGCAGGGCGCCACCATCGGCGTATCCGCGCGACCACGCCACCGCAGCGCTGCTGGTGGCGACCGCAGTCGCCTCGGCGTCTTGCCACAGGCGTGCGCTGGCAGCATCCCAGGCGGTGGGGAGCAGCAGCGGGACATCGGTGGCGTGCAGGGCGACAAACTGGGCGTGGAGGGAAAGTGGCATCAAGATTCCTTCGTAGGAGCGGCTTCAGCCGCGAGCTTCCAGCCGATGTAGGAGCGGCTTCAGCCGCGAGCTTCCAGCCGATGTAGGAGCGGCTTCAGCCGCGAGCTTCCAGCCGATGTAGGAGCGGCTTCAGCCGCGAGCTTCTCACCGACGCATTCC
>JBBSST010000037.1:0-29849 GCA_038241735.1 Lysobacterales bacterium
CTGCCGCCGGTTGGCCCGGGGGTTGGCGTGGGGTAGGCGCGCCCCCTGGGGGCGATGGGGCGTTGCGGCCAGAGCCTTATCGCGCCCATGGGGCGCTCCTACAAAAGCCACCCGTCGCGCAATCGCGCCAAAACCGCTACATTGCTTCCCATGATCCTCCCCGCATCCCTGCACTGCGTTTCCGCCGACCTGGGTTGGCGATGGTGGCCATTGGCTGCTGTCGCTCCTGTCCCCTCGTTCGCCAAGGAAATGCCGCGTGATTCCGCTCGCTCAACAACTGCAACAGTTCCAGCAATTCGCCGCTGACGGTCATACCCCAGGCGCATACAACCTCGTGCCGGTGGTGCGCGAGGTGTTGTCCGACCTCGACACGCCCTTGTCGGTCTACCTCAAGCTCGCCGACGGCCCGCACACGTATTTGTTTGAATCCGTCGAGGGCGGTGAGCGTTTCGGCCGCCATTCGATCATCGGCCTGCCGGCCAGATGCGTCTACGCTTTCCACGGCCATACGCTCACCGTCAGCGAATATGGCGAGGTCGTCGAGACGCGCGAGGTTGCCGACCCGCTGGCCGAAGTCGAGCGACTGCGCGCGATGCATCGCGTACCGAAAATGGAAGGCCTGCCCACATTCACCGGCGGCCTGGTGGGCTGGTTCGGCTTCGAGAGCATCCAGTACATCGAGCCGCGCTTTGCCGGCCCACATGCGAAGGACGAGCTCGGCACGCCCGATATCCTGCTGATGCTGAGCGAGGAAGTCGCAGTCTTCGACAACCTCAAGGGCCGGCTGTACCTGATCGTGCACGCAGACCCGCGCCAGCCGCAGTCCTGGGCGCGCGCCAATCGCCGCCTCGACGAACTCAGCCATCGCCTGCGCCACGGCGGCGCCGGCTATCCGGAGATGCTGCAGCCTGCGGCCCTGGACGAAGCGGATTTTGTTTCCGGTTTCACCCGCGAGGGATTCATCGAAGCGGTCGAGCAATGCAAGCAGTACATCCGCGCCGGCGATGTGTTCCAGGTGGTGCCGTCGCAGCGGCTCAGCGTGCCGTTCCACGCGCGGCCGGTGGATGTGTATCGCGCATTGCGCGCACTCAATCCGTCGCCGTACATGTACTTCATCGACGTCGGCGATACCCAAGTCGTGGGCGCCTCGCCGGAAATCCTTGCGCGCCTGCAACACGATGCCGCCGGACAGGCGACCATCACCGTGCGTCCGCTTGCCGGTACCCGGCCGCGCGGCAAGACGCCGCAAGAAGACGCGGTGCTGGAAGCCGAACTGCTGGCCGATCCGAAGGAACGCGCCGAACACCTGATGCTGATCGACCTGGGCCGCAACGATGTCGGCCGCGTCGCCAAGGCCGGCACGGTGCAGGTCGGCGAGCAATTCGTGATCGAACGCTACAGCCATGTCATGCATATCGTCAGTGAGGTCACCGGCACGCTGCGCGACGGCCTGAGCTACATCGATGTGTTGCGCGCGACGTTTCCCGCCGGCACCGTCAGCGGCGCTCCCAAGATCCGCGCGCTGGAAATCATCCGTGAACTGGAGCCGGTCAAGCGCAACGTCTATTCCGGCGCGGTTGGCTACATCGGCTGGCATGGTGACGCCGATACTGCCATCGCCATCCGTACGGCCGTCATCCAGAACGGCCGCCTGTACGTGCAGGCCGGCGCCGGCATCGTGCATGACTCCGATCCGCAAAAGGAATGGGACGAAACGATGAGCAAGGGCCGGGCGTTGTTCCGCGCGGTGGCAGAAGCGGCGAGGGGCTTGTGATGGTGCTGATGATCGACAACTACGACAGTTTTACCTGGAACCTCGTGCAATATCTGCAGACGCTGGGCGCCGAGGTGAAGGTGATCCGCAACGATGAATTGTCGGTGGCGCAGATCGATGCGCTGCAGCCCGACCGCATCGTGATCTCACCGGGTCCGCGCACACCCGATGAGGCGGGGGTATCGCTGGCGGTGATCGACCAACTCGGTGCGCGCGTGCCGATCCTGGGCGTGTGCCTGGGCCACCAGGGTATCGGCCAGGCGTATGGCGGCCACGTCGTGCGCGCGGGCAAGATCATGCATGGCAAGACGTCGCCGATCCGCCATGCGGGCAAGGGCGTGTTTGCCAGCCTGCCCGACGGCTTTGATGCCACGCGTTATCACTCGCTGGTGGTCGACAAGGATTCGCTGCCTGACTGCCTGGAGATGACGGCGTGGACCGAAAACGATGATGGCTCGGTCGAGGAAATCATGGGCCTGCGTCATCGCGAGCATCCGGTGGAAGGTGTGCAGTTCCATCCCGAGTCGATCCTGACCGAACACGGGCATGCATTGCTGAAGAATTTCCTGGAGCGCTAGTCCGAGTGCCGCCATTCCGGCGAAGCCGCTAATCCAGCGACTTTGCGTTCTGGTCTTTAACGTGGGCAAGGGCACTGGACTCCCGCATTAGCGGGAATGGCGATCAAGACGGTGCTCTTCATGTTTCATCTTTCGTGTTTCACGTTTTCCAATTTCAAATTCCTGGCCTATGTTCATGCCCATCACCCCGCAAGAAGCCCTGCAACGCACCATCGAGCATCGCGAGATCTTCCATGACGAGATGGTCGAGCTGATGCGCCAGATCATGCGCGGCGAAGTGTCGCCGACCATGACCGCCGCCATCCTTACCGGCCTGCGGGTGAAGAAGGAAACGATCGACGAGATCGCCGGCGCCGCCACGGTGCTGCGTGAATTCGCGATGCAGGTGCCGGTCGCCGACAAGACCCATCTGGTCGATATCGTGGGTACCGGCGGCGATGGGGCGCACACCTTCAACATATCGACCGCATCGATCTTCGTGGTCGCCGCGGCCGGTGGGCGGGTGGCCAAGCATGGCAATCGCAGCGTGTCGTCCAAATCGGGCAGTGCTGACGTGCTGGAGGAACTGGGCGTCAATATCGAGCTGCCACCCGAGCAGGTGGCGCAGTGCCTGGACGCGTGCGGGATCGGCTTCATGTTTGCGCCGGTGCATCATCCGGCGATGAAGGTGGTCGCACCGGTGCGCAAGGAAATGGGCGTGCGCACCTTGTTCAATATCCTTGGCCCGCTGACCAATCCCGCCGGCGCGCCGAACATCCTGATGGGCGTGTTCCATCCCGACCTGGTTGGCATCCAGGTGCGCGTGCTGCAGGCGCTCGGCGCGCAGCGCGCACTGGTGGTGTGGGGCCGCGACGGCATGGACGAGCTGTCATTGGGTGCGGCCTCGCTGGTCGGCGAACTGCGCGACGGCGTGGTCCGCGAATATGAGGTGCATCCGGAGGATTTCGGCATCCGCATGGCGGCCAGTCGCAACCTGCGCGTGAATGATGCGGCCGAGTCGAAGGCGATGCTGCTCGATGCGCTGGGCAACACGCCAGGCTTGCCGCTGGAGATCGTGGCGCTCAATGCCGGCGCGGCGTTGTACGTGGCCGGCGTGGCCGACTCGATTGGCGATGGCATCACGCGCGCCCGTTCGGCGATCGGTTCGGGCGCGGCGATGGCGAAGCTGGAAGAATTCGTGAAAGTGACGCAGCGGCTGGGAACCGGCTGACGCGGCACTCGTTTTTACGCAGCTCCGGCGCGCCCGCACGTCGCACAGACGACTGTGTTCCCGCACTTGCGTGTCGGCAATTTCATGCCCGTGATGGCGCGGCCGCATGCTATTTTGACCACAATCCAATCCAAACCAGCCGCGCCGAACATCGGCGAACGGCATCCGGGAGTTGTAGCTGCATGTGTCCAAGCAAGGTCGCCGAGGGCGAAGAACGTGGCTGGATCGTCCCGATCGGCGGGGCCGAGGACAAGGAAGCCCGGCGCCAGATCCTGAAGCGGTTCGTGCAGCTGTGCGGGGGGCGCGATGCCGATATCGTCATCATCCCCACCGCCAGCCGCCTGCCCGACACCGGCCAGCGTTACGAGGAATTGTTCGACCGGCTCGAAGCCGGGCGCGCGCGATCGATTGATTTCGCTACCCGCGAGGATGGCAGCCGCGAGGACTACCTGCGTCAGCTCGAAACCGCCACCGGGGTGTTTTTCACCGGCGGCAACCAGCTGCGCATCGCGACGATCCTCGGCGGCACGCCGGCGGCCAAGCTGATCCGCGAGCGCAACGCCCACGGCGTGCATGTCGGCGGTACCAGCGCGGGGGCCAGCATCCTCAGCGAACACATGATCGCATTCGGCAAGGAAGGCTCATCGCCGCGTGCGGGCAGCGTGCGACTGGCGCCGGGCCTGGGGCTGACCAACCGTTTCATCATCGACCAGCATTTCCGCCAGCGCGATCGTCTCGGCCGCCTGGTCGCGGCGCTGGCCTACAACCCGTTTGCAATCGGCATCGGCCTGGACGAGGACACCGCCGCGTTCATCGGCCCGGACAACACGCTGGAAGTGGAGGGCAGCGGCGCAGTGACGGTGGTGGATGCCGGCGGCCTGACGTTCTCGTCGATGGCTGACGTCAGCCAGAGCCAGCCGGTGTGCCTGCTTGGGCTCACCGTGCATATCCTGGTTGCCGGGGCCACCTACAACCTGCACACGCGCTGCGCATCGCCGGGTACATTGGTGGCCGAGAAGAATTAAACCCAAGGGGTAGCGTTGATGCGTGTCCTGAATCGTTCGGTCTACGTCGGACCATCGCTGTACGCACACTTCCCGGTGATCCGGCTGGAGCTCGACCTCGGCGCGCTGGAAGCCTGGCCCACCGCTAGGCTCGGTGCCGCCTTCATCGATGGATTGGTGGCGGCATTGCCGGGCCTTGTCGAGCACGGCTGTTCGTATCGCGAGCCCGGCGGTTTCATCCGCCGCATGCGCGAAGGCGAGGGCACCTGGCTTGGCCACGTGCTTGAACACGTCGCGCTGGAATTGCAGAACGTCGCCGGCGAAGACGTCACCTTTGGCAAGACCCGCAGTATTTCCGAAGATCGCCCGGGCGTGTACTCGGTGGTCTACGAATACACGCAAAAACACGAGGGCATCGCCGCCGGCGAACTCGCGCTGACGTTATTGAACGCGCTGCTGCCCGACGACCTGCGCACGCCCAAGAGCGTGCCCGCCGACTGGAACTGGGAAGAAGCCCGCGACGGCTTCATCCGTTACGCGCAGCGCGGCGCGCTGGGGCCGTCGACCGCCTCGCTGGTGCGGGCAGCCGAAGAACGCAACATCCCGTGGCTGCGGCTCAACCAGCAGTCGCTGGTGCAGTTTGGCCACGGCAAATACCAGCAGCGCATCCAGGCCACGGTGACCGGCAAGACGCCGCACATTGCGGTGGAACTGGCCAGCGACAAGGAAGAAACCAACAAGATCCTCGGCTCACTCGGGCTGCCGGTGCCACGCCAGGAGCTGGTCAACAGCCAGACCGATGCATTGAAAGCCGCGCGCAAGCTCGGTGGCTCGGTGGTGCTCAAGCCGTACAACGGCAACCACGGCCGCGGCATCACCATCAACATCCGCGAAGACGACGAAATCCGCGAGGCCTTCAACGCGGCGCGCGAGCATTCGCGATCGGTGATCGTCGAGACCTATGTCGGCGGCGACGACCATCGCCTGCTGGTGATCAATGGCGAGCTGATTGCCGCCACCCGGCGCACGCCCGGGCATGTCGTCGGCGACGGCACGCGCAGCATCGCCGCCCTGGTCGAGATCGTGAACCAGGACCCACGGCGCGGCGTCGGCCATGAAAAGGTGCTGACCCGGCTGGAACTCGATGCCCAGGCCGAGTTGATGATGGAGCGGGTGGATTACACCGCGCAGTCGGTGCCCAAGGATGGCGAAGTGGTGTACCTGCGCTCCACCGCCAACTTATCCACCGGCGGCACCGCCACCGATGTCACCGACATCATCCACCCCGACAATCGCGACATGGCCGTGCGCGCGGTGCGCGCGATCGGGCTGGACGTGGGCGGCGTGGATTTCATTTCCACCAACATTGCCGAAAGCTACAAGCGCATCGGCGGCGGTATCTGCGAGGTCAACGCCGCGCCCGGCTTCCGCATGCATGTCGCGCCCAGCGAAGGCACGCCGCGCGATGCCGCGGGACCGGTGATCGACATGCTGTTTCCCCCGGGCTCGCCGTCGCGCGTGCCGATTGCCGCCATCACGGGCACCAACGGCAAGACCACCACCGCGCGCATGCTCGCGCACGTCGCCAAGATGGCCGGCTACACGCCGGGACTGACCACCACCGATGGCGTCTACATCGACGGCCAGCGCACCGTGGAAGGTGACATGACCGGGCCGGTGTCGGCGCGGATGGTGTTGTCGGATCCGCAGATCGACCTGGCCGTGCTGGAAACAGCGCGCGGCGGACTGCTGCGCGCCGGCATGGGCGTGCGCCACGTCGACGTTGGCGCGGTCCTCAACGTGGCCTCCGACCACCTGGGCCTGAAGGGCATCGACACCCTGGAACAGCTGGCGGAAATCAAGCGCATCGTGGTCGAGGTGGCAACGGAATGCGCGGTGCTCAATGCCGACGATCCCAACGTGTTGAAGATGTCGGCCTACACCGACGCCAAGACGATCTGCTACGTCACGATGAACCCGTCGCATGCGCTGGTCCGCGAGCACATTCGTGCCGGCGGCCGCGCCTGCGCGCTGGAGGTCGGCGTCAACGGCCACATGATCACCCTGTACGACAAGGGCAGCCACATCCCGCTGATGTGGACGCACCTGATCCCGGCCACGCTCGAAGGCCGCGCGCTGCACAACGTGCACAACGCGATGGTGGCCGCTGCGATGGCGTATTCGCTGGGCATGAAGATCGATGCGATCCGCCAGGGCCTGCGCACGTTCGACACCACGTTCTTCCAGGCGCCCGGGCGCATGAACGTCTACAACGAGCATCCGTTCAAGGTGCTGATGGATTACGGCCACAATGCGCACGCGGTGGGCATGATGGCCGACCTGGCGCAGCGCCTGGATGTCCCCGGCCGCCGGATCGTGGTGCTGGCCGGTCCCGGCGATCGCCGCGATGAAGACCTGCAGGCGATCGCGGCGGCGGTAGCCGGCAAGTTCGACCATTACATCGTCCGTCGCGACGACGCATTGCGTGGCCGCGACGGCGACGAGGTGCCCCGCATCATCGCTACCGCGCTGCGCGCGAATGGCGTTGTCGATGCTGCGATCACGATCATCCCCGACGAGCAGTTGGCCATCGATGCTGCGCTGCGCATGGGCCAGCCGGGCGACCTGGTGCTGGTGTTCGCCGATGCGCTGGCGCGTTCGTGGAAGCAGATCACCAAGTTCCAGCCCGATGGCGACATGCCCAAGGCAGCACCCAAAGTTGAGTTGCCGTTGCCGGAGCCGGCGCTCGATGAGCACGCCTTGGCGGCGATGGAAGGCGTGGTCCGCGAGGAGCGCGGCCTGGTGTTCGAGCGCGAAGAAAGCGACTGAGCCGTGCCGGAACCTTTCGAAGACTCGCGCCGGCTGACCGGCTGCAATTTTTATTTTCCCGGCACCGGCGCCGCGCTGGAAATCGGCCGTGGCGTGGTGTTCGACGACGCTGCGCTGGCGCGCTGGCGCGAGCACATCGCGATGGCCCGCGAGGCGCTTGGCTGGATGGATACCGATGTCGTCATCCGCCCGCACCGCAGCGGCGCATCGCTGGCGTTCGCCGCGCCCGCCGACCAGCTTTACACCGCCACCGAAGTCAACGAATGGGCGTGGTGGTCGGCGCTGGATGTTTGCCTGCTCCTGCGGGCGCCAACGCACGCAGGAGAAAACAACGTGCAGCCGCGCTACCACGCGCCCGGGCATGCCGCGGTGTGGGATGCGGATGGCGCGCTGCGTACGCTGCGTGCGGTGGCCGCCGCCGAGGCCAATGCGAAGATGCTGGCCTTGCGTGCCGCCGCTGCCGCCCATGATCTTCCCTTCCTCGCTGACGACGACGAAATCTCGATCGGTGCAGGCGATGGCAGCCGCGCTTGGCGGATCGATGCATTGCCCGCGGCGGTGTCGGTTGACTGGCCGGCATTGCATGCGATTCCCACGGCCCTGGTCACCGGTTCCAACGGCAAGACCACGACGGTGCGCCTGCTGGCAGCGATGACGCGCGCGCAAGGCTGGCATACCGCGCACAGCTGCACCGACGGTGTGTTCTTCGACGGCCAAGCGCTGGAGTCCGGCGATTTCTCCGGCCCGACCGGCGCGCGCACCGCGTTGCGACAGCCGCGGGCGCAGGCGGCCATCCTGGAAACCGCGCGCGGCGGCATGTTGCGGCGGGGACTTGCGCTGTGCCATGCACAAGCCTGCGTGGTGACCAATGTCAGCGCCGATCATTTTGGCGAATACGGCGTGCACGATCTCGACGATCTGGCCGCCGTCAAGCTGACCGTCGCCCGTGCCATCCATGACGACGGCCTGCTCGTGCTCAACGCCGACGACGCGGTGCTGCAGCGACAAGCGGCACCATTGCAATGCCCGATCGGCTGGTTCGCGCTTGATTTCGACGCGCCGCTGCTCGCCGCGCATCGTGCAGGCGGCGGCGCGACCTGCGGGGTGCGTGATGGTCGCCTGCAGCTCTCGCAGGGCCGCCAAACGCACGATCTTGGCGCCATCGCCGCGATGCCGCTGACGCTGGGTGGGCGTGCGCGTTACAACATCGCCAACATCGCCGCCGCTTCGCTGGCGGCAGGGGCGCTTGGCGTCGCGCCGCAAACGATGGCGGCGACGCTCGCGCAGTTCGGCGCGGGCCACGGCGACAATCCCGGCCGCCTGCAGCACTGGCGTTTCGGCACGCTGGATGTCTATCTCGATTACGCGCACAACCCCGATGGCCTGCAGGGCTTCCTGCAGGCGGTCGCGGCCGATCAGCGTAGCGGCCGGCTTGGCATCATCCTGGGCCATGCCGGCAATCGCGAGGACGAAAGCCTGCGTGCCGTGGCCACGACGGTCGCGGCGTTCCGCCCGGAATTGGTCGTGCTCAAGGACATTGGCGGTTACGAGCGAGGCCGCGCGTCGGGCGAAATCGCCGCCATCATGCGTGACGCGCTGCTGGCGGCCGGCGTGAATGATGCCGCCATCGAAACGCAGCTTGACGAAGTCGATGCCGCGCGGCGCCCACTGGCCTGGGCACGCGAAGGTGACCTCATCGTGTTGCCGGTGCATGAGCTCGATGCGCGCGCCAAAGTGGTGGCGTTGCTCGATACACTGCGCGCCCATGATTGGCGTCCCGGCACGCCGCTGCCCATGCCGCCGGACGCGATGCAACAGGACACGCCACCATGACATCGACCCCGCGTCCCGACGTGCTGCAGGAAATCCTGCAACGCAAGGCCGTTGAGATCGCCGAGCGCTCGTCGCGCATGCCCGTGCGCGAGCTGTCAGCGCGTGTCGCCGATGCGCCGCCCGTGCGCGGGTTTGCCGCGGCGATCGAAGCGAAGATCGCCGCCGGATATGCCGCAGTGATTGCCGAGGTCAAGAAAGCCAGCCCGTCGAAGGGTGTGATCCGCATCGATTTCGATCCGGCGCAAATCGCCCGGAGTTACCAGCAGGGCGGTGCAGCCTGTTTGTCGGTGCTGACCGATGTCGATTTTTTCCAGGGCAGCGACGCGTTCCTGCAGCAGGCGCGCGCCGCATGCGCACTGCCGGTGCTGCGCAAGGACTTCACCATCGATCCGTACCAGGTGGTCGAGGCGCGCGTGCTCGGCGCGGATTGCATCCTGCTGATCGTGGCGGCGCTCGACGACGACCGCCTGGTCGAATTGGCCGACCAGGCCATGGCGCTGGACATGGACGTGCTGCTGGAAGTGCACGATCTCGACCAGCTTGAGCGCGCATTGCAGGTGCCCGCACCGCTGCTGGGCATCAACAATCGCAACCTGCGCACGTTCGAGGTGTCGCTGGATACGACCCTGGCGCTGCGCAGCGCCGTGCCGCGCGATCGCCGACTGGTCACCGAAAGTGGAATCGTGATGCCTGCCGACGTGCAGCGGATGCGCGATGCCGGCATCGATGCGTTCCTGGTTGGCGAAACCTTCATGCGCGACCCGCAGCCCGGCGCCGCGTTGCAGCGATTGTTCTTCCCCGCATGAGTGGGTTTTCGGAAACCCCGGTGCCATACCGGCCGCTGGTCGTCTTCGACTTCGACCACACCCTTTATGACGGCGATTCGGGCAGCCACCTGGTGATGTGGCTGATCAAGCGCCACCCGATGCGCAGGCTGGCTGCATTGCTGGCCGCGCCGCTGCTGTTGCCGATGATCGCGTGGATGCCCACCCGGCGCCGCGGCATTTCCGGGTTCCTGTGGATCGCCACGTTCGGGACCCATCGCAGCGATGCCATGGATCGGATGATTGATGATTACGTGCAGGCCAACGCCGCCGACATCCGCGCGCGCCTGCTGCCGATCGCGTTGACGGTGCTGCATCGCCACCGCAAGGACGGCGATCGCGTCGTGATCGCCACGGGCGCGCCGCCGGAACTGGCGCGTGCGATCCTCGATTTCGTCGCCCACCAGGACCTGCCGGTGATCGGCAGCCTTGGCATGCCGTTCCTGGGTGGCTACGTCACCGAACAGCATTGCCACGCCGAAAACAAGATGCGGATGATCTGGGCTGCGGGTTACGACCAGATCGCAGTTGCCTACAGCGACAGTCGTGCCGACCTGCCGTTGCTCAAGGCCGCCCGCAAACCGGTCGTGGTGAATCCCAAATCCAGCGCCATCGCCACCTTCCGCCGGGTCTTGCCGGAAGGCACGCCGATCCTCAACTGGGGCTGCAAGGATCGTGCGGGAGAGCCGGCAAGCGAAAGCCAGTAGCCAGTTGGCGGAAAATTTTTCCCAACCCGCATCCGCGATTTTCAACCGCCTGATGGCGGTTCAATCAGGAGCCCATTTCCTGGCGTCTTGTCGCAACGACGCGAATGCCTGATCGCCGGGTTCCCGCTCTTGCGCGGACGACAGGCGAATCAAGCGTCGCCGAGTCGCTTGATGAAGCGCACCGTGCCGTCGCTATAGCCGCAGGCCTTGTAGAACGCGTGCGCTTCGGTGCGCTGCGAGCCGCTGGTCAATTCCAGGCGTGCGGCGCCGCCGGTGCGGGCGCGGTGTTCGGCCTCGCGCAACAGCTGTCGGCCCAGGCCCCGGCCCTGTGCATCCACGGTCACCACCAACGCCGTGATGCGACACGTGGTGGTGCCAAGCGGCAGGTAATACATGAAATCAAGCGCGATCAGGCCGCGCACGACGCCTTCGCAACGCGCGACCACCAGGGCCTGGCGGTCGTTGTCGATGATCGTGGTGATGCGTTCGGCGGCTTCGCCCAGTGTGCAGGGGTAGCCAAGTTCGCCGAGCAGTGCGGCGACGTCGTCGGCATCAATCAGCGAGGCGCTGCGCAAATCGGCTTGCGGCAGTGGCCCGCGCAGCGCGAAATGCGAGCCCATCGCTTCTAGCGGGTCCCGTACAGGACGACCGTCTTGCCGCGGGCATGCAACTTGCCGTCGGCCTGCAGTTTTTTCAGGACACGACCGGCCATCTCGCGTGAGCAGCCGACCAGTCGTGCCAGCTCCTGGCGAGACACGCGCAACTGGGTGCCATCGGGATGGCTCATGGCTTCGGGTTCGCGGGTCAGGTCGTGCAGGGTGCGGGTGATGCGGTCGGTGACGTCCAGGAACGCCAGGCGTCCGGCCTTGCGGCTGGTGTCGAGCAATCGCCGCGACAGCTGCGCGCCCATCGCATAGACGATTTGCGTGGCATCGCCGATCAGCGAGCCTTCGAACAGCTGGTACAAGCGCTCGTAGCTGATCTCGGCCAGCTCGCATGGCGTGCGCGTGCGCAGGATCACCTCGCGCACGTCTGACTGGATGAACAGCCCCATTTCGCCGACAAACTCGCCGGTGCCGAAATAACCCAGCACCAGCTCGCGGTCATCGTCTTCCTCGGTGATGATGCTGACCGAGCCGCTGATGACGTAATACAAGGTGCCGGCCGGATCGCCGGGACGGAATACATCGGTGCGCGTTGGGTAGCGCCTGCGATGGCAATGTGCCAGCAATCGTTCGATCGTTGCGCTGGTGGGGACCAGCGGGCTGGTACTGCGTTGATGGTAAGCGTTGGTCAGGGCCACGGGCATCGGAGTCATAGCAGGGTGAATCGGGGGAATGACGAAGAGTAGGCCGTCTGCCTTCATTCAGCAAACGCGCTCCTCGCAGCGACAGCCGGCATGCCGCATAATTCGCCTTTCGCCTGCCGATCAAGGAGATGACCGCCGTGGTCAAACCGCTGCCGCGCCTGAAGCTGCAAGGCTTCAACAACCTGACCAAGGCACTGAGCTTCAACATCTACGATGTCTGCTATGCCGTGTCCGAAGAAGAACGCCAGCGCTACATCGAGTACATCGATGAGGAATACAACGCCGACCGGCTGACCCAGATCCTGACGGACGTGGCCGACATCATCGGTGCCAACATCCTCAACATCGCCCGCCAGGATTACGATCCGCAGGGCGCATCGGTGACGATCCTGATCAGTGAACAGCCGGTGATCGACAAGGCCGACGCGCAGGGCGTGATTTCCGAAGCCGTGGTCGCGCACCTGGACAAGTCGCACATCACCGTCCACACGTACCCGGAAACCCACCCGCAGCACGGCATCGCCACCTTCCGCGCCGATATCGATGTCGCCACCTGCGGCGTGATCTCGCCGCTGAAGGCGTTGAACTACCTGATTGAAAGCCTGGAGTCGGACATCGTCGTGATGGACTACCGGGTGCGCGGCTTCACCCGCGACATCAAGGGCAAAAAACACTATATCGACCACAAGATCAATTCGATCCAGGATTTCCTCGCCAAGAACGTGCGCTCGCGCTACGAGATGCTCGACGTCAACGTCTACCAGGAAAACATCTTCCATACCAAGATGCACCTGAAGGATTTCGACCTCGACCAGTACCTGTTCGAGGAAAAAGCCAAGAACCTGTCCTTCAAGAACCGCATGAAAATCGAGGCGCTGCTCAAGCGCGAAATCGAAGAACTGTTCCACGGCCGCAACCTGGTCGAGTAAGCCAGCGGTGGAACGCTGTTCCGGCAGCGACGCCAAGCTGACGGCTTCGATCCAGATATCGCGGAACGGCCCGCGCGTAGCGGCCCAGCCGCTGCGACAATGCAAACCGACGACGGTCCGGCGCACACGCCGGGCCGTTTTTTTTCGCCAATGACCAGGGAGGTCGACATGGCCTGGATCCATCTGTTGCTCGCAGGCGTGTTCGAGATCGGCTTCGCGATCGGCCTGAAATATACCCAGGGGTTTACGCGGCTGTGGCCAAGCGTGGCGACGGTCGTTGCCGCGGCAATCAGTCTTTGGCTGCTGACCCAGGCGCTGCGCACGATTCCGATCGGTACCGCCTATGCGGTCTGGACCGGCATCGGAGCGGTGGGCGTGGCGACGCTGGGTATCGTGCTGTTTTCCGAGAGCGCCTCGCCGGCGCGGCTGGGCTGCATCGCCTTGATCATCGCCGGCGTGGTTGGCTTGAAGCTGGTGTCCACGACGTGATGCAGGTCGGGATCACATCCCGACGCGCCTGCACTCACGGCTCACGAAAAGCACACCCCGCCCCGCGCGCGTCGAGGGTTTGCCACGAGCGAAATGTAGCGCGCGTCGGGGATGTAACCCCGACCTACAGCCGATAGGCCACGGTTTTCATGAGTTTTGATGCGGCAGCCATGATCGACGGGATCGGTGGCGGCAGGATGCGCGCGCCGGCCTGTTCGGCGTTGTCGGCGTGGCGCGCCTCGTCGGCCTTCATCGTGCCCAGGATCGCGCGGCTGCGCAGGTCGGCTTCGGGCAGGGTCTGCAGGTGTTCTTCCAGGTGGGCCTCGACCTGGCGCTCGGTTTCGACCACGAATCCCAGGTTCCAGCCGTCGCCGCGCAGTCCGGCCAGCACGCCGATGGCGTAACTGCCGGCGTACCACACCGGGTTGAGCAGGCTGGGGCGGCTGTCGAGTTCGCGCAGCCGATCGGCGCACCAGGCGAGGTGGTCGGTTTCTTCCTGTGCGGCTTCCAGCAGGTGCGCGCGCGTGGCCGGGTCACGGGCCACGGCGGCCTGGCCGACATACAGCGCCTGGGCACAGACCTCGCCGACATGATTGATGCGCATCAGCCCGGCGGCGTGCCGGCGCTCGCTGTCATCCAGCGCCACATCCGCCGTGCTGGCCCCGGGATTGGCGCGCGCGGCCGGCGGATTGCCGAAAACCGTCTCGAGCGCCCGCTGGGCCTCGGACAGGACGCGGTCGAGCGGGGTAAGTGGGCCGCGCTGTGCCGCAGCATCATTTGTGGCGCCTGCAGCCTTGAGCGCCCGACCATGAAGGATCGGGGCGGGCGATCCGGCGGATGGCAACGCCGCGCCGTGGCGGGCGGTTCCATCATCAGGTGGATAATGTGGCGTGGTCATGGAGGGCGGATCCTGGTGACTGCACGGCAGGCAGGGGTCTGGCGGAGGTAGCCAGCCCCCCATGTTCGCCCGTGCCCGCAGGATGTGCCACCGGTCTCGCGGCCGCAGACCCCCCAGGCACCCATGGACTTGCGGCGGCCGGGTCGGGCCGGTAACATTGCGCCTCTTTCGTCCCACAATTCACATCGCGAGGCAAAATTCCGCAGAATCTCCTGCCGGAATCAGCCCGACCACAGACCGAGAACCCAGAGTTTCGTCATGAAAACATTCAGCGCCAAGTCCGAGACCGTCCAGCGTGACTGGTACGTCGTCGACGCCACCGGCAAGACCCTGGGCCGGCTGTGCACAGAGCTCGCCCGCCGCCTGCGCGGCAAGCACAAGCCCGTCTACACCCCGCACGTCGACACCGGCGATTATCTGGTCGTGATCAACGCCGAGAAGATCCACGTCACCGGCAAGAAGTTGACCGACAAGATGTACTACCGGTTTACCGGTTACATCGGCAACCTCAAGAGCGAATCCCTCGGCCAGGCGCTTGATCGCCATCCCGAGCGCGTCATCGAGCACGCCGTCAAGGGCATGCTGCCGAAAAACACGCTCGGCCGCGCCATGTACAAGAAGCTCAAGGTCTATAAGGGTTCCGAACATCCGCACACCGCCCAGCAGCCACAAGTGCTGGACATCTAAGGTAGACATGATGGCAATCACGCAAAATTACGGCACCGGCCGCCGCAAGTCCTCGACCGCACGCGTGTTCATGCGCAAGGGCAGCGGCAACATCACCGTCAACGACCGTCCGCTGGATGAGTTCTTCGGCCGCGAGACCGCACGCATGATCGTGCGCCAGCCGCTGGTGCTCACCAACAACAGCGAAAGCTTCGATTTCAAGGTCACGACCAGCGGCGGCGGCACCACCGGCCAGGCCGGCGCGATCCGCCTGGGCATCGCCCGCGCACTGGTCGAGTACGACGAAACCTTGAAGATCGAGCTGCGCAAGGCGGGTTTCATGACCCGCGATGCACGCGAAGTCGAGCGCAAGAAGGTTGGCCTGCACAAGGCGCGTCGCGCCACGCAGTTCTCCAAGCGCTGATTCTCCAGGCGTCACGGTACTGGCGCTACAATCGCGCCAGTACCAGGTTTTCCAGCTTCTGCAGCCCCGTCGCCAAGCGGTAAGGCACCTGACTCTGACTCAGGCATTCGGAGGTTCGAATCCTTCCGGGGCTGCCATATCAGTCGAACGTGCGGACCAATCGGCCGACATCGAAGTTGGCCTCGCACCAGCAACACCGGAAACCCGCCTCGCGCGGGTTTTCGCGTTTTCGGGTTTACGCCCGTGGGCGCGTCATGCGGACTATCCGCTTCTGGAACAGCAACGCTGCAAGTTGGAGCAAGCAAGCCGCCACGGATCGCGGCAAGCCATCGCGCACGATGCCTGGCAACGTGGGGTTTCAGCCGCGGTTTAATGGTGCCCCCACGCAAGCGTAAGAAGGTGCGCGAAGCGCGGATGCGAACACTCCCGGTCCTTCGTGCAAGCAGGTTCGATGACGGCAGCTTCAGCGCCGGGCCCGCGCCGCGCCCTCACTGCGCCCTTGGAACACGCCGCCAATCAGGACGTGGTTTGTGCGCTGCATTTACAATGCGAGCCCGCGCGTCCCCGCAACCACGAGTCCAGCGCATGGTCACCACGTTCTCCGCCCCCTTCACGCCCGGCGAGGCGCTGTTGCCGGCCATGCGCGAACGCGGTTATGCCGTGTTGATGCCCGATGCCGTGGCCGCGCTGTGCGGCGATGGGCCGGGCGCCCTGGATGTCTTGAAGGACAGCTGGAACCATCTCCAGCCCGATCATTATTTGCGCGATGGCGGCAATTATCGCAAACGGCGCCATGCCTGCTTCGTGGTCGACGAAGACTGCATCGTGCGCGCGCCGCATCGTGCGCATTGGCAATCGCTGGACTACAACGCCCTGCACGGCGGGCTGCGCCGCTGGTTCGAACCGATCGATGACGCCATCGTGGCCGCTCCAGCCTGGTCGCGGCTGCTGTTGGCGTTGACCGCGCAATGCTCGCAACTCAAGCCCGCGCACCCGTGGTATGTCGAGGCGCACCAGTTCCGCATCGACGCCAGCGATGGCATCGGCCGACCGACGCCGGAAGGCGCGCATCGCGATGGCGTGGATTTCGTCGCAGTGCTGCTGGTGGATCGGGTCGCCATCCACGGCGGCGAAACCCGCGTATTCGATGCCAAGGGGCCCAATGGCCAGCGTTTCACGCTTGACGAACCCTGGTCGCTGCTGCTGCTCGACGACGCCCGTGTGATCCACGAATCCACGCCGATCCAGCCGGACAATGGCTGCGGCCACCGCGACACACTGGTGTTGACGTGGCGCAGCGGCGGGTTCCAGGGCGACGATTGAATCAAAGCCCTGGCCACGGCCGATGCGGATAAGTGCGGAGCAAAAACGACCGGCAAAAATTTCAAATCACCTGTCTGCACGAGGGGCTTGCGCTCGGTTGCCCTGTCCGCGTCATTCGCCGCCAGGCTGCTTTTCGTCCGGCAACGGAAGTTACAATTGAAACGGTTGGTCCATCCCCATCTGCGGAGTTGTGATGAAACTGGGTTCCCTGAAGGAAGGCGGCCGCGATGGCACGCTGGTCGTGGTGTCGCGTGACCTGGCCAAGGCGGTGCGCGCCACCGGTATCGCTACGACCCTGCAACAAGCGCTCGAAGACTGGTCGAACCTCGCGCCGCGACTGGTCGCATTGTCCGATGCACTCAACGATGGCAGCGCCGATGGCGTGTTCGATGTCGACATGATGCAACTGGCCGCGCCGTTGCCGCGCGCCTATGAATTCGTCGATGGCAGCGCCTACCTGCCGCATGTCGAACGCGTGCGTCGTGCGCGTGGCGCCGAGGTGCCGCAAAGTTTCTACACCGACCCGCTGATGTATCAGGCCACCAGCGCCGGCTTCCTGGGTCCGCGCGATGCGGTCAAGGTGGTCGACGAAGGCTACGGGATCGATCTGGACGCCGAGATCGTGGTGGTCACCGATGACGTGCCGATGGCAGTCACACCGGCGCAAGCCGCCGACCACATCCAGCTGATCGGGCTGGTCAACGATGTCTCGCTGCGCAACCTGATCCCGGGCGAGTTGGCCAAGGGATTCGGCTTCCTGCAATCCAAGCCGCGCTCGGCGCTGTCGCCGGTATTTGTAACCCCCGACGAGCTCGGCGAGGCGTGGCGCGGCAACAAGCTGCACCTGGCGATGCTCACCCACGTCAACGGCGAATGGTTCGGCGCGCCGGAGGCAGGCGTCGACATGCAGTTCGATTTCTCGCAGCTGGTCGCGCACGTGGCCAAGACGCGGCCGTTGTCGGCCGGCACCATCGTCGGTTCCGGCACCATCGCCAACGAGGACACCGCCAAGGGGGCGTCGTGCTTTGCCGAGAAGCGCACCGTCGAGACCCTGGAACAGGGCAAGCCGGTGACGCCCTTCATGTCCTTTGGCGATACGGTGCGGATCGAGATGCTGGATGCCGATGGCGATTCGATCTTCGGTGCGATCGAGCAGCGCATCGAACGCCAGCCGGCGGCTTGACCGGGCTGAACCTGCCCGGCGCGATGCCGGCTGCGACGAGCGGTGCAGCGGCTGCGCGCGATGCAGGCTAATGTTGAGGATGCTGCGCACGGGTGTGCCGCACTGGGGGACGTGGGGTGATGACGACGGATCAGCTGTGCCTGCACTCCTACTGGCGCTCAAGCGCCGCGTACCGCGTGCGCATCGGGCTCAACCTCAAGGGCCTGCCTTACGACATCGTGCCGGTGCACCTGGTCCGCGACGGCGGCGACCAGCATCGCCCCGAATTTGACCAGACCAATCCGCAGCGGTTGGTGCCAGTGCTGCAGCATGGCCAGCGCATGTTGCGGCAGTCGCTGGCGATCCTTGAATACCTGGATGAAATGTGGCCGCAGCCACCGCTGTTGCCGGCCACCGCGCGTGACCGCCACCGCGTGCGCGCGCTGGCGCAGGTGGTGGCCTGCGATATCCACCCGCTCAACAACCTGCGGGTGCTGCAGTATTTCGAACACGATTGGGGCGTGCCGCAACCCGAGCGCGACGTCTGGGTGAAGCACTGGATCACCGAGGGCTTCACCGCGTTCGAGGCCTTGCTGGGCAACCATCCCTCGACCGGCGAATTCTGCGACGGACACATGCCGACGATTGCCGATTGCAGCCTGATCCCGCAGGTCTACAACGCGCGCCGCTTCGGCATCGACCTGACGCCGTACCCGACCATCGTGCGCATCGAACAATCCTGCCTGGCATTGCCGGCATTCGACGCCGCGCGCCCGGAGCGCCAGCCCGACGCACCAAAGACGTAAGCGGGCGTAGCGACGCTACCTTTCCGCAGCATCGGCCCCGTCGAACACATCCGCGTAGGGGTCGTGTTCGCCGCTGCCGCCCTCGGAGAAGCGGAATTTCAGGGCCAGGCCGTCGCGTGAGTCGGCTGCGTGCAGCGCCGATTCGCGCGAAATCCTGCCTTCCTTGCATAGCCGGAACAGGCATTGGTCGAACGACTCCATGCCGTCTTCCAGCGATTCTTCCATCGCCTGCTTGATCTCGTGCACATGGCCGCGACGCAGCAGGTCGCGGATCACCGGGGTGTTGATCAACACTTCGGTCGCCGGCATGCGGCGGCCATCGGTGCCGACCACCAACCGTTGCGACACCACCGAGCGCAGGTTGAGCGCCAGGTTCATCAGCACGTTCTTGTGCGCGGCCTCGGGGAAGAAGTTGAGGATGCGCTCGATGGTCTGGTCGGCGTTGTTGGAGTGCAGCGTGGCCAGGCAGATGTGACCGGTCTCGGCGAAGGCAATCGCCGCTTCCATCGTGGTGGCGTCGAGGATCTCGCCGATCAGGATCACGTCCGGCGCCTCGCGCATCGCGTTTTTCAGTGCGTTGTGGAACGCGTGCGTGTCGAGCCCGACCTCGCGCTGGTTGACGATGGATTTCTTGTGCCGGTGCAGGTATTCGATCGGATCCTCGATGGTGAGGATGTGGCCTGCCGCAATGCTGTTGCGGTAGTCGATCATCGACGCCAGCGTGGTCGATTTGCCCGAGCCAGTGGAACCGACGATCAGCACAAGCCCGCGCGGGGCCATGATGATTTCCTTGAGCACCTGCGGCAGCTGCAGTTCCTCGATGCTGGGAATGGTGCTGCGGATCGCCCGGATCACCATGCCCACTTCGCCGCGCTGCTTGAACACGTTGACGCGGAAGCGCCCGGAATCCTGCAGCGACAGCGCCATGTTCAGTTCCAGGTCGCGCTCGAACTGCGGCACCTGGCCCTCGTCCATCAACGAGTAGGCAATTTTCTTGACCATGCCGGTGGGCAGGCCGGTGTTGCCGAGCGGATACAGCTTGCCTTCGACCTTGATGTACACCGGCGCACCGGTGGTCAGGAACATGTCGGACGCATTCTTTTCCATCATCAGCTTCAGGAAATAGCCGATATCCATGCGTGAATCCCCACGACCAACGTGGAATCGTTGCGATTCCGCGGAATGCTGATGACAATGGTCGCGACCCCACGGGAGCGCGACCCCCCAATGCCTACAAGCTTCGCACAAATCAGATCGGCCCTGCAGGCCCCGGTATTCGGAGTCGTGCTGGCGCTCACAGCTTGCGCCAGCCTGCCGCCACCCACGGCCGAGCTGGCCGCGGCGCAACAGGCCGTGACCCGCGCCGACGATGCCGATGCCAACCAGTACGCGCCGGATGTCTTCGCGCAGGCGCGCACCACGCTTGGACAGGCGCAGGCCGCCATGGCCAACGGGCGCGAGCCCGATGCGCGTGCACTGGCACTGCAGGCTGCGGCGAGCGCAGATTTGGCGCGTGCGCGCAGCGTTGAAGTGGTGGCCAATGCCGAACTGGCGCAGCGCCGCAGTGAAATCACCGAGCTGAAGAAGCGCCTGGGCGTGGAGGATGGACAATGAGCATTCAGCGGATGTTTGCAGCCGCTGCATTGGCCGCGCTGTTGCTGGCAGCCCCGCGCACGCCAGCGGCCGACAACCCCGACGTGCTGCGACTGACCCAGCGCCTGGTCGCCCTGGACGCCGATCCGTCCACCGGCCCGATGGCCGCATACGAGCGCCTGCAGGCGCGACAGGCGCTGGACACGCTGGCCGCGACGCGCAGTTCGCAACGCGCGTCCAGCCTGCAAATCGCCGAGCAGCGGGTCGAGATTGCCGAGATTGCCGCGCGCACGGCGGTGATCCGTGGCCAGATCGACACGCTCGAACGCGAGCGTAGCCAATGGCTGGTCGAGGCCAGCCGTCAAGATGCGGCGCGCGCACGCCAGGAAGCCGAACGACTGCGCATCCAGGCGCAGATCCAGGCCGAGGAAACCGCGCGGCTGCGCGAGCAGGCCGACCTGGATGCCAGCGCACGCCAGGACGCAGAAACCGCGCTCGATGGCGTCGCCGGCGCCCAGTCTGCGAAGCTCAAGGCGGCACGCCAGCGCGAGGCGGAGCTGGCCCGCCGCGAGGCCGAGTTGATGGGCGGCAACCCCCCCGCGCCGACGCCGACCAAGCCCGGGACCAAGAAGCCCTGAAACTCATCAGGACGTCATTTTTTTGGAAAAATTTTGTTATTATTCAATAAGTTGTAAAGTTGCACGCCAAGGCCACTTGGCGCAGAACCGACCCGGAATGACAGGCATGGCGCGTCATGGGCCGCATCAGGTCGACCTTTGGCGAGGCAGGCTTGCCGGCCCTGTAGGGGAGGAGTAGGGTCAGGTAACCAAGCGGTCGATCAGGATCGTTTGGTTGACGAGCCAGGATGAATGACGCAGTTGCACAGATCTCGGGAACGCGCCGCCGGAAGTGATCTCCGCGCGGACGACCCATTGAGCGATGCCCGCGCCATCCGCGATTCGACGATCCCAGAACGCCCCGTGCCCACCGGCCGGGGCGTTCGTATGTGTGCCGAAGGAGGCTTCCATGTTTGAAGGGCAACCCCAGACCGAACTCGACCAGCTGTTCAAGGCCAATCCCGAGTTCCGCCAGCTTTACTACCACCACAAGGAACTGGACAAGAAAGTCCTTGATGCCGAGCTCGGCGTACTGCCGATGGACGATGTCACGTTGACGCAAATGAAACGCGAGAAACTGGTCGCCAAGGATCGCCTGTCGCGGCTGTTCGAGACGATTCGCAACTGATGCCCGCCCGGGCCTGATGTGTCCCAGGCTGCGGGCGACGGCGACCTCCTCGTCGGTCGTCGTCGCCCGCATGCCGATGTGTTGGCACAGACGCGGCGATGCGATAATCACGCTCTGTGTCTTTTCCGCGAGCGCAGGCCAGCATGCCGATCCACTCTTCCGTCCTCGAACTGATCGCCGATACCCCGATCGTCAAGGCGCAGCGCCTGGATGCCGGCGTTTGCGAACTGTATTTCAAGCTTGAAAACCAGAACCCCGGTGGGTCGATCAAGGACCGTATCGGCCTGAGCATGATCGATGCGGCGGAAAAGCGCGGCGACATCAAGCCGGGCGACACCCTGGTCGAAGGCACCGCCGGCAACACCGGCATCGGCCTGGCATTGGTGGCGCAGCAGAAGGGTTACCGGCTGATCCTGGTGGTCCCGGACAAAATGAGCCGCGAGAAGATCTTCAACCTCAAGGCGATGGGCGCCGAAGTGGTATTGACGCGCTCCGACGTGGCCAAGGGCCATCCGGATTACTACCAGGACCTGGCCGAACGCATTGCCGGCGAAACCCCCGGCGCCTACTTCATCAACCAGTTCGGCAATCCCGACAACCCGGCCGCGCACGAACACGGCACCGGCCCGGAGATCCTGCGGCAGATGGCCGAAGTCGGCGGACTTGACGCGATCGTGTTTGGCTGCGGCAGCTCCGGCACCATGACCGGCCTGTCGCGTTGCTTTGCCCGGCACGCGCCGGACGTTGAAATGATCCTCGCCGATCCGGTGGGATCGATCCTGTCCGAATACATCAACGAGGGCACGCTCAGCGAGAAATCGGCGAGCTGGATGGTGGAGGGCATCGGCGAGGATTTCCTGCCGTCGATCGCCGACTTTTCGCGGGTGGAAAAGGCCTATGCGATCAGCGACAAGGAGAGTTTCCTGGTTGCGCGTGAGCTGCTGCAGGCCGAAGGCATCCTTGGCGGCTCCTCGACCGGCACCTTGCTGGCGGCGGCGCTGAAGTATTGCCGTGAACAAACCACCCCGAAGAAAGTGCTGGTGTTTGTCTGCGACACCGGCAACAAATACCTGTCCAAGCTCTACAACGACTATTGGATGCTCGACAACGGTTTCCTTGAGCGCCAGCCCACCGGCGACCTGCGCGACCTGATCCTGCGCCCGTATTCGCAGCGCGACACCGTCGTGGTCGGTCCCAACGACCTGCTGGTGACCGCCTACCAGCGCATGAAGCTGTACGAGATCTCGCAGCTGCCGGTGATGGACGGCGACAGCATCGTCGGCATCCTCGATGAGAGCGACGTGTTGCTGCATGTCTATGGGGACGAGGCGCGGTTCCGCGATTCGGTGGCGACCGCGATGGTCAGCAAACTCGATTTCATGGATGTGAAATCTTCAGTGGAATCGCTGTTGCCGGTATTCGACCGTGGCCATGTCGCGATCGTCGTCGATAACGAGCGATTCCTTGGCCTGATCACCCGCATCGACTTGCTGAACTACCTGCGTCGGCGCGTTCAATGAGACAGGGCGGCTGACCAGCCCGATGGTAGAATTCGCGGTCGGATTTGACGAGAACAACAGCCATGAACAAGGATCAGGGCGCGACCCAGGCTGGCGCGGAACTCGCCAGCGTTAAGCCAGCCAGCGTTGAACCCGCCGGTGCCAAACCCGCTGGTGCCAAGCCCGCCGGTGCCAAGCACTGGCAGCTGGGCACCAAGGCCATCCACGCAGGGCAGTCGCCCGATCCCAGCACCGGCGCGGTGATGACGCCCATCTATGCCACCTCGACCTACGCCCAGTCCAGTCCGGGCGTGCACCAGGGCTTCGAGTATTCGCGCACCCACAACCCGACCCGCTTTGCCTACGAACGCTGCGTGGCCGCGCTGGAAAGCGGCAGCCGCGGCTTCGCGTTCGCCTCGGGCATGGCGGCAACCTCGACCCTGCTCGAGTTGCTGGACAGCGGCGACCACGTCATCGCCATGGACGACCTCTACGGCGGCACGTACCGCTTGTTCGAGCGCGTACGCCGGCGCAGCGCCGGACTGGATTTCAGCTTCGTGGATCTCACGGACCCAGCCGCGTTCGAGGCTGCGATCACCGCGAAGACCAAGCTGGTGTGGGTGGAAACCCCAACCAATCCGATGCTCAAGATCGTCGACATCCAGGCCATTTCCGCCATCGCCAAAAAGCACGGCGTGCTGGTGGTGGTCGACAACACCTTCGCGTCGCCAGCGCTGCAGCGCCCGCTGGAACACGGCGCCGACATCGTCATGCACTCGGCGACCAAGTATCTCAATGGCCATTCCGACATGGTCGGCGGCATGCTGGTGGTCGGCGATGACGCCGATCTCGGCGAACAGCTCGCCTTCCTGCAGAACTCGATCGGCGCCGTACAGGGGCCGTTCGACAGCTTCCTCGCGCTGCGCGGCCTGAAGACCCTGCACCTGCGCATGAAGGCGCATTGCGAGAATGCGATGGCGCTTGCGGAATTCCTGGAAACCCATCCCGCGATCGAGAAAGTGATCTATCCCGGGCTGAAGTCGCACCCGCACCACGCGCTGGCGGCGCGGCAGATGGATGGTTTCGGCGGCATGCTCTCGGTGTGCGTGAAGGGCGGCTTCGAAGGCGCCAAACGTTTCTGCGAACGCAGCAGCCTGTTCACCCTTGCCGAATCGCTGGGCGGCGTTGAAAGCCTGATGAACCACCCCGCGGTGATGACACACGCCTCGGTACCGCCGGAGAACCGCGCGCGCCTCGGGATCAGCGACAACCTGGTGCGTTTGAGCGTCGGGGTTGAAGCGGTGGCGGATTTGCGTGCGGACCTGGATGCTGCGCTGTCGTGAGTGAGTCGACATCGAGAGCTGTTTCGGTATTGCAGGCGCCGGAAGGGCGTGGGGCGATGCATTCGCTGTTGCGTGATATGTCCGGGAGTCTCCGCAAGCCCGAGTTCTGGGCACTGTCAAGTTGGCTCGACATCGTGGTCCGTAATCGCCAATCGCGGCTGGGCATCTTCTGGCTGATGTCGCCAGCGATCGTCTACGTGTTTGGCATGGGTGGCTTTTTCGCCAGCATGATGAACATGCCGATGGCTGGATTCGTGGCTTATGTCGCGATCGGTTACCTGGTATTCCGCGTCATCAGTAGTGCGATCACCGAGTCCACGGGTGCTTTCGCAGGTTCGGCAGCTTTCATTCTCGATGGCCATGTGCGGCTGACCGATTTCGTGCTGCGCGTGATTGCGACTGCGATGTTCCATTTCATCGTGTCGTTGCCGGTAGCGGCCGTGGCGCTGGCAATCTATCCCGACCCGCATTGGATTGGATTGCTTTTCGGCTTGTTCTCGATGTCCGTCGTCATTCTCAATGCAGTGTGGATCGGTGTCGTATTCGCCTTGGTGGGTGCGCGCTTCCCCGACATGAGGCACCTGGTTGGAAATGTTTTCATGTTCGCGTTCCTCTTGACGCCGATCATCTGGAATGCAGACACCATGCCGCCAGGCAGTCTTCGCGGGACGTTGATGCGTTTCAATCCGTTCTATCACATGGTCGAATTGGTACGGGCGCCGATTCTCGGGCAAGCAATCGACCCGTCCACGCCCTTGTACATGACGGTGATGACCATCGGCGGCTGGATCCTCGCGATCCTGACCTATCGTCGCTATGCACGTTACGTGCCGCTTTGGATATGACGATGCCATGAGCGCCATTATCAAACTCGACCGCGTCTCGCTTTCAATACCGCTTTACGTGCAGCCCGAGCGACGCGCGCGCAATTGGGCAGCGATGTTGCTCGGCGCCGCTTTCGATCCGCCGCGCCGGGTGCATGTTTCCCTGCTCGACGAGATCAGTTTCGAGGCTCGAGAAGGCGACCGCGTTGCAATCCTCGGACGCAACGGTGCTGGCAAGTCGACGCTGCTGCGGGTGCTCAACGGCGTGTACCCGATGAGCTCCGGGGAAATGTACGTAAACGGCAGCTGTCAGGCATTGCTCAACATGTCGCTTGGCTTCAACAGCGAAGCGACTGTGCGTGAGAATATCTTCCTGCGCGGTACCGCGATGGGGCTGAAGGCCTCGGACATGAGCGACAAGATTGAATCGATCCTGGAGTTCGCTGGCCTGCAGGAAAAAGCAAGCCACCGTTTGCGCACGCTTTCCTCCGGCCAGAAGATGCGGCTTGGTTTCGCGATTTCCACGAGTGTCCGCCACGACATCATCCTGATGGATGAATGGGTCGGCGCGGGCGACTCGGATTTCATGGCCAAGGCAACAGACCGCATGAAGGGCCATATGAGTGGCAGCAAGATCGTGGTCATTGCCAGCCACAGCGTTGGGTTACTTCGCGCGATCTGCAACAAGGGCATCGTGCTGGAACAAGGGCGTCTGGTATATACCGGCGACATCATCCCGGCATTGGAGCACTACCACGACCTGATGGCATTGCTGCGCTCCACGACAACGACGGGATTGCCGGATGCAGCCGACTTGGCCAGCCCGTTGGTGTATGGCTGCGCCGAAAAAATCTCTCTCGATGATGGAATGGTCCAGTTGCAAGGCTGGATCACAAGCACCAATGGATCGGCTGTGCATGGATTGGTGCTGGAAGTCGCGGGCTTACGCTACATGTCGACACAGATCAAACGCGATAAGCGACCCGACGTAGCGCGTCATTTCGGACTCCGCGACCAGAACTGCGGATTTTCCGCGAGCTTCGTCGTACCCCAGCTGACCACCTTGTCGAATCTTGGCGCGGAGCTGCGCATCCTGGGTGGATCAGACGGCCAGAATGCGCATACTCCGTTGCGAGTGGCGCCGGCAGTCACAGCGATCGTGCGCGGGGATGCTTGAGCGATATTAATTTCCTGATACTTCGGCATTTCCAGACTGACACCATATGGCCCAATACCAATCCTTCCCCGATACTGCCGGCGATTCGCGTACGTCGGACAAGCTCAAGGCATTGCGCCTGCCTTTGCTCGAAGAAAAAAGTTTCCTGGACGTCGGCTGCAATGAAGGCTACTTCTGTGGCTTTGCGAAATTCATGGGCGCTACGCGCGCGGTAGGCATCGACCATTCGCCCGAGTTTATCTACCGCGCGCAGACGCGCTT
Organism: Lysobacterales bacterium; assembly: GCA_038241735.1. Classification (GTDB taxonomy): domain Bacteria; phylum Pseudomonadota; class Gammaproteobacteria; order Xanthomonadales; family Xanthomonadaceae; genus Luteimonas. The sequence continues at coordinate 26,708 of JBBSST010000037.1, forward strand.
TCCGGATTGCGAATTCCATGCACGCACCTGGGACGATCTGCCCGGGGGCGGGTTTGACGTGATCCTGTTGGCCTCGGCCCTGCACTACGCTGACGACCAACCTGCGCTGATCAAGCGGCTGGTGGACAAGCTGACGCCAAATGGCGTGTTGATTCTCGAGCTCGGCATCGAGTCGTCGGCCAAGGCCGAATGGGTCAAGGTCAAGCGCGGTATCGACGAGCGATATTTCCCGACCATGGCGCAACTCAAGCAGACGCTGGTCGACTACGCCTGGAAATGGATGGGCACCAGCGTCGACCAGGACGGAGATCCGGTGGCGCGTCATGTCATCCATGTATCGCACCGTCGGCCGGTGGCCTATTTGTTGATGCAGCCGCCGGCGTATGGGAAGAGCAGCGTGGCTTCACGTCTGTTCCCGCCGGCAAACGTTCCGATCGTCTCCGGGGATGCTCTCATCCAGCGCATCGCCAGGAAAGAGTTGGAGGTTTCACGGCAGCTGCAGGGTCTTGTGGACAGCAACTATTCCCCGTTCACAATCGATGAAACTGTCCAAGGCATTTTTAGCAAGAAGGCGGGCGCGGACTTCGTACGTGCATGCGTCGCGCAGGCCGGTCCCGGGGACTTCGCCCTTGATGGGTTCGTGCCGCTTAAATACCACGCCGAGGTTGAAAGACAACTGGCTGATGCGGGCTACATGCCCGTGACATTGCGCTGGGAGCGCGTCGCACCGGCGCAGATGCGCGAAGATTCACTCAGCGAGAAGGCGGAAGCATTCAATCGCAGCTTGTCTGATCAGGGCGTGGCGCCGCTGTCGAGCGCAAATGGCTTGCCGCCTCCAGCCTTGGCCGGGTTCGTGGACGAAGTGCATGTGCGCCAGGATCGCGTGAGTTTGCGTGGCTGGGCGATCGGGGCAGATGGCAATGCGCCGGCGCAGTTGGTCGTGGGTATCGGCGCAGAACGGACGTTTGTCGACTTGGGCGACATACAGGAACGCAAGGATGTCCAACGCCACCTGCAATTGCCCCACGCGAAGCTGGGTTACACGATCGAACTGGCATCTCCCGGGGTGACCAGCCTCGTGGAGCTGGGCAAGAAGGGATTCTCGGTGACACTAGTCTCGGGACGGCCTTTGCGCTTGGCGCAGAAGGTCCTCGAGTCCATCAGGGGATAAGCCGCGAAATGCGAATAGCTGCCGGCCCAGACGCGGACTCAGCACCGCAGCCCCTCGACACGCAGTGCGAACGACAGGAGAAACAAGTGCAACAATCCTTGGATATGGCGAAACGCGAAGCCCTCAAGGTCTCCGAGGCGCTTCTGCTATGCCAGCGAGAACTGGCGCAAGTGAGGGGCCAGGAAGAGCCATTGCAGGAAGAATGCAGCCAGTTGCGTACGGAAAGTATTATGGCCACTGCCACCGCCGCATACCTTGCACAAGCGTTGGCTAATCATCTGTCCGATGCATTCTGGGAAGAGCGCGAACCGGCAACACCGATTCGCCTGCGTCGCTTCATCGGCTCGCGTTGGCCATGGTTGCGAAAGCTCTTCGGCAGCCGACGCTCTCCGACCGGCCTCGCCGAAGACGAGCAAATACGCTTGATCGAGGCATCTCCACTGTTCCAGCCGGCATGGTATTTGCAGCAGCATTCCGATGTAGCCCTGGCTGGCATCAACCCGGCAGCCCATTACCTGTATTCGGGGGCACGGGAACTTCGCGATCCTGGTCCTGGTTTCAGTACACGCGATTATGTCGCTCGACATCCGGAGATCGAACAAGGCGGCTGCAATCCGCTCGTTCACCACCTGCAAACCCTAGGCTGAAATGACAGTCAACGGAAGTTATCATGCAGTAGACCCTCTAGACACCGAGGCCGCGCAGTTGCAGGCAGACGTCGACTTGCTCATCGCAAGCGGGTTGTTCGATGCGGATTACTACCTGGATAACAACCCCGATGTAGCCACCAGCGGCATTGATCCGCTGCAGCATTTCTGCAAGCACGGCTGGCGCGAGCTGCGCAAGCCTTGCCTCGGCTTCGACGTCTGGTGGTATTGGGTGACCTACCTTGACCCGACACGTGAATCCATCAATCCCTTCGTGCATTACGTCCAGGTCGGCCAGTATGCCGGTCATTCTGGGCAGCCGGAACCATACGCTCCGGGCGCTGGCCACGCTTATGGGCCAAGCGCCAAGATACGCCGCATTTGTCTTTTTGCCGGTTACGATCCGAGTGGTGTCGTCGATGATTATGTCGTCGCATTCCTGCAAGAACTCAGTCGCTTCGCGGATATCTATTACCTGGCCGACTGTGCCATGCGCGATGGCGAGCTCGACAAGCTGCGTCCATACACCGTGCAATGCTGGGCCTATCGCCACGGCGCGTATGACTTCGGCTCGTGGTCGGCGCTGGCCAAGGCCCACGTAGGTTGGAGTGTCATAGAGCAGTACGATGAACTAATCCTGGCCAACGACAGCAGCTATCTGCTCACCGGCCTTGGACCCGTCTTCGCGAAGATGGATCGCAAGGCTTGCGACTGGTGGGGCATGCAGGCAACTAAAGGCCTGGCATGTACGCGGTCAAACGAGTCAAATCAATTTTCGCAACCCATCCCGATGGATGAGGTAAGGGCGCATCTTGTTGATCGCTACGAAGAAGATTACCTCTATGACTTCCATGTGGGATCGTACTTTCTGGTGTACCGCCAACCGGTAATACGCGACGTGGGTTACCAAAGGCAACTTGATGCGGTGCAGGTGCAGAAGTCGAAGCTGCGGATCATCCAGAAATACGAAATTGGCTTCACCCATTACCTGATCGGCAAGCAGTTCAAGTTCGATACCTTCATCGATTTCCTTTACCCATTCCATCCCATCTACACGCGCCGTCACTTCGACCTGATCCGTGAAGGATATCCGTTCCTAAAACGCTATTTCCTTTCCGAGAACCACTACGACACCCCGGGCTTGGCGAGCTGGAAGGATACGGTACGCAGCCTCGTACCCGACGCCCCGGTAGAGATGATGGAGCGCAACCTTCTGCGGGTTGCCGACGACGACAAGCTGCAGCGCAGCTTCCGCATTACGACGGCAGAGGATGGGTCGTTGGTGGTGCCTACGCTTCTGGAGGGCAGGGCGTTCGCCGCAGCC